>PLXJ01000035.1 GCA_003151395.1 Actinomycetota bacterium | reverse complement strand
AAGAACTTTTGCCATTGGTGCCAGGCAGTTCGTTGTGCAGGAGGCATTTGAAATAATGTTATGAATAGCTGTGTCGTACTTTTCTTCATTAGCGCCCAAGACAATCGTTACATCCTCATCTGTCGCGGGGGCGGAAATAATTACTTTCTTTGCTCCAGCAGTAATGTGCTTCTTTGCATCGGCTGCTTTTGTGAAGAATCCCGTTGACTCAATCACGATATCTGCGCCTAATTCAGCCCAAGGTAAGTTTGCTGGATCACGCTCGGCAAAAACTTTGATGGTCTTGTCGCCAACGGTGATTGAATCCTCCGTATAGGTGACCGGCAATCCCAGGCGACCCAAAATGGAGTCATATTTTAAGAGGTGGGCAAGGGTGCGGTTATCTGTGAGGTCGTTGATTCCAACGATCTCGAAATCTGCTCCAGAGACCAATGCGGCACGGAAAAAGTTACGTCCAATACGACCAAAACCATTAATTCCAACACGAATCACGATAATCCCACCTTCTTAAATAACGAGGCTCAAATTAGGCACATTAATTCATCACTACTCTGTGATGAATAAATCCTATCAGTCGGGCTATTCAGCCAATAAATCCGGACTTAGGCCCGCCTCGGTATCTGGTATCCCTAAATCATGCGCACGCTTATCCGCCATTGCTAACAATCTGCGAATTCGACCTGCAATTGCATCTTTTGTCATCGGGGGTGAAGCGAGTGACCCCAATTCTTCCAAACTCGCTTGTCCATAATTAATGCGAAGTTCACCAGCTACTTTGAGGTGATCGGGTATTTCGCCATCCAATATTTCAAGAGCTCGGGCGACTCTAGCTGCAGCGGCGACGGCGGCACGAGCCGAACGCCTGAGATTCGCGTCATCAAAGTTGGCCAACCTGTTGGCGGTTGCACGGACTTCGCGTCTCATCCTTCGCTCTTCCCAGGCAAGAACGCTTTCATGCGCTCCGAGTCGAGTCAGAAGTGCTCCTATAGCATCACCATCGCGAATAACTACGCGATCAACGTTCCGTACTTCACGAGCTTTCGCCGCAATTCCCAGACGCCGGGCGGCTCCAACGAGAGCCAACGCTGCCTCTGGACCAGGACAAGTAATTTCAAGTGCCGAAGACCGGCCGGGTTCGGTAAGCGAACCATGAGCAAGGAAGGCCCCACGCCAGGCAGCCTCCGCATCGCATAATCCAGCCGATACAACTTGAGGTGGTAGCCCTCGGATAGGCCGAGCATTGCCATCGACCAGGCCAGTTTGTCTGGCTAAGGCATCTCCCTCAGATACAACTCGAACGACGTATCTACTCCCCTTGCGCAAGCCGCTCGGTGATAAGACCGACAATTCACTTTCATGCCCGTAAATTTCCGCGATATCTTTTCTTAGGCGACGTGCAGCTTGAGCGGTATCTAGCTCAACTTCTATCACAATTTTTCCTGCCGAAATGTGCAGCCCTCCTGCAAATCGCAAAAGAGAGGAAACTTCGGATTTACGGCAACAGGGTTTCGTAATGTTAAGACGACTCAACTCATCTTTTACCGCCGCCGTCATTGCCATGCGGCTATCTAAGCAGTCTTCGCTCCATAATGTGTGCGAAAACTGAACGAAGTTTTTCGACATCGTGATGGTAACTTCCCGGCGCTTGTGCCAACGGAGTCATAACGAGTTCTCCTCCCAAACCCTCAACTAGGCCTTGAAGTCTCGAATTGACCCCCACCGCCGAGGGGTCGACAATCGCAAAATCAATCTTAAGCTGAGGCAAATGTTGCAATATGAAATCTAGGTGGTCTTCGGCAGAGGAGCCCGCGAATTCGTCAATAGATTCGGGTTCCGGAAGGTTTAGAACCATGATGCGCTTTGCCTTGGATTGCATTACGGCGTCGGCTAATTCTGGAAGGAGAAGGTGCGGCATTACGCTAGAAAACCAGGAGCCAGGACCAACCGTGATCCAATCTGCGCTTTGAAGTGAAGTTAAAACTTGTGGAGTCACTCGTGGATTTTCTGGAATTAAGCGGAGCGATTCGATATGGCCCTTTGTAGTGGCCACCTCGACTTGTCCTCTAACAATTTTTCGACCAAGGGAGGTATTGAAAGTTCCTTCAATATCTAGTGGATCAAGTGACATTGGGAGCACTTCGCCAACAATGCGTAGCAAGTTGCCCACCTGCCTGATTCCATGAACTGGATCACCATCAATATCCCAGAGCGCCATCATGAGAAGGTTTCCGAGAGCATGTCCGCTTAATTCACCGCTCCCCTTAAATCGATATTGCATTACTTCAGCCCAGCCACGCCCCCAATCATCATCACTGCAGAGAGCTGCTAAGGCCATTCGCAAATCCCCGGGAGGCAATGACCCAAACTCATCGCGCAATCGTCCGCTCGACCCACCGTTATCTGCCACGGTTACTACGGCAGTTATATGTGAAGTAAGTCCTCGCATCGAGGTAAGTGTTGCGGCAAGTCCATGCCCGCCGCCAAGTGAGACAACTTTTTGATTGACCACAGTTCAGATTTCGCGACCGAGGTCACGATGAATTGCATTAGCTTCAATTCGCTGATCGCCGATCACGCCACGTAAATTAAAGAGTCTGGATAACTCTTCAGCTATCGCTACGCTTCGATGTTTCCCACCCGTGCAACCGACGGCGAGAGTCAAATATTTACGCCCCTCCTGAAAAAAACCGGTAGCCATCGTTTCAAAGAGCGATTGATATTTTTCAAGAAAATCTTGCACATTTTCGGTGCCAAGGACTCGTTGTGATACCAGTGAATCTAAACCAGTTAATGGACGGAGCAACGGATCCCAATGTGGATTGGCGATAAAACGACAGTCCACGACGAGGTCCGCGTCAACGGGAATTCCATATTTGTATCCAAAAGAGAGAACATTGACACGCAAATCGGCTGTCGATGAGATTGCGAAGAGTTCAGCGATCTTCTGTTCTAGCTGATGAATATTGAGAGCGGAGGAATCAATCAGGATGTCAGAAACGGAGCGAACTTCCCGAAGTCGTTCGCGTTCTTTTGCAATCCCGTCAACGATCCGATCATTTCCCTGCAAAGGGTGGGGTCTACGTGTTGATTCAAAACGGCGCACTAAGACTTCGTCGGAAGCATCAACAAAGAGAACTTGGCGGGCAATTCCGCGTTCGGCAATTTCACTCAACGCGCCGCTCAGGGTCCCGAAAAACTCTCGCCCTCGCACATCGATGACGACGGCGATCTTTGGAGTCGTACTTGTAGCCATATCGCATAAGTTTGCAAGTAGAGCGGGCGGCAGGTTATCAACTACGTACCAACCCAAATCCTCCAAAGCATGAGCGACGGTCGAGCGACCGGCGCCACTCATACCCGTAATGACAACTACTTTGCCGTTCATGTTGGCAAGTCTATCCTTCGATCTCACCTGTTCCGAGATTGATTGACCTCACCACTCCTCCCTGTTCACCTTGCAAGGTCTCGATAATGAGTTCCGCGATTTTTCCGCCTATTCCAGGAATAGCAGCGATATCTATTACGGATGCCTTGCGGATAGCCGCGACAGAACCAAATCTGTCTAGTAACGCCCGCCGGCGAACCTCACCGAGAAGTTNNATCGCAAATCTATGCGCCTCGTCGCGAACCCGTTGAAGCAAATAGAGACCCTCACTATGCCGTGGCAAGATAATTGGATCTGAACTGTTTGGCAACCACACCTCCTCTAAACGCTTCGCCAACCCAACCAATGGGATATTTTCTAGGCCAAGTGCTACTAACGCCTGGTAGGCGGCGCTAACTTGCGGGGCACCCCCATCAACAACGATGAGCTGTGGTGGATAGGCAAACTTAGGTCTAGCTCCCCCTTGGATTCGCAATTCATTTATATCAATATCGCGTTCGGCAAGGTAACGCTTTAAACGTCTAGTCAGCACGTGATTCATGGCCCGGGTGTCATCAAAACCCGCTTCATCATCGATAGCAAAGCGGCGGTAATCAGATTTTTTCGGCTGGCCATCTTCAAATACGACCATTGAGGCGACCATGTGCTTGCCTTGAATATTAGAGATGTCAAAGCACTCGATACGCAACGGTAGCTCATGAAGGGAAAGCGCCTCGTGTATCTCTTCCAACGCCCTTCCTACAACGGCCGTGTCATTTGAACGCTTGCTCAGATATTGAATGAGTGCTTGGTGAGCATTTCTCTTGACCGTACGGAGCATCTCAAATTTTTCGCCGCGTTGCGGCACTAAAACACTTACTTTGTGACCGGCGACGACGCTCAACCATTGTGAAACCGTATCGATATCCAACGGTTCGCGATCAACCAAAATCTCACTTGGCAGTTTGTTCTCGATATAGATCTTTGCCAATGCAGCTGAAATGACATCCTCTCCCTCCAAGACATTCGCCAAGTCAATGACCCAAGTGCGCGAGGCGATGATTCGGCCAGCTCTAATTGAAAAGAGCGAAGCCGCCGCGTGAGTTGTCTCTTCGTGTATCGCAACTAAATCGGCGGAAAAATTATTGTTTAGCGAGGTTTCTGTAAACTCCGTAGTTTTTCCAAGAGCCTCAAGTTGATCGCGCAACCGCGCGGCTAACTCAAATTCTTCGTTTGCAGCCGCCTTTTCCATATCAAGGTGCAAGGATTCAGCAATATCGGTTGGATTGCGATCTAAGTAGTTGACTAATCTGAGCGATAAGGCGGCGTGCTCTTCTTCGCTAATCCAACCTACGCAAGGCGCCGAGCACTTGCCGATATCCCCAAGCAGACACTGCCTTTTGGTTGCAACTGCTCGATTAAAATTCGATTGGCTGCAGGCCCGAACTGGAAAGATCTTTTGGAGTATTTCAACGGTACCGCGCAACGCCCAAGTGTTGGTGAAAGGTCCAAAATAGCGATTGCCCTTGATATGTTTCTGCCGCGAAACAAAGAGTCGAGGATATTTTTCGGAGAGTGAAACCGCCAAATATGGATAAGTTTTATCGTCCTTGAACTGGACATTAAATTGCGGATTTTCTGATTTAATCCAGGTGAATTCCAGGGCCAACGCCTCAATCTCACTCGCGACGATCGTCCAATCTACGCGGACTGCGGTATGAACCATGCGATGAGTTTTCGCCGCTAAATTCGAACCAAAGTATGAGTTCAATCTGTTTTTTAAGTTTTTGGCTTTTCCAACATAAATGACACGGTCACTGTTATCGTAAAAACGGTATACACCGGGATCTGTCGGGATATTTTGTGGGCGATAGTCCGCGGGGTTGGACATGCTACTTGAGAACTTCCGCCAAGAATTTTCCGGTATAACTTGCTGCAATCGTTGCAATATCTTCGGGGGTTCCCTCTGCGATTACTGTTCCACCGCCTGCACCACCCTCTGGACCAAGATCAATGACCCAATCTGCCGATTTTATTACATCCAAATTGTGTTCAATAACGACAACTGTGTTACCAGACTCGACGAGGCGATTGAGAACGATGAGAAGCTTGCGCACATCTTCAAAATGAAGTCCTGTCGTCGGTTCATCGAGCACATAAATTGTCCGTCCGGTTGAACGACGCTGTAACTCAGTCGCCAATTTGACCCTTTGGGCCTCACCGCCAGAGAGCGTGGGGGCAGATTGACCCAGTCGTACATAACCGAGACCAACGTCATTTAGTGTTTTGAGGTATCGCGATATTGCAGGCACTGACTCGAAAAAGTGTGAAGCTTCTTCGATCGGCATATTTAAAACCTGAGCGATTGTCTTGCCCTTGTAATGAACCTCAAGGGTCTCACGGTTATAACGAGCACCGTGGCAAACTTCGCATGGTACATAAACATCCGGTAAGAAATTCATTTCAATCGTAATCGTGCCATCCCCTGCGCAGTTTTCGCAGCGACCACCTTTTACATTAAATGAAAATCGGCCTTGTAGATAGCCACGAATTTTTGCTTCTGTGGTTTCAGCAAAGAGGGCTCGAATCTTAGCAAATACCCCTGTGTAAGTAGCCGGATTGGAACGCGGTGTTCGCCCAATCGGTGACTGGTCTACGTGAACGACTTTATCGAGCTGATCGATTCCGGTAATGGTTCGATGCCGACCAGGGACTATACGTGCACCGTTAAGTTTGTTGGCGAGCACCGAGTAAAGAACATCGTTGACCAGCGTTGATTTTCCCGACCCACTGACTCCAGTAACGGCCACGAAGAGGCCTAAAGGGAAAGCTACGTTGATCGCTTTAAGATTATTCTCCTTCGCTTCTTTAACGACAAGAGAGCGCTTGGGGTCTCCCATACGACGAACATCTGGAATTGGAATTGACCGTCGCCCTGCTAAGTAGTCTCCCGTTATTGATTCTGGGGCAGCGAGAAGTGCTTGATAATCACCGGAGGAGACAACCTTTCCGCCGTGTTCTCCTGCACCAGGTCCAATATCAACAATCCAGTCAGCTATCCTAATGGTGTCTTCATCGTGCTCGACGACTATCAAGGTATTACCCAAATCGCGCAAGCGAGTTAAAGTATCAATCAGCCTGCGATTATCGCGTTGGTGAAGACCGATGCTTGGCTCATCGAGTACATATAAAACACCCGTCAATCCAGAACCGATCTGAGTCGCTAAGCGGATTCGCTGCGCCTCACCTCCAGAGAGGGTTGCAGCAGGTCGCTCCAATGAAAGGTAGTCAAGACCAACATCGAGTAAGAATCCCAAACGGGCATGAACCTCTTTAAGTACGCGATCTGCAATCTTCTTTTCCCGGGAGCTAAGTGAAATCTTCTTTAAGAAAGTAGCACAGTCTGCGATCGATAGTTCGCAGATTTCCCAAATATTCTTGCCTCCCAAGGTAACAGCAAGCACCTCGGGTTTAAGACGTGCCCCTTTACACACTGGGCAGGGAGTTTCGCGCATGTAAGCTTCGTACTTTTCGCGACTAAAATCCGAATCGGTTTCTGAATGTTTTCTTTGGATGAAACCAAGGACTCCTTCAAATCCGGTCGCGTAGTTGCGGACTCGACCGTATCGATTTTTGTACTTCACATGCACTTCGTAATCCGACCCGTGAAGCACAGCTTCGCGAGCTTTGGCGCTCAATTTGCTCCATGGTTTATCCATTGAAAATCCGAGCTCATCAGCCAGGCCTTGCAGCAGACGACTAAAATATTCCGAGGAATGCCCACCGGCCCATGGAGCGATGGCACCTTCATTTAAACTTAATGAATCATCCGGAACCACAAGATCGAAGTCAACCTCAAGTCGGGTACCAATACCCGTGCACTCCGGGCAAGCTCCGAAGGGAGAGTTAAATGAGAACGAGCGGGGCTCCATCTCTTCAAACGAAAGTCCACAATCATGGCAAGCCATATGTTCGCTAAATACTCGCTCTTTTTCGGGATCAGTTGCCTTCGCGTCAACAAAATCTAAAACAACTGTTCCACTTGCAAGTTTGAGCGCTGTCTCGATGGAGTCAGTGATACGCGACTTTGATTCCTTCTTAACGGCAAGGCGATCCACAACTACTTCGATTGTATGTTTCTCTTGCTTCTTTAGCTTAGGAACTTCATTCAGTGAATAAACGGTTCCATCAACTCTCGCGCGAGAAAAACCCTGAGTTGTGAAATCGGTAAAGAGATCGACAAACTCACCTTTACGCTCTCGGACAACTGGTGCAAGTACCTGAAATCGAACACCCTCATCCAAAGCCAAAATTTGGTCAACGATATTCTGTGGCGTCTGACGGGCAATCGCTTTTCCGCAGTTAGGACAGTGTGGTCGACCAGCGCGGGCAAAAAGTAGCCGAAGGTAGTCATAGACCTCGGTAATCGTACCTACCGTCGAACGCGGGTTCCGATTCGTCGACTTCTGGTCGATAGAAACAGCTGGTGATAGTCCTTCGATAAAGTCCACATCTGGCTTATCCATCTGTCCAAGAAATTGGCGAGCGTAGGCTGAGAGCGATTCCACGTAACGCCGTTGACCCTCTGCAAAGATCGTGTCAAAAGCAAGTGATGATTTCCCCGAACCTGAAAGTCCGGTAAAAACTATCAACGAATTTCGAGGTAGATCGAGTGAAATATCTTTTAAGTTGTGCTCCCGAGCTCCTCGAATAATGAGACGGTCAGTGTTCATACCCCTGCCTCCTCCATCCCCCGTAGCTCGCGCTTTAGCTCACGCAATTCATCTCGTAGCCGCGCCGCCAATTCAAACTGAAGTTCGGCCGCTGCCGACTTCATTTGATCCGTCAAGGATTCTATGAGAGCAAGCAGCTCTTGTCGCGGCAGCGAGACGCCACTGGGTCTTTGATGCCTAATGGCAGGGGTTTGATTTGCCTTATTTTTTGTTCCTTGCGTTAACGTTTGGCTATCTTCGGCTTCTCGGGTAATAAGGTCAGTGATATCTGCAATCTTTTTCCGCAAGGGAGTTGGATCGATTCCGTTGGCAAGATTATAAGCAACTTGCTTGGCCCGACGGCGATTGGTCTCATCTATCGCTTGCGCCATTGCGGGAGTGATCACATCGGCGTACATGTGAACTTCACCTGAAACATTTCTAGCAGCTCGTCCAATTGTTTGAATCAACGAGGTTGCTGAACGGAGAAAACCTTGCTTATCCGCATCAAGGATTGCAACAAGTGAAACCTCGGGAAGATCTAGCCCTTCACGAAGAAGGTTGATACCAATTAAAACGTCATATTCACCAGAGCGAAGTTCTCGCAGCAGTTCAACACGGCGCAAGGTGTCGACCTCCGAGTGTAAATAGCGGACCCGAACACCCAACCCCAGAAGGTAATCCGTTAGGTCTTCTGACATCTTTTTGGTGAGAGTCGTGACAAGGACGCGCTCGTTTCGCAGAGCGCGTAATCTGATCTCTCCGAGAAGGTCATCGATCTGACCTTTAACAGGTTTTAAGATAATCGCTGGATCGATCAAACCAGTAGGGCGAATAACCTGTTCAACGACATCTCCCTTTACCTTTTCCATTTCATATTTTCCCGGCGTAGCCGAGAGATAGACCGTCTGCCCCTTGCGAGTGAGGAATTCATCAAAACGAAGTGGGCGATTGTCCATAGCGCTAGGGAGTCGAAACCCGTGTTCCACTAAAGTCCGTTTACGCGAGGCATCCCCTTCATACATTGCGCCAATTTGCGGAACAGTTACATGGGACTCATCAATAACGACCAAAAAATCCTCGGGGAAATAATCTAAAAGGCAATTGGGTGGCGATCCGGGACCACGACCATCAATATGGCGAGAGTAGTTCTCGATTCCACTGCAAAATCCAAGTTGCTGCATCATCTCTATATCGAAGGTGGTACGCATCCGAAGGCGTTGCGCCTCGAGAAGTTTGCCCGCCTTTTCAAATTTAATGACCGCCGCTTCCATCTCTTCACCAATCTCCGAGATTGCGCGCTTCATTGTTTCGTCCCCCGCCGAATAGTGAGAGGCCGGAAAGATATACATTTCCTGTTCATCTCGAATAATTTCGCCGGTTAACGGATGGAGGGTCATGATTTTTTCAATTTCATCCCCGAACATTTCAATGCGAATTGCATGTTCCTCGTACATCGGAATGATCTCGATGGTATCGCCGCGCACTCGAAAAGTTCCGCGTTCAAAAGCCATATCGTTCCTCTTGTATTGGATATCAACGAAACGGCGCAGGAGCTGATTGCGCTCAATGGATTCACCAACTCGTAATGTAATCATGCGATCGACGTATTCCTGCGGAGTACCCAATCCATAAATACAGGAAACGGTAGCAACAACTATTACATCTCGCCGCGTAAGAAGTGAATTAGTCGCCGAGTGACGCAACCGCTCCACCTCTTGATTGACTGAAGAATCCTTTTCAATAAAGGTATCCGATTGCGGAACATAAGCCTCTGGTTGGTAATAGTCGTAGTACGAAACAAAATATTCCACCGCGTTATTCGGTAACAACTCCTTAAATTCATTGGCGAGTTGCGCGGCTAACGTTTTATTTGGAGCCAATACAAGAGTGGGACGTTGCAACTTTTCAACGAGCCAGGCGGTTGTCGCTGATTTTCCAGTTCCTGTTGCACCCAATAGGACGACGTCCTGTTCTCCCGCTTGGATTCGGCGAGTCAGATCTGCGATTGCTGTTGGTTGATCTCCCGACGGCGTGTAATCACTTATTACCTCAAAAGGCTTAACTTTCCGTTGTAAATCTGAGATCGGTCTCATTACTTCCCTAACCGAATGGGATAGAGACGATCCTCATAGAGATTTTCTACTTGGCGGAGCAAATCATCTTCACTTCCATTGTTTATCAGTACGGCATCGGCAATCGCTTCGCGTTGGACGTCGCTCGCTTGCACCTGCATTCTTTGGGCCACTTGATAATCCTTCATTCCGCGTTTGATGAGTCTGGCGCGCCGAGTATCCTCGCTAGCACTGACAGTGACCACGAAATCAAATAAATAGGGGTAATCGCTTTCAACTAAGAGCGGTATCTGGCAGACCAAGATCGCGGCTGGCTCAAGTTCGCTCACCACCTGCTCGAAGGCTGCCCGAATTTTGGGATGGGTAATGGCCTCTAGATCCTTTCGGGCGATGCCATCCCCAAATACGATCTCGGCCAGGTGGGCTCGGTCTAGGTTCCCTTCTCGCAAAACTTCATCCCCGAAGCGAACGAGAATCTCATCAAACCCTTCTGAGCCACGTTCCACCACCTCGCGAGCGAGTTGGTCAAAATCCAAGATTTGAGCTCCACAAAGCGCAAAGTATTCGGCTGCCAGAGATTTTCCTGACCCGATTCCACCTGTTAACGCAACCAGAAGCACCCCTAAAGCCTACCTAAGACGGTTGAACTCGGCGCGAATAGTAACTCCGGGGAAAGGTAACCTCGGGGAAAGGTAACCTCGGGGAGAGGTAACCTCGGGGAAAGGTAAAAGGCCCCGACATATCGTCAGGGCCTTCAACTCTATGTGGAAGGAGGGCGTTACTCAGCAACCTCTTCGGTTACGGGAGTGGCCGCAGCATCCGCTGCCTTAGCCTCAGCCTTCTGTTTCTTGTGCGCTAAGAATCGGCTCTGAGCTTCAGCGTATTGACGCTCCCACTCTTCGCGTTGCGCTTCAAAGCCTGGACGCCATTCTTGCGAGTCAGCATCAAAGCCCTCTGGGTAGATAAAGTTTCCTTCAGCGTCATATCTAGCAGGCATTCCATACTGAGATGGATCGAATGCTTCGATTTCAACTTCATGTCCCTCGTTGGCTTGCTTAAGGGAGAGAGAGATGCGACGACGCTCTAGGTCGATATCGATGATCTTTACAAAGAGCTCATCGCCAACTTGGACAACCTGCTCTGGAATCTCGACATGGCGTTCAGCCAACTCAGAGATATGAACCAAGCCTTCGATTCCTTCAAAGACGCGGATAAATGCGCCGAATGGAACTAACTTAGTTACTTCGCCAGGCACAACTTGATTGATCGTGTGGGTACGAGCAAAAGCTTGCCATGGATCTTCTTGAGTCGCTTTAAGTGAGAGAGAAACGCGCTCGCGCTCGAAATCAACTTCGAGAACTTCTACGGTTACTTCATCTCCGACTTCGACAACCTCACTTGGGTGATCGATATGCTTCCATGAAAGTTCCGAAACGTGAACGAGCCCGTCTACGCCGCCAAGATCAACAAAGGCACCGAAGTTAACGATTGAGGAGACGACACCAGTACGGACTTGACCTTTGGTGAGTTGGTTGAGGAAAGTTGTGCGCGATTCTGATTGAGTCTGCTCGAGATAGGCGCGACGCGAAAGTACAACGTTGTTGCGATTCTTATCGAGTTCGATGATGCGGCACTCAACTTCTTTGCCAATATAAGGAGTGAGATCGCGGACGCGACGCATTTCGACTAGGGATGCTGGCAGGAAGCCACGGAGTCCAATATCGACAATCAGACCACCCTTAACAACTTCAATGACCAAGCCGGTAACGACTTCATCACGCTCTTTTTTGCCTTCGATTTCGCCCCACGCACGTTCATATTGAGCACGCTTCTTGGAGAGGATCAAACGACCTTCTTTATCTTCCTTCTGGAGTACCAGAGCTTCCACGCGGTCGCCCAGTTTTACAATCTCTGATGGATCGATATCGTGGCGGATAGATAACTCACGAGAGGGAATAACACCCTCGGTTTTATAACCAATGTCAAGGAGTACTTCTTCGCGATCAATCTGGACAACAATTCCAGAGACTAGATCTCCATCGTTGAAATTCTTGATTGTGCCTTCAATTGCGGCTAGAAAATCTTCTGCGCTGCCAATGTCATTTACTGCGTGAATGCTGCTCAATTTGCTCCGTAGGAATAGAAAGTAGTAGGTCGGTATATATCGCACGGCGTGCGAGAGGATAAGGGTACGCAGGACGCGGCGCAGGGTCAAACCGAGTTGATTATTGTTGACAATCTTGGGAGTAGAATACCGTCGGTGCGGGCTTATTGGCAGGTTTTGCGAAATCCGCGAGCGTTAGCAATGATGCTCGCGGCTTTCCCGGCCCGACTTGCTTACGGAATGATCGGTTTAGATATTTATTTCAAGGTGCACGACGACACCCACTCCATCGCACTTGCAGGACTAGCAGCCGGAGCAAATGGCATTGTCGGTGCCTTGACTATGGCGATGCGGGTAGCCGTCATAGATCGTATGGGACTTATTATTCCTCTTCGAATTTTCGTTCCAGGTTATGCCCTTGCCCTCGCTTCTCTGGATTTTTGCCATGGAGCCAAGTTGCTGATTATTTTTGCGGCGCTCTTAGGTGTAACAGCTCCTCCGATAAATCTTTCGGTAAGACCTATGTGGAGAACCGCAGTTCCTGAAGAACAATACCGAACTGCAATCGCTGTTGACACTGCCTCCATGAATCTTGGCGTCGTACTCGGACCGGCGCTTGCAACCACATTATCGCTTTCGGGACACCCAAGCAGCGCTCTAATCACGACCGCGATATTAATTTTTATAGGTGGTATCGCACTTTCTTCTCTGGAGTTTACAAAGAAATGGCGCGCGGAGAAGCGTATTAAAGGCGGGCAAACCCTCTTTCGAACCCCAGGATTCAGATTACTCATCGCGGAAGGGATATTAATTGGTTACGGGAGCGGAAATTATCAAATTGCAATTCCCGCCATCAGTTCACTTCACCACGACCCGCGTTTCGCTGGGTTGGCATTTAGTACCACGGCATCTTTGTCGATCGCGGGATCTTTGGTGGCGGGATCTTTGGGGCGCCATATAGCACCGGTCGCAGGCTTTAGATTTATTTACTTTTTCTGGTTCTTGGCAACAATTCCTCTTGCATTCGCAAACCCCGGCTGGTCGCTTTTATTGGTCCTCTCACTTTTTGGATTCATCGGAGGCGCGGAGCAAGTATTTTATCTCGAACAGTTGGAGGTCATCAGGCCACGAGGAAGCGCTGCTTCTGCGATTGGTTGGATATGGACGATAGAAGGCTCATTCGCGGCGCTGGGTCAATCAACCGGTGGATTCTTTTCACAACACTTCTCGCCACATTTTTGTTTTGCGGTTACAAGCACGATGTTCGGAATTGGTTTTGTGCTCATTCAAGTTGGCAAACGGTGGATGCAACCCTTTGATCGAAGCGAAACTCGGTCAAATTAGTGAGCAGCCAGGTCCCAACTGGTTCCGATCCCGATGTTAACCGAAAGTGGTAGAGATAGTTTGACCGCAGTTTCCATCTCAGTCCTAACTATCGCAGCGAGTCGCTGCTCCTCCCCTACCGCAATTTCAAAAATCAACTCATCGTGCACTTGGAGCAAGAGCCTGGACTCAAGCTTTTCACTCCGCAACTCTCGGGCCACGTTGAGCATCGCTACTTTTATTATGTCTGCAGCCGATCCCTGTATCGGCGCGTTCAGTGCCATCCGCTCCGCCACTTCTCTGCGCTGTCTATTATCACTCGAAAGATCAGGGAGATATCGGCGGCGACCGAGAATTGTTTCGGTGTAACCTTTGGTCCTAGCATCTTCAACTACAACCTTGAGATAATCTTGTATTCCACCAAAGCGTTTGAAATATTGATGCATTAACTCCTGCGCCTCACCAGGAGATAAATTGAGTTGTTGCGCTAGCCCATAAGCCGATAAGCCATAAGCAAGCCCGTATGACATTGCTTTAATTTGGCGGCGCATCTCTGGATTTACTTGATCGACTTTGACACCAAAGACTTGCGAACCCACGGTGCTGTGTAGATCTTCTCCACTTTTAAACGCCGCGGTGAGTCCAGTATCTTGGGACAGGTGCGCCATAATGCGCATTTCAATCTGGCTGTAATCCGCGGTCATCAGGTTAACAAATGGCGGCGCCGCCACGAAGCAATCGCGAATCCGGCGACCCTCCTCGGTACGTACCGGAATATTTTGCAGATTGGGATCAGTCGAAGACAATCGACCCGTTGCTGCCACGGTCTGCTGAAAAGTTGTGTGGATCCTATTGTCGGCCGCAATCGAACTTATCAGTCCATCTACGGTTGTTAATAATTTACTGGTCTCTCGGATTCGCATTAGGTGTGCCAAAATTGGATGCCCGGTTTTAACCGCCAACGCGGCAAGGCTCTCTGCATCGGTGGTAAACCCAGTCTTGATTTTCTTGGTTTTGGGCAAGTTCAATTCATCAAAAAGAACCACCTGCAATTGTTTTGGTGAGCCGATATTAAATTCATGACCCGCAACTTCGTGAACCGCTGCTGTCTCCCGCGCGACTTCTTCCGTGAAGAAGGAGCGAAGTGCCCCGAGTTTCTTGGAATCTACAGCGATGCCAAGTTGCTCTAGATGAGCCAGCTCGAACATTGTTGGCATTTCGAGATCGGTTAACAGACTATCGAGTTGCCGCTCAGAAATTTCTTCTCGTAAAACGGGGACAAGTTCAAAGATCACCTGCGCCAAGATTGGATTAAAGGTAGAAAAAAGTTCGGTTTCTACTTCTGCGATGGAGGTCTCTAAAAAACGCTCCGCTAGGTCGCTGAGTTCAAGATTTCGACCACCAGGGTTAATGAGGTAGGCAGCAAGTTCTGTATCGAAAACAATTCCGGCGATATCCTCCTTGCGCAGCATATGTTTTGCACTATGCACCCACTTTGGGAGAGCAGGATCATTAATCCACGAGCCTGCTGGTTCATCAACTTTGTAGACTTCATCCTTAGAGAGCGCAATTGCAAAATTTCCCTCTCGAAGTGGGCCGGATGCATATATTGCGATCGGAGAAGTTCGCCCAGACAATTTTATCTGAAGATCCGCCTTGGATATTGTGGAAATTGCGATAGATGGAAGTTCGGGAGTTGTCGTGGTCGCTGCACCACCGAGCGCATGAATACGATCTTTGAGCGCTTTGATTTCCAAAGTATCTAAGAGCGAGTCCATTTGTGAGATTAACGGACCGCCCCACTCCAAATCGTCAATCGAGGTATCGATTGCAAGATCATGTCGCAATTCCGTAAGTTCTCGGTTCAAGAGAACGGATGCGATATTCGCACGAAGTGACTCCCCCACTTTTCCGGGAATTGAGTCCACTGCTTCGTTTAACTCGGTGAGAGATCCAAAATCTTGAATCCATTTTGTCGCCGTTTTTTCTCCAACGCCAGGAACAGAAGGCAGGTTGTCACTTGGATCCCCGCGCAGCGCAGCAAAATCTGGATATTGCGCGGGGGTGAGACCATATTTATCGAAAACTGCGGTCGGTGTCATACGACTGAGTTCGGTCACGCCTTTCTTGGGATAAAGCACCGTTATTTCGTGGCTGACCAATTGAAAGGAGTCGCGGTCACCTGTGCAAATCAAGACCTCGAAACCTTCGGCTACAGCCCTTGTGGAGAGGGTTGCCAAAATGTCATCGGCTTCGAAACCTTCGATCGCGAATTGTTTAATTCCCAGAGCGGTGACGAGCTCATTGAGATAGGACATCTGGGAGCGGAATTCGTCTGGCGTTGCCGATCGATTTGCCTTGTATTCTGGAAACATCTCACTCCGGAAAGTCTTTCGCGAGACATCAAAGGCAACGGCGAGGTGGGTAGGCGCTTCCTGAGCGATCAGATTTACCAACATGGAGCCNNGTAAATGGCATTTGTCGGTTGTCCCTGGCTGCTACGAAAATTTTCAACTGGGAGCGCATAAAAGGCGCGATAAGCCATCGAGTGGCCGTCGATGAGCAGTAAGCGTTTCATTTGTACGAGTCTAGAGTGGATTTGATGAAGTGGCGTTAAGATTCCGCCATGGTTGACTATTTAAAATTAATTAACGAACGTGGCATTGGCGCCCTTGATTACAAAATGGGAATCGAGATCATTGAAGCTTCGCCGGAGCGAATCGTGGGGACGATGCCGGTAGAAACGAATACCCAGGCCTTCGACCTACTCCACGGAGGGGCAAATGTTGTCTTGGCGGAACTCCTTGGCTCCCTGGGCGCATGGTTACACGCGGGCGGAAAGAGACGAACGGTGGGAGTCGATATCAATGCGACTCATCACAAACCTGCTCGAAGTGGAAAAGTAACTGGGGTGGCTACTCCGGTATCGCGCGGACGGACCCTGGCATGCTACGAGATTGTTATTACAAATGAAGCTGGCGAGCGAACCTGTACGGCTCGCATCACCAGCCTCATCCTTAATGAGTAGGTCGAAGAAATGAGAGTTAGTGAGCGCCCGTTCCTAAATAAGCTTCTCTCACCGCAGGATCATTCAAAAGATCTGAGGCCTTTGCAGTTTTAACTACCTTGCCAGTCTCCAAAACGTAAGCCCGATCTGCTCGTTGTAGCGCTTGTTGAGCATTCTGCTCCACAAGAAGGATAGTTGTGCCTAGAGTTGTATTGATTTCGGTAATGATTCTAAATATATTTTGAATCATCATCGGAGCGAGTCCCATCGAAGGTTCGTCTAGAAGGAGTACCTCTGGGCGCGCCATTAGTGCACGGCCAATAGCGAGCATCTGCTGTTCGCCACCAGACAGTGTTCCGCCCGCTTGGCTAGTGCGCTCCTTCAATCGGGGGAAAAAGTGGTAAACCTTCTCTAGATCTTCATCTAATTCAGCTTTGCGATCTTTTCTAAAGTACTTTCCAATCTCAAGATTTTCAAGAACTGTCATGCCGGGGAAAATTCCGCGCCCTTCGGGTGCCTGTGAGATGCCAAGGATTACTCGCTCGTGTGCGGGAAACTTGGAAATGTCTTGACCATGGAACAAGATATTTCCACTCGCCACGGCTCGCAGCCCAGAGATAGTTTTCAGGGTTGTGGTCTTACCGGCTCCATTGGCGCCGATTAACGTCACGATCTCACCTTTATCAACTTTGAAGGAGATACCCTTGATTGCTTCAATCTTTCCGTATTGAACTCGGAGGTCATTGACTTCAAGACTCATCTTCGGGCACTCCTAGGTAGGCTTCAATAACTTTAGGGTCATTTTGTACAACGCTCGGAAGATCATCTGCAATCTTCTCGCCGAAATCCAAAACAACTACGCGATCAGAAATTCCCATGATTAAAGACATATCATGCTCGATAAGAAGAACGGTATATCCGTCATCTCGAATCCTCTTGATAACGTTTGCTAACTCCTCTTTCTCGGCAGGGTTGAATCCCGCAGCGGGTTCATCGAGCAGAAGTAACTTCGCCCCAGTACCCATCGCACGTGCAATTTCGAGTCGTCGCTGCACTCCGTATGGAAGATTCTTTGCCAATCTGTCGGAATACTCATCAATTCCAATGAACTTAAGAATCTCATGGGCACGCCTGCGACTTTCATGTTCCAAGCGTCTAGAAGCTGGAAAGCCAAATAACGAACCAACCAACCCGACTTTGGAATGGACATCGGCCGCGGTCACGATGTTCTCTAAAGCGGTCATATCACCCCAGAGACGAATATTTTGAAAGATGCGTGCGATACCAGACTTGGTAATCTCAAATCGCTTCTTCCCGTTAAGCCGTTGACCATCAAAAATAATATCCCCATTGGTTGTCTGGTAGACGCCAGTCACAACATTGAAAACCGTGGTCTTTCCGGCGCCATTAGGTCCGATGAGAGCTAATATTTCTCCCTTTCGAACTTCTAAATTCACTTTATTCAGTGCTGTGACGCCACCAAATTGCATCGTGACATCTTTAAGCTCTAGTAGAACCCCGCTCATTTCATATCCGTCTTAGTTAAAATCTTCTCTCGCTTCTTTCTTGGCAATATGCCATCTGGTCTGAAGTTCATAATCACCACGAGAGTGATGCCGAAGATTAATTGACGAGCATTGGTGATAAATCGGATGCGCTCTGGGAGGTAGGCAAGGAAGACTCCACCAAGAATTACACCCCAAATGTTTCCGATTCCCCCAAAGACGATACACGAGAGAATTAAAATTGAGACGTTGAGTGTGAATCCATCAGGCGCGATATAAAGGGCCTTAGAAGCGTAGATAACTCCCGCCGCTCCTCCGACTGCAGCCCCGAGTACGAAGGCCCAGATCTTGTATTTGAGGGTTGGTACCCCCATAAGTTCAGCAGCATCTTCATCCTGACGAATGCTCTCCCAGGCTCGGCCAGGGCGACGAACGGATAGTCGACGAACCATCCATATCACGAGAAGAATCATCAACTCTATCAACCAGAAGAAAGCCTTTGGATTTAGAATATTGAACTGCAACCCGAATATTGAAGGCGGATTCGGAATATTTGAAATTCCATTTGGACCGCCAATCTTTACCGTGTTGATTGCAGATATACGAACAATCTCTCCGAAACCCAACGTGACTATCGCTAGGTAATCACCGCGCAAGCGCAAAGTTGGAATTCCGAGCAATACACCAGCGACCATTGCCAAGGCGATTCCGATAGGCAAGATCTCCCAGGTATTTAAATGAGTATGGGTACCGAGGTAGGCCATCGTGTAAGCGCCAATTGCAAAGAAAGCCACATAGCCTAGATCCAACATACCTGATTTTCCTACCACGATGTTGAGGCCGAGCGACATCAGTACGAACATACCAACTGGATAAACCAAAACATCTACGTACGAGGTTGATGGAGTATTAAGAAGTGAAATGTTGAGAATAGGTAGTAGGCCAACGAGAATGATTGCAATAATTGAAAAAGCGGTTCGTTTAGGACGATTCCACTTGTCCCACTGTGCCGCCCCAAGATCTCTGAGATTTATCATTTTTACACCCTTGTCTGCTGGACAGCTTCGCCAAATATTCCATTTGGTCGAAACAAAAGGACAATTACCAGAACGACGAAGACTGTCACCGGTTTCCATTGGGAACCAAGGACGGCTGAGGCATAAGTCTCAAGCAAACCCAGCGTTAACCCCCCAAAGAATGCTCCCCGAATATTTCCGATTCCACCAAGTACTGCGGCGGTAAAAGCTGCAAGCCCTAAATTGAAGCCAATATTGTATTTTGTGTTTTCATAAACGGTTTCAAAGAAGAAGGCCGCTGCCCCAGTCATAAGTCCACCGATGAGGAAGGTAGCGGAGATGACGCGGTTGAGATTGATACCCATCAATTTCGCGGTCTCTTCATTCATAGAGACCGCACGAATTCCTTTTCCTAGTCGAGTGTGATTGACGATCCACTGAAGCACGAAGAACATAATGGGAGCCACGATAATGATCATCAATTGGTCAACGCGGATATTTGCTCCGCCGGCTTTAAATAAAATTGTCTTGGTAAGTAGTCGGGGATTTCCAACTGAGCGTGAAGCAGTCAGAAGACGGATGCTTTCGCTGAGGGCAATCGACATGCCGATCGCAGAGATCAACGGAGCCAACCGATTTGTTCCCCTTGAGCGAAGGCGTCGATAGGCAACCAGTTCTACAAAAAGAGCGGTCACTCCCGATGCCAGCATTGAAGCGATGAGGCAAAAGCAGAGACTCCAAATCAAGGTAAATCCATGGATCGGACGACTATCGGCGTTGTATCCGAGCAAGTTGCGCGAGATAACAACTGTTGCAAAGGTACCGATCATAAAGATTTCAGAGTTAGCAAAATTAATCATGCGCAGAACGCCATACACCATGGTGTAACCGAGAGAGATCAAGACATAGATAAATCCTTGTGCCACTCCCGAAAACGTCAATTGCCAAAATTCATGTGTGAGAGTCTGAAACAACGAATTCTCCATCTCTAACTGAGTAGCGGCCGCCTATCTTGAGGGAAGTCAGCGCGGCCGAATATGCATTTACGAACGAGACAACGATTATTATAAATAGGGGCGCTCGATCGCTCGAGCGCCCCTACCTTTACTCTTCAGAGCAGAGGTCTACTTCACCTGACCTGTTGAGACGATGACACCGTTCTTTACGAGGAAGCCATTAATGAAGCCAGCTCCCGCAACGTCGCCGTTTGCGTCAAACGAGATTTTATTTCCAAAGAGACCCTTAAAGCCACCCTTGGAAACGCAAGCTGCGATCAGCGCACGAGTTGTTGCACCCTTTGAGATACAGGTCAAGAAGATATTGGCGGCGTCATAATCTTCAACTGCATATGTTCCTGGAGCTGTTCCGACGACCTTGGTAAAGTCGGCGGTGAGCTTTGGTCCAATATCTTGGAAGACAGCTGAGGATGCTGTCAAGCGAGAGCCTTCGGCTGCGGTCTTTGCAAGAGTAACAAATCCTGGATCGTATGTACCATCGCCAGAAGCGAAGATACCTGTATAACCAGCATCACGAAGTTGCTTCACGAATGAGGCAGCTTGTGCGTAGTAACCTGAGTAGATTACGACGTTGGCCGATGCGCCCGTTATCTTGGCAATTGTTGCAGAGAGATCGAGTGAGGCATTTGTTCCATCGACTGAATCTGTTCCGCCAAGCTTAACGCCGGTAGCAGCAAGTGCCTTCTGAACATAGCCGTCGAGCCCAACGCCATAGGAACTCTGATCGTTCACTGCGAATACGACAGGGTTAGCAACGCCCTGGACTGCCAACTTAGCGAGTGCTGGACCTTGCTTGTCATCCTTTGAAGGAAGACGATGGAACACCGGGCCACCAAAATCTGAAGCAACTGTTGGGTCGGTCAGGGTGACGCGAGTTGCTGATGGTGAGACCAACGTTAGCTTTCCGGCCTTGTAGTAAGGAAATGATGCGATTGAAGCGCCAGAGAAGGCTGGTCCAACAACCCCAATGATGGAGGTGTCCTTTGCTGTCTTGGCAGCAATTGGGCCCGCGAAAGTTCCGCTACCTTGGTCATCAAGAGCTACAAGAGTAACCTTGTACTTTTTGTTTGTTGCATTAAATTTCGCAACGGCGTACTTCACGCCTGCAATTTCATCGATACCGGTTTGAGCGTTATCGCCTGTGAGTGGGCCTTGGTATCCAATCTTTACGTTAATAACCTTAGCAACCTTTGCGGCTTGGGCTGTTGACGCCGCAAAACCACTCAAAACGAGTGAAGTTGCTGCTATAACGCCAAGTCCACGCTTTAGAGATGAATTCATGTGAACCTTCCTTTTGTTATCCCGGGACAGGGAGGAGTGAAGGCTACCTGCGAGTTGACTCAACATCAAGACTTATCGCCACAAAACGGGCATGTAAATACCTGCTTATGAGCGTAAAAACGATGAGTCGCGAATCACAAATAATAAATATTGTGTAACGCTTTTTTCATGAATTTTTGGCCACGCTCAAAGTTCATGCCAGTCCAGTCGACCCAGTTCGTTAGTGGTCTGGAACCGCATCAGGAGATATGACGGCTAAGGCGACATCCTTCATTGATATCCGACGGTCCATCGCAGTCCGTTGAATCCAACTAAAAGATTCGGGCTCTGAGAGGTTGAGCGTCTTCATCAAAATTCCCTTTGCCCGATCAATAATCTTCCGAGTTTCTAGCCGATCCTGCAAATTTGAAACCTCTGCGTGCAGCGCTTTTTGTTCGCGATGACGGCTGACAGCTATTTCAATCGCAGGAACCAAGTCGGAGATGCTAAATGGTTTTACTACGTAAGCCATTGCTCCCGCATCGCGAGCACGCTCTACCAGTTCGCGTTGGCTAAACGCGGTCAACATGAGAACAGGAGAGATCTCGATGATCTGCTCAGCAGCAGATATTCCATCCATCTCCGGCATCTTGACATCCAAAATTGCAATATCGGGTAGGAACTCTTTGGCATATGCGATCGCCTCTAGACCGTTTGTCGCTTCTGCCACGACTAGATAGCCAGCATCTGTCAACATTTCGACCAGGTCGAGACGAATGATCGCCTCGTCTTCCGCGACGAGAATCCGTAGCGGCGCGCTCGGTGGCACACTGCCTTTACCTTTTGCTGCTGCTTGTGTCATGTGCCTCGAGTCGGATTTGAACCGACACTGTGCGGATTTTGAGTCCGCCCTCTCTACCGTTGGAGTACCGAGGCTCTTGAGAAGAGCTGATTATAAGGGCTAAGGATTAACTTCGATAAGCGGGGTGGACCCCATCAATGGCATCTCCAACCATGTGGACGCGGAGCGCATTTGTGGAACCCGGGATTCCAGGAGGGGCACCAGCGATAATCACCACTGAATCGCCTTTGGCAACTCGCTTGGATTCAATCAAAATTGCGTCGACCTGCTTCACCATCTCGTCGGTATTTTGCACGACTTCAGTGATCATGGACTCAACGCCCCAAGAAAGCGCCAATTGGTTGTAGACCGGAATTTCAGGAGTCAACGCCAATATTGGAATTGCCGATCTTAATCGGGAGATTCGACGAGCCGAGTCCCCACTCTGGGTAAATGCAACGAGATATTTTGCCCCGACGATCTCACCCACTTCTCTCGCCGCTTTTGCGATTGCACCACCCTTTGTAGCCGGGTTGTGGCCGAGCGGGGCGATCTGGTCAAGCATTGCCTCTTCGGTACGCGCGATGATCCTGGCCATTGTTTCAACGGCCTCAATGGCAAAGGCGCCTACGGAGGTCTCCCCACTTAGCATCAGGGCATCGGCCCCGTCCAGAACCGCGTTAGCGCAATCAGTCGCTTCCGCACGAGTTGGAGTTGAATTGGTAATCATGGAGTCAAGCATCTGAGTAGCCACGATTACTGGCTTAGCCGAGCCACGGGCCAACGAAATACATCGCTTTTGCACGATGGGCACATCTTCGATGGGCATCTCCACACCAAGATCGCCTCGAGCAACCATAATGCCATCAAATGCCGCCACAATTTCTTCAAGGTTAGCAACAGCTTGCGGCTTCTCAATTTTTGCGATTACGGGCCGACGAATTCCCTCTTCCTCCATGATGCGGTGTACGTCATCAATATCTTTGGCGCTCCGTACAAATGAAAGGGCGATGAAATCTGCCCCTGCACGTAAACCCCAGCGGAGGTCATCCATATCTTTCTCCGAGAGTGCAGGGACGGAGACCGCGACTCCCGGCAGATTAATTCCCTTGTTGTTACTCACAAATCCAGGTTGAATCACTTTAGTGATTACATCGTTGCCTTTGACTTCTACAACTTCGACGGCAACTTTGCCATCATCAATTAAAATCCGATCGCCGGCCTTGCAATCCCCCGCTAGCCCTTTATAGGTCGTTCCACAGCGCTCTTTGGTACCTTCAACGTCATCCGTTGTGATCGTGAAGATGTCCCCGCGGGCCAGTTCGTGAGGTCCGTCTTTGAAGCGGGCTAATCGAATCTTTGGACCCTGTAAATCCACCAGTATTGCAACTGGGAGTCCAGCGCTCTTNNCCGAACCAGATTCAAACGATTCTGATGTTCGTCATATCCACCATGGGAGAGGTTTAACCTAGCCATATTCATACCTGCGGCAATCAACTCCGCAACCTTCTCGGGTGATTCAACGGCAGGACCCATCGTGCAGACAATTTTCGCTCTTCGCATAAGTTCAGCCTAAGCCATCTCTTCGGGGAATTTTTAAAGATTCCAGTTAACAATCGATAATATTTAATTGATATTGGCCTTATTTTAACGGTAAATCAGAAGTTAAACCGTCCTAAACAGTTAAGGAGCGACTCGTTGGAAGAATAGGTGCCGGCAGCCCAGTCTCACCGATTAAAAATTCGTCTACCGCTGCTGCTGCGCTTCGACCTTCGGCAATTGCCCAAACGATGAGAGATTGCCCACGTCCTGCGTCACCACATACGAAGATTCCCTCTTCACTCGTTGCAAACTTTTCATCACGTTTAATATTTCCGCGCGAGTCCAGTGCGACTTCTAATTGCGAAATCAGTTCTGATTTTTCGGGTCCAAGGAACCCCATCGCCAAAAAGACAAGGTCAGCGCGAATTTCTTGTTCAGATCCACCTACTTTTTCAAATTTGCCGTTTATCAATTCGGTCTCTACCAACTTAAGCCCCGTGAGATTTCCGGCTCCGTCACCGACAAATTCTTCGGTCGATACCGCGTACAAGCGCTCCCCAGCTTCTTCGTGGGCGCTACTCACGCGATAGATCATTGGATACGTTGGCCAGGGTTGATTCATTGGGCGTTCTTCTGTTGGGCGAGGCAGGATTTCTAGCTGTGTCACGCTCGCCGCCCCTTGACGGATCGCAGTACCGAGGCAGTCAGCACCAGTATCTCCGCCTCCCAAAATTACTACGTGCTTTCCTTGAGCGTTGATAGGTGGCTCACTCTCAAGTTCGCCAAGGCCTTGTTTATTTCCCCAAGGTAAATACTCCATCGCCTGATAAATCCCCTTATTTGAACGACCGGGAACACTCAAATCGCGCCAATCCGTCGCACCGACTGCGAGAACTACCGCGTCGTAACGATTACGCAATTCACTGCCGGTGATGTCCACTCCAACATTTACTCCAGCGCGAAATCGAGTTCCCTCGGCAGACATCTGTTCAATTCGCCGATCAACGATCGATTTCTCCATTTTGAACTCGGGGATTCCGTACCGCAGCAATCCGCCAATGCGATCAGCACGCTCATAGACAGCAACGGTATGCCCCGCCCGAGTTAACTGCTGGGCCGCAGCAAGTCCGGCCGGTCCCGAGCCAACTACGGCCACCGTTTTACCAGTGAGCCGATCTGGGGGAAGTGGAACAACGAGTCCGTTGCTAAATGCCTCTTCAATGGTGCGCAGTTCGACTTGTTTAATAGTTACCGCATCAGAATTGATTGCAACAACGCACGCCGTTTCGCAAGGGGCGGGACAGAGTCGACCGGTAAATTCCGGAAAGTTATTAGTAGCGTGCAACCGATCGATTGCTTCCGAACGCTCACCACGCCAAATCAAATCGTTCCACTCTGGAATCAAATTTCCGAGCGGGCAACCCTGATGACAAAATGGAATCCCGCAATCCATGCAGCGTCCGGCTTGCTTCTGTAGCTCCGCAAAAGGTTGTTCTTCGTAGACCTCATTCCAATCTCGAATGCGTACATCAACCAGGCGGCGCTTAGGGGTTTGGCGCTGCGTCGTTAAAAATCCCCTCGGATCACCCACGGGTAGCCTCCATAACAGCCTCGTCAACATTTAAACCTTCGCGTTCGGCCTTCTCCATGGCGGCAAGAACCTTCGCGTAATCTCTTGGCAAAACGAGAGAGACACGAGAACTATTGTTCGCCCAATCGCGAAGGAGTTCTGACGCGACCAATGAACCGGTCTCTGCCTCAAATTTGGCGATCAAGTCATGTACTTGTTGGGCACGTGCTGGAGTTAACGAAAGAACGTCAACCATATCTGGATTGACGAGCCGAATATCTAGATCCAATACAAAGGCAACTCCTCCAGACATTCCTGCCCCAAAGTTACGGCCAGTGGATCCGAGAACCAACACAACTCCTCCGGTCATATATTCGCAACCGTGATCTCCAACGCTTTCGACAACGGCCGTCGCTCCAGAATTGCGGACACAAAAACGTTCCCCAGCCACACCACGGATGAAGATCACACCGCCGGTTGCCCCGTAACCGATGACATTTCCGGCGATCACATTTTTTGATGAATCAAATGGTGCCTTCGAATCTGGGCGCACAATGACACGGCCGCCAGACAATCCCTTACCCACATAGTCGTTGGTGTCGCCGTAGAGGCGCAGCGTCAACCCCTTGGGAATGAATGCACCAAGTGATTGACCGGCAGAGCCATGAAGGGAGATATCAATAGTGTTTTCCGGGAGTCCTTTGCCGCCATAGCGGCGTGTGATCTCTGCCCCGAGCATCGTCCCCACGGTACGGTTTACATTTCTTACTGGAATTTCAAGATGGACGTTCTCGCCATTAATTAGTGCTGGTTGCGCAAGTTCAATGAGTTTGTTGTCGAGCGCAGCGGCTAATCCGTGATCCTGCCCGCCAGTGTTTTTTCGTGATCCTGCAAAGAGTGGTGCCTTGAGCAATGGCGCTAGATCTAATCCGCTAGCTTTCCAATGTTCAATAGCGCCACGAGTATCCAGAACTTCTACTTGCCCAATCGCCTCATCGATGGAGCGAAAACCTAACTTCGCTAACCATTCGCGAACTTCCTCTGCGATATATTCAAAGAACGTTTCAACAAATTCTGGCTTGCCTGAGAAGCGCTTTCTTAATTCTGGGTTCTGAGTAGCCACGCCTACCGGGCAGGTATCAAGATGACAAACACGCATCATCACACAGCCGGAAACAACTAGAGGTGCGGTAGCAAATCCAAATTCCTCGGCACCGAGAAGGGCAGCGATCACTACGTCCCGCCCGGTCTTCATCTGCCCATCAACTTGCACGACGATGCGATCACGCAGCCCGTTGAGCATCAAGGTTTGCTGGGTTTCAGCTAATCCGAGCTCCCACGGTGCCCCTGCATGCTTTAACGAGGTGAGCGGAGAAGCTCCTGTTCCACCATCGTGACCTGAGATAAGGACAACGTCGGCGTGCGCCTTTGAGACGCCTGCTGCTACGGTTCCAACTCCCACTTCGGCAACGAGCTTTACATGCACTCGCGCGTTTTTATTCGCATTTTTTAGATCATGAATGAGTTGAGCCAGATCTTCGATGGAATAAATATCATGATGGGGTGGNNGCGCCATTTTGATCTGAATATCATCGGAGTTAACCAAGTACTCGCTCGTAACACCGAAACGACCCGAAGCGACTTGCTTGATCGCGGAGCGACGTGAATCACCGTTGGAATCAAGGATATTGCGAACAGGATCTTCCCCGCCCTCACCAGTATTTGATTTTCCACCAATGCGGTTCATAGCGATCGCCAAAGTCTCGTGGGCTTCTTGCGAAATCGATCCATACGACATGGCCCCAGTTGCAAATCGCTTAATAATTGCCTGCGTAGATTCAACTTGATCAATATTCAGCGCAGGGCGGACTCCTTCCTTGAAGGTAAAGAGCCCCCGCAAAGTCATCAAATTCTTGGATTGGTCATCGATNNAGGTTCGTATATTGCTTGAAAATGTCATAGCGCTTGGCACGAGTTGCATGCTGTAACTTAAAGACTGTCTCGGGATTGAAAAGGTGCGGTTCACCTTCGCGACGCCATTGATATTCGCCGCCTATCGGCAACTTCTTTGTTCCCGGAATTTCCCCCATCGGAGGGTATGCAAGGTGATGGCGTTTGATGGTCTCCTCCGCCAGTGTTTCAAGGGAGACTCCTCCAAGACGCGAAGTCAGGCCAGTGAAGTACTCGTCAACAACTTGAGTTGAGAGTCCGATCGCTTCAAATACCTGAGCACCGTGATAAGAAGCGAGCGTTGAAATTCCCATCTTAGACATAACTTTGAGTACGCCTTTGCCCAGAGATTTGATCAAGTTGGCGACCGCTTTTTCCGGAGTAATTCCACTAATCACACCCTGTCGAACGAGATCTTCCGCGCTCTCCATGGCGAGATAGGGATTTACTGCAGATGCACCAAAGCCGACGAGGAGCGCAACGTGATGCACTTCGCGAACCTCACCACTCTCGATAACAAGGCTTACTCTTGTACGCGTTTTTTCACGAATTAAATGATGGTGCACGGCAGCAGTAAGCAGAAGTGTTGGAATCGGAGCTTCTTCACTATCGCCATCCCGATCTGAAAGAACTACGATTCGCGCCCCATTTTTTATGGCTTCTGAAACTTCAGCACGAATTTCTTCAATTCGATTACGTAACGCTTCTCCCCCACCCAGGGCTGGAAATAATCCGCGCACAACGTGAGAATCAAAATCGGGATGTTCACCATCGGCATTCACGTGAATAATTTTGGCGAGTTCGTCATTGTCGATTACGGGAAAGTCAAGAGAAATTTGGCGGCATGAATCCGCAGACGGATGGAGCAAATTTGATTCGGCACCAATCGTCTGTCCTAAACTTGTAACCATTTCTTCGCGAATCGCATCAAGTGGCGGATTCGTTACTTGGGCAAATAGTTGGGCAAAGTAATCGAAGAGTAAACGCGGCTTGTCAGAGAGCGCGGCAATCGGAGAATCTGTTCCCATCGAGCCCAGTGGCTCAGCACCATTTTTTGCCATCGGCGCAATGATGATACGAAGTTCTTCTTCGGTGTAACCAAAGGCACGTTGACGGCGCAACACCGAGGAGTGTGGATAGATGATGTGTTCGCGCGAGGGTAAATCGGCCAATCGCACAACTCCCTCAGCCAGCCATTCACCGTACGGTTGAGTTGAGGCCAAAGAATCTTTTATCTCATCATCTTCAATGATTCGTCCCTCTGCTATATCCACGAGGAACATCCGACCAGGCTGTAACCGTCCTTTGCGTATGACTTTTGCAGGATCAATATCCAGTACACCAACTTCAGAGGCAAGAATCACGAGTCCATCATCGGTTACCCAGAAGCGAGAGGGGCGCAAGCCATTGCGGTCGAGCACCGCTCCAACTTGCGAACCATCCGTAAAAGTTACGCAGGCCGGCCCATCCCATGGCTCCATCAGCGATGCATGGAATGCATAAAAATCGCGACGCTGCTGCGACATAGTGGTGCTGTTCTCCCACGCTTCAGGGATCATCATCAAAATTGAGTGTGGCAAAGAACGTCCAGTGAGATACAGAAGTTCAAGTACTTCATCAAATGAGGCCGAGTCACTTCCAGAATTATCTACTATCGGAAATAAGCGAGAAATATCCCCTGGAATTAGCGGGCTTGCAAGCAAGGCCTCGCGGGCCCGCATCCAATTCCGATTTCCTCGCACCGTATTGATTTCACCGTTATGGGCTATATATCGGTATGGATGTGCCAAAGGCCAGGAGGGAAAGGTATTTGTGGAGAATCGTGAGTGGACCAATGCCAGTGGCGATTTCACCAACTCATTGGAAAGGTCCGGAAAAAATTCCTCCAATTGCCCGGTGGTTAGCATTCCTTTATACACAATAGTTCGAGCCGAGAGCGAAGGAAAGTAAATTGGTAGCGAATGTTCAATCCGCTTGCGAAAACAAAATGCCAACCGATCTAACTCAAGATCACTTTCAAGGTTTTTGCCCGAAATAAAGAGTTGAACAAAACGAGGCATAACAGAGAGTGCCGTCGTACCAAGTGACGAGTCATTTGTAGGCAGTTCCCGCCAACCGAGAATTTGGACGCTCTCCTCGTTTGCTATTTTTACAATTCCAGCCAGATCGTCAAATTCTTTATCGATAAAAGCGATTCCTGTGGCATAAGAGCCAGCTGGAGGTAGGGAGAAATCGACAACGCTGCGGTAGAACTCATCTGGGATTCTGATCAAGATTCCAGCGCCATCACCACTATCGGGTTCGGCTCCTGATGCCCCACGATGCTCTAAGTTGCGGAGGGCAGTAAGCGCTTGGGCAACAATTTCGTGTGTGGGCTCTCGCTTCAAGGTTGCAATCATCGCTACGCCACACGCATCGTGTTCATCGGCAGGGTTGTATAAACCTTGTGCCTGTGGCAAAGCAGAAAAGAGGGTCACGATCGCTCCTAAAGAACGGTCGGGACGGCGGTGGCCCAACGTTTTTCACCTCGCCAAAAAAAGCGGAGGCAGTGGACAAGACTATCAACTCGCGTGGCGGCTTGGCGCCACCTTTAAAAAGCAGATTATGCGGGTATGAGAGAGCCAATACCAGCAGTTATCGCCATACCAATAGCGCCCCCGATCAAGACCCTGAGAACGGTCCGGACCATCGGTGAACCTGCCAACTTTGAGGAGATGACGCCGGTGCCAAAGAGTCCGACGAATGCGAACACCACAATTAGAGTAACTTTCGTGGCAGTAGAACCCACAACCGCGCCAATAAGCGGGATTGTGGCTCCAAGGGCAAAACTAATGGCGGAGGCGAATGCAGCTTTACCAGGTTGTGCCTTATTAACCTCAAAGTGACCAAGCTCATCGCGTAGGTGCGCAGCAAGAACATCTTTTTCAGTAAAGGTCTGCGCAACTTTTTCGGCCAACTCCCTAGGAAGCCCTCGTTCTTCGTAGATCTGAGTGAGTTCCTCTAGTTCGCCAGCTGGATCTAGGGCAAGGTGGTCTATCTCCATCTGACGGTCGGAAGCTTCAATGTCGGCTTGTGATTGCACCGAGATGTACTCGCCCACGGCCATTGACATCGAACCTGCGGCTATCCCAGCCAATCCCGCAACAGCCAAAAAACTAGTGCGACCTGCAGCAGCGACTCCAATCAATAGCGACGCATTGGAAACCAAGCCATCATTCGCTCCTAGCACCGCTGCGCGAAGCCAGCCTGACTTGCCTCCTCGATGATGCTGATTCCGCAGATAGACCGCTTCAAGACTCATGGCGATATCCTACCAATCATGCTTGATCCTTTGACCGAGAGGATTCCCGGATATAAATGCAACTCGCGGAAACGATTCCGCAGATAATCGCAACCCAAACATTTAGCCTTAAACCAATAATCAAGTGAGCGCGATCAATCCGAAGCGTTTCAATCCACGCTCGCCCGAGGCAATAAAGGGCAACGTAGAGAAGAAAAGTATCCCCTGTCTGTAACCTCCGTACCCGCGGCAGATAGAGAATAATTCCGGCACAAAGCAGGCACCACAGCGATTCGTATAAAAACGTCGGATGAAAAGTTGAGAAATTTTCGAACCCAACCGGCCGATCAGCTAGTGGGATTTTAAGAGCCCATGGAAGTGTTGAAGGCCCACCAAATAATTCGTGATTGAACCAGTTGCCCCAACGTCCAATCGCTTGTGCAATTAAGAGCCCTGGGGCGAGCGCATCGACCGCTTGCCCAAAAGTGAGACTTCGAGGGCGGTTTTGAAAATATAAATATGCCACGAGAGTTCCGAGGGCGACGGCTCCCCAGATTCCCATTCCGCCCTCCCAAATTTTGAAGGCATCACCGAATCGTCCGCGCGCTCCGAAATATAACTCCGGCGTGGTTAATACGTGATAAACCCGACCTCCGATAATTCCAGCCGGGATAACATAAATCGCCAAGTCATATAATTCGGAAGCTGTTCCTCCTGCTCTCACCCAACGTACTCGGCCAATGGCAAGTGCCGAAATTATCCCTACAAGTATGCAGAGCGCGTAGTAATGAAGAGTGATCGCTCCCAACTCAATCGAGGAGTTCGAAGGAGTTGGGATAAAACGATCAAACAATGTTCGACTTACTTAACACCAAGATCGGTTAGAACTTTGGTGAAAGCTTTGGCATCATAATCTGTTGCCAAAGGAAGCGTCTTTCCGTTGACTATAACGGTCGGCGTCGCGTTAATGTTCTTTGCTGCGGCATCCGCTTCAATGTTACGAGTCCAATTGATGTATTTGCCGCTGTTAACACAAGTATCAAATAACTTCGAGGTTATCCCAACTGAGTGACCCAAGAGAATTAACTGCGCATTTGTCCAATAGGCAGAATTTTCGGCCATCTGAGTCGAAGTAGGTTGGTTTACATAAAGAGCTGTATGCATCTCCAAAAACTTCCCTTGGTCTGCTGCACACGCTGCTGCAGCGGCGGTCAATATCGAATCGGGCGCAATAAATGACATCGGATGGTAAACCGCATTTATTTTTCCGGCGCGAACCAACGTATCGATATAAGTATTGTTTACAGCCTCAAAGTTACGGCAGTTAGGACAACGAAAATCTTCGTACATGTCGACCTTCACCTTGGCTGTCGGATTTATTGAAATTCCGTATCCATCTGCCTTAGTTACCAATGCTGGTAAAGCAGCATGCGAATTGGAGTGATTCTTTGCGAGAGCAGCTCCGACACCAGCGATGACAATAAAGGCGATCATCCCTACAACCAGGTAGCGAGTGAAATTATCGCCCTGCTTCTTTGAAGCTCCCTTTTTGTCAGCCTTTTTATTTGCCATCTGAAATTCTCCTCAAATCGTTTAGGATAATCGCGCTCACGTGCACCTACTTTATCAACTCCAAATTTACCGTGTGGAAAGCGCTCTAAGTAACCAGCGACGATCGCGAAACTGGTGCCCCCTGATTCCCAAAACTTCCACAGTTAATTGCCAGATTTCTAGCCCCCCGTTCTAAGCGGGCCCGGACGGTCATGCCAGCGCCCCTCCCAACTCTAAAAGCGGCTTTCAAGGACGGTGTAAACCTTTCGAAAGTTCTCGAGCTAATTCGCGAACTTTTTCCACCCCTTCGGCAAGTGAGGAACTTTCTTGCAACAATCTTATAAAAGCAGATCCAACTATCACGCCATCTGCATATTGAGCCACTTCGTGGGCTTGATCAGGCGTTGAAACGCCGAGCCCCACTGCGACTGGAAGTTCACTCACGCTGCGAACTCGAGCGACAAGGTCGCGCGCGCCGCTCGAAACACTTGTTCTTGTTCCCGTAACGCCCATGAGCGAAGCTGCATAGACAAAGCCAGAGGTCGCATCGGTTACCCGGCGCAACCGCTCCTCCCCAGTGCTGGGAGCCACTACATAAATTCGATTCGTATCGTGAGCCTTAGAAGCCATGATCCAATTTTCAGATTCTTCAATGGTGAGATCTGGAGTGATTACTCCTGAACCTCCAACTCGATGGATCTGGGCGAGGAATCGGTCTACGCCATATCTTTCAATCGGATTCCAATACGTCATTACAACTGTAGGTGCGATCTTTGCAATTGCTTCCAGCGTTTCAAAGACCTCTTTGGCCCCCGTCCCATTTCGAAGGGAGGTATCAGCCGCAGCTTGGATAACTGGCCCATCCATGACTGGGTCGCTGTACGGAAATCCGATTTCAATGGCATCAACCCCGCCTTCGACCATGGCAGTCAAGGCAGCGATGCACCCTTCTTGAGTGGGAAATCCAGCTGGCAGGTATCCAATTAATACGGCACGATTTTCGGCGCGAGCCTGTATGAATAACTCTTCAAGTGGAGTGCTCATTACAAAGGAATTCCAAAGTAATCAGCTGCGGTCTGAACATCTTTATCCCCGCGCCCAGAAAGGTTCACTAGGAGCACCGCATCCGGACCAAGTTCATTTCCAATTTGAAGTGCTCCGGCGAGCGCATGCGCGCTTTCGATAGCTGGAATAATCCCTTCGGTCTTACAGAGGAGCGCAAATGCATGCATCGCCTGTGCATCGGTGATGGCTCGATATTCGGCTCGACCGATATCGTGAAGATAAGCGTGTTCAGGTCCTACACCTGGGTAATCGAGTCCAGCGGAGATTGAATGCGATTCCACCGTTTGACCATTGGCATCTTGCAATACATACGAGCGTGTTCCGTGGAGAACCCCTGGGGAACCTCCCGAAATCGTCGCTGCATGCAACCCAGTCTCAATTCCGCTGCCACCGGCTTCGAACCCTACTAAGCGAACATCCGCGTCATCCAGAAATGGATGGAATATTCCAATCGCATTTGAACCGCCACCGACGCAAGCTAGGACTACATCAGGTAACCGACCCATCAGCTCCAGACATTGTTCGCGCGCTTCAACACCAATAATTCTTTGAAAATCCCGAACCATCGTTGGAAATGGATGCGGTCCTGCAACGGTTCCTAATAAATAATGAGTTGTTTCCACATTTGTGACCCAATCCCGCATTGCTTCGTTTATCGCATCCTTCAAAGTTTTGCTTCCCTGAGTAACTGGAATTACCTCCGCTCCGAGCAATTTCATTCGAGCGACATTCAGGGATTGACGCTTCGTATCTTCTTCCCCCATATAGACAACGCACTCGAGCCCCATTAACGCCGCGGCTGTTGCCGAAGCAACACCATGTTGCCCAGCGCCGGTCTCCGCAATGATCCGCTTTTTTCCCATGCGCTTGGTAAGCAACGCCTGTCCAAGGACATTATTAATTTTGTGGCTACCCGTGTGATTCAAATCTTCTCGCTTGAGAAGAATTCGCGCTCCGCCCGCGTGTTCGGCGAAGCGTTTGACCTCCGTAATAATGCTAGGACGGCCGGTATAACTACGGTGCAACTCAGCGAGTTCAGCCTGAAATTCCGGATCGCCAAGCGCGACTTCGTGTGCAAGTGCTAACTCATCAAGAGCCCCAATGAGCGCCTCGGGGACAAAACGCCCGCCATAGGGTCCAAAGTGCCCGATAATGCTGGAATCGATCGGCTGGCTCATATCGCAACGGTACCAGCCGGCTATCGCCCGAGAAGGGTGTTAATTGCTAGCGCGGGATCACCAGCACGCACCAAAGTTTCGCCGACCAAAATTGCTTTCGCCCCCGCCTTCTCCGCGCTCAATACTTGTGCCCGAGTTGAAATCCCTGATTCGGCGACTCGAATACGTTCCCCTGTGATTAATGGAAGCAATTTTGAAAAGGCTTCTTCATGAATTTCAAGAGTCTTGAGATTGCGAGCATTCACGCCGATGATGCCCGCATCGATATCCATTGCTCGAGCGAGTTCCTCTTCATTATGAACTTCCACTAAGACACTCAAACCAATTTCACGAGAGAGCGCCTGGTAATCTCTTAATTGGCTATCTGAAAGTGCCGCGACGATGAGAAGAATCAAATCTGCACCTAACGCGCGAGTTTCATAAACTTGGTACTCGGTGACAGTGAAATCTTTTCGGAGGATTGGGATATTCACTGCCCCTCGCACTTCGACGAGATCGGCGGATGAACCACCAAATCGCCTACCTTCAGTAAGAACACTTATTACGGCAGCTCCTGCGGACTCATATCGGCTTGCAAGTTGAGCTGGATCTGAAATTGTGGCAAGCGCGCCTTTGCTTGGGGAGGAGCGTTTTACCTCGGCAATAATTTGCATTCCCGGCGCTGCCAAGGCTGCATATCCATCACGAACTTTCGGAGCCATGGAAATTTGATCGAGTAGTTTTGGGAGAGGAATTTTCCGCGCATTCACATCTTCGAGGACTCCAGCGATGATGGAATCTAGAACCGTGCTCACAGCGTTGGATCCTCGCCTTCGTTGAGGGAGTTCCATGGTGTTTTGGCTCGAGGCTCGTAACGTTTAGAGAGTCCACGCTTGGTGATCTTGATTGAGAGATAAAAAAAGAAAAGCAATAAAAAAACAACAATCAATAGTTTAATAATCAACATTTATATGGAGCGCATTTCATTAGCAGTTGCAATGGCGCCCAACACCGCTGCTGCTTTATTTTCGCACTCTAAATCTTCGGTCTGCGGAACCGAATCCGCAACTATTCCAGCACCAGCCTGAACATAGGCCTTGCCGTCCTTGATCACCGCAGTTCGAATTGCGATACATGTATCAATATTTCCACGAAAATCTAAATATCCAATCGTCCCGCCGTAAATGCCGCGACGTGTGGGTTCATTTTCCTCAATGATTTCCATAGCGCGTGGCTTCGGTGCACCCGAGAGTGTTCCCGCTGGGAAAACCGCAAGTAGGGCATCAACGGGAGAAGAGGAGTCCGACAACTTCCCAGTAACCGTCGAAACAATATGCATCACATGGGAGTAGCGTTCAATCTGCATGAATTCAACTACTTCTACAGTTCCTGGTGCGCAGACTCTTCCCAAATCATTACGTCCCAAATCCACGAGCATGAGATGTTCTGCGCGCTCTTTAGGATCTGCCAACAGTTCCTCACCGTTACGCTGGTCTATTTCTGGGTCGCCTGAACGCGGTCTGGTACCAGCAATCGGATGAAGTAAAACATCCTCTCCTTGGATTTTTACTAGAGCTTCAGGACTTGAGCCGACGATGGATAAGCCATCTTCAAATCTAAAGAGATACATATACGGGCTTGGATTAGAGGATCGAAGCGCGCGATATATTTCAAATGGATCGGCGATCGCATCCATCACAAATCGTTGGGAAAGCACTACTTGAAATGCCTCACCAGATCGAATCTCTTCTTTAAGAATTTCAACTTTCTCTTGATATTCCTGCGAACTCATATCTCGCTTGTAGTGCGGTTTCTTTTGCACTATAGGATGGTTGATGGTTCCACCATGGGGTGATTTAAGTTGATGTTCGAGCGAATCCAACCGCACGATGGCGTCGTAATAAGCGTCATCCACCCGATCGGCGCTACCATCCCAATTAATAGCATTGGCAATCAAAGTGAGCGTTCCATCGAAATGATCAAAGACTGCCAAATCCGAGGTCAACATAAAACAGATCTCTGGAATCTCAATATCTTTCACTGCTATCGAAGGGATTTTCTCCAAGCGACGAACAATTTCATATCCGGCGTAACCAACTAATCCGCCAGTCAATGGGGGAAGGTGGGGCAAGTGTGGGGAACGAAGATGTTCTGCGGTTATTTTTAGAGCCTCAAGTGGATCGATGTCGATAGGCGCTCCTGCGGGCGCCGAGCCTATCCAGGTGGCCTTTCCATTTTTTTCAGTTAGCGTCGAGGCGCTTTTAATTCCAATAAATGAATATCGGGACCACGCGCCGCCATGTTCTGCTGATTCAAGCAGAAAAGTGCCGGATCTATCCTTGGCCAAAATCTTGTAGAGCGACAAAGGCGTCTGATTATCTGCTAAATAACGTCTAGACACTGGAATCACATTGAAATCCACGGCATATTCTCGAAACTCTTCAAGGGTCATGTCTGGACGACTCACTCTTGCACACCTATCTCTCGGAAGAAACAACTTCGTTCACCGGTATGGCATGCTGCACCTACCTGCTCCACTTGCAGCAATAGTGCATCTCCATCGCAGTCATAACTCATGCTTATCAATTTTTGAATGTTTCCAGAAGTCTCGCCCTTGGTCCAGAGTTTATTTCGACTTCGACTCCAATATGTCACGGCCCCCGAATCAAGTGTTTTATTGAGTGCCTCTTCATTCATCCAGGCCATCATCAAAACTTGGCCGTTAGAAACATCCTGGGCCACCGCGGCAATGAGTGCTCCTTCTGTCAAGTGAGCGGCAACTTCGGCGGGAATTCTCACTCCCCTATTCTGCCTCAAGAGCCGTTAACGCCGTACCGGATATCCTTGGTTGGCTAATTGGGCTTTGACTTGCGAAATAGTAAATGTTTGAAAATGAAAGACGCTCGCCGCCAACAAAGCATCTGCTCCGGCCGCAAGGGCCGGTGCAAAATCCGCTAGCTTTCCGGCTCCACCGCTTGCTATCAGCGGTACATGCGTCACTCCGCGAACTTTAGCGATCATTTCAAGGTCATAACCGTTACGGGTGCCATCGGCATCCATTGAATTAAGCAGAATTTCTCCGACACCACGGGAAGTGGCATTGATGATCCACTCAAAAGCGTCGATTCCTGTGCCAGTGCGCCCGCCATGGGTAGTCACTTCAAAACCAGATGGTGTCTTTCCCCTTCTGGCATCGACGGAGAGAACAAGAACTTGATCTCCGAATCGATCAGCGATCTCGTTGATTAATTCCGGTCGATTAATTGCGGCGGTATTTACCCCCACCTTGTCGGCACCAGCCCGAAGCAGTTGATCGACATCTTGTGCCGTGCGCACTCCACCGCCCACTGTGAGGGGAATAAAAACTTGTTCAGCGGTGCGCGAAACAATTTCTAAAGTGGTCGATCGCTCTTCGACAGAGGCAGAGATATCAAGAAAAGTTAATTCATCAGCTCCAGCTTCGCCGTAATACTTTGCCAACTCGACTGGATCTCCAGCATCAATGAGGTTTTGAAAATTGACGCCCTTCACCACTCGTCCACCAGCGACATCGAGACAAGGAATGACCCGTTTTGAGAGTGTCATTCGCTTGCTACCTGCAGCGCTTGCGGCAAGGTAAAAGCTCCCGCGTAAAGCGCTTTCCCGACAATCGCTCCTTCAACGCCAATTGGCGTGAGTGCACGAATCGCTATTAAGTCCTCCAAACTCGAAACTCCACCGCTAGCGACTACTGGTTTAGAGGTCACCGCACAGACCTCGCGGAGCAGTTCTAAATTTGGACCTTTGAGCGTTCCATCTTTTGCGACATCTGTGACTATGTAACGGGAGCAACCATCGCGTTCCAGCCGTGCAATGGTTTCAAAGAGGTCTCCACCTTCTTGCGTCCAACCTCGCGCAGCTAAGGTATGACCGCGAACATCCAGACCGACCGCTATTCGATCCCCGAACTCTGAAATAACCTTGGCGGTCCATTCGGGATTTTCAAGCGCAGCTGTTCCTAAATTAATCCGAGTACATCCAGTAGCCAGTGCTCGGCGTAGCGATTCGTCGTCCCGAATGCCACCAGAAAGTTCAACTTTGAGATCAACACTTTTGATCACTTCTTCTAATAGCGCGGAATTGTTGCCAATTCCAAAGGCGGCATCAAGATCAACAAGGTGAATCCATTCGGCGCCTGCTGTAACAAACTCAGCTGCCACTTCTAACGGTTTGCCGTATTTGCTCGTCGCAGAAAGTTCCCCTTGAACCAGGCGAACCGCCATGCCATCTTTTACATCAATGGCTGGAAGTAACTCAAGCTTTGTGGAGGCCGGCGTCATAGCGATTCCACCCAATTGGCTATTAACTTTGCGCCAACCGCGCCACTCTTTTCGGGATGAAATTGCACCGCGCTCACCGGTCCCCGCTCCACTGCTGCAAGAAAAGGTTCGCCATATTCACACCAGCTAGTCATCGAATCAGGGATCGCCCTTTTGGCCGCATAAGAGTGAACAAAATAAAATTGTTCGTTCGCTAATCCCCGAAATAATTTAGATGCAGGATCCGCAACGACATTATTCCAGCCGATGTGAGGCAATATTTTCGCGTCCAGTTGGCTGACTTCTCCGTCAAATATTCCGAGTCCGGCGTGGCCAGCTTTCTCGATTCCGTGTGTAAAGAATATTTGCATCCCAACACAAATTCCGATTATCGGCTTTTCGGAAGCGATGCGTTCTTGAATGAGAACTTCCCCGCCTGCATTAATGAGTTGCTCCATGCAAGCGCTGTACGCACCAACTCCAGGAACTACTAGTCCATCACTCGCTAAGCAAACCGCGAGGTCGCTCGTAACTACCGTCTCGTGTCCAGTGAGTGCAAAGGCCCGCGACGCGGAGCGTAAATTACCCGAGCCATAATCAAAAATAGCGATCAAAGAACGCCCTTGGTCGAAGGGATCCCGGAAGTGCGGCCATCTATGGCAACCGCCTCGCGCAAAGCGCGAGCGACCGCTTTAAATTGTGCTTCAAAAACATGGTGCGCATTTCTACCCTCGAGGACTCGAATATGAAGGGCAATACGGGCCTCAGCGACAATGGATTCCCAAATGTGCCGGCCCAGAGTGGTATCAACGGTGCCGATCAACTCCACGATTTCTGGTTGGCGATGTACGAGGTATGGACGACCCGAAAGATCAACTGCCGCCTGAACTAGTACTTCATCTAGGGGAACCATCGCATCACCGAAACGACGAATTCCCACTTTATCGCCGAGCGCTTCGCGAAGCGCTTGACCAAAGGCGAGAGAAGTGTCTTCTACCGTATGGTGTGAATCAACATCCACGTCACCAATAGTTTTTACGGTGAGATCAAAACCGGCATGCTTGCCTAACTGCGAGAGCATATGTTCAAAAAATGGAACACCCGTTTGGATATCAATCTCTCCACTACCATCCAAATTGAGCCGAACAAATACGTCCGACTCTTTGGTCTTGCGAGCGACTGTGGCAATGCGGGCTGTCGTCATCTGGGCTCTCCCATTGGTACGTTTGTTTGATAGGACTGCGGGGAATTATTCCGCAATTTCGTTACTCGAAGCTGCAATAGAACCGAGAGCCGCAATGAATTGGTCATTCTCGTGTTGACTACCGATTGTGACACGCAAAAAGCCGCGGAGCCCGATATCGCGAATCAATATCCCACGATCCAGAAACGCTTGCCAGATCGCGCTGGGATCACCCTTAAACCCACTAAATAATAGAAAATTAGCCGAACTAGGCACGGCTCGATACCCGACTTCGTTTATTGCCGCTGCCACCCGCTCGCGCTCAGAAATGAGGAGTTCAATCTCGGATTGCATTGCGGGCGTGAATTCCAGCGCAGTTTCCGCGGCCGCCTGCGTCAAAGCGCTCAAGTGATAGGGCAATCGGGTGATAAGAGCGGCATTTACTACAGCTGGCTTGGCGACGAGATACCCGGTGCGCGCGCCGGCGAAAGCAAACGCTTTACTCATCGTCCTCACCACAACCACATGTGGGAAATCAGCGAGAAGAGTCGTGGCGGAAGGTTCGTCAGAAAATTCGGCATAAGCCTCATCCACAATGAACAAACCTCCGACAGATCCGGTGGCCTCAGCTAATTCTTTGAGATCAGCGATCGAGGTCGCGGTACCGGAGGGATTGTTAGGTGTAGTTACGAAGACAAGATGAGGCGATTTTTCGCGAATCAACTTCTTTGCCTTCGAAATATCAATTCCGAAATCTGCATCCCGACTTCCAGCAAACCAAGGAGTCTTTGTGATTTGAGCTATTAATGGATGCACCGTGTACGAAGGCACAAAACCAAGTGCCAAATTTTCGGCTCCTCCGCATGCCAAAAATAGTGTCTGCAAAATTTCATTCGATCCATTTGCCGCCCAAATGTTCTCTGATGTTACTTCGACTCCCGTAGTTTGAGATATATAGTGCGCTAATTTTCTGCGAAGTTCTGTGGCATCACGATCTGGGTAACGATTCAAACCTGAAATGACTTGGCTAAGCCGTTCGGTCATTGCAATAACCACTTCCTGGGGAAGTGGAAAAGGATTCTCGTTGGTGTTCAGGGCAACTACGCCGGTGATTTGCGGTGCGCCGTACGGTGAAATATTTCGGAGGTCACTTCGCAAAGGTAACCAATACGGCCATTGAGATTGAACCATCACTTTTGCTCCTCAAATCGTGCGCTCATTGCTTCGCCGTGAGCGGGTAAATCTTCAGCTCTAGCTAGCGTAATAACCGTCTCCGCAATATCGGTAAACGCTGCTTCGTCATATTCGATGAAATTAACGCCCTTGAGAAAGGTTTGAACGGACAATCCGCTGGAGTGGCAAGCGCATCCACCCGTGGGTAGAACGTGATTTGATCCGGCGGAGTAATCACCTAGCGAAACGGGTGAAAACCTCCCAATGAATACGGCGCCCGCATTTCGGATCTGAGATGCGACGGCTTCCACGTTCTTAACATGTAGCTCTAAGTGTTCTGCTGCGTAACCGTTGACAACTTCAATACCTTGTTCTAGTGAGTCGACCAACACTATCGCCGACTGCATTCCAGTTAATGCAGTTTTGATTCGATCAGAATGCCGAGTAAGAGCGCTGCGACTTGCGAGTTGTACACGGACTTCGCTTGCAAGTGTTGTCGAAGTTGTGACAAGAACGGCGGCAGCGCTGACGTCATGCTCCGCTTGGCTAATGAGATCAGCTGCCACATCGCTGGCAAGCGCCGACTCATCAGCGAGAATTCCAATCTCGGTTGGTCCTGCCTCGGAATCGATGGCAATTAATCCGCGAAGCGCGCGTTTAGCGGCGGCTACGTAAATATTGCCAGGCCCGGTAACTAGATCTACCGGTTCGCATAGTCCTTCGATGCCATAAGCAAACATTGCGATCGCTTGTGCACCTCCAACTGCGTAGACCTCATAAATCCCAAGGAGCGCACATGCGGCGAGGATAGTTGGGTGGGGCAACCCACCGAATTCGCTTTGAGGGGGTGATGCCACAGCAACACTCGGAACCCGAGCAATCTGGGCTGGTACAACATTCATCATCACCGAACTGGGATAGACCGCATTTCCGCCTGGTACATATAGGCCGACGCGATCGACCGGAATCCACTTTTGGGTGACCGT
>PLXJ01000041.1 GCA_003151395.1 Actinomycetota bacterium | reverse complement strand
GCGCCGGGGCGTCATTGACGCCATCACCAACCATCGCTACCCGCTTACCGCTCGCCTGGAGTTCAGCTATTTTCGCCGTTTTCTGTTCAGGCAGTACGTCAGCCAAGACACTATCGATTCCCAAATGACCCGCGATGCGTTGAGCGGTGGCTTTGTTGTCACCCGTCAACATCACAACTTCTATTCCAGCTTCATGAAGTGCTTCAACAGCCGCCTTTGCAGTGTCGCGAACGGTGTCTGCGAGCGCAATGACTCCCACAGCCTTGCCGTCGACGGCTATTAGAACTGCAGTGCGACCCGTTGCCGCCAGTTCCGCTTGCTGTGTTGCAATTGGCCCCACATCAATACTTTGGCTTTGCNNGACAAACATTTGACGGCCGCTCACAGTGGCTCCGGCGCCTTGACCTGGAATATTGCGGAAGGCGGAGGCCACTAAGGAAGGCACTCCCTTAGTTTTGGCATAGTTGACGACGGCTGCGGCAAGAGGATGTTCGGATTCTTTTTCTACGGCGGCAACCTGGGCCAATAATTCAACACCATCGATCCCTACAACTGAAATAAAATCTGTTACCTCAGGTTTGCCCTGGGTTAACGTGCCTGTCTTGTCCATCACGACGGTTTGTATACGTGCGGCGGTTTCCAGTGCCGTGGCGTTTTTGAAGAGAATGCCGCGCTTGGCCCCAAGACCTGTACCTACCATGATTGCAGTCGGGGTTGCCAAACCAAGTGCGTCGGGACAAGTAATTACAACGACTGTAATAGCAAAAAGTAATGCAACCTGAAGGCTCACTCCGACGATTAACCAGATTGCAAATGTTGCACTGCCGCCGATGAGCGCGACCAGCACGAGCCAAAATGCAGCGCGGTCAGCTAATTGTTGTCCCGGCGCTTTAGAGTTCTGCGCTTCCTGAACCAGTTTGACGATCTGGGCCAAGGCGGTGTCGGAGCCCACTTTTGTAGCGCGGACTCTAAGGGTTCCGGTTGTGTTCACTGTGGCGCCAATAACTGTTGAGCCTATTGTTTTACCAATTGGGATGCTTTCTCCCGTCACCATGGACTCGTCTACATCAGAATCGCCTTCTTCAACGGCTCCGTCCGTTGGAATTTTGGAACCGGGACGCACCAGCAACAAATCTCCGACTTTCACTTCAGATGTCGGAACTTCCACCGGTTCACCATTGCGAATTACAAGAGCTTGAGGGGGAGCCATTTCCAGAAGCGTGCGAACCGCATCATTTGCCCCGCCCCGGGCGCGCATTTCAAACCAGTGCCCTAAAAGGACAAAACTCGCCAACACGGTGGATGCTTCATAGAAGACATCGCCACCACCGGTCAAGGTAACGATCGCGCTGTAGAGCCAACCAGAACCAACTCCAACGGCCACTAAGACCATCATGTCCAATGTCCGAGCTCGTAGTGCCCTATAGGCGCCATCAAAGAAGATCCAAGCGGCGTAAAAAATAACAGGAAGGGAAAGGACTAGCGACACCACGTCATCTCGTAATCCAAATGGAAGGTGCCAGGTGAATCCGATGACATTGCGGCCGATGGGGGAGAGCAGAGTAATGGGCACTGAGAAGGTGGCCGCCACGAGGAATCTGTTCTTCATATCTCGAACCATTGAATCCATGGACATGCCGCCGTGACCACCACCATGTCCCATGACTTCTTGCGAATTCTTGATGCCAGTTTCAGAGTGTTCGGCATGATCCATCCCAGCCATGCCATCCATCCCGGCCATGTCATCTGGATTCAGATCAGGCATTTCGGATTGCGCCATCGGGTCACATATGTGTTCAGGGACGGAAAGACCGGAACAGTGATATCCGCAATCGCGAATCCATTTCCTTAGGTCTGCAATAGATGTCAAGCCCGGGTCAAAGGTGACTGTGGTGCTCTGGGCAACAGGGTTGGCTTCTACGCTCAATACTCCAGTTTGTCTAGAAAGAACGGATTCGACCATTGCTTTTGATGAGGCCCACTGGACACCTTGAACTTCCATGACCACGGTTTCGATTTTTTTGTCCATATCGAATATTCCTCCTGAACCGAAACACTACCCCTTAAACACTAGTGAATGTTTTTTACTCAGATGCAGATCATGATTGACCATTTTGCACGGGGGTTCGCGAAGGCAGTAACCTGAAATTCTGTAATTAAATCACTTTCCCATCCTCAACGTACCCATGACTGCTCCATCAGGGTTAGCCTTGGTGTGGACCATAAAAGAATACTTGCTCGGATGAATTGCGATATCTTCAAGTGCTGTGTGGCTTACTTTCATGCATGTTGATTTGGTTGCATTAATATTTTTTGGATTAAAAATCAAAACATCTTTCTCGGTTGAAGTCACCTGTACATGTGCTTCTGTCATATTACTTAATCCAGTTGAGGTGATCAAATAACAGAGTGTATTTCTCTTGGTATATATCTTGAACTTTCCAAGAGCGGAACCAGTCATTGCCGTCGTCATTTTACTACTCGAGGACATTGGCATATTTCCAGATGTGGCAGAAACCATGAGATTTACAATTGAACTTGAGGGTGTAGAAGCTTCCGCTGGCGAAATGAGTGCAATTAAAAGGACTGCTATCGGCAGGGTTATAATAATTTTTCTCAAGTCTGCTCCCTCGTGTTGTTTAACAAAAGTTACGTTACCGTCAGAAACAGTATTCCGCGACCTAAAATGGTGCGATTTAACCGTGAATCGCGAAACCATGGGCAAGATCACTTTGGTAATCGATCTTTATGGCAGATATCACGAATTCTCAGTGAGTTCTAGATGTAATATGAGTCGAACTTGAATATCTAAGGAAGATAAATGAAGAAGAGCAGATTTCCAATGTTCACACTCACCGCTTTAATTGTTATGGGAATCAATTTTTTCGTTTTACCGATTGTTAGCGCGACGGGGAATCCAAAGCCTACTTCGCGAATGNNCCTTTTTGTAACTGGTCACCAGGGTGGTAGTTATTCAACAAATGATGGTCTGAAATGGATTTCGGTTCCTTCGTTCAAAAACGTAGACATAATGGGTTGGGCCACGACTAGTGCGGGTTATCTCGCAGGCGGACATACGGGTCTTTACAGATCAACCGACGGGGGAAAGACATTCACCAAATTTGACTTTTTTGGCACGACTTCAGACGTTCACTCGATTGGCGCCGCTGGGAAGGTTGCGTACATTGGTTCACCTCAAGTTGGCTTTCTTCGCTCGACTGATGCAGGTAATACTTGGAAATTAGTAAATACAAAGTTCGGTCAAGGCTTTATGGGGTCGATGCTTGTGGATTCAAAAAATCCTTTAAGAATTATTGCGCCTGATATGAGTAATGGCCTAGTCATCACGACAGATGGTGGAAAAACCTGGAATCGATTTGGTGGACAGATTAGTGCCATGTCAGCTGATTGGAATCCTAAAAACTATCAAGAAATTGTCGCCCTTAGCATGGGCATGGCTGCTTTAACCTTAAACGATGGAAAAACTTGGAGTTCTTTTCCCGTGCCATCAGGGTCGGTCGTAATTGCTCTGTCTCCCGACGGATCCAGAATCTATGTCGCAGTGTTGGTTGGAGATAAGGCAAAAATACTGAGCAGTGAAAATCTCGGGAAATCGTGGCATTCTTAGGAGGTCACCTAGTTAGTGGTGAGTTATCGCTCGCTCTCGGTACCCAGAATCGTCCCACGTGACTCATATTGTTCGCTCTCTTGGTAGCATGAGGATTTTCTAATATATTTCTCGAACACTAGAAATATATTAGAATTAGAGAGTGATCAACAAAGCCAGGCGCACTACTCAGTCCTTTACCTGTCAAGAAAATATCCAATGAGTTCATTTACCAGCGGCCTTCTCGAAGGTTGGTGGATGCTCTTTGAAACCTTCTGGGCATTAGTTCTTGGCTTCACTCTCTCGGGTCTTGTTCAGACCTTCGTTTCCAAAGCTAAGATGAAGAGTGTTCTGGGTGATCATCGACCTAAGACAGTGGCGCGCGCCTCCTTCTTCGGCATGATGAGTTCATCGTGCTCGTACGCAGCAAGCGCTCTGAGTAAGAGTCTCTTTAGTCGCGGGGCTGATTTCACAGTTTCCATGGTTTTCATGTTTGCCTCTACCAATCTCGTGATCGAATTAGGTCTGGTTCTAATAATCTTGATCGGGTGGCAGTTCGCCGCTGCAGAGTTCATCGGTGGCGCCGTCATGATCATTCTTCTTACCATTCTTCTGCCTCGTTTAATTCCGATAGCCTTGATCGAATCTGCCCGTGGATCACTAGAGGACGCTGACCATGAAGAGGTTATGCAAACTTCATGGAAATCAAAGATTAAATCTCGGCGAGGGTGGAAAAATGCGGCGGGATACACCATTGGCGATTTCATCATGTTACGCAAAGAGTTGCTCATCGGTTTTGTGGTGGCTGGTCTAGCTTCAACTCTTGTCCCGGTCCACTTTTGGAGAGCGCTCTTTCTGACCGGTCACGGATTCATATCAGTGCTAGAAAACGCAATCATTGGACCGTTTATCGCCTTCATCAGTTTTGTCTGCTCGATAGGTAACGTTCCTCTTGCCGCTGCCCTCTGGTTTGGCGGCATCACATTCGGCGGCGTGGTGGCCTTTATATTTGCAGACTTGCTGGCATTTCCTCTTGTCATGATCTATCGCAAATATTATGGAAATAAGTTAGCGATACGCATGTCACTGATCTTCTGGTTTGTCATGAGCCTCAGCGGGTTAGTCACCGAGGGAATTTTCCAACTTCTTTCTAAAATTCCGAACCACAGCGTGCATTTAAAAGTGGTTAAACATATTGGCTGGAATTCCACGACGGTCCTTAATGTAGTAGCCCTCGTGGTTCTTGCAGTCGTTTACTGGCTCTACAAATCGAAAGGTTCAAATCAAATGGAAAATGAATACGCACAAGATGTAGTTTGCAAAATGCAGGTAAGAATTTCTGATGCTCCCGCCAAAACCGAACATGAAGGGAAGATGTACTACTTCTGTAGTCCCGGCTGTAAGGAATCTTTTCTCAATGAACCAGCCAAATACAAATAATAGAGAAGAATCAGAGGTCGACTTGCGTTGAACTCTAATATTGGTGCTGTAGGCACCTTCGAAGTCAATCGACTCTTCGTTAAAATCCCATCGGCTTTGTGGTTATTCGAAAAGTGATTGCTCTACATCAGCAGGGTAGGTGATCGCTCTGCCATCATACGGTTAGCGTTTACGACCATGTGAATCCCTCATTTGGGTATGTCGACTTTTTAGATGGTTATGCACAGTTCCTGGGGAAGTCCCAACTTTGTTTGCAACAGTTGATAGGGGCATTCCGGATAGATATAAATTGATCATGGAATCAATCACTTCGCTGCCCGACGGTTGCCCCCTCATGGGAATTCCCAACTTCTTAATCCGTCCTGACACGGCACTTCGGCATATCCCGAATTCTCGAGCCAGTTGATAGACGGTTGCTCCATTCTGATACTTTGTAGCCATAAGCCACGCTTGTGCCTCGGTCAGTCGCTTTTGTCGTTGCCTTATTGGGCCAGTTCGTTCATAATCGTAACTTGCAACTTGGACATCAGGAGTTGAATCGCCCCTGTTGAGGAGCGTGGCCCATTTGTTTGTGTCAGCAGTGGAAAGGGCCACAATGTAAAACTGATAGAGATTGGTGACATTCTAAGCCCCTAATTGAAGGGATTAGAGATGTTCAGTGAAAGGGAATTAGATCGAAGGGCGCGTCATCGGTTAGAGATACTCACCCATGCAGAAGAAGTGAGTGGAAGTATTGCTGCAACTTGTCGATATTTCGGTATCAGCAGGAACGTCTTCTATCGGTGGAAGCGCCGGTATGAAGAGTTGGGGTTTGATGGATTAAAAGATCGCTCCAAACGTCCTCACCACAGCCCTAATGCAACTGAGGCTGAACTGGTTGAAAAGATCATTCATCTGCGCCAGAACTACCACTTCGGACCTCAGAAGATTGCCATGTACTTAGTTCGCTACCACCAAGTGAGCATTAGTTGTTCTGGGGTATGGCGAATCCTTAAGCGGCTAGAGATGAACCGATTGCCAACATCGCAGCGTTACAAACCCCATAAGGAACGTTTCAAGCGCTATGAGAAGCAGCGGCCTGGTCATCATGTTCAAGTAGACGTGAAGTTCCTGGCACCTATCAAGGATGAGCGTGGAAAATTACGGAAGCATTATCAGTTCACTGCGATCGATGACTGCACTCGCTTGAGGGTGCTTCGGATCTATCCGAGATGTGATCAAAAGACCGCGATCGCCTTCATCGACTACATTGAAGAACGCTTTCCTTTCAAGATTGAAACCATCCAGACGGACAATGGAGCAGAATTTCAGAGCTCATTTCACTGGCATGTATTAGATAAAGGTTATTCCCACAAATACATCAGGCCAGCTACCCCTCGGCTCAACGGCAAAGTTGAGCGATCTCATCGCATCGACGGCGAAGAGTTCTACAAGCTCCTCGAAGGAGTTTTGATTGATGACTCAAAACAACTCAATGAAAAGCTCCAAGAATGGGAGAACTACTACAATTTCGATCGACCCCATGGTGGAATTGGCGGCCGAACTCCATATGAAAAACTACTCGAAGCGACCAAGGCTTGACTGTTACCAATGAACGTCAGTTTTACACCCTCAGCTCCACAAATTTTGAAACTGACCTGAGCTTGGAAGATTATTTTGAATTTGTAACGGATGGATCCATGAAAATGTTCAAGAGTTCTTTTGGATCTATCGCTATCCATTCAGGATTAGCTTTTTCGATCTCTTGCTTCGAGCCATATCCGTAGAGAACGCCAACTGATCTCATTGAATTCATTTTGGCTGCCTCGATATCAACGTGACGGTCGCCAATCATTATTGAGTCTGTGTTAATAAAATTTTGATTTAAAAGCTCTTTCAGTTGGCTACTTTTCTTCACGCCTACTTCTGCTCCGTTAACAAAATCAAAGTGGTGACGAATGTCGAAGAGAGTGAGGATTCTTTCGGCAAAGTCCACGCGCTTGGATGTGCAAACTCCCAATTTGAAACCTAGTCCTCGCAGAGTTAGGAGGACATCTGGAATTCCTTCGTACAGGGTGTTCTCCGAGAACCCCACTTCTGAGTATCTCTCACGGTATTTACTTACAAAGCTACTCACGTCCATATCCTGGTCCAGATGTAGAATCTCTCGGAAGGCGCCATCTAATGGCGGGCCAATAAACCTCTTTAGATTTTCCTCTTCAAGTGGGTCTATACCATGAGCTACAAGTGAGTAGTTTATAGAACGGGTAAAACCGAGCGCTGGATCAGTCAAAGTTCCATCAAGATCGAAAACTAATTCGCATGGCAGATGCTCGTTAGAGATTGACATATTCAATTAATTGTAAAGATTGATCGGTGAGTCACACGGCGAAGGTATCATTTGGGTGGTCATTAATCTGGAGGTTTAACATGACAAAGCGGTTGAAGGTAGCGGTGGTTGGAAGTGGTGAATGGGGCGCGCAACACGCCCGGATCTTTTCATCTCGGGCGGACACAGACTTGGTAGCAATAGTCGGTCGGACCTCCGAGAAGACTATTTCACGCGCTCAAGAATATGGAGTCAGGTCCTATATTGATTTGGAGCAGATGCTTGAAACCGAAAAGCCAGATCTGGTAAGTGTCTGTCTACCTAACGAAGGTCATTTCGCCCCAACACTTCAAATTATTCGGGCAGGCGTACCACTGCTAGTCGAGAAACCTCTAGTCTTTGAATTGCCTGAAGCTGATCTCTTATTAGCGGAGGCGGCAAAGCGCGATCTATTTTTTGCAATTAACTTTAATCATCGCTTCGCCGAACCAGTACTTCGAGCCAAAGCTGCCATCGATGCAGGTGTCATCGGCGAACCAATATTCGCAACCTGGCGTTTTGGCGGTGAAGCCAATCATGGTACTTCTAAGCACGCCAACCTTATTGAAACTCAGTGTCATGGCTTCGACATGTTGGAACATCTAGTAGGTTCAATCGAGTCGGTAAGCGCTCAAATGATGGACGCCACTTATGGTGACTGGTCCACCGTAGCGATTGCGCTCAAGTTTGAGAATCAAGCGGTGGGGACGATGCTGGGCTCTTACGATTCTTCATATGCCTACTCGGACTCTCAACTTGTCGAAATTAACGGCACACTTGGTCGGATCGTCATTCATGACACGGTGCGAGGACTGACTATTCAAACTGCTGGGGATGAAACCGCCCAAACTTGGCAAGCTGGTTACTTCAATGATGAAGCACGAAATTTCAAAGGAACATTTGATCGCCATGTCAATGTAATTCTGCAAGCGTTAAGAGCTGGTGAGCAGCCGCCCGTTCATGCTCGAGCCGGCCGTCGCGCTCTGCAACTAGCGCAAGCTGTTATCGAATCACACGAAAGTGGCAAGAAAATCGAAGTTGGTAATTATGATAGTCGGCAGTAGCCGGCTCCACTATGACACTTTTTGAAATAGCGATGCTTTTTCTTGCTGGCACCGCCGCAGGAACGATCAACACTGTGGTGGGGTCAGGATCCCTGATTACTTTTCCAACGCTACTTGCTTTTGGATATACGCCGATTACCGCAAACATGACTAACAACATGGGGGTTTTGCCCGGAGCAATCAGCGGTGCTTTTGCATATCGGCGCGAATTGCGTGATCAATGGCCTCGGGTTATTAAACTTTCGCTCTTCTCGCTATTTGGCGGACTGGGGGGAGCGCTCTTGCTGTTGCGACTTCCACCTGCTGCATTTAAGGCCATCGTCCCGGTGCTGATTCTTCTGGCATGTCTACTGGTCATCCTTCAACCGTGGTTGCGCAAACGAACCGCTCACTTGCAAGTTAAATCCCGCCGATCTGACATCATTCGGACAGGGGGCGTTTTCTTAACTGGACTTTATGGTGGTTATTTTGGTGCAGCTCAAGGCGTCCTTTTGATGGCGCTTCTCGGCATGGTGATAGATGAGGGAATCCAACGGCTCAATGCCATGAAGAATGTGCTCGCTGCGGTTGCAAATGGCAGTGCAGCTTTAGTCTTTATCGTTCGTGGAGGTATCAATTGGGAAGCCGCCGGAATCATTGCCGTGGGCGCAATAATCGGCGCTCAATTGGGTGCCCGTATCGGTCGTCGCCTACCCCCGCGTGTCTATCGCGCGGTCATTGTGATTGTTGGGCTTACCGCATTTTTCAAACTGGTTCTGACGTAAGGTTGGGTTAAAGGTTTGTTAGGAGGAGAATCAAGATGGAAATGACTAAATACGCTCATGCCTGCGTAGTACTGCAAAAGGGTGAAAGTCATCTCGTTATAGATCCAGGCACTTTTACCTCCAATGCCGCTGAACTCATAGCAAATGCTGAAACTATTTTGATTACTCACCAACATTTTGATCATTTTGATGAAGTCGCAATTTCGGCAGCGCTAGAAGCCAGAGCCGAATTAACGGTTTATGGTCCCGGCTCGGTTATCGAGAAGTTATCTGGGTATCCAGGCCAAGCAATCGCCGTGAAAGCTGGCGACCGATTCCAAGTGGGCGATTTTGAGGTCGCGGTATTCGGTGAACACCACGCGATAGTTCACCGTGATATTCCTCTGATTGCCAACGTTGGCTACCTTATTGATGAACGTCTTTATCATCCANNCGATTCGTACTTTGTGCCGTCGGTGCCGGTGGAAGTGTTGCTCCTACCTACAAGTGGGCCGTGGACTAAAACGGGCGAAGCGGTTGATTATGTCCGGGCAGTGAATCCAAAACTTCTTGTGCAAATTCATGAGTTATTGCTCAGCGAGATGGGACAGCAGTCATTGGTGCGAATTCTTGGCCCAAACATGCTCAACATGATTCCACTGACAATCGTCCCGGTTGGAGACTCAATCACAGTCTGATCAATTTGCTGACATCTTAAGATGATCTGCGTTGAGCTCGTCCGCAATCCTTCGATCTGGGACGATCCACATGAGAGCGACCGCGATGTAGATGATGTAAGAAATCAAGGGCACGAAGAATGCAAGGCCAATGGCGGTGGCGTAAAGAAGCGGCGAAAGTTTTCCTTTGACATCGCGCCCTAACGCCTTCTTCAGAGTGGAATCTTTTCCATGGGATTTAATGATGGCGAATTGCAAAAGGGCGTAAGCAACCGCTGGCATGAGTAACGAAAAGCCATAAAGTGCGGCAGGTGCCTTGGCGCCACCGCTCGATCCGAGCCAAGATGTCGAAAATGGGATCAGTGAGAGCCAGAACAAGAGATGGGAATTGGCCCACATTGTCCAACCATTTAGGAGATCAACAGTTTTAAGCAAGTGATGATGGTTATTCCAATAAATTATGAGGTAAATAAAACTCAGAAGGTAACTCAGGAAAACTGGACGCAACGGGGTGAGGTCGGCGAAATTATGTCCGGTAGGAGGATGAATTCCAAGCACCATAATCGTGATGATGATGGCAAATACCCCATCGCTAAACGCCTCTAGGCGATTCGAGGAGATGACGCTGGCTCGGTGGGTCACACGGCGAAGGTAGCACTTTTTATGCAACTAAATGGTTGCATATTATTTAAATTAGGAGTACCTTCCTGGAAGTGGGCGGATCAGCCCCTAAAAGGAAGGAAGACAAGCATGCAAGACGCGATAGTTCGAGAAATTACGGTTAAGGCCACCCAAGAGCGGGTTTATCAAGCCATGACTGATCCCTCCGAGATCATCAAGTGGTTTCCTGAGGCGGTTGAAGGCGGCAGTTTAGAAGTAGGGCAAGAGCCCACCTTTACATTTATGGACGGCCAAAGGCGACGTCGAGTAATAGTTGTAGCGGCAAATCCAAACAGTTATTTTGCCTTTCGCTGGGCACCAGGGCCAGATGGCTTAGAAGAGAAGCACGTAATGGAACTTCCGAACACCCTTATCGAGTTTCATGTTGAGGCGCTGGGTGAAAATACAAAAGTGACCGTTAAAGAGTCAGGATTTGCATCCCTCCCGGCCGATTTCGCGTCAACTACTCACGATCAAAATAGCGGTGGTTGGGATTACATGTTCGATCGTCTTTCAACTTTGTTGAAGTAATTCACGTGGCCGTTGTTGAACTTTTCCGAGCGCTTGGTGATCCAAATCGCCTGGAAATAATTAAAAGACTTTCTACTGGAAAGCCTTACACAATCAACACGGTCACCTCTGGCCTTGATATCAGTCGTCAAGGAGCAAGAAAACATCTTCAAATATTGGTGGATTCGCGGTTGGTGATGTTGGAGACCAAGGGAAGGGATACCAGAGTGAGTCTCAATCAAAAACGGTTCGACGAGGGGAAGGCTTTTATTCTGGACATTGAACGTCGATGGGACCAGCGGCTTGAAGCATTGCGCAGCGTGGTCGAAAGCGATTAGCCTCCTCATTGAAATATGGAGTTACAATTATTAAATGTCTCTAACATCGCTAGTAAACTTTTTAGATTCCACGCGTTTGTCGATTTTTGGGGAGGAATTCTCTAGAGGTGAAGCGCTTCGCCTCCTTGATTTCGCAAGAAATTCAGTGGTCGAGGAGGGGGGATTTGGATATTTAGGGCTTGACGGAGTTGTCGATCGCACTCATCCACGGGAGCTGTATGTGCAATGTCGAATGATTCAGGTCTTTGGTCTGGCATATCTGTTGGGACTTTCGGATTCTCTTGAACAGGTAAACGTTGGTATGGATGCTTTATTTGACGTCTTTTTGGATGTTGAGAATTCAGGATTTTTCAACTCGGTTGATTACTTAAACAAGCCCGTAGACGCAACTAAGTTGGCTTACGGTCATGCCTTTGTCTTGCTTGCGGCGAGTACTGCAAAGGCATGTAAGCACCCGAAAGCGGATGAACTTTTGGAATTGATCGATGGTGTTATTGATACCTATTTCTGGGATGCTGAGTACGGGATGTTGAATAACTCCTGGGATAGAGAATTTACAAAATGCGACTCCTACCGAGGAGTCAATGCAAATATGCACGGGGTAGAAGCCTTTATTGCGGCTTTTGATGTAACGAAAGATCAAAAGTATCGGGCGCGTGCGCTAGAAGTTTCAAAGAAAGTGGTTGACGGATTTGCTAAATCAAATTCCTGGATGCTTCCAGAACACTTTGATTCGCAGTGGAAACCTGACCTTGAGTTCAACAGGGATAAGCCCGCAGATCCGTTCTGCCCGTATGGGGTAACCATCGGACATCTATTTGAATGGTCGCGTTTAGTGATTCAGGTTGGAGTTCAGAATTCTAGTGATTCGGCAGAAGTGGCATGGACTTTGCCGGATGCAATCAATCTATACGAATTGGCCAAGAAGGCTGGATGGTCCGCGGATGGAACTGACGGATTCATTTACACAATGGATTGGCAGAAGACACCGGTAGTCAGATCCCGAATGGCCTGGGTTGTGTGTGAGGCAATTATGGCAGCTTATTCACTCTGGATTACGACGCACGATGCAAAGTACATAGAAGACTTCAATGCATGGTGGAAATATGCTCTCGACAATATGTTGGATTATGAATTTGGGTCATGGTTTCACGAACTCGATCCAAATCAAGCTGTGATTGATACGACTTGGCCGGGTAAACCAGATGTTTATCACGCTTTTAACGCTTGCTTGTTGACTATGTATCCGTTTAAACCAAGTTTTGTTGGGGTAGTGATTTAAGTTGAAGATAGCGCCATGCCTTGAAAGTTAATGATTTTTTAGAGAATATCGATCAGTTGTTGGTGGGCGATGGTCCACGGGTTCTCATCGGAATTGTTGGAAAACCAGGCGTCGGGAAATCAACGCTGGTTGAAAGAATAAAGGAACGTTTTCCGGGGGATGAGGTCTCCATTATTTCATTAGATGGTTATCACCTGAGCAACCAGACTTTGGAAGCAATGGGTGCTAGAGATCGTAAAGGTGCACCTGATACATTTGATCGGATCCGGTTTGCAGCACTTTTGCGTGCAGTGAAAAGCGCTAAAGCCGATATTCACTTCCCAATCTTCCATCGCGACCTTGAAGCGTCCATCGAGGACGAAGGAGTTGTCCCTGCAGCGGCGCGAGTAGTTGTTGTTGAAGGAAATTACTTGCTATCAACTGATTTTGGTTGGGATAAAGTGGCGGAGTTTCTTGATCAAAGTTATTACCTTGAATTAGCTGATGAAACTCGCTTACAACGCCTTATTGAGCGCCATATTAGATATGGCAAAAGTGCCTCAGCGGCTCGCGATTGGGCGATGGGCACAGATGAGGCTAACGCCAAGCTCATTGAGCGAACCAGTGATCGCGCGACGGGAGTGATCGAGATTTCTGCTGAAGAGTGAGGCCGATAGCCCCATCGCTAGTTTTTATTGAGGAATTTGATTACGTCGGGTGTGAGTTCCTCTAGAGAATTCACTCCGAGCAGTTTCATTGTGCGCGTCATCTGGCTTTCCAAAATGTCTAAGGTGCGTTCAACTCCATCGCGACCGCCCGCCATTAATCCATAAAGGTAGGCGCGACCGATCCAGGTAAATTTAGCTCCCAGAGCAATCGCGGTAATGACATCAGAGCCATGCATGATGCCGCCATCAACGTGAACTTCGGCATCTTTGCCAATCTCTCTAACGGTATCTTCAAGTAGGTAAAGGGGAGCGGGGGCGCGATCTAATTGCCGACCGCCGTGGTTGGAGAGGATTACAGCGTCCGCGCCGGCGTTCACAGCTAATCTGGCATCTTTAACGTTCTGGATTCCTTTAACGACGATCTTTCCATCCCACTCATTTCGAAGCCACTCAAAATCTTTAAAAGTGACACTTGGATCAAACATGGTGTTCATCAAATCCGCAACCGTGCCCTGCCATGAAAGTAATGAGGCAAACTCCAAGGGTTCCTTTGTAAGCAGATCCCACCACCAGCTAACTCGAGGGATTGCATCCGCGAGGGATTTGGCGTTGAGGGTCGGTGGGACGGTTAATCCGTTTCTCACATCCCTCAATCTGTTCCCGGCCACTTGAGCATCTACCGTGACAACCAAAGTATCGAATCCGGCTACTTTGGCTCGATTAATTAATTCGGTACTTCGGTCTCTATCTTTCCAAATGTAGAGCTGAAACCAATTACGACCGGTTGGCGCTAGTCGGGCAACGTCCTCGATCGAAGTCGTTCCCATTGTTGAAAGTGTGAAGGGGATTCCTCTGGCTTCAGCTGCTTGTGAACCTGCCGCTTCACCGTCCGAGTGCATCATTCGGGTGAAGCCAGTAGGTGCGATGCCGAGTGGAAGTCTGGACAGTTTGCCGAGCATCTGGGTTTCAAGGTGGATCGATGTGACGTCCTTCAGAACACGAGGTTGAAATTCAATATCTTCGTAGGACTGACGATTCCGTTTTAGGGTTACTTCAGAATCCGCGCCGCCATCTGTGTAATCAAAAGCTGATTGAGGGGTTCGTTTTCTGGCGAGGAGTCTGAGGTCATAAATCGTGATTGCCTCTTTGAGCCGGCGCTCCTTGGGGTTGAAAGCTGGTTTCTTAAATCGAAATACTTGTTTATAGAAAGCAAATCGTTTAGCCATCCCTGACTTGATCATGGTCGCTGAATTTCCTTCCAATTAATAACATTAACCAAATTAACGCCATTACTTAATCTCTGCAACTGTTCTTCGACTAAACGCCTGCCGCGTTTTTTAAAGGCACCGCTGTCTCCTCCCACATGGGGTGAAATCAAGCAGTTCCTTAGATTCCATAAAGGATGATCGGCGGGCAATGGTTCTGGATCGGTCACGTCGAGGGCTGCAGAGATTCTTCCAGTTGCAAGTTCATTGACAAGTGCAGTCGTGTCGACAATGCCCCCGCGGGCAACATTAACTAAGAGCGCGCCATTCTTCATCAACTTCAATCTAGTTGCATCAATGAGCTTTTCTGTGTCGCTATTGAGCGGTATCAGCAAAATAATGACATCTAATTGCGGAAGATAACTATTCAACTCCTGAAGGGCATGGACGCCCTCTCTGGCGGTGCGGGCGAACCTGTGGATCTTGATCGGAAAATTAGAAAGTAAGTGCTCCAGGCTCTTTCCAATTGAGCCATAACCAACGATTCCAACTGTTTTTTCGGAGAGTGATCGGTAGCGCTGGTGTCCCCAAATTCCGGTTTCTTGGTTCCGGACAAAGTCTGGTATTCCTCGCAAGGAGGACAGGGTGAGCGCTACAGCGAGTTCTGCCGTCGAGTCGTTGTGGACACCTGTTGCGTTGCACAGGGTAATTCCCTCACGCATAAACTCGAGTGCGTCTTCATACCCAGCCATCAAGAGTTGAACGAGCGATACATTCTTCAATTCGGGGATATGAGCTAGGGCTTGTCGTCCACCCATATATTGCGGCACATAGACTTGAATTTCATCGCGTTGCGATGCGCTCATACTCGCGAGTGGCGAATTTACTAATTGAATATTTTGAGGGATTTCAAGATCGTCCCACTGGCACCAAACGGTAAGACTCTGACTCTTGATTTCGGTGAACATCTGCCATAGCCTCTGCTGTTAATTGTTAACGATAATCGAAAGGGAGTCAAGAGGAGAGCCATGGCTAAAGATTCATTCGATTTAACGGGTAAGACCGCACTCGTCACTGGTGCGCGAACAGGAATCGGTTTCGCAATAGCACAAGCGCTGGCGGAACACGGCGCGGATATCATCACTATTAGTTCCAGAATTGAACCTGATAGCGAGATTGAGCAAGTAGTCAGGAAACTTGGAAGAAATTTTACGAGTATTAAATGTGATTTCAAAAGCCGCGCCGAAACTATTGCGGTCTGTAAAGAAGTCGAGCACCTTCAAATTGAAATTCTGGTCAATAACTCGGGTGTAGCTAATCGTGGTCCTTTTCTGGAACATACAGATGATCAGTGGGATGAAACTGTGGAAGTGGATCTCACTGCGCCGTTTTTAATTGCAAGGACGGTTTCGCAAGGCATGGTTAAAAGAGGCTATGGAAAAATCATTTTCATTGCCTCCATGTGGAGTTTCCTAGGTGGGGCAAACGTGATCAGTTATACCGCGTCCAAGTCGGCGATCTCGGGGCTGACTCGAGGAATGTCGAACGAATTACTTCCCTTGGGCATCACCGTAAATGCAATTGCACCTGGGTTTATCGATACCAATATAAATGCCGCAGTAAGACAGAATCCACAGCGTTTCGCTTATTTAACCTCTCGAATTCCGGCTGGTCGATGGGGGCAACCTGCTGACCTGGCAGGCGCGGCGGTATTTTTAGCAGCTCCGGCTTCGGACTATGTCAGTGGGGTTGTACTGGCGGTGGACGGCGGTTTCTTGGCCAATTAACTCCACAACCTGGGGATGCATTGCAACAAAAACGTTACGCAAATGTGTCTTGACTTATGGTCCAAATACAGTACTTTGCTACAAATGGTTGACTACAGACAGTAGACAATCAACCAGACCGAACCGAAGGGAAGTATTGTGGGTAAGAAGAAAACCTCAGTCAAAGTTCTCTCTGAAGTTGATCAAGAAAAAGGATTTGGGCGCCGCAGTTTTATTAAGGGCGCAGCGGTTGCAGGAGCAGGAGTAGCTTCCGCAGGAGCTGGAACTGTTCTTGGCACCTCAGCAGCACGTGCTGCAGGTCCAGTCCAAATCAAGATCACCAGTTGGATGGACTACGAGCCAGGTCGTAAAGAAGCTTGGCACGCAATGTTTGACAAGTTCAATGCACAGAGCACCACCACCCAAATTAGCTTCGGCGGTTGGCCTTTTGCAAGCTACGAACAGAATGTAATTACCGGCCTTCAGGCTGGCACCCTCACCGACGATTTGATGATGTGTACACCAACTTTGGCAGCACGGCTTTTCAAAGGCGGATATCTAAATCCTTTGACAGCTAGCATCGCCGCTGCAGGAGTACATCCAAACAAGGACCTTCATAAATATATTACGGATTCTTCCGGTGTTTTTCACGGCGTGAGCATCGTTACCGTTAACGAAGGTTATTTGTACAACCAATCTGTCTACACAAAAGCTGGGCTAAAACCACCTAAGACGTATGCAGATTTGCTTGCAAACAGCGCCAAGATGACCAAAAAGCCAGCAAGTTATGGCTTCTTTATGCCTCACATCATGGCTGAAGAAGGCGATTTCTGGTTCAACCTGCAGAGTTGGGTTTCATCAAATAACGGCGTCTGGGCAGTCGGTAATAAGCCAACTGTTAACTCAGCAGCGAACGTTAAAGCGATCGAAACATGGCTCCAGTTGTACAAAACCTCAATGCCTCAAGGCATCAACAATGCGGCAGCCCTTGCTTTAGAGTCAAGCGGTCGTATTGGTGGATGGATTGCAGTATCAGCAGCTGTTAACACCATCAAAGCCAGCAATGCAAAGACTTATGCGCAACTTCGAAGCGTTCCAGTTCCAGGATCTCATAAGGCCGCTTCTCGCGTTCACCCAATCACGATCAACAAGGCTGGAGCGAATGCTGCTAACGCTCAGGAATTCGTAACATGGATTTTGAAGCCAGAGAACATGTTGGATCTCACGATTCGCTGCCTCGACTTCATTCCTCCATATCCAGAGCTAGCTGCGCTACCTGCCTACAAGGCATATGTCAAGGGTCTACCTTGGATCAGCGGATTCCTTACTCCTCCAAGCGTCCCAATTACTCCAATGGCACTTGATGGTGGTCTTGGATTTGTGGATCATGATCCTGAGTTTGGAACCATTGTCTGTAGCAATCTGACAAAGGCGCTTGAGGGCAAAGCGACAGTGAAGCAGGCTTTGGATGCGGCTCAAAAGCAAGTAATTTCTCAAATAGTTCCAAAGTTAACGGCTTAATGTCGCAGAAAATCTAAAAGTGACTCGACCTGCAAAGTTACTTAAGGCACTAGTGACCCCTCGAAATCGAGGGGTCACTTCGGTGTCTTCTTTTTCAAAGAAAAATCGAATCGCCTACTTAATTATTTTGCCTACAGTAATTCTCTCCAGCATATTTGTGGTTGTCCCGATCGTACAAACGCTCTGGATAAGTTTCACCAATCAGGTGCTCGCCGGGGGGCAAAATCGAAAAACCGCCTTTATCGGATTGAAAAATTATAAGGGCCTGGCTCATGATCCTCATTTTCTTAATAGTTTCAGGGTAACGCTGATTTATGCGGTACTAAATATTATTTGCTCCGTTGGAGCTGGACTCGTTACAGCGTTGATAGTAAACAAGAAATTTAAAGGGCGGGGAATCGTTCGAGGAATTCTCACGATGCCTTGGGCCTTTCCGGATGTAGCCTCGGCGATTATTTTTGTATGGATTCTCAATGCAGCATTTGGAGTAATTGGTTACTTCAACCAATGGCTTCCTTTTAATACTCAAGGCGGATGGCTAACATCAAGTCCTTTGGCATTCATTTCGGTTGTCGGAATGTCAATGTGGAAGACATTTCCTTTCTATAGCATTGTCTTTCTCTCAGCCTTACAAGGCGTTCCTGAAGACCTCGTCGAGGCGGCTACCGTTGATGGAGCCTCATGGTTTCAAAGATTTAAAACAGTAGTTTTCCCTGCGATTCGTCCAACCTTTATTCTCTTGTGCGTTTTGGCATTTATCTTTGCCTTCAGACAATTTTCAATGATTTACCTCACCACCGGCGGTGGTCCAGATGAAACGACCCAAACTTTAACCATTTCAGTATTCCTGACCGCCTTTAAATTCTTTGACTCGGCGGTAGCTTCTGCGACGGGAGTATTTGGTCTCATAGTTACAGCCGGAGTCGCCTTAATATTCCTCTATTTCCAAGCCAAGCAAGATAAGGAGCAGTAGCAGTGGCGATCGTTCGTGGATCATCAAAAAGATATTTGGCTTATGATTTCTTGAGATATCTGGTCATCATTGTTATGTCAGTACTTGTAGCTTTCCCGATTTATTGGATGATTTTGACTGCCTTACAGGATCCCAATGTCACTCTCCAATATCCACCCTCTTTCTACCCCAAGTCACCCAATCTCTTAGGATTTCACCAACTATTTACCGATAATCCAATGGGTCGGTGGTTGCTGAATTCTGCCTTTGTGGCGTCAGTTGCAACTGCAGTAACGACGACTTTTGGAATATTGGGCGCCTACGCTCTTTCAAACTTTCGCTGGCGAGGCAAAATTTTATTCTCCTTTATCCTGCTCTTCACTCAGATGATGCCGGAAGTGCTCGTAATCATTCCTATCTATGAGATTTTTGCAAAGTTTCACCTCACAAACGATTTAATTGCACTCGCATTTCTCCATTCAGCTTTTGTCGTCCCCGTCTGTATCTGGATTCTTAAACCAGCTTTCCGCGGCATTCCAAAAGAAGTGAACGAAGCGGCTCAGATTGACGGTTGTTCTCAGATGAAGATTTTGCAGAAAATTGTGATTCCAATTTGTTCACCGGCCATCATCGCGGTCGGTGTGGTCGCCTTCTTTGCAAGTTGGGGTGATTTCCTCTGGGGAGTTACCATGATTTCAGATCGAAACCTCTTCCCGGCCTCCGTTGGGCTTGCATCGACAATCTCTCAATTAAATACGCCGGTGCAAGAACTTTTGAGCGGCGCATTTGTCTATGGATTACCTCCTGTGATTCTATATATCTTTGTTCAAAGGTATGTTATTTCTGGATTAACCGCTGGAGCAATTAAGGGGTAGAGATGAGCGCAGGAAATAGCGAATCAATTTGGCCAAAAATACGGGACACACCAGTTCCGGCAGGAGCGGTTCACATCTGGTGGCTGCTGCAAGCTGGCTTTGTCATTAAAAGTCCGAGCGGCGTAATGGTCTGTATCGATCCTTATCTAACGGACTCTGTCATTACATCGTATGGAGTGGCACGCGGATACCCAGCGCCGCTATCGGCAGACGAAACCGAATTTGACGCCATCATGGCCACACATCCGCATGATGATCATATCGATCCGGAAACTTTGATCCCCTTCTCTAAGCATGCAAAGACGCGTTACCTCGGACCATTTTCGGTTATTAAGTTAGCCCGAGCTGGCGGCTTTTACGGGGATCGAACCACAACACTTAATCGTGGTGATGAGGTGATGGTTGGTGACATCAAAGTGCAGGCCGTAGCAGCCCGTCACATGTTTGGTCCAGAACCCACTCCGGACGCCACTGGGTACATCATTACCGTTGGTAAATGGAGAATTTATCACTCAGGTGATACCGAATACGATGCCACGATTGTTGATGACACAGAGGGACGCGTGGACATCTCTCTTATATGCATCAATGGAATTACCGGAAATATGGATACTAAAGAGGCCGCCTTTTTAGCATGGCGTCAAGGTACAAAGCTCGCCGTACCAATGCATTTTGGTTTATGGGCAGAAAATGTCGAAGGTCAGGACGATGCAACTCTTGATTTAGATGAGTTTACTGATACCTATAAAAAATTAGAACCTAACGGCAAAGTTGCAATTCCAACACTCGGAGTTCCAATAGAAATGCGTTAATCTGAAAGATGTTGTAGGACGCTACGCAATTTGATTTCATCAATGATGCCTTGCCTCAATATTTTTGGCGGTTGAGTAACGAAACTTACGGTCGTGGCAGGCCTGGTGTATCTGCAACGCCCCGAATCTATGATGATGTCAATCTGTTTCTTTATCTTGGGAGCGATGTCAGCTACCTGACGCGCTGGTTGCCCCGAAATTTGCGGCGCTGTCGCATAAATTAAGGGTCCAATTAAACCTAATAACTCCCGCAGAAACTTATTGCTGGGGACTCTGCAATAGATGCTAGCCGGGGGTTTGTTAGCGCCAAAATTAATGTTCAATCCGGGGATTATGGGTGCAACCACGTTCATCGGTCCTGGCCAAAAAGTGGATGCAAGGAGTTTTAACTCTGGGGATGCCGCGCCAGTCAGTGATTCCATAACGCTCAAATCAGGAATTAGTACTGGGAAAAAGGTGTCTTCATCCCGCATGGCGATTTCGCGGAACTTATCTACTGCGGCCTGACTATACGGATAAGCCAGATATACATACCCATTTTCGAGACCGGCACAAACAATCTTGCCGCTTTGAATCTCAGTCAACAACGCAAATTTAGTTTTTTCGAAATAGGTTTTATCTTTAAGCTTTTCGGCCGTGATAAATCTTGTCACGGCAAAACGAGAAATCTATTGGCGAGGCTCATGATTTCAATACTAATCCTTTTCTTTGAGATATTGGGTAACAGCTTCTTTAATGTACTTATGAGGGTTTTTCAAGGATTCGCTGGAAGACGCGGCTAACTTGGTCAATGAGTAAATTCTCGTCAGTGGGAATTCTGATTCGATCATCTTTACTATTTTTTTCTTTCCTTGTCCTACCACTACTAAAGAGTCGATAGATTGGTTTCTGCAGTGCGTGAGTATTTTAAAGACGGTCTTGCCTTGAATCGTGGTTGAATCGAGTTTGCCTTCTCCGGTGACAACTAGATCGGCCTGGGGGAGGGCAGCTAAGAAGCCGCTCTCTTGCAAGCAATATTCTGCTCCTGACTCAATATCTCCTTGAAAGAAGAGATTGATCGCCAATGCAGTGCCACCAGCAGCACCGAATCCGAGAACACCTAAGAGTTTGGTTTGAGTGGTTTTTTCCAACCGCTTTACAGCCTTGTACATAACGCGATCCCAATACCGACGTTGTATAGAGTTAAGTCCTTTCTGCTCACCAAAGGAACGTATAGCTCCGTTTTTCCCGCAGATTGGATTAGCGACATCGGTCAATATTCTTACCTTTATGTGCTGCATTGAATCTCTAAATCTCTCTAATTCTTCGTGATCAATCCTCCGAAATTTTCCTAGACCCTTTAAACCTCGTCGAACCATCTTCTTTTGAGCATCGAGATATGGGAGACCTAGCGCTTCGGCGATTCCTGCGCCGGCATCGCTGCTAGCGCTACCACCTAAGGCCACAATGATTTCGCTCGGGGAGAGGGCCATTGCACTTTTAAGCGCTTGACCAAGGCCAAAAGTTGAACTATCAAGGGGTTCTTGTCGTCCCGAGAGCCACTTTGTGCCACAGCATTCCGCGAGTTCGATTCCAATTTTTCGCTGATCCGGTGATTGGTAAATTGATGCTTGATGTAGATCACCTAGCGGGCCGGCAACTATTAATTTGATTTCGTGCCAACCCAAATTACGCCAAATGGTAGAAGTTCCCTCGCCACCGTCTGCGATCTCGAATTTAAGGATCTTCGTGAAATCTCCAGAGTCATCGAGCGTTGTAGCAATCGTCTCGATCAATTCCTTTTGGTGCGCGCTGCCTCTAAATTTGTCGGGGGCTACGATCGCTATTCGATCTTTGGCGTTCACAGAGGTCTCGTTGCTTTCATTAAAAAGGATGAGCGAAATCGCATGCTTCGGTCGCTTCTAGTTCAAGCAGCCGGTTCCACTTTGCCGTTCGTTCTGAGCCATGTGTGGAGCCTACCTTTATTTGTTCAGCTCCCCACCCGACTGCAAGATCAGCCAGCCATGAATCCTCGGTCTCTCCACTGCGCGCCGAAACAATCGTCTTTCGGTTGCTTTGCTGAGCTCTCTGTAAAACTTCTAAAGTCGAGGTAAGGAGCCCATTTTGATTGGGTTTTATCAAGATTGCATTGGAGGAATTCTCCTTTATCCCACGCTCTAATCTCAAAAGATTGGTGGTGTAGAGATCATCTCCTATAACTTGTAGACCTTCGGGAATTTCTTCCATAAAGGCGTTCCAGGAATTCCAGTCATCTTCCGCAAAAGGGTCTTCAATTGAAATGATCGGATGGCTATTTACCAAGTGACGCACGTATGAGACAAATTCTGTCGCCTGGAATTCTCGCTTTGCCTTTGCAAGTCGATAAATTCCGTCATGATAAAACTGTGTTGCAGCGAAATCGATGGCCAATGAGACATCAGTTCCAGTTCTAAGTCCTACGCTTGAAATGCATGAAGTCACAAAGTCAAAAGCGCCTTCGACTGTCGGGAATTCGATCGCCAGTCCACCTTCATCTGCGGTCAGATGTGTAGGAGCGCCCAGCACAACACCTTCTCTTGCTGCGCTCTCTCGGATGGCCGATAGCCAGGAGAGGGCCTCGTGGAAAGATGAAGCACCATGTGGGATTACAAGTACATCTTGAATATCCATCGTGTTTCGTGCATGCGCGCCCCCGGACAGGATATTCGCCATAGGCATCGGCAATTTTAACTGGCCAGTTGGCTGAAAAAGCCTGACCAAAGATTTCCTCTCCGAATGGGCTTGTGCTTTAGCCACTGCGATTGAAATAGCCAAAGATGCGTTCGCTCCGATTCGTTGAAAACCTGGAGTTGGATCGAGGTGAGCGATGAATTGATCTACTGCAGTTAGATCAGGAGTTCGTCCAATAAGGCCAGGAGCAATTAACTCATTGATGTTTTCGCAAGCTTGATAAACAGAGTTCCCCCTGTACATTCCCCCAGCGAATTTGCCCTCATGATCCCGGATCTCTCTTGCTTCGTGTTTGCCAGTGGATGCCCCGGAGGGAATACGCGCCGTGTGAACTGTTCCGTCATCAAGGATAAGCGAGGCTGCAACCGTTGGCTTCCCCCTGGAATCGAGGATTTGATATCCCATGAGCTGAGTAATCTTCATATGAATAGGTCCGTCACATCCGCTCCTGGGCTGCCCAGAATTTCCTTCGTGATAGACCTAACCTTTTCTTGCTTAGCTCCATCTAAATATTTGACGAGGGAAACACCGTCAACTCGAGAAAGTGCAATAAGCGCGACATGGTCTTTTAGATTAGGAGCAATCTCAAGAATTGAGCCTTGCTTATAAGAAGCTAAGAATTCGATTGCTGTTTGACGCAACAACTCTTTCTCACCTGGCACGTCACTACGAATTTCTTTGCAAACTAAATGAGCCAATAGGAAAGCGAGGTCAAAGACGGGATTGCCGGTGTTGATCGCTTCGAAATCCAAAATTATCGGTTCCTGCCCAGACGCGACCAAAATGTTTTTTGGTGAGAAATCTCCGTGGACGAGCGTGGTCTTCTCTTGCGTGATCTCATCGATCATCATAGAAATCATCTTGGAAAAAAGTGGATTTTGTTCTTGGACGACACGATAGAAGGGCCAGACTCGCAATTGTTCAAATACTTTCTCTTCCAAAAAGCGCGCTCTTATAGCTTCATTTTCAACTCCAAAGTTATGCCAAAAAGCCAATATTCTTCCGAGTTCTCGCCCGATTTCTGGTTGAATATTTCCGGCTAGTAGTTCAGATTTCCAGACCAAAAATTCTCGTGGCATTCGAGTCATTGTGACGGTAAATTCTTCGGGGTCCACATCCATCAAGCGCGGAACATTTTTAGGGGTGATCGCCTGGAAGGTCTTTATTGCCCTGGCTTCCGTTGTAGCACGGCGACGATCGGCCGGCCAGGTGATTGCTGATTTCAATTCCGGCAAAGCCTGCTTAAGTACCAAGTCCACATCATGATTTTGAATACCGAAAACTCTACTCGACACTCCACCGCCGAAAATTTCTACAGTTGCATCATTGTTGAGAATACCTCGATGGCGGAGATATGGAACGACGGATTGTTCATTCAGCAAGATAATTGCCCTCCATCATTCTTGCGAGAAGTGCACGATTGCTTCCCAGTCCCAATGGATGCCAAACCCAGGGCTGGTTGACAATATGGCGGCGCCATTTTCGATTTGAATAGGTAGATGAAGCAAATGGTGGAATAAGTCGATCTCATACATTGGATCCAGATACTCCAGACCTCCGATATAGAGATTGGAAGTCGCAGCAGCTAATTGTGAATGGATCTCGGTGTGAATATGGGTAGAAAAAGTTCTCCCCTTTGCCGCAGCCATCGATGTTGCCGTCATAAATTCGGAAACGCCTCCCACGACGAGGGCATCAATTCGAAGGATGTCGCACTCATCGTGATCAAGTACTTGGGCGATCATTTTGGAGGAGGCTAAGGATTCCCCGTAGGAAATCGGTACCCCTGTCGCCTCGCGCAACTGTCGCGCGAGAAGACCTTCCGATTCTAAAAATGGGTCTTCTACAAAATTAATTCCAAATTCTTTGACGAGGTTAACTCGATTGATTGCGTTATCTAAGGTTTTGAAAGTGCGAAATGCATCTACTCCAACAGGCATGCTGGTTCCAACTTTATCGCGGAGAGTAGCTAGTCGCGCTGCATCCCTTTCCGGACTATGCCCTCCCACAATCATTTTAAAAGATCGGATTCCGCGGCTTAACGCGTAATCAATCTCATCTCTTAACCCAGATTCATCATCTCCGTAGTTGTATCCAATCACTGAATAAATCGGAATTCTGTCCACCGTTGCGCCCAACATTGCAGCTACGGTCTTTCCCACGCGTTTGGCTTGGATATCGTGGAGTGCAAGATCTAGCGCGCTTAACGCAGCAGTCAACGTCCCATGTTCTGCAGATTGCCAATTAAAGGCCAAAATCTCTTTCCGGATTTTGTTCGGATCCTCGGCTGAATTTCCAATCGCAATCGGGGCCATAACGTTCTTTATTATTTGACCCATCGGGAGACCACGGCTGTAGCAATAACCGATACCAACGATCCCATCGGCTGTAGAAACTTTTACAATCGTGTAACTTCGATAGGTAATTTTCGCAGCACCAACCGATAGGGGTTTGGCCAGCGGGACTTTCGCCTCGAAGATCTCAATCTTGGCAACGGTGTCCACGGCGCGAGGCTACCTCTTGACTGACAATTAGTCAACAGTTTACAATCCCTCTAATACACCTAAGTAATGACGGGCGGAAAAATGAAAGCGCTAATTTTTGGTGGAACTCGATTTATGGGTAGGTATGTTTCTAGCGCTTTGGTTGCGGCCGGCGTAGAGGTGACGGTGGCTAACAGAGGCACCCGGGCCGCAAGCCCTGGAGTAAAGAATGTAATCTGCGATCGATCGATTCCAGGTTCACTTGAGCAATTCAAGGGCTCCTCTTTTGATTACATCATCGATTTTTCAGCGTATTCCTCGGATTGGGTTGAGGAGGCCGGTAATTTCTTTTCTAATAAAATAGCAAAATATATCTTTATTTCTACCGGCGCTGTTTACACCGCAAGTTACACATTCCCCATTTCCGAGGATTTTCCCAAGGGTCCGCCACATCCATTTGCAGCTTATGCAAAAGAGAAGATCCGCTCCGAGGGCTTGCTGGTTGATTTCAGTAAATCAGGTTATTTTCAAACGACCGCCCTTCGCCTGCCCTTTGTTTTAGGACCAGAGAATTACGAAGATCGCGAATCATTTGTTTTTAGCCGATTACTCGAGGGCAAGCCGATTCTTTTACAGAGTGGGGGTAAGGCAGTTCATTCATTTATCTACGCGGGCGATGTTGCAGATGCTATCGTCGCGGTCATTCGTGCCGATGGAGGAGTCGATAGAGAGGCTTTTAATATCGTGATGCCAGAGGGGACAACGTCCAGAGGATTTGTAGAAATTGCCGCGAGTATTTGCGGTGAGACTCCCAAGATCATCGCATTTGAACCAGATAAATATGGCATCTCGCTTGAAAATTTCAATCTCAGAAATGTTTCCTTCCCGTTCCCAGAGAACACCGCGATTCTAAGCTCTCGTAAAATAGAAAATAGTTTGGGATTTCTTCCTAGTAAGTCTTTGAGCGATTCGCTAGAAATCTATTTTAAATGGTGGACTGCACAGGGCGACTTGGCTCCTAAACCGTATGATTTAGAGAACATGATACTTGCCAGCCTATGAAGACAAAATTTATCTATCCTTTTTCTTATGGCGATAAAAGCCAATCTGAACTGCTCGGCGGTAAGGGCGCAAACCTTGCAGAGATGGTTCGTTTGGGGCTACCTGTTCCCGATGGCTTCACGATAAGCACCGATGCTTGCCGCCATTTTCTTCGGCAGGGGGTGATACCGAACGGACTTCTAGATGAGTTGGAAGTTTCGATTAAGCATCTGGAGAAATCCACGGGTAAAAAACTCGGAGACGTCAGGAATCCACTCTTGGTCTCTGTGAGGTCAGGTGCAAAGTTTTCGATGCCGGGCATGATGGAAACAATCCTTAATTTGGGTATCAACCCTGAGGTTGCACAGGGGATAGCTGATAAATCAAAAAACGCTAAATTCGCCTGGGACACCTATCGGAGATTTATTGAAATGTTCGGCAGAATTGTGCACGAAATACCAGTTGCAGAATTTAAGAAGATCGACTCTCTCCATTTTGGCGAAGTTGCCGTCTCAGATCTGAACGCGGAACAACTGAAAGAGTTAGGCGAGGCATACGTCGGATTAATAGCGTCCTTCACTGGAAAACCATTTACTCACGATCCCATGGAGCAACTCAAAAAAGCGATTGTCGCGGTTTTTAATTCCTGGAATTCAGAACGGGCCCAACTTTACCGACGTCGCGAGCGAATCCCATCTGATTTAGGTACCGCCGTAAATATTCAATCCATGGTCTTTGGAAATCTCTCGGAGAAATCGGGAACTGGAGTCGCCTTCACGCGCAATCCTGCCACCGGAGAGTTTGGTTCTTATGGGGATTATTTGCAGATGGCACAGGGTGAAGACGTGGTTGCGGGTATTCGGAACACCCTTCCATTGGCCGATTTGAAGAAATTACACCCAGTGGCACATGAGGAACTCGAAATAGTTATGATGAATTTAGAGTTACATTATCGCGACATTTGCGATATTGAATTCACGATTGAAGATGGCAAACTTTGGATACTTCAAACTCGGGTAGCAAAGCGAACGGCTGAAGCCGCATTTCGAATTGCTTGTCAGTTGATTGACGAGGGGAAAATCACCGAAGATGAAGCGCTTACCCGCGTTTCTGGAGATCAGTTAGCGCGTCTGATGTTTCCGCAGTTTGATTTAGATCGCGAGATTGTAGAAATTGCTCGCGGTATACCTGCTTCGCCTGGGGCGGCGGTTGGAGAGGTCGTTTTCGATTCTTATACCGCGCAAAATGAAGCCAGAGAGGGCAGAAAAGTCATTTTGGTTCGCAAAGAGACGAGCCCAGATGACTTGGTTGGAATGGTTGCCGCGCAGGGAATCCTCACGAGCAGGGGCGGCAAAACTTCACACGCTGCCGTAGTCGCTAGGGGAATGGGCAAGACGGCTGTGTGTGGGGCAGAGAGCATTCGCATCGACGATTCGAACACTTTCTTTACGATCGGGAAAACCATCGTCCACGCAGGTGAAGTAATTTCAATTGACGGAACAAGCGGAGCTGTTTACTTAGGAGCGGTACCTGTAATCGCCTCTGCCGTGACTTCCTACCTCGAAGGAAGGATCTCCGCTCAAACGGATTCCGCTGGCTCGGTAGTTAAAGCCGTAGACCGCATTATGAAATTGGCTGATGCCAAGCGCACAATGGAGGTACGTGCAAATGCAGATACACCGGAAGATGCGGTTCGAGCGCGAATATTGGGAGCTCAAGGCGTAGGGCTTTGTAGAACGGAGCATATGTTCTTGGGCGAGCGACGTTCCTACGTCGAGCGCTTGGTTCTTGCGGAGAGTGACGAGGTTCGAAAGAGCGTGCTAGCCGAGATGGAGCCGCTGCAGCGCACTGACTTCGTCGGAATCATGATGGCGATGTCGGGATTGCCGGTAACTGTTCGTCTGTTAGATCCTCCGCTCCACGAATTTTTGCCAGAACTTTCAGAGATGTCCGCTCGGTTGGCTCGTGCAGAGGCGCTGGGCCAAGTGATAACTCCAAAAGAGGCCGCGATCTTTAGCGCGGTTAAACGCATGCATGAGAGCAATCCAATGCTGGGACTGCGCGGAGTGCGACTTGGAATATTAATTCCAGATCTTTTTAAAATGCAGGTTCGCGCCCTGGTTCTTGCAACAATTGAAGTGCGAAGGATGGGTCACAATCCGATTCCAGAAATTATGGTCCCACTCGTTGCAACACAACGAGAACTCCTGCACCTCCGAGAGAGTTTGGAAGATGAAATAAAACAAGTCTTGATCGGCACCGGTCATGAGATCGATATTCCAATTGGAACCATGATCGAAACCCCGCGTTCAGCAATAACCGCATCAAGAATTGCTGAATACGCCGATTTTTTCTCTTTTGGCACTAATGACCTCACCCAATTGACCTACGGTTTTAGTCGCGATGATGCAGAATCGACCTTTCTGCCGAGGTATCTGGATCTGGAACTTCTGCCCTTCAATCCCTTTGAATCCTTGGATCAAGACGGGGTCGGATCACTAATCAAAATTGCCAAGGAGCAAGCGCGAGAATTCTCTCCCACTTTCAAATTAGGCGTTTGCGGCGAACATGGTGGAGACCCAACAAGTATCCACTTTTTTCAGAGAACGGGTTTAGATTATGTCTCATGCTCTCCATTCCGAGTGCCAGTAGCTAGATTGGAAGCGGGGCGCGCAGGTATATCTACCAAGGTTTCGGTAGCTTCGGCAGATACCAAACGAAAGAAATCAGAGGAAGGAATCCAGCATGAGCGTTGAAAAGGTTGCATCCGATATCTGGACCAGCCCCAAAAACGCACCGCTTTTCCCGAGATTTCCTATTGAATATCGAAACGTTGAAATCATGACGACGGTTTACCGAACTGATCCCACGGCTATTTCGGAGCATTTGGTCGATCCGATTGAAAGCACTGGCGATACGGTGATGGTTCACTTTTATCATATGCCCGATGTTGCGGGCATGGGTGAGGTGCAAGAAGCAAATATCATGACAGGCGTAAAGGTCTCAACACCTGGGGGTGATCACTTCGGCGGATTTAGTACCAATCTTTATATCAGTTCCGATGTTGGCTTAAGTCAAGGTCGCGAAATTCATGGTCAACCAAAGAAATTTGGAAACACGACAATCGAAGTTCGAGGCGACACCATTGTCTCTGAGATTTGCAGAAATGGGATAACCATCGCTCGATCGACAACTCCCTACAAATACCAAAAAGCCAATATCGAAGAGTTAAGCAATTACTTTCCGTTTCGAGAGAATATAAATCACAAAATAGTACGGAACATTGATGGCACTGAAGGAATTAACCAGATAACGTCGCGAGTTCTAGCAGATGTCGTGGTGCATGACTGCTGGAAAGGACCTGCAACGTTGGTACTCGAACCAAATATCAACGCTCCACTATACAAACTCCCGGTTCTTGAAACTCTGGTGAGTTTCTACTGGAAAGTTGATTTCACTTTGGTCCCGGGTGAAATACTCGTTGACCTAGCAAAGAAAGGAAGCTAAATGAGCTCTCCCAGTCCAGAAGATATCACCGGGCATCTCATCCTCGTTACTGGAGCCGGCAGCGGTATTGGTCGCGCGATCGCTAGTTTGCTTCTAACCAGGGGAGCCGTGGTCGCAGCATGCGACAAGAACTTGGAGGCCTTGGACGAATTTAAGGCCCAATCTCAGAGCCCCAATTTACATATCTACGGGATCGACTTTCTCAGCGAAGAATCCATCAATGACTGTGTAAAGAAAGTTGAAAATGATTTAGGTGGAATTCACGGGGGAATAAATTGCGTCGGAATTCTGGGAGAGAATGGAAGCAAAGCGGAGGATGTCGATATAGCGAACTTTGATCTGGTCTACCAAATCAATTTGAGAGGTGCATTGATCTTCACGAAAGCGCTACTCAAAGGGATGTCCGATCGCGGCTATGGACGGATTCTGCACCTGGCAAGCATCTCCGGCAAAGATGGCAATCCACTTCTGGTTTCTTATTCGGCTACGAAAGCTGGATTGATTGGAATGGTAAAAAGTATCGGAAAGGAGTACGCGACTTCAGGGGTAACCGTTAACGCCATGGCTCCCGCGCTAATCGAGACGCCAATTCTTGAAGGTTTTTCGGACTCAACACTGGCTTTCCTCAAGTCAAAAATTCCGATGAATCGCTTCGGCACCGTTTCGGAAGTTGCATTGTTGGCTGCGTGGATTATTTCCCCTGCTTGCAGTTTCACGACTGGCTTCACATTTGACCTCTCTGGAGGACGCGCCGTCTATTAATTCTGAAGTCTCACCTGTCGAAATGGAGTTTATTATGCAGAGTTCAACGCGGGTCAATGAAGAACCAACTGCTTACGAGATCGATCGCATTCTAAAACTTCGCTCTGAAAAATCAATCCCACTTCCGGACCACCTCACGACTCGTGGTCGACTTATTCACGGTCCTACACCTCCTGGCGGATCTATTCCCTCTGCCCGTGAAAGCGATTTAACTAGCGAAGAAGTTCAAGAACTAATCGATCTGATTGTCCATGGTCGACATACTCGTACTCCGGTTGTGATGCCGGAGCGCTTACGCGCCAGGTCGTGGAATTCGGTTGAAGAGGTGATTCTAAAATTGGAGTCTGCCCTTGGCTGGGAAGGTGCCGGCTGGAAAGTAGGAGCTGCGAGTCAAGAAGTCCGCAAGGCTGAAAATGTTCCAAGCCCTTCCCCGGGAAGACTTTTCAAGCGATCGATTTTCAAGAGTCCAGCAGTGGTGCCTTCGGAATTCTTTGTTAATTATCGTCTCTGCGAATTTGAATTCGCCTACGAGTTGGGTTTGCCTTTTCCCGCACGAGAGAAAGAATATTCAGAAGCAGATTTACGTGCAGGCATTGAGTGTTTAATGCCAGTCATTGAAATTGGCGACTCGGTATTTGAGGATTGGTACAGTTTAAGTGGCTACTTTGGTGGTATGTATGACAATGCTGGGGGAGCCGCATTTGTAACTGGAAGAAGGCACGTTGATTGGAAGGATATCGACTTACCTAATTCCAACATTGATGTCTATGTAAATGGCTCCTTTATTAAATCTGGCAAAGGAGTTGAGGCGATGGGTCATCCGGTGACAAGCCTCACCTGGATGGTGAACTGGGCCAGGGAGCGGGGGCGCGATGTTAACGCGGGGGAACTTGTGAGCACGGGCACGTGCACGGCGCATACTTTCGTGCAACCAGGTGACTTAGTCTCCGCCGATTTCACCGACCTTGGTTTAGTGGAAGCGATGTTTATTTAGCATGAAAGATTTAACGCTCACACACGAGGTCCTTGAAGCCCTTACCACACGCGTTTTAATGGGTATGGGCGCCCCTCAAGGATCAGCAGAAACCGTCGCCCGTTCACTTGTGCTTTCTAATCTCGTGGGACATGACTCGCATGGAGTCATTCGACTTGTTGAGTATTCCGGGTGGGTACAAGGCGGACAAATAATTCCTGGTGCTTTGCCGAGGGTCGAGTGGGAAAAGCAGGCGACGGCTTTGATCGATGGGGAATGGGGTTGGGGTCAGATGGCTTCAGCGCTAGCAACCCAAACGGTAATTGCTAGCGCGCAAGAATTTGGTACCGCCACTGCCGTCCTCTCTCGGACAAATCATGTGGGTCGACTTGGCGAATATGTGGACGAAATTGCGCAGGCTGGGATGATGGGAATCGCATTTTGTAATACGGGCGGGGAAGTTGTGGCACCTTTTGGAGGGATCAAGAAGGTGCTGGGTACAAATCCCTTTGCCTGGTCGGTTCCTGGTGTAGCTGGGTATAACTTGGTTTTGGATTTCTCGACGGCTGTTGTCGCTGCTGGAAAAGTTATCCTCGCGGCGATGAATGATCAAGAGATTGAATCGGGTGCCCTCATCGATAAAAACGGAATTCCCTCAACGAGGGCAAAAGATTTGGAGGACGGTGGAGCACTCCTCGCCTTCGGTGGACATAAAGGATCAGGGCTTTCTATTTTGATCGATGTCGCGGCAGGAATGCTCGCGGGGAATCTGCCAGCCACCATTTCTAAGAGTGGCTTTGGAAACGGTACCGTCATCATGGCCGTTGATATATCTCGCTTTGTTCCATTGGATTTCTTTAGAAGTATCACGGAGCAATTCGCTGGAACAATTCATGGGGCGGGAGCTCCAGGAAATTCGGTCGTTCTTATGCCAGGGGAGATGGAAGCAAAAACTAAGGAATTGCGCCTCGCTTCCGGAGTCGTGGTTTCCGGTGGGGTCCGCCAAAGTATTTTGGAAGTTGCGGCTAAATATGGGGTACCAGTCCCAGAATTGGGGCGTTCTACGCCTGATTTATAACAAAAATGTAATAGGAAAATCTGCCAAATCTTCGCAAATACCATTGTGGCTTTACTCACAGGTAGATACTCTTCGACAAATCGGTAAACGGTTAACCGTTCACAGCGGGCCGAAAATTACGAGGGGAAGCACCACATGATCAAATTTAAGAGTAAGAAACTGGTGATTCTGGGGGCTGCGGTTTCTCTGTCGCTCTCGGCATTCGCAGGTGTTCAAGCTTCTAACGCTGCGTCAGGTTCAAATTGCAATATTCGAAGCACGCCAGCAAATGCTTCTTGCGATGTTGTCACCTATGCCGCGCTACAGCGTGTTTCTACCCTGGATAAATTAAATCCAGTTGGTGGATATACAGAGAGCCAGATGGCCTACATTGTTCAAGGTCAGCTCTACCGTTTCGCTGCAAATCGTTTTCCTGCACCGGATCTAGTTACAGCCGAAACTGTCTCACCTGATGGACTGACCATCACAGAAACAATGCGCACGATGAATTATTCCGATGGCACTCCAGTCGTCGCCGCTGATGCAGTTAATCAGTTCGCTCGCTGGCAGGCATCGAAGCAATCCGCTTCATACATAGCCAAGGTTGTAAGCGTTGTTGCAAAAGATGCTCACACTCTCGTGTGGACTTTGTCGTCTCCATACCCTGATTTCCACTTTGCTCTTGCACAAGAGTTTATGGGAATCCACCCAGCATCCCGAACAGATACTCCTGCGAAGGCAGCCGTCTACTTCAAGAATCCCGTCAGTGCGGGACCAATGATGGTCAAGACTTTCCAACCAGGAACTGATCTCTTCGTGGCTGACGCTAACCCAAATTATTGGGCCAAGCCTGTAGTCAAAGAGTTAAGAGTTGTCACAATTCCTGATGCGAATTCACGGCTTGCCGCATTCCAAAACGGAAGCGTTGACTATGTCATGGAACTTCCACTTGCAAGCGCAACGACGAAGTTCGACAAAACTAAGTTCCGGGTTGCTGCGGCAAAGGATTCCGGTACTTTCATGATCGCCTTCAATATGGGACCGCTACAGCCATACAAGCCACTCAAGGATGCTCGAGTTCGCCAAGCGATCTCTCTTGCAATTGACCGCGCTCAAATCATGAGAAATGCTTTTGGTGGCCTGGCAGGACCAAACTGCGGTATGCAGTACAACACCAGTAATCCTTATTACCTCTGTTCCATTCCAGGAAATGGGGTACGTGATACAGCCTCCGCTCGTAAGTTGATGAAAGCAGCTGGCTATCCACTTGGATTCAAAGTGACGATGGATGTACCGAACCGCGTACTTTGGCAAGACGCTGCTACGATCATCAAGAGCAACCTTGCAGTTATCGGCATCGATGTAACGATTAACATGGTTACACCTGATACCGCTATCTCTGATTACATCAATCGCAAAGACTGGGGAATGATGTGGTTTGGTAATAACGCCGCCACGCCAATCTTGCAGTTAAGCAACTGGTTCGCCCCAGGAGGGGTGTGGGCGAATAACGCAAACGTTCCAAGTGCGCTATTAACTCAAACTGCACAACTTCTCAATGATGCTGGCTCCTCTAAGGATGCAGCAACCATCAAAGACAAGTTGACTCAGGTTGAGGCAATTGCCTGGAACCTCTCGACGTTTATCCCAGTTGGAACCCGGTTCTACCTATCTGGTAGTGACATCGGCCCAGATCTCGTTCAGGGTCTGATGCCAGGACAGCTCGAATTCGTCATCGCGACGAGGCCTGCACTAGCTACCAGCTGAGTTCTTTCCAAAGAACTTAATAATGTAACCCCCTAGGTCCAAAAGGGCTTAGGGGGTCATCATAAGATTTCAAAGGTAAACAAGAAGATGTAAATTTTCTTGTTTACCTTTGTATTGAATATCCAAATGATTTACTTTTTTCAGGTTTATAGATTTTGAAGGGAGGCGCTTCTTGCAAAAAGGAAACCAACTAACTCGTAAAATTATTGGCCGTTTTCTTCGGGCTATTTCGGTCGCGTTTTGGGTAATGGTTCTCTCTTTTGTAATGATCCGAGTTGCTCCCGGAGACCCGGCCTCGGCGAGGCTTGGACCAGGAGCAGAAAAGGCTGCGATAGAGGTTTTGAGGAAACAACTTCACCTTGGCGGCAACCCTATAACTCAGTTTTTTTCTTATGTTAACGAGTTAATCCACGGCAATCTTGGGGTTTCACTTCAAGATGGGGTTAAAGTCGTGGACATCATTAACAGAACACTGCCGATCACCATCTACTTAATTTTGCTTTCTACCTTATGTGCTCTGATTGTCTCAATTCCGATTGGTACTTATATTGGTTGGTCGGGCAAAGGTTCTTTGGTTTACGGATTTCGAGGATTGACCGCAATATTTCTGGCAACCCCCAACTTCTTTATAGCCATGGTTGGAATTCTTTTCTTTTCGGTCCGGCACAACTGGGCGCCGGTATTTGGATATGACAACTCCTTCCCGCAAAATCTTCACTATTTATGGCTTCCAGTGGCAGTTAATACGATCATTCTCTCCTCCGTCATCTCGAGGGTTCTCTTTAGTTCGGTCTCTGAAACTAAGGATGAAGAATTTGTCGAAACTGGAATTATTCGTGGCGTAGGTCGTCGACGTTTCTTCTGGTTTTATATTTTGAAACCTTCACTTGCCCCAACCGTGGTGCTCCTTTCTTACATGATGGGAACGATGCTCGGAGCGACCGTTATTCTCGAGACGGTCTTCTCTTTGCCAGGTATCGGCCGTGAGTTGGTAGGGGCTGTTCTAACCAGTGACTACCCAGTGGTTCAGGGCATATTGCTTTATTTCGGTGTCATCACAGTGCTATTGAGTTTTATCGGTGATCTGATTGCCTACCTACTAGATCGTCGGGTTAAAATATGAAACTAAAGAGTATGTCCCAACGAATAAGGGCTTGGATTGCTCGGCCGGGGGGAGTTGGAATTGTCAGCGGCATATTTATGATGCTGACCCTCATGATTCTTGGTCTTCTCGTTCCCCTATTTGGAAATCGTGATGATGCTTTCGTCGGGAAACCCTTTGCCCCACCTTCATTTCAATATCCTTTCGGGCTAGATCAACTCGGCAGAGATGTCTTTTCTAGAGTTTTTAACGCGGTGGGAGTAGATCTTGGAGTCGCCTTCCTCGGCGTCACCATCCCATTAGCCATTGGAACGATAGTTGGGATTTTTCTCGGTTTAAATCGCAATAAGTATTTTCTCAGCGTCATCGGATCCATCATTGATGGAATAAATGCCTTCCCGCTCCTCATCATCGCCATAGCCGCACTGACCTATCTTGGGCCGGGTCTCAAGAGCGTGGTGATCATTCTTTCGCTTACAAACTGGGCCAGATACGCGAGAATTTCCCGAACTAAAGCGGTCGTAGTTACCCAACAAAATTACATTGAAGCAGCAAAGACTTTAGGTTATCCGAAATGGCGCATTGTGCTCAAACATATCGCGCCAAACGTCTCCTCAGAAACAATCGCCTACGCGCTCAGCGATTTCATCCTTGTAATCACGGTTGTTGCCGGTCTTTCATTTCTCGGGTTAGCCGCGCGTCCACCTGCCGCCGAATGGGGCTCGATGATCGCCGACGGACGTAACTTTATTGGTAATGCCTGGTGGATCGTTATTTTCCCAGGTATTGCCCTCTGCTGGGCGGCAGTCTCCCTTTCATTCATCGTGGAAGGCTTATCACGCAGAGACCGAGGGGTATAGATGTCTGAGCAACCACTCGTCATTATTGATGAGCTTAAAATAGACGTTCGTCTCACTCGGGCTAAAAGATTGCCAATAGTTGATACTGCCACCTTTGACGTGAAACGCGGAGAAATCATCGGCTTGATCGGGGAATCTGGTTCCGGGAAAACCATGTTGTGTCGCTCCCTTGTAGGAACTCTCCATCGTCGCGGGGCTTACATTGCAAGCGGTAAATTGGTCTTTGATGGAATTGATCTTGTAGCCGCAAAAGGGGCACAGTGGTCAGAGATTCGAGGGAAGCAAATTGGTTATGTTCCCCAGAGCGCGCTTGCTGGTCCAAATCCGGTAATGCTTATTGGAGCACAAATCGAAGAAGCGATCTTGCAGGATAAGAATTTTCCAAAATCCAAAGTCAAAGAGCGAGCCATCGAACTACTTAATATCGTTCAAATCCGGCGCCCAGAAGTGGTCATGCATCAATACCAACATGAACTCTCAGGAGGAATGAAGCAGAGGGTGATGATCGCATGTGCGATTGCGCAACAACCTCAGCTTATTGTTGCTGATGAGCCGACTACTGGACTTGACGTGACCGTTCAGGCCGAAATAATGCGACTTTTGCTCAGCATTCGGGCCGAATTCAATACATCAATTATTTTGGTATCGCACGATCTGCCGCTCGTTAATCAAATCTGTGATGACATCGTCGTTATGCACGCTGGAACGACAGTTGAGAAGATTCCATCCAAAGATATAACTCATGCCAAACATCCTTACACGAGGGCGCTCTATGACTCTCGAATTGACCTCGTTGAACCGAAAGGCAAACTTACAACTATCAACGGTCAGCCACCGACGGTTGGAAGTTGGCCGGCCGGTTGCAGATTTTCGGAGTGGTGTAACTTTGTGAGGGACGAGTGTCGGGTTCCGCAGACTATGCCGATAATTCCTTTGGGCCCTGACCATTACACCACCTGCATTCGCTACACAGAGTTAGACAAGTGAGGCGATATAAATGAACATCCTTGAAGCGACCAACGTATCTGTAACTTTCGAATCCTACGGACAAGAAATAAAGGCCGTAGACCAGGTCAACTTCGAATTGCCGCGCGGGCAGACAATTGGAATTGTCGGCGAATCAGGAAGTGGAAAATCGACCTTTGCTCGGGTGCTCGCCGGCCTTCAACTTCCAACTCATGGGGCTGTTTCCTATATGGGTAAGCCAATCCAAAGTGGAAAACAGACCTACCAAGGGGCGCTTCGCAAAGAGGTGCAGATGGTTTTTCAGGATCCATACGGAAGTCTCAATCCAAGAATGAAGATCGTTCGTGCTGTAGCGGAGGCCATAGCCCAGCATCAAGCGCTCGATAAAAAAGAGTCCATTACTGCTGCGTTAGAACTACTTCGAAGCATGGGCATAAGCGGGGACGACGCCTACAAATACCCGCGTTCACTCTCTGGTGGCCAAAGGCAACGCGCAAGCGTCGCACGTGCACTATCTGCTCAACCAAGTGTTTTGATAGCTGACGAACCCACCTCAGCGATTGATCAGAGTGCGCAATCTCAATTACTTGGACTCTTCAATAATCTGATTCAAGACGGACTCTCAATTGTGCTGGTGTCACATGACCTCAGCGTGATCCGGTACCTCTCCGATTATGTCTACGTCATGAAAGACGGTGTCTTTGTCGAATCTGGGAAGACTGAGGAAATATTCTCTAATCCAAAAGAGGAGTACACACAAAAGTTGATTGCATCGATCCCGGGCAGGATCCTTTAGATAGCGCCCTTCGGGGAAATTGGATCCGAAAAGACAGGGACCCCTCTATAAATCACCGCTGGTTCCCGGTGCAGCGAACTCGACATATCCCGGAATTTAACGATGTAATCGGTTTTTGTGTGAGCTTCGAAGGCAGCACGATTTTCGTATAACTCGTAGAGAAAAATGGTCGAAGGATCATCCTCGACTGCGTAACTCACAAACTTTATTGACCCCGCTTCAGCCCAAGTGTTTTCACTATGAAATTGCAGTGCTTTTTTAAATTCCTCAAGTTTGGACTCTTCAATTTTAAATATCACCAAAATTGCAAATTTCATCCGTTATTTTCCTATCGCGACTCTGGCAAGTGCCTCATCCGCGTACTCTTTTACTTTTTGCGGATCTCCACTTGAAGCATCGGCAACTCGCCACAGTGCACCACCCAAGCACACTCCTACGCAGCCAAGATCGAGATACGAATTAACCTCGTAGGTTTGCACCCCTCCGGAAACCACAAGTGAAAGGTCTGGCAACGGCTCAAGAACGCTTTTGACATAATTCTGGCCACCTACCGCATTAATCGGAAAGACTTTTTGATTTGTAGCACCCCAGTTGAGCGCTTGAACCATCTCTGACGGCGACAAAGTTCCGGGTGTAATGGGCAACCCCAAATGAACTGCCTCTTTAACTAGTTGCTCCTCCAAATGCGGGGAGACGATAAATGTGGCGCCGACTTTGGATAGGCGCCTGACTTGCTCAATGGTGCGGACCGTCCCGCCGCCTACCCTTTGAACACCCTCCCCGATCAACCGCTCAATGACTTCGATAGCGCCGGGAACGGTCATTGTGATTTCTATACCATCGACAGAGGTATTACTAAATCCTCTTCCAAGGGTCAAGGCGTATTCGGGGGAGTCTGTTCTGATAACTGCGATTACTCCGGAACTCATACCGCGGTCAACCCAGCGTCCATCGAAAATACCGATCCATTCACAAAGCGCGCCTCTGGACTCAAGAGGAATGCGATTCCATTCGCGACTTCTTCCGGAGTTCCCATCCGACCATCAAGTTGCCGCGATTCCATCATTTTCCGAGTTGCAACAGGATCTTGAGCATCGGACAAAATCTTTCCAATCCAAGGTGAATCCACCGTTCCAGGGGCGATTGCGTTGATTCTTATACCTTGAAGTGCGTGATCTGCCGCGATACATCTAGTCAAACCAAGAACAGCCGACTTTGAAGCGCAGTATGCCACCCGATTTTTAAGTCCAATGAGTGCACCAGCCGAGGCAACATTCACAATGGCGCCACCTCCACGTGCGATCATCTGCGGAACGATGAGTTTGCAGGTAATGAAAGTGGCTTTGATATTTACGTCAAAAGTCCTATCCCACTCCTCGAGCGTTGTAGCTTCGACAGTTCGGGCGTATCCAATCCCGGCATTATTGACCAGCGCGTCAACCTCAAAGGTCTTGAGTTTTTCGGTGAGAGTTGCCAATACATGTTCAGAATCTGCCAAATCAAGAACGACAGAGTCAACGAGTACGCCATGTTGGTGGAGTCTTTCCTTTGCCGTGTTCAACGATTCTTCGTTGAAATCTACAAGAAAGAGATCGTATCCATCCTTGGCTAGGTGTTCTGCGGTGGCATAACCGATTCCACCTGCAGCGCCTGTTACAAAGGCAAGTTTTCGAGAGGAATTCTTGTAACTCATAACTACTCTGCCACAACAGTGTTTCGAAGAATTCCAATCTTTTCAATCTCGATCTCAATTACATCACCTGGTTGCAGGAAGATCGGTGGCTTCCAGAACGTTCCAACGCCATGGGGAGTGCCGGTGGTGATCACATCACCCGGCTCTAGCGTGATGGTTTTGCTGATATATGCAATCAAGAACGGAATATCGAAGATGAGGTTTTTGGTGTTACTGGACTGCATTGTCTTGCCGTTAAGGCGGGCTTCAATCTTTAAGTTATGGGGATCTGGGATATCGGCGGCAGGAACAATGACTGGTCCAATTGGCCCATAAGTGTCGTAGGACTTGCTGCGAACCCATTGCCCGTCCTTGCTCTGTGCCTCCCGATCGGTTACATCGTTCATGCAGGTATAGCCCGAGACATAGCTCATCGCTTCGCTCTCAGAAACATGGGAAGCTCGCTTTCCAATAACAACGGCTAATTCAGCTTCCCAATCGAGTTGGGTAACGCCTTTATGACGAACAATCTCAGCCCCGTTGGGTATCAGGGACGTGGTGAATTTTGTGAAAATGACGGGAGATTCGGGGAGAGGAACTCCAGCCTCGGCGGCGTGATCTTTGTAATTAAGACCGATTGCAATTACTTTCCCAGGCCTTGGCAACGGCAGATTCATCGAAATACCTCACTTAATAGTTATGAAAAGAAGTTGGCGCAACACTACCTATAATCCATTAAATTGTATACAGTATACTTCTTAGCAAAATGGTCCCTGGAGGTTTAATGAGCGGCGTCACGATAGCAATAGCAGAAGGATCAATAGGCAACCCAACTTGGGCCTCAATTCCAGCAGAAAAACACGGAATTACGCTTAAATTTGGCCCTGTTGATACAGTCGAAGAACTTGTCGCCACGACTACTGGATGCGACGCGTTGATTGTCAGTCTTCACAAAATGACGGCAGAAAAACTTGCCGCACTTCCTTCATCAGTAAAGTGTCTGGGTCGCCTCGGAGTTGGACTCGACAGCATTGATTTAGTAGCCGCTCGGGAGCTAAAAATTCCAGTTATTTTTCAACCTTTGTACGCCTTCAATGAGGTAGCAAATCACGCAGCAGCGATGATGCTTGCACTACACCGTGGAGTTGTCCAAGCGACACTCACTACAAGGGCTGGTGAGTGGAAGCCCGCTATTCAAATCGCAGAAATTGCATCTTCGCAAGATTCAACACTTGGAGTTATTGGTTGCGGCCGGATTGGTCGGAACTTCATCGAGAAGATGGCTCCATTTTTTAAGATCGTCATCGGGTTTGATCCAGGTGTCAAGGAAGCCATTCCTGGTGTGACCATGGTGGATGATTTAGATGAGTTGCTTAAGCAATCAAAATTTATTAGTTTGCATGCTCCCTACATGCCGTCGACTCATCACATCATCGGAAAGCGCGAATTGGGCATAATGCAAAAAGGCTCGATTCTGGTTAACGTCTCTCGCGGTGGTTTGATTGATGAAGAGGCGCTTGTCGAAGCGCTGGAAAGTGGACACCTCGACGGAGCAGGGCTTGACGTTTTCGAAAAAGAACCACTCCCTGTTGACTCAATCTTNNCAAAAAATCGAAAATGGTTCGTTCGCAACTGGTCCGTTTTAAGTGCTTACTATTACCAGAAGAGGAGAGATTTAATGGAAGAAATATTCGTGCCAGCTCTTGGGATGGCAATGGATAATGTAGTTTTGCTTGAATGGTTGAAGCAGCCTGGAGATCAAGTAAATGCTGGTGACATCATTGCGGTAATAGAAACGGATAAGACCACGCTCGAATTAACCTCAGAAACTTCCGGGGTTCTCGGTAAACACAGGTACGCAGTTGATGATGAGGTTCCAGCCGGAAATACGCTATGTGTAGTACTAACTCCAGGAGAGGTTGAATCATGAGTGTCCCAGATAAAAAAACATCGCTAGCCCTGCTTCGAAGCATGATGGTGATCAGAGATTTCGAAGAGACGGCGGACAAACTTTCTCTTCGGGGCAAGGTATCTGGTGGCATGCATAATTCATCGGGTCAAGAAGCTGTTGCAGTAGGTGTTTTATCGGCACTCGCGGAGTTTGATGTGATTGCGACAACCCATAGGTCGCATCATCACACGCTCGCAAAAGGATTCACTCCGCGAGAGATCATGGCTGAATTGTTTACCCGCTCCACAGGAATATCGGGTGGACGAGGAGCATCCATGCACCTTGGAGATGTGACGAGGGGTCACTTCGGGGGAAATGGAATTGTCGGTGCTGGCGTCGGTATCGCGATGGGCGCCGCCCTCGGTATTCAACAGAAGGGCGACAAGAAAGTCTCGGTTGGATTCATCGGCGATGGCGGAATGAATACTGGCCGAACTTGGGAAGCAATCAATATGGCCGTAATCTATAAACTACCCTTGATCGTCATCGTCGATAACAATCAATATGCGGTTGAAACATTTGTCGGCCGAGTTACTGGTGGGGGAGACCTCGCTAAGCGTGCAGAAGGTTTTGGAATGAGGGCCTTTAACATCGACGGTATGGATGTCGCCGAAGTTCGCAAATACACCTCCGAAGCTCGCGAACGGGCACTTGCAGGTGAAGGTCCGACATTCATCAACGCCGTTACTTATCGTTACTACGGGCATAATGTTGGCGAAAAAGGCCAGTACAGAACGCAAGAGGAAATTGAACGGTGGAAGTCGACCAAAGATCCAATTGATCATTTCATCGCTGTCGTTTTAGAGCAGGGTTATGCAAATCAGGCAGAAGTCGACGAAATGCGCGCCTCGGTTCGTGCGGAAATCGAAGACGCTGTCGCTTTCGCCGATAGCTCACCAGAACCAGATATTTCAACTATTTATGACGACATCGATTCGGGAATGTTGGGAGTTCAACTATGACAACTGCGACAACGACGGCTACGAAGGTCCAACACCCTTCTTACTCTGAGGCGTTTCAATCTGGTGTGAGAGAGGAGATGACCCGAAATCCGGGAATCTTCATTATCGGAACTGACCTTCAAGAGCGTGGAGGTCACTTCGCGCAGGTCAAGGGAATCGCCCAGGAATTCGGTGTAGAGCGAGTCAAAGATTCTCCGATCTCTGAAGCAGCGATGGTGGCTGCGGGTGTCGGGGCCGCGATGTATGGCTGTCACCCAATTGTGGATCTTAATTTTATCGATTTTGCCTTTGGTGCGATGGATGAAATCCTCAATCAAGCCGCAAAAATTCGTTTCATGTTCAACGGAAAAGTTCCGTTGGTCATTCGCGCAACTTCGGGAGTCGCACTTGGCGGCGCCCACCACTGCAATTCGTTGGAAGCGCTCTTTGCGTCAACCCCGGGGCTTTCCGTCGCGGTTCCCTCCACGCCAATGGATGTCAAAGGACTTATTAAGACGGCGCTTCGTTCGGATGATCCGGTCATCTTTTTGATGCATAAAAAATTGTCGGGCATACGCGGTGAAATTGCGGATGAGAATTACTTCGTTCCATTTGGAAAAGCCAAAAGCGTGAGAACTGGTTCTGATGCCGCGATTATTTCCTATGGGTATTCGATTGTTACTGCCCAGAAAGCTGCGCAGGCTTTGGAGGCAGAGGGAATCTCAGTTGAAATCATCGATCTGCGGACGCTGTTCCCGCTTGATGAGGAGGCTATCAATAATGCGGTTAAGAAGTATGGACGAGTCGTCGTCTTAGACGAGGCGCCAGTATTTGGGTCTATCACAGCCGAAATAGCTGCCACCGCAACGGAAAAGAACTTCGGATCACTTAAGGGTCCAATCGTTCGAGTCGGTGGGGTGCGCGCACCTATCAGTGCAAACCCGGCGATGGCCGATGCCGCGATACCAACAGTTGCTTCCATCATGAAGGCCGTAAAGACAGTTATGTCATATTAATAGTGAGTTACTTGCAGCTACTTTAGGTAAGGAGCAGAAAAAATGGGTCCCTCAGTTTTCGATATTTCAGGAAAGGTCGTAGCCATCACAGGTGCGGCTGGTGGAATTGGGCTCGCGGTTTGTAAGCAGTTGGGCACAAGCGGTGCAACAATCGTAATGTCAGATATCAATGAAAGCGCGCTAAGCGAGGGAAGAGCTGAACTCGAAAAGTTGGGCGTAAAAGTCTCTTCAATGATTTGCGATTCGAGAGATGAGCAGAGCGTAATTGCCTACTTCGATTTCATCTCAAAGACTTATGGACAGGCAGATATCCTGGTAAATAATGCGGCCGCTGGTATTCATACCTCGCCGCAAGAGACCACCCTTGACGAGTGGAACCGTGTTCTCTCATTGAGTTTGACGGGTTATTTTCTCTGTGCACGTGAATTCGCAAAATTGCTCTTGAAGAACAAGAAACCTGGAGCGCTTGTTAATATCAGTTCGATCGCAGGAAGTTCTGCAATCGGGCGCGGAAACTTCGCGTACAGCACAGCTAAAGGCGGAGTAAATCAATTCACTCGCGAACTAGCTATTGAGTGGGCAAAGTCCAATATTCGAGTCAACGCGATTCAACCTTGCTCGGTGAATACTCCGGGTTGGCGCAAATGGGTCGAGACCGAAGGTGAAAAGGCCAGACCGTTGATGGACTTGCTCCTCCGAGGGATCCCGCTGGGTCGGGTAGCAGAGCCAGAAGACATCGCAGCCGCCGTCCACTTCCTCGCAAGTGATGCAGCCGCCATGGTAACGGGCTCAATTCTCCCCGTAGAGGGCGGAAATCTGGCCTATAACGCCGGAGGCACCCTCGGGTCTTATTGAGCTCAGCGATATTAGGGGTCTCGCTAGTGGCCACAGACAGGTTTTACCGCGTGATTCAAGGGTAATTCCTGACTTTTAGAGGTACAATTGTTAACAAACAACAGTGCTGTTGCCGACTAACAATTTTATAGGGACACAAATGGCCGTAAAATCAAATGGGCTAGCCCTTGCCTCTAGGCGAGTACTTTCGGATGTCGTAACAGATGACCTTCGTGACGCGATTCTCTCCCATGACTTAGAGCCCGGAATACGAATTGCCGAAGATGGTCTGGCGATTCAACTAGGGGTTTCTCGTGGTCCCGTCCGAGAAGCACTACTTCGTCTAGAGCGCGAAGGGCTAGTAACCATCGAGCGACACAAAGGCGCTCGAGTCGCTTCTTGGAATGAAACCGATATTGAAGAAATTTATTCGATGCGCAAAGTTCTCGAAGTTTTAGCCTTCGAGTGGGCATGTAAGTACGCCACTGCAGAGGATCTTCTAGCCATGGAAGAAGTCCTCGATCGCTACTTCAAATTGACCGAAAAACAACGCACCCCGAAAGAAGTTAGCAAGTTGGATCTCGAATTTCACTCAGCAGTCTTTGTCGCTGCGCACCACGAAAGATTGAACAAGACCTGGGAAATTTTACGTTCACAGATTCACGCGCTCTTGGTCTATACCTGGTCGAAAGATGAAAAGATTAACAAGACATATCTTCCGCTGTGGGGGACAGATCATCGTGAAATCGTTGAAGTTATTCGTGGAAAACAAATGAAGAAAGCGAAAACCCTCATTCTCACTCACATCGATCGCGGCCAACAACGCACGACCAAGCACTTTGCCGAGAAGCCACTACCGAAGCAGATAAGTTCAGAGGGATAGTTTCAGTTCCTTTACCGAATTCCAGATTGTTTCTGAAATTTGAAGCAAAGGTGAATTGCCTTTGCGCTGATTGTTTTCGACGTCACCTGGAACTAGAACGGGTTGGCCCATCTTTGTTGGAGTAGTGGCGCTTATTTTCTTAGTGGCCTCTGAGATTTCATCCTTAAAGAGCGCTCCGCCAAAGAATTTTTCGGGATCAATGGCCAGCAAAACCGTGCCATACCCATGGCTGTATCCATCATTCATCGATGGGTGATTCCCGGATAAGGCTCCACCGAGTAATTCGATCATCAAACTGAGGCAGTAACCCTTGTGGCCACCAAAAGGTAGCAGGGCGCCTCCATCATAGAAATCTTGCGGATTGGTGCTCTCGACACCATCCTTATCGATGACCGCACCTAGCGGAACTGAAAGTCCGTTGGCGCGAGCCACTCGTAACTTCCCTTCAGCGCTAGCCGCCGTGGCGAAATCGATAACAACTGGTACATCATTTGAGGGGATTCCGACCGCTAGCGGATTTGTTCCAAAGAGTCGGTCTTTTCCGCCATAAGCTGCTACTGCGGGATCAGCGTTACACCACATCATCGAAATTAAGTTCTGCGCAGCAAGCATCTCAACGTATTCGCCAACCCTGCCAATATGGTTGCACTCTTTTATCGACACAATCGCGATTCCAAGTTCTTTTGCCTTCTTTGCAACGACATCTACCGCAAATTTGCATGCCACCTGGCCCCAGCCCCAATGTGAATCGATGATTGCCGTTGCACCTTCATCACGAAAGATCGTGGGGCTAACAGCTGGATCAATAACGCTGCGCTGTACTGAATCTGTATATTCAAGAAGCCGAATGATTCCGTGAGAAGCGTGACCGGCTTCTTGGGCTTGCACTAACGATTCGGCGACTGAACGTGCATAGTCCAAGGGGGTGCCGACTGCGGTTAAAATTTCTTCCGATACAGTGAGGACCTCCGCGCGCGAAACAGAAACATTTTTTACATCCCCAGCCACACGTGCCTCCTTGACCGATCCTTTGAAATGGTAAACAATATACAAGTTAGAGTAACTGCCGAACCCGTATAAATCAACACTTTTCAAGGGGAATTCATGAAAGTTACAGCGCTAGAGACAATTCGGTTGCGAGAGTTTCCGTCAATACTTTTTCTCCAGGTCCACACGGATGAGGGGTTGATAGGACTTGGCGAGAACTGTGTCGGAGTTGAAGCTGTCGAAACTTTTATTCATGAAAGCGTTGCTCCAAGGCTATTAGGTAAGAATCCATTAAATATCAACGCGATGCATGAAACTCTGCACCAAGATTTCATTGGTTTCGGTGGTAGCTCAGTAGCGATGCGCGCGGCTTCATCAGTCGATATTGCACTCTGGGATCTACTCGGTCAAGCAACAGGGCAACCCATTTATCAATTACTCGGTGGCAAGGTGCGAGAGAAGATTCGTGCATACAACACCTGCGCGGGATCGGGTTATGCAAAAGGATCGTCGAACATAGATCGGAATCGGAAAGCTCAACTCGGAACTGTTACCAGCGATAATTATGAAGATCTCTTTGCGGCCTTAAACAACCCAGAGGAGCTGGTGGCAAGTTTGAAGTCAATGGGAATGACCGCGATGAAAATATGGCCTTTTGATGAGGCGGCCATGAGGTCGGGAGGGCAGACAATTCTCCCTGCGGATTTAGCTGAGCCGGTTGATATTTTCCGCCGCGCCCGTGAAGCCGCAGGACCAGATTTCGACATAATGTTAGAAATGCACTCGCTCTGGTCTGTTCCGGCCGCCACCGTAATTGCGCACGCCGTGGAGGAATATTCACCATTTTGGATTGAAGATCCTTTTAGACATGAAGCCACCGACGCCTTGATTCGATTTAGGAGATCAATCAACTCACCTTTGACAGTTGGTGAAACAACCGGAGGGCGATGGGATCATCATCGCTTGCTCTCCTCCCAAGCGGTGGACCACCTAATGGTTGACCCCGGTTGGGTGGGGGGAATCACCGAAGCTAATAAGGTGATCTCTTTGGCCTCTACCTATGGAGTTCCTGTAGCGCCGCATGACTGCACCGGACCTGTTGTTTTGACTGTCGGAACCCATCTTGGGGTTGCATTTGCCAACGTCGAACTTCAAGAGATGGTTCGGAATTTTTATTACGGTTGGTATGCCGACATGGTCACCGTACTTCCAAAGTTTGATCGAGGCTTCCTGGAGCCACCTTCGACCCCTGGTTTGGGAACCGCCTTGCAACCAGGTATCAACACCCGTGAAGACGCGCTGGTTCGCTGGAGTCGGCTTGAGTAGAGAGCTCATTCTTGGTCTAGATATTGGTACCTCATCAATAAAGGCTCTATTCATTAACGTTGATGGAGAGATTTTGCGGCGTGCGGAAGCAAAGCATGGAACCAAATCAGATGGAAAGTCTTATGCCGAACAAGATGCCCGAGACTATCTCGTTGGGTTGCGAGAGATTTCGTTGCAAAGTGCTGATCTAATGGCTGATGTTGTGGCTATAGGTCTTTCCGGGCATACACCTTCAGTTGTTTGCGTTGATGAAAAAGGAGACGCGGTTAGGCCGGTACTGACTTGGCAAGACAATCGCGCAACGCTTGAGGCAGAGGCGCTTCAGAACAGATTTGAAAATCCTTTAACGACCGTTGGGACTTCTTTGCCTTGGTCGGCGAGCGCGTGCCCCGCAAAATTATTCTGGCTCTCGCGAAACGAACCAGAGACAGTGAAGAAAACTCGTTGGGTTTTGCAGCCCAAAGATTTTGTAGGGTTACATCTGACTGGCGCTGCCATTTCTGATCCTTGGTCTACAAAAGGAATCTGCAATGTTATTTCAAGGGCTCCGATTGCCGAAGTTCTTGAATTTGTCGGATGGGGAGCTGAGGTTTGTCCTGAACTCAAAGATGGATTTGAAAGCAGAGGTACTGTAACGATTGAGGCCGCGCAGTATTTCAAACTGCCCGTAGGGATTCCGGTGAGCGTTGGATGGTCTGATGCGATGTGTGGAATGGTGGCCATGGGAGTAATGACCGAGCCCACCTCATTTATCATTACCGGCACCTCAGCAATCGTTGGGGCTTCAAGTGCGACCCCACCCGCTGATGGTGGAGCGCTTTATGTAATCCCAAATACTTGTGCACCTTTAGCTGTTACCTACGGTCCGACGCAGTCCAGTGGGAGTTCGATTGAGTGGGCTGCCAATTTGCTTGGCGTTGAATCAAGTGAATTTCTTGATCTTGCCGTGCACTCCGTTTCGATGGATCTTCCAATTTACCTTCCCTATATTGACGGGGAGCGAGCACCGATCTGGCGGCCAGACCTGCGGGGAGGCTTCTATTCGGTGTCCATGAAATCCAGTCGAGAGGATCTGGCGGCTGCTGTTCTTGAAGGAATTGGCTTGGCAGAGCGGCAGGTAGTGGATATTGCAGAGGGTCTTAACGGCTCCACGGCAGCGGCAATTAAGTTAGGCGGCCACGCCGGAAATGATGAACGTGGTGAAAAATTTCGATTGAGAACTCTCGGACGTCCAGTGGAGCGCTTTATCGACACCGACACGACAACGCGGGGAGCGGCAATCTTGGCCCACGCCAGCATCACAGGTGACTTGCAAGAGTCGGCAGGCGCTTTGGCCTTTAAGCCAACTCGGGTGGAGCCCACACAGGTAGATAAGTCATACGCAGAAAAGAAGAATCGGGAGTTCCTCCTCCTTCAAGGACAAGCGCTGGCGCTGGCGGATTACAAGCGAAATCTCTGATTGCCTCACTCGCCAAGAGTTTTTACCGAGATCCTTGCCTAGCGCTCGCCAATAGAGTTTAATTGTTTACAGTTGACGGGGGTACTGGACCTCCATGCAGAGAGGTCTAGCCGATGCAAGGATTATTCGTTCCGCAGCTCACTGCATTCAAGAAGAACAATGAAGTGGATTATGTCGCCACCAAGGAGCACGGAGAATATCTACTGAGTAAAGGAGTGAGCGGTTTAGTTCCTTTTGGAACTTTTGGAGAAGGCGCTTCTTTGAGCCTGCGGGAAAGAATCAGAGTTACCGAAGACCTTGCAGGCATTGTTCAGGACAAGGCACTCATTCCCTGCATAATCTCAAATAGTTTGGGAGATATTTGGGAGTACCTCGCTTTTGTTGCAGATCTTCCGGTACAGGGAGTGATGGTTATTCCTCCAAGTTATTTCAAACCAATCGACAATGAATCACTTGTTAATTTCTTCAAAGCGGTTGCAGATAAATCCAAGCATCCAATCGTTGCGTACAACATTCCCTCTTTCTCGATGAAGATAGATTCTTCAGTTGCTACTCAAATTCCGATTTGGGGCGTGAAAGATTCGAGCGGAAGTTACGAATCAGCGATTGATTTTATTTCGCATGGCGTAAACATCCTTCTGGGAAGTGACAACTTATTGGTCAAGGGGATTGTCGCTGGAGCAAAGGGAGGTATCTGCGGCTTGGCAAATTTCTTCCCATCTCAGATGGCGAAGATCTACGAACTAGCATCCTCGGGAATTGCAGAAAACATTGTGGAGGCGCAAAGTATTTTGGATAGGATTTACCAAGCGGTTGATTCAATAGTTAAACCAGATTTTACTGGCGTTCAATCTATCGGTACCTTGAAAAACGCCGCTCGTTATCTCACTCCGATAAGCGTCGGGGATATGCGCGCACCTGTACCCACCCATCGCTCCACCGATGCTGAAATCGCCACCATGCTCGGGCACGCAAAAACAGTTTTTGCGATGTCGTAATGAGTACTTCCATTGATCTTTTTGACCTTTCGGGCCGTACTGCACTTATAACTGGAGGCGGTGGCTCCCTAGGTGGCGCAATTGGACTCGGGCTATCGCAAGCTGGCGCCCGGGTTATCGTGATTGACATTAATTTGGCCAACGCCCAGAAGGTGGCCGACAATATCAAGGCAAATGGAGGAGAGGCTTACGCCTTTGCTGCTGATCTCAGCACCGAACCAGTTGTCGAAGCTATTTTTGCAAAGATAGATGAGATTGCTCCAGTCGATATCGTAGTTAATGCGATATCTGCGAATATTGATCGCTATCCCCCTGAAGAGTTTCCAACCTCTGAATGGGATAAGACGATCGCCTCAGACCTCACGAGTTTTTTCCTCATCTCACGCGCAGCGGCACAACGGATGATCAAAGCCGGCAAGGGCGGCAGCATTATTAACTTTGGGTCTATCGCCGGAGTGACTGCACTTGGTCGCGGAAGCGTTGCTTATGGTGCTGCAAAAGGTGGCGTGATGCAGATGACGCGCGACTGCTCATTTGCTTGGGCGCAATACAACATCCGCGTTAATTCAATTTTACCTTGCCAATTCATCAACGCCGGTTGGACTTCATTTATGAATGATCCGGCGCGAGCCACTCTCGTCAATCGCGTGAAGTCGGGAATACCCATGGGTCGACTTGGCAATCCGGAAGAAATGGTTGGACCGGTCCTGTTCTTGGCATCAGATGCTGCATCGATGGTGACAGGGGTTGCATTGCCAGTTGACGGGGGTAACCTGGCAATGAATCCTGGAGGAAGTTTAGATTGGTAGTTCACGGGCATCTTGTGAGGAGCCTCTCCCATGGCTGAACTCCACTATTTACACGATATTCCCTCTCCGTATGACGCACACTCTGTTCCACTCGATACTCCGCTGACAGGTCCACCTCCAGCGCGGTTTAAAGAGTCAGAGGTTCTTGTCGCCCAGTACCGCACAAATCCTGCTGCCATTGCCGCACTCGTTCCGGAGCCATTGGTACCAATTAGCGATGTTGTGATGGTGCAAATTGGTCGATGGGGCGATGTCGCAGGCATGGGCGCCAATACCCAGGAAGTCAACGTTATGGTGCAAGTCGAATTCAACGGGCCAAATGGGAAAGTTACCGGGGCTTATTCACCATACTTTTATGTCGACAGTGATCGCGCGATGGCAGGTGGAAGAGAGTTCCACGGCCAACCAAAGCGAATAGGGAAGGTCCAACTGGAAACGCGAGAAGATTTGATTGTCGGAACCCTGCACCGCAATGGAATAAATGTTTTCACAGCCACGCTTCCCTACAAAACGAAGCCATGCGATATTTCAGAGGTATCCAAGCGTGTTAATTTTATTAAGAACATTAATTTGAAACTTATTCCCCAAATCGATGGTACGAGGGGCATTCGACAACTCACGGCGCGAGATTTCACCAATGTAGAAGTGACCGAATGCTGGACTGGCCCAGTAACGAGTCGAATAGAGGAAAATGCTCAAGCTCCGTTGTACCGCCTGCCAGTAATCCAGCACCTAGAGGGCTATTACTGGAAGGGCGCCTTCTCTCTCGTTGGAGGAGTGGTACTTCACGAGTACTGAGGTTGTCTCGAATTCCAACTCTCCGACGCCATCTAAATGCCCTTTACATTTTAAATAAAGGGGATAGATTGAAGGGGCATTGGGGGAACAATGTCGACTACAAAGGAGATCCGGGATGCGCAGCGCCTGACTTGGGCTGGGCTCTCTTCGAGTTGGGAAAAGTGGGACTCGGACATAATGGATCAGTTAGGTCCAGTTGCAACTGCGATGATCGACCGTCTTGAAATTGGCAAAGATCAATTCCATCTTGATATCGCCTCCGGTACGGGAGAACCGGGCTTAAGTATCGCGAAAATGTCACCGGATGGAACCGTTGTTCTGACCGACCTAGTTGGCGAGATGCTTGACATCGCGGCACGACGAGCTTGTGCTCAAGAGATTTTCAATATTGAAACCGTAATTTGTAGCGCAGATGAATTGCCCTTTGATGACGCGACATTCGATAGCGTATCTGTGAGATTTGGTTATATGTTCTTTCCTGATGTGGCAAAAGCGACAAGTGAATTTGCTCGCGTGCTCAGGCCTGGCGGACGTATTTGTTCATCGGTCTGGATAAAGCCAGAGGAAAATCCATGGACCTCCATCGTCACGCAGGCCATTGCATCCGAAATGTTATTGGCGCAACCAAACCCTGACACTCCGAGTATGTTCCGATGTGCCGCGCCGGGATATATCAGTGCACTGTATGAGGAGGTAGGACTGCACGATGTCGTTGAGTGGGAGGTTGGCGTTGAACTTGTCACGCAGACTCCGGGGGAATATTGGGAGATGATCAGTGAACATCTTTCACTTGCAGTTGCCGCACTTGCGCAGGCGAGTGAACCAGCATGGGAGCGGATTCATGAAAAAGTCATCGCTAATGTGAAGGCGTTTGAGAAAAATGGCGTGGTGCGAGTTCCAGGGATAGCTCGTTGTATCGTGGGTACAAAATAAGTCAATGTAGCCGGGAAGTTCATCGCGGGACTTCCTTTTCGTGAAGGGATTCCCATGAAATTCAGCATAAAAGTCCTTGCAAGCAGCGCTCTTATTGCCTCCCTCTTTGTAGTGGTTCCTAACGAAGGAGCAGTTGCCTCGTTCAAAGCAACCGCGCCGGCAACTGCCTCAGATAAAGCTGGACTGGCAACCTGCGCAACTTTAAATAAAATCATTTCGGTAGCAAATACTTTTAGCAATAGGAAGAAAAGCAAAGATGCCGCAGCGAACAAAGCGGCTGCGGCTGCAATCCTTGGCTCGCTCAGAAGTGATTTTGGGGTGATGCAGTCAGAATTGAACGCTGCACTTCATCTCGACAGTTCATTCCACTCGTGGCAGGCCCCTGTCTCTGTCATTGAGAGTTTCAATGGCAACAACGGGGCAGCAGTTGGAGCGGCGGTAGTTACACTCATGGGTTATTGCTTGAAACTTCACAAGTAGTCTTGGTGCGCGTAAGAATCACCAACTACATATTTTAGGAGTAAAGGGTGGCATTGAGTAAACTCAAACTTATGAATCCGCGCGTCGATGTTTTTATGAAAAAGACCACAGAGTGGCACGATGAATATGCAGCGCTTCGTGAACTCGCCCTGGGCACAGGTCTGACAGAAGACCTCAAATGGATGCACCCGTGCTACACCCTTAATGACAAGAATGTTTTCCTGCTCCACGCATTCAAGGGCTACATCGCGATTTTTTTCCATAAGGGTGCCATTATGAAAGATCCAAATGGAATCTTGATTCAGCAAACCGAGAATGTTCAAGCAGGTCGTCAAATTCGATTTGCTACTCTGCAAGATATTGTTAAATCAAAGAAGGTAATTAAGGCGTATCTTGCCGAAGCGATAGCGATTGAAGAGGCCGGACTTCAAGTGCCAATGAAAAAGCCGATGCCAGTTGAACTGCCGAAGGACATCGCCGCCGCAATGAAGAAGATACCGGGCATGACCGTCGCATTTAAGAAACTGACTCCAAGTTGCCAACGCGAATACCTGCTCTATTTTGATGGAGCTAAAAAAGCTGAGACGAGAGTATCTAGAGTTGAAAAATACGCTCCACGGATACTTTCTGGCAAACGAATGAACGGTTAGAAGAACATGGCGGATTCGAGCTCACAACCTCACCTTCCGGCGGGATGGAATACTTCAAGAATTCCGGATCAATTGGGCAAAAGGTACTTGATTACTGGGGGCAATAGCGGACTTGGATTGGAATGTGCGAGAGCGTTGGTCGCCAAAGGTGCATATGTAACTATTACTAGCCGTAGCGAAATTAAGGGTGTTGCCGCAATGCTCAGTAGCGGAGCCCAAGAATTTCTTGAGTTAGATCTGGCTGATCTCGCTTCGATTCGAAACGCAGCGGCTTCAATTACCGAGCCATTTCACGTTGTATTTTTAAATGCTGGAATCATGGCTCCTCCTTTTGGAAAGACCTCTGACGGATTTGAATCACAACTGGGTACCAACTTTTTGGGCCACTTTGCCTTGGCTGGATTAATTGAGAAGTTAGTGACCGACCGCTGGGTAGTCACCACTAGTTTTGCTCATCATTTGGGTAATTTTGGTAATCAGACCAAAGAGGAGATAAAAGATCGCTGCCTTGGGATCGGAAAGTATTCGCCATGGGTTTCCTACGGCGATTCGAAGTTGGCTGATTTAATTTTTGTTAGCGAACTTGAGCGCCGGCGCGTAGCGCGCGGATATGGCGCGATCCCGATGGCTGCCCACCCTGGTTGGGCCAACACTAATTTATTCAAGCATCCGGTAAAAGCCCATCCCGTCGCTCAACTCAGTGACGCAGTGGCAGGGAAACTTGCTCAGAGTGGGGCAGAAGGGGCACTTCCTTTGTTATGCGCTGCGACCCTACCTGGTATTACTCATACTGGTTTCTTAGGGCCAGATGGCTTTATGGAACTCAAAGGGAGTCCCAAGTTCACACATGGTAAAGCTCTGGCGTATGACCAGAACCTCGCAACTAACCTATGGCAGGTGGCGGAAGAATTGACCGGTGTGGCATGGGAGAATTCGCCTCATGCATGAGGCTTACGACGTCCACGGAATTCAAGAGAAATGGTTGCCCGTATGGGATCAGATAGAGCCATTTAAGTCTGGCCGTCCGGGGGATGCTCGGCCCAAGAAGTATGTTCTGGATATGTTTCCGTATCCATCTGGGGACCTGCACATGGGTCACGCTGAGGCTTATGCGCTGGGTGATGTTATAGCCAGGTATTGGGTCCAAAAGGGATTCAATGTTTTGCACCCGATTGGCTGGGATTCCTTTGGCCTTCCTGCTGAAAACGCTGCGATCAAGCGCGGGATAGATCCCCGCGTGTGGACCTACGAAAACATTGCGGTTCAAAAGGCTTCGATGCGCCGTTACGCCTGCTCCTTTGACTGGGATCGCACGCTTCACACTTCTGACCCCGAGTACTACAAGTGGAACCAGTGGCTCTTCCTTGAGTTCTACGAGAAGGGTCTGGCTTATCGTAAAGACTCTGCCGTTAACTGGTGCCCGAACGACCAGACAGTTCTTGCAAATGAACAGGTTATCGGCGGGCTCTGCGAGCGTTGCTATACACCGGTGACCAAAAAGAAATTAAACCAGTGGTATCTCAAGATCACTGATTATGCAGATCGCTTACTCGATGACATGAACTCACTGGAAGGTAAGTGGCCCGAAAAAGTTTTGATGATGCAGCGCAACTGGATCGGTCGTTCACATGGCGCAGAAGTAGTTTTTGAAATCGAAGGTCGCGCGGAACCTATTACTGTCTATACGACGCGCCCTGACACCTTGTATGGCGCGACCTTTATGGTCGTGGCGGTTGATAGTGCGCTCGCGGCTGAACTTGCCGCCGGGAGTAAAGCTGAAAGCGCTTTCAAAGAATATTTAGAGAAGACCAAGGCGGCCAGTGATATCGACCGGCTTGCAACTGATCGCCCAAAGAGCGGGATCTTCTTGCACCGTCATGCCATCAATCCGGTTAACGGTGAAAAGTTACAAATCTGGGTTTCAGATTATGTTTTGGCGGATTACGGAACTGGCGCAATTATGGCGGTTCCGGCACACGACCAACGGGACCTGGATTTTGCACGGGCCATGGGTCTGCCAGTTCGCGTCGTTGTTAAGACCGAGGAAGAAGATGCCTTCGTGAGCGGCGTTGCAACGGCAGGTGATGGCGCACTGATTAATTCTGGTTCTCTCAATGGTTTAACTAAAGATGAGGCTATTGCAAAGATCATTGAAGAGTTAGCGGAAAAGCAACTTGGAAAATCGGCTAAAAATTATCGGCTCCGCGATTGGCTAATTTCTAGGCAGCGCTTCTGGGGAACTCCAATTCCAATCATTCATTGTCCATCTTGCGGTGAAGTACCTGTGCCAGAGGACCAACTTCCTGTGGAACTTCCAGACGCGACCGGCTTGGACTTAAAACCAAAAGGCTCATCCCCACTAGGGGCTGCCGACGAATGGGTGAATGTTCCTTGTCCAAAATGCGGGGAAGCGGCTAAGCGTGACGCAGATACCATGGACACTTTCTTTGATTCCAGTTGGTATTTCTTGCGCTACACGAGTGTGCAATTTCATGATCGCGCCTTCGATATAGAGGCGGTTAAAACCTGGCTTCCAGTCGACCAGTACGTCGGCGGTGTAACGCACGCGATCTTGCATCTCTTGTATTCCCGCTTTGTCACCAAGGTCTTACACGATATGGACTATTTAGAATTTGAAGAGCCATTCACCCGACTCCTAAACCAGGGCATGGTTCAAATGGATGGATCTGCGATGTCCAAATCTCGCGGCAACGTGGTGCGGCTCTCCGATGAACTGGCTACGCACGGTGTGGATGCGGTGCGCCTCTCTCTGGTTTTTGCTGGTCCTCCCGAGGACGACATTGACTGGGCAGATGTTTCACCGAGTGGATCATTTAAATTCTTGAACCGAGCCTGGCGTATTTCAGGCGATGTGACGAGCCAACCTGGCGTGGACTTCAAGAACGGTGATATTGCTCTGCGTAAGGTCACCGCAAAGAGTTTGTTCGATATCTCTTTTGCAGTCGAATCATTCCGATTCAACGTGGCAGTTGCTCGCATCATGGAACTTGTAAATGCTACGCGTAAGGCAATTGATACTGGTTGCGGAGGTGGCGATCCAGCCGTGCGCGAAGCGGCCGAAGCAATCGCGCTTGCGCTCTCACTTGTTGCCCCCTACACCGCCGAAGATATGTGGGAACGGCTTGGTCATAAGCCTGCAATTGCATTGGCTGGCTGGCCAACAATTGATGAATCACTGTTAGGCGCTGAGAGTGTCACTGTTGTCTTGCAGATCAGTGGAAAGATCAAAGATCGGATCGAAGTTCCTCCAAATATTTCGGCTGCAGAACTGGAGAAGTTGGCGCTCGAAAATGACTTGATTAAAAGAGAAATTGCCGGCGCGCAGATCAAAAAAATCATTACGGTCGCGCCTAAACTCGTCAACATTGTTATTTAATCCACAACAAGTCAGCTAGCCAATTTATTTTTGGTTGACTCACTTTAACTTTGTACCATGTTTGAATTTCCGCAATTTAGCTCCATGCAACGTCGTGCCATTTATTTGGTTTTGGCAATGTCACTCGCCGTAGGCGCAATCTTCTTCTCTTTGGCCCATGGAAACGCAGCCGCTCCGATAAAGCCCAGCATTGCTCCACTCCCAAGTTTTTCACCGGAACCCCTCCCACCTGCAATCATTGTGGTTGATGTTGCCGGCAAGGTTTTGCATCCCGGAATTTATAGATTGCCGCAAGGATCCAGAGCCGTCGATGCTATTAAGGCGGCGGGAAAGCAATTAAAAGGCGTTTCCCTCACCGACATAAATCTCGCAGAAGTTTTAACAGATGGCGAACAAATCATCGTTGGTGCCCCAGCAGTCTCAACGAGCATTTCAAAATCGAAGAAGGCCGGGGCCGCTAAAGGAAAAATTACCTCTGGAACTATAAATATCAATACGGCAACTGTGGTCCAATTTGAACAGTTGCCAGGGATAGGGGCCGTGATGGCGGCGCGGATATTTGCTTATCGAACCGCACATGGTGCCTTTGCAACTATCAATGATTTAACAAAGGTGAGTGGAATGGGTAAGAGCAAATTCGCGAACCTCAAAAGCTTCGTTCGGATCTAGCTCTCTTTCTCGTAGGAATTGCAATTTGGATTGGCGCCGCTGGTATTGGATTACTCGATCGAATCTGGTTGATCCTTGCGCTTCCCATTTTTGTCTGGCTTATTGGATGGCAACGCGGAAGTGCCGTAGTCCTGATCGCCGCAATAATGACGGGCGCGGGTCTAATGACACTTCATCAGCGCGCGCTGGAGACGAGCATAGTCGCCCCACTTTTAGATAAGAAGATTTCGGTTCACATCACTGCAGAGGTCGTAAGTGACCCCAAACTCGGTGAACCTAAACAAGCGCTGGGATATACACGACCGGCGACGACTACCGCGCTCATCAGTGTCATCAGTATTGATATCAAGAAAGTTCTTTATCAGACACACCTTCCACTCCGCCTTACAACTGCGCAACACTTCAACGCGCTGCCAGGCTCGGTTATATCGTGTACGGGAATCTTGTATTCGACTCCAGAGAAACGAGTCGCAGGTCTATTTGCTGAACGTGGCATGATCACACAAGTTCATGGTGCGGGAGGCATAGGAAGAGTCACGGGGAGAATCCGAAGTGATTTTAGAGCTGTCGCCCGGCGCGTAGGTGGCGCTAGCGGCGCGCTGATTCCTGGTTTGGTACTGGGGGACACATCACTTGAAACTCACGCCTTTATCAACGAGATGTTGCTTTCGGGGTTGACACATTTAACGGCCGTTAGTGGTGAAAACTTCGCAATCATTGCTGCCTTTTTACTCTGGCTGCTGCAATGGATCCTTCCGAATCTACGTGCACGATTGCTGATCACGGCTATTGTGTTGTTAGGTTTTATTTTTCTGGTGCGACCTTCACCCTCAGTGCTTCGGGCCACGGTGATGGTGAGCGTTTTACTTTTGTCGAAAGCGCGCGGCGTGAGGTCTTCGGCGATGGCGGCGCTCGGTCTCGCTATTACCCTTTTGATCTTGATCGATCCCTTTGAGGCTATTGATCCTGGCTTCGCCCTTTCAGTCGCTGCGACGGCAGGAATCCTTTTACTCTTTGAACCAGTGACGCGGTGGCTGGTGCGCTTTGTGCGCTATCGAAAACTGGCAGAGTTGTTGGCGATTTCGATCTCCGCGAACCTGATCTGCACGCCCCTAACAATCGCGATTTCGGGGCAATTCTCGATCATGTCCCTCCCGAGTAATTTATTTGTTGAGCCGGTCGTTGCTCCGATCACCATAATTGGATTTATTGCCGCGTTGATCGCTCCATACGCCTCAAATTTCTCTTATACTTTAACCCTCTCTCAGAAACCCTTCTCCGGCCTCATCGTCTGGGTTGCCACGAATTTCGCAAAAATCCCAGTAGTTCACCTCAGCAAGGGATTTGTGGGTGGGTCGGTAGGAGTCTTGGTGCTGACATTTGGCTGGATCGCTTTAAGATGGCGCTCGTGGGGACCACACTGATTCAAGGCGGCGAGGAGTTACTTGCCGATCGAGCCATTGCGGAGGTGATTGCGGCGGGCAAAGGAGCCACGGTGACCCCTCTGTCAGCGGAAACCCTTGAACTCGGGCAGATCACAGATGCGCTCGCACCATCCTTATTTGGCGACGCGCGAATTATTGTTATTAAGGATATTCAAGATCTGGCCTCCGACTTAAGCGAAGAGATTACTTCTTACATCAATAACCCGGATGAGGAAGTCCATTTGGTGCTCTGGCACAAAGGGGGAGCTAAAGGCAAAGCACTCCTAGAAAAAATTAAGAAAACGAACCCGAACATTATTACCGTTGAGGCGATCAAAAAGGAGAGCGAGAAGGTCGATTTTGTACGCTCAGAATTTGCACGGCTGGGCCGCAAGATTGATTCGGACGCCGTACAGGGGATCGTAGATGCGTTGGGGTCAGATATGCGGGAGTTATCCGGAGTTTGTTCCCAATTGGCATCAGATGTTGCTCCGGGAAGTTCCATTACCTCTGCTGATGTTGCCAAGTTTCAGCAGGGTCGGGTTGAAACCACGGGATATGACGTTGCAGACGCGGTGCTAGATGGCAAGACGGATTTAGCGCTGGTTACTTTGAGACAGGCGCTACAAACGGGTGTGGATCCCGTGATGATCATTTCCGCTATTGGAGGCTCGCTTCGAACTCTGGCAAAGGTCTCAGGTGCTAATCGCTCGGCAAAATCTTTTGAACTCGCTTCATCACTGGGTCTTCCTCCTTGGCAGATCGAGAAAGCGCGCCGCCAGTTGGCGGGATGGACTCCAGCCTCCCTCGCTGGGGCGGTCGTTACGCT
>PLXJ01000010.1 GCA_003151395.1 Actinomycetota bacterium | reverse complement strand
AGACATCACATGGTGGGCAGCGAGGGTTTCGAACCCCCGACATCTTCGGTGTAAACGAAGCGCTCTACCGCTGAGCTAGCCGCCCGGTTGAGTGCCCCACAGTACCTGAGTTTGCAGGGCATACCAAAAATCTTATTAGAATCCCTACTTCTTAGAGGGCTGCTAGCGCACCCTTGTAATCGGTGACATTTCGAGCATCGCCCATTCCGTTGACAACTTGCCAACGCAAGATTCCTTCTTTATCGATGATAAATGTGCCACGGATGGCACAACCACGATCCTCATTGAAAACTCCGTAGACCTTTGCGGCGGCGCCGTGTGGCCAAAAATCTGAAAGGAGTGGGAAGTTGTACCCCTCTTGAGCGGCAAATACTTTTTGAGTAAAAACGGCATCGCAAGATACGGCCAATAATTCGGCGTTCTCATTTTGAAAAGAAGCTAAATCATCGCGCAGTGCACAGAGTTCGCCAGTGCAAGTTCCTGAAAATGAAAAAGGGTAGAAAACGACAGCGACGTTCTTATGGCCGATAAAGGAAGAGAGAGTAACTTTTTCTCCAAATTGATTGACGAGTGTGAAATCTGGTGCAGGTTGACCGAGTGATAAAGACATTACTAACTACTCTCCTAGCGTTTGGCACTCTTACGAGCGACTAATTTCGTCGCGGTCCAATTGGGCGCAACTAAAAATGAAACTGTTTGCGTGAGGCCGGCCGTTGGAGCTGAATCTTGAATATCACTCGGCTCAACGTGTCCTGCAATGCCAACTTTAGGGGTTAATAACCAGATCGGCCCATTTTCGCTCAGGTAGGTAAGTCCATCGACCAAATCATCGACGAGATCTCCGTCACCTTCACGAAACCACAAGATCACGGCATCGACCACCTCATCAACATGGCCGCTAAGCATTTGTGATCCTGACTTAGCCTCAATTGCGCTGCGCAATTGCTCATCGCAATCGGCATCATGTCCAAACTCAAGTATCAGTTCCCCGGGCACTATCCCGAGGCGATCAACACTCGCCGTTAACCCCTGTGGGGAGTTCACCCTGGCCTCCATTCTTGCTTAAGAGCGGTTCGAGACCCTGTCTTGGGGCCACTCACCCTCGTGGGTGAGTAGGAGTAGTCCACTCAAATTCTTGCGTGAGCGCAACCCTTTTAGTGTGAATAAACTCCTCTCATGAGCGAAGCAAGCGGATTCAACCAATTCATCGATACCCCCAATAACTTGATCGACCAGTTAGTTGACCTTGACCCTCAGGAAACCGCCGAGTGGAGCTCCTCCCTTGATTCCCTGATCAAGGCAGCTGGCCCAACCCGTGCCCGGTACATCATGCTCTCATTGCTTCAGCATGCTCAAGAAAATAAATTGGGGGTTGGAGCGCTTCGCACCACCGATTACATCAACACAATCCCATCTAATCGCGAACCCGAGTTCCCCGGAGATGAATCCCTAGAGCGCAGAATTCGCGCCATTGTCCGTTGGAACGCAGCAATCATGGTTCACCGCGCCCAGAGGCCGGGGATCGGCGTAGGCGGCCATATTTCAACATTTGCATCGTCGGCATCTTTATATGAAGTCGGTTTCAATCACTTCTTCCGCGGCCAAGAGCACGCAGGGGGCGGCGACCAAATTTTCTTTCAAGGACATGCCAGTCCCGGTATGTATGCACGTGCCTTTGTTGAGGGCCGTTTAACCGAACATCAAATGGATGGTTTCCGGCAGGAACTTTCACACTCCGGTGGCGGACTTTCCTCATACCCTCACCCACGACTGATGCCCGAGTTCTGGCAGTTCCCAACGGTTTCAATGGGACTCGGTCCAATCAATGCAATATATCAAGCGCGGTACAACCGTTATTTAAATGGCCGTGGAATCAAAGATACCTCCGACCAAAATGTCTGGGCCTTCTTGGGTGATGGTGAGTGTGACGAACCAGAAACTCTAGGTGCAATCAGTCTGGCCGCTCGCGAGGGACTCGATAACCTCACCTTTGTCATCAACTGCAATCTGCAACGTCTTGATGGACCGGTTCGCGGAAACGGCAAAATCATTCAAGAACTTGAGTCGATCTTCCGGGGTGCCGGTTGGAATGTCATCAAGGTGGTTTGGGGTCGCGAGTGGGATGAACTCCTCGCAAATGATCGCGACGGCGCACTTGTAGATTTAATGAATCGCACAACTGACGGTGACTACCAAACATTCAAGGCCGAAAGTGGCGCATACGTCCGAGAGCACTTCTTTGGCCGCGATCCTCGCACTGCTGCCCTGGTTGCCAACTGGAGCGATGAAAAAATTTGGGGACTCAAGCGTGGTGGTCATGACTACCGCAAGCTATTTGCCGCCTATAAAGCTGCAACCGAAAAGAATGGCAAGCCAACAGTAATTTTGGCAAAGACCATTAAGGGATGGACGCTCGGTTCGCATTTTGAAGCACGAAACTCGACTCACCAGATGAAGAAAATGACTCACGAGGATCTCATTCAATTCCGAGATACTCTGCAGATTCCGCTTCCAGATTCCGCAATCGATGCCAAAGTGCCTTCTTATTATCTTCCAGGTGTTGATTCACCAGAGTACGTATACATGATGGAGCGTCGCCGCGAACTTGGTGGGTCAGTACCTACACGTCGTAAAATTTCTCGTCCACTACCCCAACCTGCGGATTCAACATATGAATCGGTTAGACGTGGGTCGGGTCACCAAGAGGTCGCAACCACGATGGCATTTGTAAGGTTGCTGAAAGATCTCGTTAAAGATCCAGAAATTGGCAAACGTTTTGTACCAATCATTCCCGACGAGGCTCGTACTTTCGGAATGGATAGCCTCTTCCCCACTCTCAAGATTTACTCCCCGCTGGGACAGACCTATACCTCTGTCGATCGCGAACTGATGCTCTCTTACAAGGAGTCAACCTCTGGCGTGATCTTGCATGAGGGAATTAACGAAGCGGGCTCCACAGCTTCATTTACGGCAGTGGGCTCGTCTTACTCCACGCACGATGAACCTATGATTCCAATCTATATTTTTTACTCAATGTTTGGGTTCCAACGGACTGGAGACGCCTTCTGGGCAGCGGCGGATCAACTCTGTCGAGGATTTGTTGTTGGCGCGACCGCAGGTCGAACGACGCTCAACGGTGAAGGGTTGCAACATGAAGATGGCCACTCTCCGCTGCTTGCATCAACGAATCCCGCTGTCGTGGCTTATGACCCAGCATTCGGTTACGAAGTGGGTCATATCGTTAAAGATGGTCTGCGTCGCATGTACGGCGAAAATAGTGAAAACGTTTATTACTACCTAACCGTCTACAACGAGCCTTACATGCAGCCGGCAGAACCTGAAAATCTTGATGTAGAGGGGTTGCTTAAAGGAATGTACTTGTATTCCCCCTCAGGCAGAAAGGGTAAAAACGAAGTCAACCTCATGGCTTCTGGAGTCGCTCTCAACTGGGCGCTAAAGGCACAGCGGTTGCTGCTCGAAGATTTCGGAATAGGTGCTGATGTCTGGTCAGTAACTTCGTGGAATGAATTACGTCGCGATGGCCTAGTAACCGATCGCCACAATTTACTTAACCCACAAGATCAACGCAGCGCCTACGTCACCAAAAAGTTAAAAATATTTGATGCCCCAGTAATTGCCGTAAGCGATTTTATGCGCGCGGTCCAGGATCAAATTGCACCTTGGGTTCCTCAAGACTTCTACTCCCTGGGCACAGATGGCTTCGGGCTTTCTGACACTCGTGGGGCACTTCGCCGCCATTTCAAAGTGGATGCTGAATCTATTGTGGTTGCTGCTCTCTCTCGCTTAGCCAAAAAGGGTGACATTAAAGCGAAAGTGGTTCGAGAAGCGATCGACAAATATCGAATTGAAGATGTTACCGCGGCTGAAGCTGGAAATACCGAAGGTTCTGGCTGATACTAAAATCGGCAGAGGATCTACACCCTTGCCTGAACGGGCCCTAATTTCTTGAAGAAGGAGAGCGCGATCATGAGCGCTCCTGGAATCATCAATCCATAAGTAATCGAAGTTGTTTGGGCAACCCACGATATGACAAGTTTTACCAAGAAGGTCAGAAATGCAATGACTAGCCCCAGTTGGGCTACAACAACTCCCCCTGGGAAGCTCGAACGTTGGCTGGCAATCTGAGTGAGGATCCCCGAAAAGAATGATCCACCCAAACCTCCGATAAAGAATCCTAAAATTTCACAGGTGAAAGCGAGTTCGAAACTATGCCCCGAAAAATACTTTGCGAGTAGCAAGAAGATGACAAAGCCACTCCCACCGACACGAGCGGAAATTCGAATCCAATAAGTGTCCGGCTTGATCAGTAATAATCTGTGGATTCCTAGTCGTCCAATGATCATTCCCACCATGAAGATCAGGTAGGGAACGATGCTGAGGGTGGTGCTGGCCCTGATTTCTTGATGTGAGGACAGTGTTACCCAGTCATTTGTAGAAAATTCGACCATGACGCCACAGACGTAAGCAATGGCCACATATCGATCCGAGGTTAACATTGCAAGAGTGTCTTTCACTTTGAGGACTGCATTTTCGCTGCTATCGGTTGATCCTTTGATCAAGAAAGGTCGCATCCTAAAAATCGCCACCATTGTTCCGATCCACAGAACGCCCATCAGGAGGTCGACGTGCCATGCAAGTGAGACATGAGATGTGATGGCGATTGAAAGGATTGTGGTGAGTAAAGTTCCCAGGCTCCATGCTCCGTGAAACCGGGGAAGCGACTTTTCACCACTGAGTAGTTGACGTTTTAGTGCTTGATCGTGGACCGCAATGTTGTACCCATTAAAACCAGCTCCGAGAACGATATTTGCAATTACATAAAGCACGGCTCTGTGAATATGTGGCATTACAGCAATCGGTCCAAACATCAAGGTAGCCGAAACGATGAGAACTGGTCCAACCCCAATCCGATGGGTGAGTTGTCCAACAAACATAAAGGCGCCAACAGCACCTATAGCACCAAGACTTATGAGCACTCCGTAAGTTCCGTTATCAACATTGAGATTGTGCTTAATCTCTGGAGTACGAGTTGCAAGGCACAATATTGCAACACCGAAATAGAAGAAGAGCAGCATCTGACTTTTTCGCTCTCTTGCAGTAACAATCAAGGTCAAAAGAGGGCGCTCGCTAACTGTTGTCTCGCTCGAATAAGTATGGGATCTGCAGGATCTACTAGAGCGAACAACCCTACTAGGTGTTCGCGCAACTCCTTACGTTCATCCGGGCCCGCTTCCTTGACGGCAGTAATCAGTCTGGAAAAAGATGCCTCAAAATTACCTTGAGCTATTTCGCAATCAGCAGCTAACCGCGTGAGCGCGAGGTCTTTCGAATCTTCATTCGCCCTCGCTATTACATCATCGCTATCGATCCCATCAATCCGTATTAAAAGTTCGACTTGCGCCATTCCCAATAGGGCTAGGGAATTTTTTGGAGTGCGATTTAACCACTCCTGATAAACCGCTTTCGCACCCGTGAAATCGCCCCGCTCTAGAGCTTCCAACGCTTTAATCTCTTCCGGCTCTAACTTCTCTTCTACAACTCCGTCTGTCGAAACAGGAGTAGTCCCAACCCCGCGCTCGGCGTCCAAGGATAAAACTTTATCGACAACCTGTCGAAGTTGCGGAACGGTTGGAACGGTTTCAAAGAGCGGGACCACTTGTTCTTGAATTATTGCTAGCGCCAGCGGCACGGTCTGGACTTGTAAAGCTTGCGCTACTTCGGGCTGCGTATCCACATTGACGTTACCAAGTAACCACCCAGCTCCCTCAGGTTTTGCCGAGTCGGCGTCGTGCATCTGGCCAAGGGCACTCATCACAGATTGAGATTGCGGTGACCGCGCGGACCAGCAGATTAAAACCACTACCTGGGAATGGGAGGCGGGCAATACATCGCCCATGAGATTCTCTTTGGTGATGGAGACACCGTCCAACTCTGGAGGAGTAACTGGGTTCTTTAACGAACTAAGATCAAAAGCAGATCCAAAATTCTTAGGCAGAGAAGTCATCAACTACCACNNCCTCTTGTTTTGGGGGATTTCTAAAAGGCAGGATGGAGCGAATGTAATCCTCGGTCGCATAGGTGATGCCCAAATCCTTGCCGGCCTTTTCTCCTAAATACCAACGATGCTCCAAAATTTCGTGGAACATTTGAGCCGGTTCTACTCGTCCTAGTAATTCTTCTGGAGTCATATCAATCACGCGATGGTAAGTCTCTGTTAACCAACGACGCGCGCTATCTTCGATTGGCGGGAGCGGTTTCTTTTCGCGACCCCGGAATCGGTCAAAAGAGGCGAGCAATCTCTTAGCCTGGAGTTCTTCCGCATGAATTCCCATGAGTTCGTACAAACGATGCTGGTGATAACCCGCGGCCACCAATTTAGGTGAGAACTTGAGAGCACCTTTATCTCCATCCAGAGTGACCTCAACTTCTTCAACGGCAAAGCCGAGGTCCTGGACTGCGCGCATAGCTTTTTCTACTGCGTGGCGATCTGTGGGATCGAGTACCTGCGGTTCCTTGAGCATCGACCATAGCCTGCGATAGCGAGAGATAACTCGATCAGCGGCACGGATCGGATCCATCCCAGGATGAAGGAACCCGCCGACGGCCAAATCTTCTAATTCTGCAGCAACATTAAACTGAGCAATATCGAGATCATGTTCGCGTTGACCGTCACTTAATCCTGGTTGAAATTCACCGGTTTCAGCGTCAACCAGGTACGCAACGTATTCGTTGGCATCTTGGCGGAAGAGCGTGTTTGAGAGTGAGCAGTCGCCCCACCAAAATCCTAAAAGATGAAGCCGCACCAGCAGAAGAGCGAGCGCATTGGCCATGTTGTTAATTTCGTGCGGGGTAACCTCCCCACTCATGATGACGCGATAAGGAAGAGAGAACGGTAGGTAGCGTGTAACGAGCGCAACCGGGAGAGGATTTCCCTCGTTATCCAACCGTTGCTCGACGATCGCGACAGGTTCGACACAAGGAGCGCTTCGATTATTGAGTTCGCGCAGGATCGAGTACTCGCGGGTGGCGAACTCCTCCACCGTTTCTTTGACCGCATAGACATCACGATCTCCCGGGCCCGTTCGGATCAACCGAACGATGTGGCGGGAAATACCGCGCATGCTGGTCAAGGTGGGGTCCTCAGGCCAGTCTTCTAAGGATCTAAGCCAAGGCAGAGCTGATATGGCGAGCAGGTCCTCACTCAATCCGGTAATTCGAAGCTCGCTCATCCCCGTATCTTCTCGTATTATCAAACTATGGTGCTCAAGAAACCGCGTCTCCACTTCCCTGGCATGGGGAGTGATACCTCACAACCCGCTGAACCGGTCTCCATGGGTGTGCCTGGGGCTCCTTTTGGTCGGGGACACCCCTTCTATTTTGGCTTTCTGGCGGCTTCTGGAGCCGTAATAGCCATAACTCTGCTCAAAGCGCTCGCTAGCGCTAGCCAAGTCTTTGTGTTGATCATCATTTCACTCTTTCTGGCTGCCGGGCTAAATCCATCTGTTGAATTTTTCCGACGTAAGGGGCTGAAACGACCACAGGCCGTTCTAGCGGTGGTCACCGTCGTGCTAATTTTCGTCGGAGTTTTTGCTGCAGTAGTCATTCCACCAGCTGTTACTCAGGTCGACCATTTATTAAAGAATGCCCCGTCAATTTTGCAACATCTCAAATCAAATTCATTTATTAACTCTCTCAACAAACATTATGGAATCATCGATTCACTACAAGCAAAATTCAGTGATTCGATTCACAACGGGCAATATGTTGTCAACGCTTTTGGTGGCGTGATCGGAGTCGGACGAGCCTTTGTTTCCGGCGCAGTAGCTGCCCTGACCGTTCTAGTTTTGACGTTGTACTTCCTGGCTTCTCTCCCTGGCGTGACGGGCGTTGCCTACCACTTCGTACCAGCTTCACGGCGCGAAAGAGTTTCGAAACTTACGGATGCAATCGTTATTCGCATCGGTGGATTTGTGAGTGGTCAGGCGACGGTCGCTTTCATTGCATCGATATTTGGATTGATCCTTGCTTTTTCCGTGGGGTTGCCATACCCAGCGGCAATTGCTCTTCTCGTTTTCGTTTGCGGCGCAATCCCTCTCATTGGACATTTGCTCGGGGTGACCGCAGTGACATTGATTGCGCTTAGCAAATCTCCAACCGATGCAATCGTCTGCCTCGTGCTTTATCTCGCCTACATTCAGATAGAAAATTACGTGATCATGCCTCGGATAATGCGTAAATCACTTTCAATACCGGGAGTGGTGACAATCATTGCGGCGCTGATTGGTGTGAGCTTGCTCGGAGTCGTCGGTGGAATTCTTGCCGTTCCAATAGCTGCCGCAGTGTTATTAATTATCGATGAAGTGGTCTTCCCGAAGGCAGACCTATCTTAATTTTCGGGTTGATTAAGCATCAGTTGGAAGAGGCAATCTAGCCGGAGCAATATGTTTCGTGATTTCGCTGAGGATAAAATACACATAAGGTTCGCCAACCCATAAATGTTTTGCGCCATCAACGGGTAGCAGCGTTAATCGCGGAAAATTCTTGAAGCGTTCGATGGCTTGCACGGGATTTAGATACTCATCGCGCTCTGGAACATAAGCAATGACCGGTCTCGGATCGTGCTGCCAAAACTCGAGATCAGTTTCTTGCGTTCTTTGCATCGGAGGACTTAACAGAATCAAGCCCTTAACCCTTAAATCCTTGGCGTAGCGGAGCGCAAGATCGGTGCCAAATGACCACCCGACCACCCAGAGAGTCTCCACATTGAGGACGTCAAAACAATAATTGATGGCGGCATGAACGTCGGCCTCTTCACCTTCACCGTTATCAAAGGTTCCTTCAGAAGTCCCCGCTTCACTGGTCGTACCTCGAGTGTTAAATCGAATGACCTGGATCCCGGCCATGGACGGCAAGCGGTTGGCAGCTTTCTTGAAGATGTGGCTATCCATCATCCCTCCGCCAGCGGGATTGGGGTGTAGGCATAGGAGCGACCCACTGATCTCCCCGATTGGGGTGGCCACCTCCCCGACCAACTTCAACCCGTCCTCTGTCAAGATGCTGATGGGGCGCCGGTTTGCCGGGAGAACTGTGCTTGGCCTTACTAATTCGATCACAGCGGGAGTTTACTCTTAGGGCATGAATCAACTCGCCGAAATCATCAGCTACTCCCCTTCAACCGGTGAAGAAGTGGGCAGGTACCCCAATGCATCTGAAGCAACTATCCACGAACTCGTTGCCCGTGCGAGCGCGGCCTCACATCATTGGCGTGCTCTTGGCTTCAAGGGGCGAAAAATAATTCTCAAATCGTGGGCACACTATCTCGCAGAACATATAGACGAATTGGCGGCACTTGTTTCAGCAGAAACTGGAAAACCTAGTAGCGACGCTGCCCTTGAAATTGCGGTTGGAATCGACCACCTCTCGTGGGCGGCAAAACATGCGGGCCGTTACCTTCGGAATTCGTACCGCACACCAGGGGTATTGATGGCCAATATGTCTACTCATGTGGAATACAGCCCGCTTGGGGTCGTTGGCGTGATTGGCCCATGGAATTATCCCGTCTTTACTCCAATGGGATCTATTGCTTATGCATTGGCAGCAGGAAACGCAGTTATTTTTAAACCGAGTGAATATACCCCCGGAGTTGGTCACTGGCTCGGAGAATCATTTAACCTCGTAGCGCCACAAGCTAATATTTTCTTTGTTGCAACAGGAGGACCCGATACCGGATCCGCGTTAACTAAGAGCGCCGTGAATAAGATCGCATTCACCGGTTCAAGCGCGACCGGTAAGAAAATTGCCGCAGCGTGCGCTGAAAATCTGACTCCAGTCCTCATGGAATGCGGCGGGACAGATCCCGCAATTATTGATCGCGACTGTGATCTAAATCGTGCAGCCGAGGCAGTGCTCTGGGGCGCTATGGCTAACGCTGGCCAAACTTGCGTCGGGATCGAGCGTGTATATGTGCACGAAGAAATTGCCACGAGATTTACTGAAACCATTTCGGAGATGGCTTCCGAGTTGGTGGTCGGACATGACTATGGTGCTATGACGATGCCAAAACAACTACCAATTATTGATGCACACATTAAAGATGCCGTTCGATTAGGTGCAAATTTTGTGGTGGGGAGCGCCGAATCAGTTCAACCTCCTTTCGTCCTTCCAACGATCATGGTGGATGTGCCAGAAGAAAGTTTGGCGGTAGCAGAGGAAACTTTTGGCCCCACTCTCACAATTCGCAGTGTGGCGTCGATGGGAGAAGCGATACATCTTGCTAACGCCTCTAAATATGGATTAGCAGCATCGGTCTGGTCAAAACGAAACGGCAAAGCAATCGCAAGCGAACTTCAATGCGGCATGGTTTCAGTAAATTCAGTTCTCGCCTTTACGGCAACCCCAACAATGCCCTTTGGAGGCGTCAAACAAAGTGGCTACGGTCGAATTCACGGACCCGAGGGGCTTCGAGAATTTGCTTATACACGCTCCATCGTGGCAACTCGATTCAATACTCCTCTGAATTTTGCCACCTTCAAGAGATCAGTCGGGGTTGATAATTTTATAAAGCGTTTAATTAAATTACTCAACCGTTAATAACGGGGGGCGTTGCGAGATCGTTCGGTGCGAGGTTTACGTTGGTCTTTCTTGCCCCAGCAGGCGGTATGCCAATGGCGACGACTCTCCAAGTCATCATCAATCCACGCAACTACGTGGGGAGTCGCCGTAGGAATTAGTTGATCACACCCAGGGCAGCGATATGGCTTGGATGAACTTGATCCCGTTATTTTGCGGACCGTATAAATACCCTCGTGATGCTCTTCTACCGTTTGGAATGAATTACTCACTTCACTCTCATCTGACTCTGAATTATGAGTGCGACGCCCTTTAGGGTGATTACGACGCGGACTCATGAGCCTATTGTTTCGTATTTCAAGCAAAACTTCGCCTCAAAACTAGCGCCCGTGCGAGCAGATAAGGCAAGATCCACCCATGAATGCCGCGATAGAGGTCGTAGATTTACGTAAAAACTACGGAGATCAGGAAGCGGTCGCGGGGATCTCTCTCACGATTTTGCGCGGCGAGATTTTTGCAATANNACGACAGTCGAAATTTTGGAGGGATTCCGCAAACGTGATGGCGGAACTGTCAACGTACTTGGGGCAGACCCCGGTGCTCTCGGAATACACGCAGCTGTGTGGCGCAATCAAATTGGGATAGTGCTGCAATCGACCAGTGACGCGGCAGAATTGACCGTCGCCGAAACCGTTCATCACTTCTCGCACTATTACACATCGCCCAAAGATCCAGATTTNNCGTCATTAGCCAGGTTGGTTTAACCGAAAAGCGCGATGCCAGAATTCGAACTCTCTCTGGTGGCCAACGCAGACGGCTCGACGTAGCCCTGGGAATTATCGGCTCTCCCGAAATCCTCTTCCTCGATGAACCAACCACCGGTTTTGATCCAGAAGCCCGTCGCGCATTTTGGGATTTGATCCGCACACTTAAGGCAGAAGGTACAACGATTCTTCTTACTACTCATTATCTGGATGAAGCCGAAGCGCTAGCCGACCGCGTCGCAGTGATTAGCGCCGGCAAGATTATTGAAATTGCGACTCCCTCAACACTCGGTGGACGTCACCTAGCAAAAGCAACAATCAGCTGGTTAGAAAATGGCACGACCCAGAAAAAAATCTCAGAGAATCCCACTCACGATGTCATAGAAATCGCTTCCCGTTTCAACGGCGATATCCCAGAGCTGACCGTAACCAGGCCATCACTTGAAGACATCTACCTGACAATGATTGAAGATCAATCATGAATACCATCAGACTTGGACTTCTCCGAGGAAATATAGAGGTCAAACAATTCCTCCGGCAGCGCGAGTCGGTTATCTTTACACTTTTCTTTCCAGTCCTGCTTCTCTTTATATTTGGAAGCGTATTTCGAAATACGATCGCCCCTGGGGTCACCTTTAGTCAATATTTCGTCGCAGGAATGATCGCTTCCGGACTCGTCAATAGTGGATTTCAACAATTAGCAATCAATATTCCGATTGAGCGAGACAATGGGGCGCTTAAGCGGCTTCGCGGAACTCCGATGTCTCCGATTTCATTTTTCATCGGAAAAGCAATTTTGGTTTTTCTCGCCATGATCGTCCAAGTAATTATGTTGTTGCTTTTTGGCGCGCTCTTTTTCCATCTCCATCTTCCACACAGCGGTGCGCTCTGGTTTCGCTTTACCTGGCTCGTGGTGCTTGGCTCTGCCTGTTCGACCGTCCTCGGAATTGCGCTAGCGGGCATTATTAAAAGCGGGCGTGGAGCACCGGCCGTTGTTTCTCCATTCGTCATAGTTCTTCAATTCATCAGCGGGGTTTTCTTTGTCTTTTCGAGCCTGCCCAGTTGGATGCAGCAATTTGCGGCGCTCTTTCCACTCAAATGGCTTACTCAAGGTATGCGCTCTGTTTTTCTCCCTAATAACTTTGCATTGCAAGAGGTGGCCCACAAGTGGGAGATTGGGAAGATTGCAATTGTATTAGTCGCCTGGCTAGTGGCTGGAACGTTCTTGGCGGCGCGTTCCTTTAAGTGGTCGCGGCAGTGAATTTGCGCAAGGTGGCGATAGTTCTTATCGCCTTGCAGTGCATTGGAATATCCCAAGCGATGGCCACCGCCCCGAAACCGACACCGAAAACTACGACAACCAAGAAAATAGCGACGCCGTCGAAACCAAAGAAAGCCGTTGCGAAGAAAGTCCCCCTCAAGAAAAAGGTCACGACTACGAAGAAAACGAAAGTTCTTGCTCCTAAAAAAATAACCGCGACAAAGAAAAAAGTAGCTGTTGCAAAAAAGAAAGTTGTTCAACCTCCCCACATTTATCACAAAGCTGTTCCTAAAAGAGTTCAACCTTCTCCCAAACCAAAATGGCCACCAGTTGGTTACACCTCGATCGGCAGTGCTTACGCAAGAGTTCCGACGGGAGCGGAATTAATTGGAATCCTTTCCGCCATGAAAAATCCCACCGCTGCGATAAATAGTTGTGCCCTAGATCCCAAAAACCCTTCGGCGCCGGCGTATGCGTGCGCGGCAATACTCGTTGGATCTACCGAAAAATGCACCTGGTGGCGAATTTCCGCCACAATCACCGGTATAGATCCGAGCACTCCGACTGCAAGAGTTAGCCTTGGGGATTTAACCACCTTTGAAAATGGCGCGGCCGCAAAAACAATTCAAACGATATTTTTAGTGAGTCCAGTTCCTTTGCAAACTGGAATACGGTTCACAGCAATTCATGCCCTATGTGGAATAGGTCCTTCCACTGACCCGGTTCCAAGTACTTCCTTTACAGTTGCGTCAAGTGCAACTCCGACCCCATCGCCATCGCCATCGCCAAGCAATTCTTAAATACTTATTAACGATTTGCACCCGGAACCCAGAGCACATCCCCCAATTCGCGATTTGCATACCGCGCCAGTACAAAGAGCAGATCAGATAAGCGATTGAGATACTTTGCGGTTAACGGATTAACGCCGCCGCCAAAAGAATGAATTGCATGCCACGTTGAGCGCTCGGCTCGTCTGGTGACGGTTCTTGCTACATGCAGCAAAGATGCTGAAGGAGTTCCGGATGGGAGAACAAAGGAACGAAGTTCTGAAAGTTCAGCATTAAAACTATCAATTTGTTTCTCAAGATAGGTAATTTGTTCCTCTGTAACGCGAAGCGGCTCAACCTTTGGTTCGTCAATCACAGGTGTTGATAAATCCGCACCAACATCAAAGAGATCATTCTGTACGCGGACAAGCAGAGCCCTTACTACTTCATCAGTTATCGACCCAAGTGAAAGGGCCACGCCGATCGCAGAATTTACTTCATCTACATCGGCATACGCCTCAAGTCGTGGGTCATTTTTAGAGGTACGACTCATGTCTCCTAGAGAAGTTGTTCCATCATCACCAGTTTTTGTGTAAATCCGAGTCAAATTAACCATGGGATGAGCCTATTAGAGCAACTACTATGAGACCACTCAAATTTGGTTAACTGGCGGCGGAGGTGATGTATGGCGGAAAATTCGGCAACGCTTCGCATCGTTGGTCCAGTGCGGTTAGCGGGCGAGGTAACGGTTACTGGTGCCAAGAATTCCGCGCTCAAATTGATGGCCGTCTCACTCTTAGCTCCCGGTAAGAATGTCCTACACAACGTACCTCAAATTGCGGACGTTGAAATTATGTCCGATCTCCTGACGCGCCTTGGCTGCACAATTGCGTTCGATCGTGCGACTCACACGATGGTCATTGATGTGCCGGAAGAACCTGGTCACAAAGCAGAATATGAATTAGTTCGGAAAATGCGCGCGTCTATTAACGTCCTTGGACCACTTCTAACCCGGGTGGGAATAGCCGAAATATCTCTGCCCGGTGGGGACGCGATTGGATCACGGGGACTCGATTATCATATTGCTGGTTTAGAGGCGCTCGGCGCAACGATCAAGTTTGAACACGGTTACATTATTGCGAGCGCACCGAATGGTTTAATGGGAGCAGAGTTTGAGTTAGTTTTTCCCAGCGTTGGAGCCACCGAGAATTTGATGACCGCGGCCATCCTTGCCAAAGGCACAACAACTTTGTACAACGTTGCCCGCGAACCAGACATTATTGATTTAGGTGAATATCTAACCGCGATGGGCGCACAGATTGAAGGCTTGGGGAGTTCCACCCTAGTCATAGAAGGAGTCGAGTCGTTAAAACCGGCGGTTCACTCCACGCTTCCCGATCGAATTGTCACGGGAACCTGGGCATTTGCCGCCGCTATGACCCAAGGAGATATCACCATAAAAGGCGGGCGTTCTGATCACTTGGAGATTCCACTTGATAAATTGGTTGCCGCTGGCGCAGTCATTACCTCCACGACAGATGGATTCCGAGTGAAAATGGATAGACGCCCGTTGGCGATTGATGTCGCTACCTTGCCCTACCCCGGCTTTCCCACCGACCTTCAGCCAATGGCAATCTCACTCAATTCAATCGCTCAAGGTAGCGCGATCGTCACCGAGAATGTCTTTGAAGCCCGCTTCATGTTCGTCAACGAGTTGCGCCGGCTGGGGGCAAATATCACCGTGGACGGTCATCACGCGGCGATTACGGGAACTGCCCTCCTCTCCGGAGCACCTGTAATAGCAACGGACATTAGAGCTGGCGCCGGGCTGGTTCTAGCCGCGCTCGTGGCAGAGGGGATAACAATCGTTGAAGATGCGTTCCATATTGAACGCGGATACCCAAACTTTGCGGTCGATCTGCGCTCACTGGGCGCAGATGTGGAACTTATTTAACTTGTTCTCCCAGAATTGAAACTCGGTTTTTATTCACCGATATAAAGCCATCTGCCATATTGAAATCTGCTACAGAACCATCTTCAGCCTTGATACTTACAACACCTGGCTCTAGTACACCTAAAAGCGAGATGTGGTCAACAAGTATTCCAATATTTCCATCCAGAGTCTTTGCAGAGACCATGGTTGCCTCACCCGACCAGATAAGTTTTTCGGGTGAGACTACCTCAACAGTCAGTTTTGTAGCGGACATCAACTAAGCCTTTACCGATTCTGCCAACTCGGCTGCCCGGCGCTCCACATCGGCAAGACCACCGCACATAAAGAAGGCTTGTTCTGGAACATGGTCGTACTTTCCATCGGCAACCGCTTCAAAGGCTTCAATAGTCTCAGAGAGCGGAACGAATGAACCGTCTAGACCAGTAAAGACCTTTGCAACGAAGGTGTTCTGCGACAAGAAACGCTGAATACGGCGTGCACGTCCGACAAGAATGCGGTCTTCTTCTGAAAGTTCGTCAATACCCAAAATGGCGATGATGTCCTGCAAATCCTTGTAGCGCTGCAAAATTTGCTTGACGCGGTTTGCTACGCGGAAATGGTGTTCACCGATATATCGCGGATCCAAGATACGTGATGTTGAGTCGAGCGGATCAACCGCTGGATAAATACCGAGCTCTGAAATTGGACGCGACAACACTGTAGTTGCATCCAGGTGAGCGAAGGTTGTATGTGGAGCAGGGTCGGTGATGTCATCGGCAGGAACATAGATTGCCTGCATCGAAGTAATCGAGTGTCCACGAGTTGATGTAATGCGCTCCTGAAGTTGACCCATCTCATCAGCAAGAGTTGGTTGGTAACCCACAGCAGAAGGCATACGACCTAGGAGTGTTGATACTTCAGAGCCCGCTTGGGTAAAACGGAAGATATTGTCGATGAAGAGCAACACATCTTGGTTTTGCACATCGCGGAAGTACTCGGCCATGGTGAGCGCTGAGAGCGCCACACGGAGACGAGTTCCAGGTGGTTCATCCATCTGCCCGAAGACCAGCGCGGTCTTATTGATAACACCGGTTTCGGTCATTTCAAGGAAGAGGTCGTTACCTTCACGGGTGCGCTCTCCAACGCCGGCAAAAACTGAGACGCCACCAAAGTTTTCTGCGACTCGATAGATCATTTCCTGAATCAAAACGGTCTTACCCACTCCGGCACCACCGAAGAGTCCGATTTTTCCACCTTTTACATAAGGAGTCAGGAGATCAATAACTTTGATACCTGTCTCGAACATCTCGGTCTTTGACTCAAGCTGATCAAAGGCAGGGGCGGTACGGTGAATTGGCCAACGCTCTTTAATATCCAAAGAAGATGTTGGAACGTCTAGTGACTCACCTAAGGTATTGAAAACGTGACCCTTTGTGACGTCCCCGACTGGAACCATGATTGGTGAGCCAGTATCAGTAACGAATGAACCTCGAACCATGCCGTCAGTAGGCTGCATCGAAATCGCGCGAACCACGTTATCGCCGATGTGCTGCGCAACTTCAAGAGTCAGTTTGTGCACCTCTCCTGAAAGCGTCACTTCCAAAGTGAGTGCATTAAAGATCGATGGCATCGCATCTGCAGGGAATTCAATATCTACGACCGGACCGATCACTCGGACGACGCGACCTTGCTTTCCGGCCAATTTTGCTGTCTCTGACATTGCTGTGGTTGTCTCCGACATTATTCACTCCCTGCGCTAGCTGAGGCGAGCGCTTCTGCGCCACCGACGATTTCACTGAGTTCTTGCGTAATTTCGGCCTGCCGAGCCGCGTTTGCAAGTCGCGTAAGCGACTTAATCAATTCATCGGCGTTATCAGTCGCTGATTTCATGGCACGCCGTCTAGCGGCATGTTCGGAGGCAGCTGATTGCAACATCGCATTAAAGACTCGCGCTTCAACATATCGAGGAAGGAGGGCATTTAAAACGGTTTCGGCGCTTGATTCAAATTCGTACATCGCCATAATTCCACGTGGTTCACTCTGCTGCGGTGCGCTTACAGGTAGGAAAGCTACCGAAATCGGGGTTTGCGTAATCATCGATTTAAATTCGGTGTAAACGACGTAAAGTTGATCCACTCCGCCAGCACTTTCTGTATCAGTAAGAAATGCCGTGATGAGAGAAGCAGAAACTTCTCGAGCGTTATCAAGAGTTGGGTTGTCAGAGAATCCAGTCCACGAACCAGCAATTGCTCGATCGCGGAAACGATAGAAGTTGACCGCTTTTCGGCCGACCAAGTAGGCATCGACAGTTAGTCCTTGAGACTTTAGTTGGGAGATCAATATATCTCCCTCTTTAATTGCCGCATTGGAATAAGCCCCGGCCATGCCACGGTCTGCAGTAATGATTAAAACAGCTGCACGCCGTGGATTAGAAACGGGCGAAATCATTGGATGCTCGGTATTTGAATACGTGGCAATTGAAGTCACGACATTTGTAATTTCGATCGTATACGGCGAAGTAGCCCGGACGCGCTGTTGCGCCTTCACAATACGCGAGGAAGAGATCAACTCCATCGCGCGCGTAATTTTTTTAGTCGCCTTAACCGAACGCATTCGGCGGCGATAAATTCGAAGTTGGGCACCCATGAGTTAGTTAGTTTCCTGCACCGAACTGGCCCTTGAAGGAATCAATCGCCTTTTGAAGCGCCGCGATTGTGTCATCGGAGAGCTCGCGGGTGCTAGAGATTACTTCAAAGATCGCTGGATGCGAAAGCGCAATGTAATCTAATAATTCCCGCTCAAATCGGCGAATATCTGAAACAGCAACGGAATCCATATTTCCTGATGTTCCAGCCCAGATTGAAACTACTTCTTGCTCTACTGAATAAGGTGAGTATTGGCCTTGCTTCAAGAGTTCGACCATACGGGCACCGCGCTCTAATTGCGCTTTTGAGGCTGCGTCAAGGTCGGAACCAAAAGCTGCGAAAGCTTCGAGTTCGCGATACTGAGCAAGATCAAGACGCAAGCGACCGGCAATTTTTTTGATTGCCTTTGTTTGCGCAGATCCACCAACGCGAGATACCGATATACCTACGTTAATAGCGGGACGCACACCGGCGTTAAAGAGGTCGGTTTCAAGGAAGCACTGACCATCGGTAATCGAAATTACGTTGGTAGGAATAAAGGCAGAAACGTCATTTCCCTTTGTTTCAATAATTGGTAAACCAGTCATTGACCCGCCGCCGAGCTCATCAGAAAGTTTTGCGCAACGTTCGAGTAGACGTGAGTGCAAGTAGAAGACGTCGCCAGGGTAAGCCTCGCGACCTGGTGGCCGGCGAAGGAGCAAAGAGACCGAACGATAAGCCTCTGCTTGCTTTGAAAGATCATCAAAAATAATTAATACATGCTGGCCCGCATACATCCAATGTTGTCCGATGGCCGAACCAGTATATGGAGCCAAATATTTAAAGCCTGCCGGATCAGAGGCAGGAGATGCCACGATCGTGGTGTACTCCATTGCTCCAGCTTCTTCCAGTGCGCCCTTGACAGAAGCAATGGTCGAACCTTTCTGACCGATCGCGACATAAATACATTTAACTTGCTTCTTTGGATCCCCAGAGAGCCAATTCTCTTTTTGGTTAATGATCGTGTCGATCGCAATGGCTGTCTTACCGGTCTGGCGATCACCAATGATCAACTGACGTTGTCCACGTCCGATAGCTGTCATCGCATCAATTGCTTTGATACCTGTTTGGAGTGGCTCTTTAACAGGCTGGCGCTGGACCACCGATGGAGCTTGGAGTTCCAAGGCTCGCATGGCTTCGGCCTTGATTTCGCCTTTACCGTCAATTGGACGTCCAAGCGGATCAACAACGCGTCCCAAGAAATCGTCGCCAACTGGAACCGAAAGAATTTCTCCGGTACCTCTAACGGTCGTGCCTTCTTCAATCCCGGTAAATTCTCCGAGAATTACAACACCGATCTCACGAATATCAAGGTTTAGCGCTAGTCCAAGGGTTCCATTTTCGAACTTTAAAAGTTCGTTTGTCATCGTTGAAGGTAGACCTTCAACACGAGCAATGCCATCGCCTGCTTCGGTAACCGTTCCTACCTCGTCGCGCGCAGCGGTGCTGGGATTGTATGCAGCTACATACTTTGCCAGGGCATCGCGAATCTCTTCGGGACTGATTGTAAGTTCGGCCATCTTTTTCTCCTCTAACTATGGTCCCCTGTCAGACAGTCGCTGACCTGAGAAAACCTAAACTGCTAGTGCTCGACCAGCTTCTGCTAAACGGGTGCTGATAGTTCCATCGACAATTTCATCGGCAAAGCGAATTGATACCCCGCCAATGATTGAAGGATCGATATGAAAATTGAGGTGGACAGGTTGTCCCACCTGCTGGGACATTACTTGTGACAACTTCTCGGTCTGTGCTGCAGTGAGCGGGGAACGCGTGCTGACCAAGACGATGAGCCTGTTACGGCGGGCTGCGACCGCATCTATATAAATTTCTTCCACGGCATCGATATTTCGCCAAGCCAACCCATTTACTAGGTGGATTAATAGGCGCACTGTTGAAGGTGCAGCCTTATTGCCAAGGAGCGAGGTGACTAACTCTTGTTTGCCTTCCGCAGAACCGACGCGATCACCTAGAATCTTTCGCAACTCTTGATTAGTTGCCAGAGATCGACTGAATACAAAGAGTTCATCTTGAACACGATCTAAAACGCCTTCAGCGTTCGCTGCGGTCGCTTCAGCTTCGATGGCAAGTTGTTCAATTGCGCTGGCAACATCTACCGGGGATGACCAACGCACTGAAACGGCTTCTACAAGCAGAGCCAGAACTCGCTTAGAAATGACACTTTCAAAGAGTTCATTCACAAGTACCGACTTCGACTGCACATCACGTGAAGGGTCTGTGAGCGCCCGACGAAGTCCGATTGATGAATTGAGTGAATTAAGCACGATAAAGAGATCTGTTGAAACGGCGGTGCAATCAGCCGATGACAAGCCTTTAAGCTTCTCATCTAAGAGATCGCGAAGACTCGCGAGTGACTGACGACTATTACCACCAAGTGAAATCACTTTTCGCTCTTCTCCAATTCAGAGAGGAAGCGATCAACGATTCCGGATTGGCGAACTTGATCTTCAAGTGCCTCCCCAACAATCTTGGATGCTAATTCTGTGGCTAACGCACCGACTTCATGACGAAGTGATGAGATGGCTTGTTGGCGTTCGGCTTCGATCGAAGCGCGAGCGGCGGCTGTAATTCGGTTTGCCTCTTCTTGGGCACGCCCGCGAAGATCCTCGATGATTGCAGCTCCCTGAACTCGAGCTTCCTCACGAATTTCTTGCGCCTCGCCACGGGCTTCTTTGAGTTGCTCCGTGTAAGTGCGAAGTGCCGCTTCAGCCGCGAGTTGAGCAGCCTCTGCACGTTCCATTCCACCTTGGATGGCGCTGGTGCGTGCTGCATATGCCTTTTCAAACATAGGCACTGCTTTAAGTTTTAGCAGAATAAAGAGAATCGAGAAAGCAATTAAGCCAACGATGATCTCAGCTGGTTTTGGGACAACCGGGCTAGGACCATCAGCCGCAGCTGCTGCTCTGATAAACAAATGTGTGCTCATATGTGACTTCTACTCCGTAACGAGTGAACTACCGCTTATTTAAGAACGAAGGCGAGAACGAGGCCGAAAATCGCGAGCGCTTCTGCTAGCGCAAAGCCAAGGAAGGCTATTGGCTGCAAGATGCTACGTGCTTCTGGCTGGCGAGCAACGCCATTGATGTAAGCCGCGAAGATTAAACCAGTAGCGGTACCGGGACCGATGGTCGAAAGACCAAAGCCCACGATGCTGAGTGTGCCTTTCATGTTATTTCCCTTCAATCAAAGGCTGAGCCGGTGCTCAACCAATTCTTATGTTTTTTGATCCTTACTAGTGTTCGTCTGCCAATGCGCCTGCGATATAGAGAGCCGCTAAGAGAGTGAATATGTATGCCTGGAGGCACTGGATACCCATTTCAAAGAAACTCAATCCGATCGCAAGACCAAAGGAGAGAATCGCAAAAAATTTAACGAAGAGCGCACTTTTGAGCATGTATTCTCCACCCAAAGTGAAGAGCAGCAGAAGCAAGTGCCCTGCAAACATATTTCCAAAGAGCCGCATGGCAAGGGTGAGCGGGCGGACGGCAAAGTAGGTCAGGAATTCGACAGGCGCCAAAATTACATAGACCGCCTTAGGTACGCCGGGCATGAAGCACATCTCTTTGAGATAGCGTCCCAGACCCTTCTTTTTAATGGCCACATAGTGGTAAACCAAATATACAAAAATCGTGATGGAAACTGGAAACCCGATATGAGACATGGTCGGGAACTGCATAAATGGCACCACGCCAAAGAGGTTATTTGTTAAAACAAAGGTAAAAATCGCAAAGAGAAATGGCACGAAACGTTGAAACTCTTCGCCGATAACATCCCGACCAATACCATCGCGGACAAAGCCATAGATCAATTCGCCCGAGAACTGGAGGCGTGAGGGCAGAATGGCGGCTTTTCGAGCGGAAACCGTGAAAAACGCAGTAATCAAAATTACTGAGAATAGAAGCAACATGACTGGCTTTGTCGCCAGAATTGAATTGCCGAATGCTGGGTTAAAAAAGAAGTCTGCGCTGCTTGGAGGCACGAAGGCAGGTTGTGCCATATGTGGCGCTAGCAACAAGTTGATGTCTCCCCTATGAAATATACAACCGCAGTGCATCAGGACGCCTTACCCTAAGGGAAAACGCCACTTGCTTGCAAACCACTCCCATATGGCTTCCAACACAGCCTGGCAGGCTCACCCAAACCACTATTGCGGTGGGTTCTCTTTAATAAATTTAATCCAAATCAGGTAGAGCCCAGTTACTAGCCCAAAACCCATTCCTAAGATGGTCAGAAAATTGGTCTTGAAGTGACGGTCACCGAGGTACCCAATTCCGCCCCAAAATCCGAGACCCGAGATCAGATAAGCAATAATCGTCCAAAAAGCCCCGTCCTCATTGGTGGCCATCGGCCTCTTCCCCTGCTGCCTTTTGTTGAATTGAATCAATGGAGTTAGGAAGAGAAATGGCAGGAAGCGGGAGTTGCGCTCGAAGGCTGAAAAAAGCCCTTAGTCCCCCAGCCAACCAGGCGATCGTTACGCATATCGCTATGACCCCGAATGAAGCGCGATTCAGAGTTTTCTCGCTGATGTTTTGAAGAACAATAAAGAAGAGTGCCCCTAAAATAATAATTTTTGCAAAGTAGGAGAGCATGGCCATTGCCATCACTCCGATTGGATCCATCTTTGCTGAATATTTGGAAACCAATAAATGAACCGCGAAAAAAATAACAACTAACGCTTGCGCAAGTAGGCCGCCATAAAAGCCGGCTCGTCCTTTAATGATGGTTGCAATAATCAGACCAATGAGGCCGACCGCACTTGCTGGGATAAGTGCGCCCTTCCCAAGCTTTGCTTCAACGGTATTACTCATTTTTTATTACTCATCGGGGGGACTACTTCCGACCAAAACGAAGCCAGACCAAATAAAAAGAAGATCCCGCTCCGAGAATCAATCCGCCAAGAAAGAAATAATGATGGGTGTGTAGCCAATGATCTAACGCGAAACCAATACCGCCCCAAATGAGGACAGCAGCAATCATGGCCACAATAATCGACCAGAGCGCGCCCTCTTCGTTATTTGATGCCATCAATCTGTAATCTCCTTTAAGTTCTTTTATTTCTTTTAAGTGGTCTCATTAATTCGAACAGGGGGCAATAGTAGCCCCCGGGATTTAACAAAACTACGCCAGATGAGCAGAGTTGAGAGCAAAGCAATCGCTAGCGCGACCGCTGCCGAAATCCATAGTGGGTAAAAAGCGGCAATAACTGTTGGAAAGGCGAACATCGCAGTCCACAGGTACATGATGATGGCAACCTCGCGCTGCGAATTTCCCATACGCAAGAGTCGATGATGTAGGTGCTCACGATCTGCGGCAAATGGGGATCGTCCGGCGCGCAGGCGGCGAACCACCGCCATTCCAAGATCCAAAAGCGGAATTGCCAGTACGGTAAAAGGCAGGATCAACGGAACGAAAGTTGTACGTGAGTTCTGATCTGCAATCGCGTTAACATCAATTTGTCCAGTTAATGTGATCGCAGAAGCCGAGAGCAATAGCCCAAGAAACATTGCTCCCGAATCCCCCATAAATATCTTTGCAGGGTGATAGTTGTGAGGAAGGAAACCAATGCAGAGTCCGACGACGATCGCCATAACAAGCGATGGTGCGCCGGCGCGACTAAAACCATTATCAACCGCCAAGATGTAGGAAAATGCAAAGAAGGCGATTGCGCATACGGCGACAATTCCAGATGCTAATCCATCTAATCCATCAACAAAATTAACAGCATTGATCACAAGCATGACAAAGATGACAGTTAGTACCGCTCCGATATTGGATGGGAGAATCAGAATTCCGTTAATCGGGAGCCAAAGTATTTGAACCCCATGCAAAAGCAATATTCCCGCTGCGAGTGCTTGACCAGCAAATTTAGTGAGTGAATCCAAGTCGAAGCGATCATCTAAGGCGCCTAGCAACATAATGAAAGTTCCAGCGAGAAAAATTCCCGTTAACTCACGTCCAAAGGCGTTTCCAACTAATCGAAGGTGATCGACTATGAGGAAGGTAATCGACATTGAACCCCACATCGCAAGGCCGCCCCATCGCGGTGTGAGGTCGGTATGCATATCGCGCGAGCGCAACTCAATGAAAGCTCCCGATGCCATCGCAAGTCTCCTGACAAGTGGCGTCAACATAAAACAAAAGGTGGCAGCTAGCGCTGCCGTTAAAAGGTATTCACGCATTGTGGATTTTTAAATTAGCGTGGATAAACGGGGAACCGTGCGGTGAGTTCGTAAACATCACTTCGGATTTCGGCAGCTTTCGCGGGCTCTCCGCCATCTTTTATTGCGCGAGCAATGAGAGAAGCGATCTGAACCATTTCTGGCGCGCCCATACCCTGTGTCGTTGTTGCTGCAGATCCAACTCGAATTCCACTTGTGACCGCCGGGGACTCAGGGTCATATGGAATCGCATTCTTGTTGAGAGTGATTCCAGAGAGGCCACATCGTTCATCGGCAATTTTTCCGCTGATACCTGTCGAGCGAATATCTATCAACGCCAGATGAGTCTGCGTACCACCGGAAACTGCCCGCATTCCATGTTCTTCCAATCCACTAGCCAGCACCTGGCAGTTTGAAATCACGTTTTTAGCGTATTCCTGATATTCCGGAGTCGCACACTCTTTAAGAGCAATTGCCTTAGCTGCAACTGCACTCATGATCGGGCCACCCTGCATTCCAGGGAAGACGGCCTTGTCGATTGCCGCGGCATGTTCGGCCTTTGACACGATCATTCCACCGCGCGGGCCACGGAGAACTTTGTGCGTTGTAAAAGAAACGACGTCGGCGTATGGGACAGGTGAAGGAATTGCTTTGCCAGCAACCAGTCCTATGAAGTGTGCAGCGTCGACCCACATGATTGCCCCTACTTCATCGCAGATTGCGCGCACTCGTTCGAAATCAATAAGACTGGGGTAGGCCGTTGCCCCGGTGCAGATCATTCGCGGCGCATTCTCAAGGGCAAGATCGCGCAGTTCGTCATAATCGATTAATTCATTGTCCGCTCGAACGCCGTACGAAACGATATTGAACCATTTGCCAGAAAAGTTGACTTTCGAACCATGGGTGAGGTGACCCCCGTGAGGAAGTGACATTGCGAGGACCGTATCTCCTGGCTTTGTAAATGCTTGATACACCGCAATGTTTGCACTGGCCCCGGAGTGTGGCTGCAAGTTCGCATGTTCTGCCCCAAAAAGTGCTTTGGCGCGTTCAATACCGATGAGCTCTGCCTTGTCGACCTCTTCGCAACCGCCGTAGTAGCGCTTGCCCGGATATCCTTCGGCATATTTATTAGAGAGCGTTGAACCGAGCGCAGTCAGAACAGCGGGTGAGGTGAAATTTTCACTGGCAATTAATTGGAGTCCATGGCGTTGGCGTTCAAGCTCGCTGAGCAAGACAGCTGCAATATCTGGATCTTGGGCTTGGAGGGCGTCGAAATCGGGTCCGAAAAAAGTATCTGAAGACATACCCAAACCTTATGCTATGGGTTGGCCGCCGAGATCGTTGGCACGACGGCCTGCAGTTGCTCAAGTGCGATGGCACCAGCGCGTTGCATCACAATTCCCCCATTTACACCGACGGTGGAACGTCGAAGTACCGTAGAGGCAGGTCCAGTTGGTAGGAGACCTTCGTCAATCTGTAGACCAAGCTCGCTGGGCGCCGCTGTTACTAAAGAGATATCTCGAAGCGCTGGTTGCCCGGCAAGGGAAGCGCTAGCCACAGCCAAAGGCCCACTTCGAGCGAGGAGTGAGAGCAAGAATTCGCGGGTAGGGATCCGGACGGCAAATTCGGCAAGCGCACCGCCATCTCCTAAATCCCAGCGCAGGGCAGATTGAGGTACAAGTTGTACTGTGAGTAGGCCTGGCCAGAACGCATTGACCACCTTCTGCCAATCCGAGTCAAAATCTGAGGCTAGTCCAGTTACTGCCGTGACTTTTCCAATAAGAACTTGGGCAGCTGTACCTGGAGAGTCTCCCCGCAAAGTATGAATTCTGTTCACTGCGGTTTGATTAAATGCATCGCACGCATAGAGGTATCCATGCTCTGCAGCGATAAGGATGACTTCCCCCTGGAGGAGCGCAAGCAACGCGCGATCGCGAACTGTTGTTTTGTTGCGCGACGTCAACTTAACGACAGTGCTCATGTTTTCAATACTCCAACTTCAATCATCTCTTCGATCCGCTTGGCAATATGCGCATCGACTCTGGCGTGAATTCGAGTTCCTTCAGATGAATAGGTTTCAGAGAGAACCTCACCACGCTCATGAATTGCTGAAACTAATTCTCCCCGACTGAAAGGAATCACTGCGGTAATTTCTACGCGCGGATGTGGCAACGAAGTTTCAATCGCTTTAACCAAAGTCTCTAGGCCAAACCCGGTTCGCGCAGAGAAGGCAAAGCTGTTGGATTCTTGACGAAGGATTTGCATGATTACTTCTGGAGCGGCGATATCAGCCTTATTAATTGCGATGATTTCTGGAATATCGCCCCCGCCAACATCTTTTATTACCTCGCGGACTGCACGAATCTGCTCTTGCGGATCTGGGTGTGAACCATCAACAACGTGAACAATCAAATCCGCTGCGGCAACTTCTTCGAGAGTGGATTTGAAGGCCTCTATAAGTTGATGTGGCAGGTGACGTACAAAACCCACTGTGTCAGCCAAAGTATAAATCCGTCCATCAGAACTCTTGGTCTGCCTTACAGTTGGATCCAAGGTTACAAAGAGCGCATTTTCAACTAACACTCCTGCATTGGTGAGTCGATTCATGAGCGAAGACTTTCCAGCATTTGTATAACCCACGATCGCAACCGATGGAACGCTGTATTTAGTGCGCTCTTGCCTCTTTGTATCGCGGGCAACTTTCATCTCTTTAATCTCTTTACGAAGCTTGGCCATCTTGTCATTAATCCGACGCCGATCGGTTTCTATTTTTGTTTCACCGGGGCCGCGTCCGCCGATGCCACCAGCCTGACGGGACAATGAATCGCCCCATCCGCGAAGCCGGGGCAACATATAACTCATCTGGGCTAGCTCCACCTGAGCTTTGCCCTCACGTGATTTTGCGTGCTGGGCAAAGATATCCAAAATCAGTGCGGTGCGATCGATCACCTTCACCTTGAGTTTTGACTCCAGGGTCCGAAGTTGAGCCGGCGATAACTCTCCATCGCAGACCACGGTATCGGCTCCTGTAGCAATGACCGACTTCTTTACTTCAGCAACTTTTCCTGATCCGATAAAGGTTGAGGCATCTGGCTTATCGCGCCTTTGTACAAAACCATCCATGACTTCAGATCCCGCAGTTTCGGCAAGCGCAGCAAGTTCCTTCATGGAATTATCGGCATCTTGCGCGCTCCCCTCGGTCCAGACTCCGACAAGGACAACCTTCTCTAAACGTAATTGGCGATATTCGGCATCATTGACATCTTGCAGTTCAGTCGAAAGCCCAGATACTCGACGAAGTGCCTGGCGATCTTGAAGATCCTGCTGCTGACTTTCTTGATTTTCTGCTGAATCAAATTCGCTCGCAGCTCGCGCACTTTCGCGAAGCAGTTGATCGATATCAATATCTAGTGGATCTTGTCCTTGCGTCACAGATAGGCATCCAGTTCTATATCTTTCATGAGTACTGCAGGACCAATCAAAGTTGCATTGCTATGCGGATCAATGTCGACGATCAACTGACCTCCCGGCGGATTGATGATCCACCTGGATGGGAGTTTCTTGCCTTGTTTTAGGGTTGCTGCGAGAGCCACCGCGCAAGTTCCAGTTCCACACGATTTCGTTTCCCCCACCCCACGCTCATAAACCCGCATCGCCAACTGGCCATCCGGCAAGAAGGTTGCGAATTCGACGTTGACGCCATCTGGGTAATCGCCATCAACTTCTGGCGCAGATTTTAGTTCACCGATTGAGGCGAGGTCATCGACAAATACCACTGCATGCGGATTGCCGATATCAACATGAATCGCGCTCCAAGTTTGATCGCCGATTTTTACAGTGACATCGTCATAGACCGCTTCGATATGACCCATGTTCACGGAGATATCTGCATCCGCTGGAACGGCTAGATACTTCATCCCTGCTCGGGTATTGATAGCAAAAATCCCCTCGCCTTGGTGACCCCGCTGAACAAGGTAGCGGGCCATGACTCTAATTCCGTTTCCGCACATCTCTGCGATGGAGCCATCCTGATTGCGATAGTCCATAAACCATTTGCCGTCTCGCTTAATAATTCGGATAAATCCATCGCTACCGACCCCAGTTGTTCTGTTGCATATTCGGGCGACTTGTTCAGCGCTGATCGCGACCTGATCCTCGGGGTCAAAGAGCAGCACGAAATCATTGTGAGTTCCGTGGCCGTATGTCCCAATCATGCGTTCAGAATAGCCTTTTCGATAGCGCCTAGGCGATCTGAATTTTCATCGAGCCAGGTTATGCGCTGATCGCGACGAAACCAGGTTTCCTGCCGACGAATATATTGACGGGTGGCTAATTTTGTTTGAGAGATCGCCTCTACCTCTGAGATTTCTCCAGCTTTCAGCGATATCACTTGGGCATATCCGAGAGCTGCTCGCGCGGTTTTTCCTTCGAGTAGCCCTTGTTCAATCAAGCAATCAACCTCTCCAATCAATCCTCGATCGAACATCCGATCAACTCGTTGATCAACACGCTCATCAAGTTTTAAACGATCCACCTCTAAACCAAATTGCAGCGCATCTGGGTAGCGCGTGGAATCTGCGCGCGGGAGATTTGCTGTGAAAGGCTTCCCCGTAATTTCGATAACCTCTAAAGCGCGGATAACCCGACGAACATTCTCTTTGGGTATGGCGGCCGCAGCCGCTGGATCCAATACTCCTAAGCGCTGATGCATCGCATCGTTACCTATTTTCTCCGCAAGTAGAGTCAACGTCTCTCGTACCGCTGGGTTGGTATCCGGAAAATTAAGATCATCGAGTATTGCCTTTATGTAGAAGCCGGTGCCTCCAACGATAATTACCGGGATGGTTTGAGCAAGCAATTGGTCAATGATCTGCCTCGCCCGCTCTTGGTACCAAGCCACATTTACATCGACCGAGACATCAACTAAGTCCAGCATGTGGTGCGCGATCCCGGCGCGTTCGTTCAGAGTGAGTTTGGCTGTTCCAATGTCCATCCCACGATAGAGCTGCATCGAATCGGCATTTACTACTTGCCCACCAATTCGTATTGCCAACTCAACTGCGAGATCACTTTTGCCGGTGGCGGTTGCGCCACCAATGACAACAAGTGTCACAGTGACTTTAATTTCGCGAGTGTCGGCATTCCTATCATGATTGCACTCGTCCCGATTTCTGCAAGCCTGGCCTGATGCGAATCGCCCCCTCGGGTTTTGCGTATCGAGTTCAATGTGCCGACCATAAAGTTCGGAGAGCTCTCTGTGATCGTAACGTTGGCTATATCTCCAGGGCGAGCAAGTTCGGTATCAAAATGTACGAGGCGAAAATCTGGGGTGCGGCCGTTGAGGCGAGAGCGAGTCGCGTCATGGCGGCCCTCGTGATCTGTGACCAAAACCTCATAACTTTTACCAATAGATTCTTTGTTGACTAGACCCGACATTTCTTGTTGCAACGTGTGCAATCGGGTGTAACGCTCGGCCATTAACTCGTCTGTTATCTGATCTGGCATTGTGGCTGCTGGAGTTCCAGGTCGCTTTGAGTACTGAAAAGTGTAGGCAGCAGCAAAACGAGACTGACGAACTACACCCAGCGTTGCTTGAAAGTCTGCCTCGGTCTCGCCAGGGAATCCCACGATGATATCTGTTGTAATTCCTGCCTCCGGAATCGCCTTGCGTACATTTTCAATAATTCCTAAATACCGTTCACTCCGATAAGACCGGCGCATCGCCTGCAATATTCGATCCGAACCTGATTGCAATGGCATATGAAGGTGTGGCATCGCGGATTTAGTTTCTGCCATTGCTTCGATTACATCGTCGGTGAAATCACGAGGGTGGGGTGACATAAAACGTAGCCGCTCTAGCCCTTCAATAGCGCCCACTTCGCGGATTAATTGCGCAAAGGCCCCACGTTGACCAAAATCAACGCCATAGGCATTCACATTCTGACCCAAGAGCGTTATTTCAACAACGCCTTGATCCACGAGTGCACGGGCTTCGGCGAGAATGTCTAATTTAGGGCGATCTTTCTCGATTCCGCGCAACGAAGGAACGATGCAAAAAGTGCAAGTGTTATTGCAACCAACAGAAATTGAAACCCAAGCGCTAAAAGCGGAGTGACGGCGTACCGGAAGCGTCGAAGGAAAATGTTCCAACGACTCTTTAATCTCTAACTGCGACGACTCCTCAATTCGAGCCCGCTCTAATAGCGCCGGAAGTGACCCAATGTTGTGGGTTCCAAATACAACATCTACATACGGGGCGCGCTTAATAATCGAATCTTGATCTTTTTGGGCCATGCAGCCGCCGACTGCAATTTGGAAATTTGGGTTGCTCTTTTTTAGCGGTGCTAAAAAGCTGAGATTGCCGTACAACTTGTTGTCTGCGTTTTCGCGAACGGCACATGTATTAAAGACAACTAAATCAGGAGTAGAGCCTTCAAGAGCTGCGACATAGCCCGCGTTTAGGAGTAGCCCTGCAATGCGCTCCGAATCATGCACATTCATCTGGCAGCCGTAAGTTTCTACGACAAAGGAGCGGGCGGTCATTCCCCAATCTTAGGAGGTCTTAGGAAGCTAGGAGTTCTCGCATAATTCGCTCCGTAATCTGATGACTAAAACCTTTTCGAGCCAAAAGCGCGTGAACCCGCCGATAGATCACCATATGATCCAAGTGAGCGCATGAGCGGTATTTACGCTCGGCCAAATCAAAAGCCATCCGATATTCGGCATCTAAATCTGAGCCCTGCATAACTTCATCGATAATGTCCTGGGCAACACCTTTACTCCGCAATTCTTGGGTAATGACGCTAGTGCTCAGCCTCTTTTGACGGCGACGGGACTCGCTCCATAGTTGTGCAAATTCCAGATCGTTAAGTAGCCCTTGCAGTTCTAAAGAATCGAGAACCGCAGATGCAATCTCTGGTTCCGTACCTCGTTTTCGAAGTTGGAGCGCAAGCTCCGCCCTACTCTTCGAGCGCGGTGCTAACGCATAGAGCGCTAGCGACATCGCCTCAGAGTAGGGGTCAGCCACTACCTCTGCTGGTTGTTTCACTCTTAGAATTCGACCTCTGAAGTCGCTTCATCTATCGCGGCTACGAGTTCTGGATCGATGGCAACTGGAACATAATGAGCGCGAATCTTGCCCTCGATCTCATTTGCTAAATCAGGATTGTCGATCAAGAAATTACGCGAATTCTCTTTACCCTGTCCGAGCTGATCACCCTCATAGGTGTACCAAGCTCCAGATTTCTTGACGACTCCTACTTCAACGCCAAGATCAATGAGCGATCCTTCACGTGAAATTCCTACGCCGTAGATAATGTCGAACTCTGCCTGCTTAAATGGCGGAGCCATCTTGTTCTTTACAACTTTGACTCGAGTACGGTTTCCAACTGCTTCTTGACCATCCTTGAGAGTTTCGATTCTGCGAACATCCAACCGAATCGATGCATAGAACTTAAGCGCCTTGCCACCAGTAGTTGTCTCTGGAGTTCCAAAGAAGACACCGATTTTTTCGCGAAGTTGGTTGATAAATATCGCGGTTGTATTGGATTGATGAAGTGCTCCCGTAATTTTGCGTAGCGCCTGTGACATTAATCGGGCCTGTAGCCCCATATGTGAGTCACCCATCTCGCCTTCGATTTCAGCGCGAGGCACTAGAGCAGCAACGGAGTCAACAACAATGACGTCGAGTGCGCCCGAGCGAATCAACATATCCATGATCTCGAGAGCTTGTTCACCAGTATCTGGTTGGGAAACTAGAAGTGCATCGATATCGACGCCAAGCTTCTTTGCATACTCTGGATCGAGCGCATGCTCAGCATCAATAAATGCCGCAATGCCGCCCGCCTTCTGTGCATTAGCGATTGCATGAAGCGCAACCGTTGTCTTACCTGACGACTCTGGACCATAAATTTCAACGATACGACCACGCGGCAATCCGCCAATTCCGAGGGCGATATCTAGAGCGATAGATCCGGTAGGAATTACCTCCATGACCTGTGGGCCACGATCACCCATCTTCATCACTGAACCCTTACCGAACTGACGCTCAATCTGGGCTAGGGCGGTGTCGAGGGCTTTGGTGCGATCAAGCGATTGCTTTTCAGATGCCTTATCAGTCTTGTCGGCTTTATCTGCTGCCATTGTCTGCCTTTCTCTCTTAACTCAGATGAGTTCATCTGTACGGTCCAGAAGGTACGGAAGACCACCGACGGCGGGAGGCTGGCTCGCGCGGAAGTGTGGAACCGCTCTGGTTGGGTATAGAGAAGGATACCGAACATCTGTTCGAATGGCTAGGACACGCCGAGCTAATCAGCCAAGGGAAGGGCCCGCCTTGAGTTCTCCGTAACGGTCGGCATGGGCATCTGTAGCGTTAGTGATCATGATCCGCTTATCACGCGAAAGTTCACCATAATCGATCGTGAAATCTCGCGGGCGCAAACCAAAGGCTTTTGCCAACTCTTTGATCACCGCGGAATTGGCTTTTCCATCTACGGCAGGTGCTTGAACTGCGACCACCAGCCTTGGTGGATCCCCGGCGGTTCCACCGACCTTGTTCCGCGACGCATTGGGTCGAACTCGGATTTCAATCAGTAAATCGGGCATTCGTCTATCGAAATCTTGCAGGCATTTGGGGATTGTGTGCCACGATCGCTTTCCAGATTTCCCCGGGTTCAAATCCGCGCGCTAGCGCTTCATTGACCGTCAACCCACCGAGTTCGGCATGAACGATATCTCTGGCATAAGTATCTGAGTCGCTGAAATAATCAGAGACCCGGGAACGAAGTTCAGTAATTCGCATTCCCACCTATTAAATAGCCATCAGTTAGAGGGCACGAGCCATTTGATCGGCCTGCTTGGCACTTCCGGCAAGTGAAAGCGGTGAGGCAATTTGACCTATTAACCAGTGGAAAACTGCACCTGCTGATTCGCCAAACAAGTTAATGAGCGACTCTTTTACCAATGACCAAAGGGGATGATCTGTCACGGTCACGAACTTGGCAATGTCTAGCGGATCTGTCTGCACCATTTTGCGGAGCGCCGGGTCCTTCGAAATTTCTACCGAAAGAATGCAAAGGGCATCGCGTTTAGTTGGCGCCTTCTTGGCAAGATCGAAAAGACGAAGAATTTCGGACTCAACGAGAGAGAGCATCATCGCTTCCTTATCGCTGAAATGGTTGTAAACGGTAGCGCGAGAAACCTCGGCGCGGGCGGCGATATCGAGCATGTTGGATTCGTAAGAACCTACTTCAGTGATCACGATTTTTGCACCAGCAAGAATTGCGGTACGCGAGCGCTGATTGGTTGCCATGATGGGATGGAGCGTGAGAAATAACTCGCGTGAAAGCTAATTACGCGGCGTCATCCACCACAATAAGGGTAGGAGTTTCGTGAGTTTTAATTTGAGCACTCACGTTCACAAGAACCTCACCAAGTGAAATATCAAGAGCGCTACATATTGAATTCAAGAGTTCTGAAGAAGCTTCCTTTTGGCCACGTTCTACCTCTGAAAGGTAACCCAATGAAACCCGTGCGCTCTTGGCGACATCGCGCAGGGTCCGACCCTGTTGGATGCGAGAAGTGCGCAGCGCCAGGCCGATATGAGAACGGAGAAGAATCACGGGATAAGAATACGGGTAAAGGCAGCCAATGCGCTCTCAATAGTTGCGTGGCGTATCTCAGCACGGGTGCCTGCGAGCGCGAGTGAAATCGCAGAAGTGCCAGTTTTGGTATCAATTGCGATCCAAACCGTTCCAGATTTCTGTCCATACGCCCGACCAGGACCTGCCACGCCAGTGGTCGAAATGGCGTAATCGGTCTTAAATTGCGCTCTCGCCTGCTGCGCCATCATGGTTGCCACCTCTTCGGCGACTGCAGTGTGTTTGGTGAGCATCCGCTTTGTAATTCCAAAGAATTTTGTCTTGCTGACATCGCTATAGGTGATCAACCCGCCTTGGAAGACGGCAGAAGATCCAGGTACAGAAGTGAGTGCCTCACTCAGTCCCCCACCGGTGATTGATTCAGCTGTTGAAAGGGTCAACTCTTTGCGCTTCATGTACTTAATGATGGTTAGCGCCAGTAGGTCAGCGCTCACTTCGAATCACTTTCAAAAAATAATCCATTCCAGTCACGAGCGTGATTGCGATTGTTGCCGCCATAAAAATATCACGCGGGAGGTGCAACCATGATGGCAGCGGAAGAATGTAGAACCCAATCCCGAACCCCTGCATCATGGTCTTTAGTTTGCCACCTTTGCTAGCGGGAATGACACCCCCTCTGATGACTGCCAGTCGAAGCAGCGTTACCGCAACTTCGCGGAACAAGATCACAATTGTGACCCACCACCAGAGTTTGCCTTGTATTGAAAGTGCGATCATTGCGGTCCCGATCGCAGCTTTATCCGCAACGGGGTCAAGAAAAGTCCCAAAACTAGTTACTTGGTTTCTGGAGCGAGCCAGCCGGCCGTCCATTAGATCGGTGAGTCCAACCACAAAAAAACCTGACCAGGCGATGATGCGCCAGAGAGAGGAATTTCCACCATCCTTAAAGAGGGCATAGGCACAGAAAGGAAGGGCGAGCAGCCGCAAGATCGTTAACGCATTTGGAAGGTTTAGCGTCTTTCCGGACTTGGTACTCATTGGTGACATGGTACCTGTCTAACGTGGAAATTTAGGTGCGATTAGCCTTGAGATGGAGCTCCTGGCCCAAATTGGAGATGGACTACCTCGCCAATGGCGCCCGGCGAACCCGCATCTTTGCCGTTCACATTTATATCAACCGCACCGGCGTTACCAACAGTGAAATTAATTAATTGTGTGTCATCAAATGATTGGGAAGTTCCTTGATGCATCGTTCCACTAAATATCAAGGATCCAGCACTATCTGTAACCGCAATCCAAGAAGATCCTGCATTAGCCGTTATTACAACCGCAACGGGGGTGGTTTTCGTTGCGACGGCGGTCGTACCAGCTGGCGAACCCGTGGAGGATGTTGTTGAGGTTAGGGATTGCGTTGAAGTTGACTGGCTACCGGTTTTGATTGGAGCTTTCTTTGATGGATGCATAAAGGAGGCCACCGTAGGGGCAGCAATTAATACGATCACAACAGCGGCGGCGACTTTTGCCATGAGGCCGAAAGATACCTTTCGGCGAGCACGACGAACCGGAGTTACATTATTTTCGCTCAGCAAATCAATCATGGGACGATTGAAATCCTGATTCATTGAATTGAATTCATCGACCAACAAATCCCCGTTGGCGCGCAATACTCGCGCAATGTTACGAATATGTCCGCGGGCGTACGCCAATCCGCCAGAGGATTGAAAATTATCGCTCTCGAGATCATTGAGAACACTCCGTCTAATAGAAGTGTGGGATGAAAGTTCTTCGATAGACATGCCAACGGATTCTCTTACTTGGCGGAGAAGAATTCCAACCGACATACATGCCTCATTACTAAAATCACGATGCGACAACGAAAATAGCCACAACCTGGGGAAGGTGAGAAGCCAAGGATAAACCCTCAATGAGGGATGACCAAATGAATTTCTAGGGTCGCTCAATTCAAGCGTAGCCCGGGAGAGATTTCCTTAGATGAAGCCCTGAATCTCCTCCAAAAGATCGGGCATCTGTTCCGCGGTAATAAGCACATCGCGAGCCTTGGAACCTTCTGACGGTCCCACAATGCCGCGACTCTCCATCAGGTCCATCAGTCGTCCTGCCTTTGCAAATCCGACGCGAAGTTTTCGCTGCAACATTGATGTTGAACCAAATTGTGTACCGACGACCAATTGAATCGCTTGAAGTAAAAGTTCCATATCATCGCCAATATCATTTTCAATTTGCTTGCTCACTGCTGGCGCATTGATATCAATTCTAAAGACTGGTTGCGCTTGTGACTTAACGTGATTTACAACTGCTTCTGATTCACGTTCTGAAACAAAGGCCCCTTGTATTCGCATCGCCTTGCTCGCACCCATTGGTAAAAATAGTCCATCACCCTGACCTACAAGTTTTTCGGCGCCAGGAGTATCCAAAATAACTCGTGAATCGGCCAGACTCGATGTCGCAAACGAGAGTCGTGAAGGAACGTTGGCTTTAATTAATCCAGTAACAACATCCACGCTCGGACGCTGCGTTGCAATAACGAGGTGAATCCCGGCGGCGCGTGCGAGTTGAGTTATTCGAACAATGCTCTCTTCGACTTCACGGGCCGCGATCATCATCAGATCCGCTAACTCATCGATAATGACGAGTAGATATGGGTATGGTTCAAGAAGGCGTTCACTGCCAGCCGGCAAACTCACTTTATTGGAACGAACCGCGCGGTTGAAATCGTCAATATGTCGGAAGCCAAAGTGGGAAAGATCGTCATAACGTTGATCCATTTCACGGACAACCCACGCGAGGACATCTGCGGCCTTTTTTGGACTTGTGATAATTGGGGCAATTAAGTGGGGAATGCCTTCATAACTCGTCAGTTCAACGCGTTTTGGATCGATCAATACCAATCGAACCTCATCAGGCGTGGAGCGCATCAATATGGAAACAATCAAAGAGTTGATCATTGATGACTTGCCCGCTCCAGTTGCTCCTGCGACTAGTAAGTGCGGCATCTTTGCTAAGTTGGCGCAGATGTAATTTCCTTCAACATCTTTGCCCAGCGCAATAACCATGGGATGGGTTTCATTCATCGCAGCCGAAGAACGTAAAACGTCGCCCAGGGCAACTATTTCACGATCCGTATTGGGAATCTCGATTCCGACTGCCGACTTACCTGGGATTGGGGAGAGGATACGGACATCCCCACTCGCTACTGCGTAGGAAATATTCTTGGCGAGCGCGGTAATCGCCTCTACCTTGACGCCTCCTGCGAGCTCAACCTCATAGCGAGTTACCGTTGGGCCACGCATATAACCTGTAACTCTGGCATCGACATCGAACTGTTCAAAAACCTGCCCCAGGGCCGCTACAACCAGCTCGTTGGCCTTGGACTTGGCTTTAGAGGCGGGTACGGTGCGTAGTAAATCCATTGACGGCAAAATGTAGGGGGTGTCGGCCGCCAGAATCATTTGGTGGGCTGGCGAATTTTGCACCGTCTTGGTCATAAATGTTGGTGTGCCTGCGCCAGGGAGACCAAGTTGGAGAGCAACCGTATCCTCTAATTCCGCTTGAGTTGGCTCATCGTCATCATCTTCGGGCTCTTGGTTATGAAATTCCCGAACCAGCGGGGTCTCAAAGGGAGGCGTGTCATTGATCTCGAACTCTTGGGCTTCATTTGGACTAGCAGATATTGTGCGATGCATAATCCATGAAAAAACGATTTTTACTTTGGCAATAACTTGGGAGACTGGAGTTGCAGTAACGATAAGCAATCCAAAAAAGAAAAAGAGTAACAAAATAGGAATGGCAAGTAGTGAGGTTCCTAGGTTTGAAAGCGGTCGACCTACACCGTACCCAATGACACCCCCAGCAGTTCGGACGCCTTTAAAATCTGAATCATTAACGACCTGAGCCAAACCGGTTCCGCTTAGGACAAGCAATAGTGCGCCGATTGTAATTCGGCCATTAGCCCTGCCTTCATCCGGAGCCTTAAACAATCTAAAAGCAAAGTAAACAAAGAGGAGTGGAGTGATGATGGCGATCTTGCCGAAAGTGCCGAGCAGGAGCGTATTCATCGATCGACCGATCGGATTGTGAAGGTGGAACCAACTACCTGCTGCGCTGATGAGCGCAAAGATTAAGAGAAGGAAGGCGAGCCCATCGCGATGATGGGCGCTATCGAGTTCGCGGGCTTCCTTGAAGAGAAAACGGACCGCGCTCCCGACCGCTTTAGCGAAAAAACGCCAGATCCCTGCAAGAGCGCGCCCGATCCCAACAAGGACTCCGGGACGCTTTGCAGCCTTGCTTCTAGTCGTACTTCGTTTTTTAGCCATAGCGCTCTAAGCGTAAAGAAAAGCGAGTTGAGCCGCTGATCGGCGCGCCGTCATACCTCAATAACAACAGGGATGATCATTGGCTTGCGGCGATGTTCCTCACCAACCCAACTTCCGACGGTGCGACGTACGACTTGCGCAAGTTGGTGTGTGCCGTTAATTCCGTTAGCAACAGAAGTGGCAAGAGCTTTTTCAATCATTCCCTTGACCTCATCAAAGAGCGCTTTATCTTCGGTGAATCCGCGGGCATGAATGTCAGGACCCGCCACGATTTTGCCACTTTGAGAATCAACCACTACAACAACAGAGATAAATCCCTCTTCACCCAAGATACGACGATCCTTGAGCGAGCTTTCCGTGATTTCCCCGATGCTCTGCCCATCGACATAAACAAAGCCAACTGGAATTGCTCCAGCAATATCAGCGTAACCATCATGAACATCAACAACAATTCCATTGTCAACGACGATGGTATTAGTGCGTGGAACCCCGGTCTTTATAGCAAGTTCTGCATTCGCCCGCATATGCCGCCACTCGCCATGAATCGGCATCACGTTCTTTGGCTTCACAATGTTGTAGCAATAAAGCAGTTCTCCGGCAGCAGCGTGACCGGAAACATGAACAAGCGCGTTGCCTTTATGAACAACGGTTGCTCCAAAACGAGTGAGTTCATTTATTACTCTAAAAACTGGATTCTCGTTGCCTGGAATCAGCGAAGACGCGAGCACGACGGTATCGCCTTTGCCCACTTGTATCTGATGTTCGCCATTTGCCATTCGAGATAAGGCCGCAAGTGGCTCTCCTTGTGAACCCGTACAGATTAAGACGATGTTATCGCCAGCATCATCAATATTCTTTGCGTCAATCACCAAACCTGCTGGTACATCGAGATAGCCCAAATCCTGCGCAAGTTTCATGTTTCGGACCATGCTACGACCGATAAAGGCAACCTTGCGGTTGTGTTGTGCTGCGATCATCATGATCTGTTGAACTCGGTGCACGTGGGAGGCGAAGGAAGCAACAATCACACGGCGCTCTGTTGCACGAAAAATTCTATCGAGGGTCGGCATGATCTCACGTTCAGATGTTGTAAAACCAGGAACATCTGCATTCGTGGAGTCCACCATAAAGAGGTCAACACCTTCTTCACCCAACCTGGCGAAGGCAGCAAGATCGGTAATGCGACCATCTAAAGGTAGTTGATCCATTTTGAAATCACCTGTAGCAAGGACAAGACCTGCTTCAGTGCGAATAGCGACAGCAAGCGCATCTGGAATCGAGTGATTGACAGCAATAAATTCAAGTTCAAAGGGACCGAAGGTCTGCTTCATTCCTGCTTTTACTTCAACCATCGGCGCGGTAATCCGGCGCTCCTTTAGTTTCGCTTCAGTAAATGCCAAAGTTAATTTAGATCCAATCACCGGAATATCAGAGCGTTCCTTCAAGAGATAGGGAACCGCACCGATGTGATCTTCGTGGCCGTGTGTGAGGGCAATAGCAACTACGTCTTGTAAGCGATCTCTGATGTAAGAAAAATCAGGAAGAATCAAATCAATGCCGGGCTGGCTCTCCTCGGGAAAGAGGACTCCGCAGTCAACAATTAGTAATTTGCCCGCAATTTCAAAGACGGTCATGTTGCGACCTATTTCACCCAAGCCACCTAGCGAAACAATACGCAGTGTCTTAGGAGCTAACTTAGCTGGATAGGGTAAATCGGGATGTGGATGATTCATTAGTTAGGTACAACTCCGCCTTGTCGAAGGTCCTCCCGCAACTGCGCAATCTGCGCATCGGTGGCATCGACAAGTGGTAAACGTGTAAATCCACCAGGTAGGCCGAGCATTGTGAGCGCTGCCTTAGTCAATATCGCACCTTGGGTACGGAAGGTTCCGGTGAATACCGGTAATAATTCTTGATGAATTTCTAGAGCTCGTGTCGCGTCGCCCGCAAACCAAGCGTCGAGCATGGCCTTAAGTTGGTTACCAACGACGTGGCCGCACACTGATACAAATCCAACTGCTCCAACGCTGAGGAGTGGCAAATTGAGAATGTCGTCACCTGAATAGACGGGTAATCCCGTTCGCTTAATGACCCAAGAAGTCGATGCCGGATTTCCTTTAGCATCTTTCAGAGCCACGATATTTTTAACCTCGGCTAATCGGCAGATCGTGTCCTCTTCAATCGGGACACCGGTCCTTCCTGGAATGTCATACATCATTATTGGTACATCTGTCGCCGCCGCAACTGCCTTAAAATGCGCTTCGATTCCTTCTTGCGGTGGCTTGTTGTAATACGGCGTAACTATCAAAAGGCCATCTACCCCAAGTTCGGCGCACCGTTTGGCTTGTTCCACGGTGTAGGCGGTTTCGTTATCTCCGGCACCAGTTAGAACCTTTACGCGATCTCCGACCGTGCTTTTGACGACTCGGATGATCTCAAGCTTCTCTGAAGTCTTTGTGGTTGGGGCTTCGCCCGTGGTGCCATTTACTGCAATTGCGTCGTGACCACTATTGGCAAGATGTTCAGCTATTTTTGCGACGCCGTCCCAGTGAATCGATCCATCTTTTTGAAATGGGGTCACCATCGCGGTGATCAAACGGCCAAAAGGCGCCGCTATCTGGGTCGTCTGTTTATGCGAGCTGGACATGGTGCTAACCCTATCGCGACTACGGGGCTACCCGTCCAGACTTTTGAAACGCCCCGTGTGTTAGCGGCATTAAAGTTGCAAAATGTTGCTCCATTTTCTCGGCAACCATCTCAATTTCCCGCTGCGGATAGCTCGGAAAATGTGATCCTTCATGAGAGGTGCGTAACGACAAGAAATTCATAAGGGCACGCGCATTCATCGTCACATACATGGATGAATACAGACCGACCGGTAATACTGCCCGAGCAACTTCTCGAGCCACACCCGCGTCCAACATTTTCTTATAGTTTTCGTATGCAACTGTACAACTCTCTTTAATTGCGTTAACGGTTATCTCATACTGTTCATCGGTTCCGTCAATAAATGTGTAGGCCCCAGCTTTTCCAATTTGCACCAATTTGCGCTCTTTGCTCGGGATATAGAAATTAGGTCGAAGCTCCCGATAGCGTCCAGATTCCTCATTATATGAAGCGATCCGATGGCGCATGAATTCACGAAAGACAAAGATCGGAGCGGAGATAAAAAAAGTCATGGACGTGTGCTCGAAAGGTGAACCATGCCGTTCGCGAGCGAGGTAATTGATGAGACCTTCAGAGCGAGATGGGTCGGCATCGACATCGTCGAGAGAATTCTCTCCAGCCGTTGATACTCGGGCGGCCCAAATAACATCCGAATCACTCGCACTAGCTTTAACAAGTTCGACGGTCATGTCATCGCGGAAATTAATTTCAAAGTGCTCTTGCTGTTTGAAGGTTCCTGAACTCATGTAACGACCTTATCTATTGGTACCCATGTCGATTGGGATTAGGGCAGAATATCGGCGTGTCAGTGAAGCGCGACTCCCTCAGCGTTGGGTTAGCCGTAGGCGCCGCAGGGGTGGCCTTCGGCGCAGTTGCCGTAGCCGATCATTTCTCGGTCGCGCAAGCCTGCTTCCTCTCCTTAGTACTTTTTTCTGGCGCCTCACAATTTTCTTTAGTCGCGGTCATGAGCGCTGGGGGAAGTCCGCTGAGTGCGATTATCACCGGTACCTTCCTCGGTGGTCGAAACGGCCTCTATGGCGTGCGCATGGCACAAATCCTCAAGCTCAAAGGCGTGAAGCGAGCCCTAGCGGCACAGATAACGATCGATGAATCCACCGGAGTCGCCATCGCCCAAACAAATCCCGAGGATCAGAAAACTGCTTTCTGGTACACCGGAGTAGGTGTCTTCTTCTTCTGGAATTTATTTACGCTCATTGGCGCGCTAGGCGCAAAAGCTATCGGTGATACCTCAGCATGGGGACTGGATGTCGCCTCTCCCGCAATTTTCTGCGCCGTGCTCTTTCCCCGCCTCAAAGAGCGCAAGCCCCTGATCGCCGGCTTGCTCGCCTTCACTTGGGCACTTTCCATTACTGAATTGGTGCCTGCGGGCGTACCCATTATCTCCACCGTCTTTATCGCAGCCATTGTGGGGTGGAACTAAATGAACTCACAATGGATTGCAGTAATCGTAACTAGTGTCCTTTGCTATGGCATCAAATATATCGGCCATTCAATTCCCGAAATCTGGTTAGCCCACCCGCGGGTTCAACGGATCACTAATTTGATTCCGATTGTGTTATTGAGTTCCCTCGTAGCCATGCAGGCATTTACTACCAAAACTAAATTTGTTGTCGATCATCGTTTGGCTGGAATAACGGTGGCGATTGTTGCCTTGACAGCAAAATTGCCATTCCCCGTCGTCGTTGTCGGGGCAATGGCAACTTCTGCGATTGTTTATCGCTTAAATAATTAGAGAATTGCCAACGACATAAGTTTTGCCTCTAAATCCTTATCAGAAGGCTCGGTCAGGTGAGTTCCATCTGGGAACATGATGACTGGAATGGAACGCAATCCGCCATTAATTTCAATTACCTTATCTGATGCGACTTTATCAGCTTCTATGTCAATGTAATTGACTTCAACTTTTTTAGCAGTTAGGTAGGCTTTGGAGCGTCGGCAATCGCCGCACCAGTCAGCTGTGTACATAGTAATTTGAGCAGCCATTTTAAATCCTTTGTCTCGCTTCGAATTATTTAGATAGCAGAATTCTATTTGAGATCTAAGAAATGCTCGAGTCCAAATGTGAGTCCTGGGGTATGAACTACCTTACGAATGCCTAGCAATACTCCGGGCATGAAGCCTGTGCGATCGATCGAGTCATGGCGTATGGTTAAAGTTTCGCCCAACTCACCCAGGATTACCTCTTGATGGGCAACCAATCCACGCAAACGGACTGAATGAATAGGAACATCTCCGACTTTTGCTCCGCGAGCACCTTGCAATCCCGAAGAAGTCGCATCTGGCATAGCTGCCTTATCTACTGATGCGCGCGCTTCCGTAATTAATTCTGCGGTACGAGTAGCTGTACCGGAAGGAGCATCGGCTTTGTTTGGATGGTGCAATTCAATAATTTCTACGGATTCAAAATACTTTGAAGCTTGCGCTGCGAATTGCATCATCAAGACGGCGCCAAGTCCGAAGTTGGGAGCAATGAGGGCACCAACGCCGGGATTGGCATCAAGCCACCTAACAACTGTGGCGAGCTTTTCACTGTTAAATCCGGTGGTTCCTACAACTACGTTAATTTTATGAGCGATTGCAAATTCCAAATTGGCCATCACAGAATCCGGATGGGTAAAATCAACTATTACTTGCGCGCCAGTTGAAACCAAGAGATCGAGTGAATCACCGATATCCAGCGCGGCCACTAATTCTAAATCAGCAGTTTCATTTATTGCCGCAACGGTCGTAGCACCCATTCGACCCTTTGCTCCAAGTACCGCAACTTTGATTGTCATGCGATCACCTTCTCAAATTTTGTAGCAGATTTAAATGGCCCCACTAGGGCAAGCGTAGAAGGTCTAGGCAGGATCGTGCTGGCAATAGCCTTGATTTCATCCGAAGTCACTTGGGCAATTTTGCTTAGAATTTCATCAAATCCCATTACCTCGCCATACACGAGTTCACTCTTCCCAATTCGCATCATCCGGGAGCCGGTATCTTCTTGACTCAAGACAAGCGAGCCAGAAACCGCACCTTTAGCGCGAATTATCTCTTCGTCGGTCAAGCCATTTTCTGCAATATCAAAGGAGATCTCACGAATGATTTCGATAACCTCGGCGGTTTTGTTTGGCTGGCAGCCAGCGTAGAAAGACATAGACCCCGCGCCGGAAAATTGTTGAACATAGGAGTAAACCGAATATGCCAGGCCGCGCTTCTCGCGAATTTCTTGAAATAGTCTGGAGGACATTCCCCCTCCCATAGCGGAGGCAAGGATACTGAGCGCGAATCGACGATCATCACTTCGCTCAACTCCTTCTACTCCAAGTAAAAGATGCGACTGTTCCGTCTTGCGATCGATAATCCCGACGGTGCCAACCCCGCGAGGTTTTACCTTAGGTGCGTGACGTACATTTGCTGGCTTGGCGGATACATCCAGAAATCCATCGCGAGCCAGTGCTTGCTCAACAAGTTTTACAACTTTTTTATGGCTTACATTTCCAGCGACTGCAATAACAATATCCTCTGGGCGATAGCGCTTCTTGTAATAATTAAAAATCGAATTGCGCGACATTCCCTTGATGGAATCTGGCGTTCCGAGAATCGATCTTCCAAGGGGGGTGTCGCCATAATAGGTCTCGAGGTATAGATCATGAATCAGATCAGATGGATCATCATCCCGCATTGACATCTCTTCAAGTACGACCGTCCGTTCAGCGTCAACATCTGCGGTGGCGACGAGTGATGAGGTAATGAGATCAGCTATCACATCCACAGCTAGCGGTAAATCAGTATCGATAACCCGAGCGAAAAAACAGGTGTATTCCTTGCCGGTAAAGGCATTCATTTCACCGCCAACAGCCTCGATCGAAGAAGAAATCGCCATGGCATCACGACGGGCCGTTCCTTTAAAAAGTAAATGCTCTAGAAAATGTGAAGCTCCCGCGACAGGTAAAGTCTCATCGCGGGAGCCAACATTAACCCAGACACCAAATGCTGCGGATCTGACGGTTGAAACCTCTTCGGTAACAATCCGTAGACCGCTAGGCAGGACGGTGCGAGCCACTAATTACTTATTCGGCTGGTGCGTCAGTTGGAGTTGATCCATCAGCGAGAACAGGAACCAAGGAGAACTTGCCCTTTGGATCGATCTCATTGATCTCAACTTCAATCTTGTCGCCAACCTTCATAACTTCCTCAAGGTTTTCGATGCGCTTTCCGCCGTGCATCTTGCGAATCTGCGAGATGTGGAGCAAGCCATCTTTACCAGGAACCAATGAGATAAAGGCTCCGAATGTAGCAAGTTTCACAACGCTACCGTTGTAACGCTCTCCGACCTTTGGAATTACCGGATTAGCGATCGCTTCAATCATTGCCTTTGCAGCCTCTGCTTGAGAACCTTCAAGAGCGCCGATGTAGATAGTGCCATCATCTTCGATGGTGATATCTGCCCCGGTCTCATCTTGAATCTGGTTAATCATCTTGCCCTTTGGACCGATAATCGCGCCAATCAATTCTGTTGGAACCTTGATTGAAATAATGCGAGGAGCCAGGAGGCTCATCTCATCTGGCATATCAATTGCCTGGTGCATGATGTCTAGGATGTAAAGACGCGCTTCCTTCGCCTGCAGCAAAGCGGCAGAGAGAACAGAAGCAGGAATTCCATCAAGCTTGGTATCAAGTTGTAGCGCAGTAACAAATTCTTTTGTTCCGGCGACCTTGAAATCCATATCTCCAAATGCATCTTCGGCACCCAAGATGTCGGTAAGTGCGACATATTCGGTCTTGCCATCGACGAGATCAGAGATCAAGCCCATCGCGATACCTGCCACGGCGGCCTTGAGAGGCACACCTGCGTTGAGGAGCGACATGGTCGAAGCGCAAACCGAACCCATGGATGTTGATCCATTGGAGCCGAGCGCTTCTGATACTTGACGAATTGCATACGGGAATTCTTCGCGGGTTGGAAGAACTGGAAGCAAAGCACGCTCAGCGAGAGCACCATGACCGATTTCGCGGCGCTTAGGTGATCCAACACGACCAGTTTCTCCGACTGAGTAAGGCGGGAAGTTGTAGTTGTGCATGTAACGCTTGTGATTCTCCGGGCTCAAGGTGTCGAGCTGTTGCTCCATCTTGAGCATGTTAAGAGTTGTTACTCCCAAAATCTGGGTTTCTCCACGTTCGAAGATTGCAGAACCGTGAACGCGAGGAATAACCTCAACTTCTGCGGTAATCGCACGAATATCGCGAACTCCACGTCCATCGATACGGATCTTGTCGCGCAATACGCGTTGACGAACTGACGTCTTTGTTACGGAACGAATCGCGGCAGAAACTTCTTTCTCGCGACCTTCGAAACCTGCAGCAAGATGTTCCTTGATTACAGCGTTGATCTCATCGAGTTTGGTCTCGCGATCTTGCTTGCCAGCAATAGTGAGCGCATCAGCAATCTGTGTTCCTGCTGCTGCTTCGACTGCTGCATAAACGTCATCTTGATAATCAGGGAAAACTGGAAATTCGCCGGTTGGCTTTGCGGCAACCTTAGCGAGTTCATTCTGTGCATCGCATAGCACGCGGATAAATGGCTTTGCAGCCTCTAACCCTTGGCCAACGATCTCTTCGGTAGGAGCCTGTGCGCCTGCCTTGATGAGATTGAGGGTCTGCGTTGTCGCTTCTGCTTCAACCATAATGACGGCAATGTCGTCTCCAGCGATGGAGCCTGCAACGACCATATCAAAGACCGCCTTCTCCAAATCAGAATGATTTGGGAATGCAACCCATTGTCCGTCGATCAAGGCGACGCGTACGCCACCGATCGGACCAGAGAATGGAAGACCTGCGAGTTGTGTAGACATTGATGCTGCGTTGATTGCAAGCACGTCGTACATATGATCTGGGTTCAAAGCCATCACGGTGACAACTACCTGCACTTCATTGCGCAGACCTTTGACGAATGATGGGCGAAGTGGGCGGTCGATTAAACGACAGGTGAGAATTGCATCTTCTGATGGGCGACCTTCGCGGCGGAAGAATGATCCTGGGATCTTTCCTGCTGCGTACATACGCTCTTCAACATCGACTGTGAGTGGGAAGAAATCGAATTGATCCTTCGGTTGCTTTCCTGCGGTTGTTGCCGAGAGCAACATTGAATCGTCATCTAGGTAAACCACTGCGGTTCCCCCGGATTGACGCGCTAGGCGACCGGTTTCAAAACGAATCTCGCGCTTTCCATACTTACCGTTATCAATTGTTGCAACGGCATACTTAACATCTGGACCCTCCATGGGTCATCTCCATTTCTCAACTCTCTCACATTAGGAAACGGATCTTCGATCGAAGTTCACGGTGTCCGTAAACCACTACCGAGGACCGATTAACTAATGAGAGAGTTGACTTTAATTTTTTATAATTAATTAATTTCTATTAATTAACGACGAATACCGAGCTTTTCGATAATCGCTCTGTAGCGCGTGACATCTGTCTTTGCAAGATATTGCAAGAGGCGACGACGCTTACCAACCAACAACAAGAGCCCACGACGATTGTGGTGGTCATTCTTATTAGTCTTGAGGTGTTCGGTAATTTCTTCGATACGACGCGAGAGCAGGGCAATCTGTGCCTCTGGGCTCCCAGTATCAGTGGCGGAAGCGCCGTATTTTGCGATGATCTCTTTTTTCTCTGCTGGCTTTAAAGCCATGGCGGCACTCCTTTGACTGTCACGAGGGCCTCGGTGTAATTCACGAAGGCGCGTCTTCTCGCTTGTGGACGAAGGTTATCAGCGGGTTACCTGAGGGGTGAAATCGCGGTTGATTTATCACCGTATTTAGCCCTAAAAGGTGCTGAAAGTCTCCAATCGAGCCCAGTTATCACCCATCTGTTCAGCTTTTGCGGCTTCGGCCCTGCGAGTTGCAAGGAAGGCTCGGAGCATCAACTCCCCCAACCCATCACTTAGAACTGAGTCTTTTTCGAGGTTGGCTAGGGCTTCCAACTGCGAAGCGGGCAGCG
>PLXJ01000036.1 GCA_003151395.1 Actinomycetota bacterium | reverse complement strand
GAGAGTAGATCGCCGCCGGACATCATTTATAAAGAGCGCCAATGTTTTGATTAACTTCAAAACGCTGGCGCTCTTTTTTTTGATCCACACCCTGAAGATTTGCACATCTTGCGGAACATAATTTACAAAAGAAAGTAGCTTCTCTTAATCTCGTAGATATCAGGTGCCGCAAGGTGACAAGTTCAGTTTAGGCGAGTAGAGGCGGAGTAGAAATTGTGATTCATGGATCATCGGTTAAGAAGAAGCCAGATACAGGGCAGCAGGTATTTCGCAATCCTCGAAATGAGGTTTTCCTCGAGGGCAGAGTCAGCAGTCTGCCCACGGAGAAACTCTTACCAAGCGGTGACACCGTAGTTGAGTTTCGAATTGTGATTGATCGAAAGAACCCAAAAGGAGAACGGCGCGAGGTAGATACATTGGACATCGCTGCATGGCTCGCAAGGGTCCGAAAGCGGGCTTTGACACTTGAAATTGATGATTGGGTATCAATTGATGGCGCGGTACGCAGAAGATTTTGGAAGGCCCCTACTGGACTTGCAAGCCGTTGGCAGGTTGAAGCGAGCCAATTGCGCAGGTTATAGATACGGTTAGACCATGGACCAGAACATCTCGCAACAAGGATCTGCACCACAGTTAGCTGAACTTCGAGAAGCGATCGCCCTGGTTCAAGTTATGGAACTTGAAGATCACTGTGACGCTTACGATCAAATTCATGCAAAACTCGAAGAGGCGCTTCGCTCGATAGACGGTAAGTAGGGTAGTTGTGAAAACCCGATTGGATGCAGAACTTGTGCGTCGTGGGTTAGCACGATCACGCGACCATGCTGCTGACTTAATCGAGTCACGCACGGTCCTAGTAAGTGGCATCCCCGCAAGTAAGCCCGCTTCTCAGGTAGATGCAGAAACATCAATCGTCGTGCAGGGCGAACGGGATGATTTTGTCTCACGCGGGGGTCATAAGTTAGCAGGTGCGCTAGACCACTTCTCTGAAATCGTGGTTGAGGGGAGGCGTGCTCTAGATGCAGGGGCATCAACTGGTGGATTTACCGATGTCCTTTTAAAACGTGGCGCGAAAGATGTTGTTGCTGTTGACGTCGGATACGGGCAGATGGCGTGGGAGTTACGACAAGATCCGCGCGTAATTATTTTGGATCGCACAAATGTCCGACACCTAACTCTAGATCAGGTTGGCGCGGCGGCGGAGATAGTTGTTGCTGATCTCTCCTTTATTTCGCTCACTCTAGTCTTGCCGGCACTAGTTAGTGTTTCGACGCCTGCCGCAGATTTTCTTGTCATGGTTAAACCACAGTTTGAAGTCGGTAGAGAACGTTTAGGCGCGGGCGGCGTTGTTCGAGATCCCGAACTCCGAAGGATCGCAGTTCAAGAGGTTGCTGACTGTGCGTACGATATGGGGTTAGGGTGCTTAGGTGTAGTTGCAAGTAGTTTGCCTGGCCCCGCCGGCAATGTCGAGTATTTTTTATGGCTTCGCCGCGGCAAGGCAGAATTAAGTTCCGCCGAATTGGATGCTGCAATAGCAGAGGGTCCACAGTAGGTGAACTCAAAAGTTCAGCGAGTTGAAGAGGAGGGGCGATGAGAACTGTATTACTAGTTATTCACCCCACCCGCCCAGAAGCTGTCGTGTTTGCTCAGCAACTCATCCAAGCGCTTCGTTCAACTGGTATTGCTAGTATCACCAATTATCCCGGAGGCTTACCCGACTCAGCAGGAATGGACGCGAAACAGGAATTTGAAATTGCAATCGTTCTTGGTGGGGATGGGACCATTTTGCGGGCTGCAGAACTTGTTCTGGGTTCCAATGTCCCAATTCTAGGAATCAATCTAGGCAATGTTGGATTTCTAGCAGAAATAGCTCGCCCATCAGCTCTTGAGCTAGCCCAAGTTATCGCCGCAAAAAATTATCGCGGCGAGTCAAGGTTGTTGCTGAGCCATCAAGTTCTCCGTGAGTCAGAAGTTATTGCGACTGGTTGGGCGCTCAATGAATTTACGATTGAGCGAAGTCATGCGCAGATGGTAGAACTCTTCGTCCAAATCGATGATCGCCCGCTGTCTCGTTGGGGGTGTGACGGAGTTATTTGTGCTACCCCTACTGGTTCGACAGCTTATGCATTTTCAGCTGGCGGACCAGTTGTTTGGCCCGAAGTTGAGGCGATAGTAGTTTTGCCGCTCGCGGCTCATGCGCTATTTTCCAGACCGATGGTTATCTCACCGGAATCCTCAATCGTTATCGATATTGAATCTAGAGAAGCGATGATTGCCGCAGATGGCATGAGAAAAACTCCGCTGTTAAGTGGAGATCGCGTCATTATTAGAAAAGCAACTGCTCGGGTTGAGATCCTCCATATAGAGTCGGCGGTCTTTACAGATCGTCTCGTTGCGAAATTTAAATTACCCATTGAAGGGTGGCGCGGTGAGTGAAGGCCATTCAAACAAGAACTTTTGCGGACTTGAAGAAATCACTATTCGTAATCTTGGAGTGATCGAATCTGCCCAGGTGGAATTCAAAGCAGGACTTAACGTATTGACCGGGGAAACTGGTGCCGGAAAGACGATGGTACTCACTGCTCTTTCTTTAATTTTAGGTGGAAAAGCCGATTCGGAAAAAGTGCGAACTGGGACAGATCGCTTGGTTACCTCGGGGCGGTTTTCGATCCCTGCAGAGTTGCAAACACAAATTGAAGAAATTGGCGCCGAAGTTGAATCGAACTCAGTTCTCATTTCTCGAACTGTGACAAGTGATGGAAAATCTCGAGTCAGTATTGGAGGAGTGGCAACAACTGCCGGAAAAGCTGCCGAACTTGGAAGCGAGTTGGTCGAAGTACATGCTCAGTCGAGCACAAATCGATTAACCAAACCTGCCTTTATTCGCTCCACAGTCGATGCCTTTGGCAAACTTCAACCTCTTGTTGATGAGGTGACACGAATTTACTCCGAATTTGGATTCCTATCCGAGCGCATTGAACAATTGCGTTCGGATCAACGAAATCGTGAACACGAACTTAGCAAATTAGCGGAATTCATGAAGTCATTTTCCGCGATCAACCCACAGTTGGGCGAACTAACTGAGATCGAAAATGAGTTAAGTCGTCTATCCAGTGTTGATGAATTGCAGCAGGCTCTTACGAGCGCGCTCAATTTTCTCGACAATGACGAGTACTCAGTCAATTCCGCGTTTATACAGGCCAAGCGATCTCTGGATCACGTAGTGGGTAAGGATCAGAGCCTTGATCTGTTATCTGCAGGGCTTGGGGATTCAATCTTTCAATATCAGGATAATTTGGGTGCGTTACACAGGTACTTGGTTGCCCTAGACGCTGATCCCCTTCGGCTAGAGTATTTACAAGAGCGAAAGAGCGCCATAAATTCCTTGATAAAGAAATATGGTGAAGGTTCTGATCGAGAAGTAGCGTTTAATCAACTTATTTTGCGTTCCCAAGAAAGTAGTTCGCGCATCGAAGATCTTGAAGGAGGCGAGGAGCGAATTGTGGATCTTGAGCGCCAACTCGCATCGCTATTCGATGAATTACGAGGTAAGTCTAAAGAATTGACTCTTCATCGCATGGAAGCCGCAAAAAGCCTTGAAAAAAATATTTCCAAAGAAGTTCGTGCGTTATCTATGGCGCATTCGCGCGTTTTGATTGAGGTCTCCTCTTCGAACGGCGCGTCAATATCTGAATACAAATCAACGGGTTTAGATGAACTGAGTTTATTGTTTACGAGTCACGAGGGGGCAGCACCTGGATTAATCACAAAAGTGGCGAGTGGTGGAGAACTATCACGGGTCATGTTGGCGATAGAAGTTGTATTGGCTGGAGTTAATCCTGTGAGCACTTATATATTCGATGAAGTAGACGCAGGTGTTGGAGGCAAAGCAGCGATTGAAGTCGGTCGAAGATTAAGTCTCCTCGCGAAAGAAGCTCAAGTCATTGTTGTTACTCACCTCGCCCAAGTTGCAGTCTGGGCAGATAATCATCTAGTGGTTCGAAAGAGTGAAGGCGGTTCGGTCAGTATTTCTGATGTATTTGCCTTGAGTGAAGCGGATCGGAGCGTTGAGATAGCCCGAATGCTCTCCGGACAAGAAGATTCAACGACGGCACGCGAACACGCACGCGAGCTATTGGAAATGGTGAAAGAAAGCGTGATAAGTTAGCGCTCCATGACCAGTAATCATGTGACTAAACATTTATTTGTAACTGGCGGCGTCGCCTCAAGTTTAGGAAAAGGTTTAACGGCCTCAAGTTTGGGTCGACTTCTCTCATCGCGAGGTCTGCGCGTAACTATGCAAAAACTTGATCCATATCTCAATGTCGATCCTGGGACTATGAACCCTTTTCAACATGGTGAGGTCTTTGTCACCGATGATGGGTCGGAGACAGATCTTGATGTTGGACATTATGAACGTTTTCTTGACCGCAATCTCGAGGGCTTCGCAAATGTGACCACGGGACAGGTTTACTCCAATGTAATTGCGCGAGAGCGTCGTGGGGACTACCTTGGAGATACCGTTCAGGTCATCCCGCACATCACCAATGAAATTAAGGAACGTATTCGGGCAATGGCTGGTGAAGATGTAGATATCGTCATCACAGAAGTTGGCGGGACCGTCGGCGATATCGAGTCTCTACCTTTCTTAGAAGCGGCTCGTCAAATTCGTCAGGATGTTGGCCGCGAAAATGTCTTCTACCTCCATGTATCGCTTGTTCCGTATATAGGGCCTTCTGGGGAGTTAAAGACAAAGCCAACGCAACATAGCGTCGCCGCGCTCCGTTCAATCGGTATCGCTCCCGATGCAATCGTTATCCGTTCGGATCGCGAAATTCCAGAATCAGTCAAGCGAAAGATTTCTGCAATGTGTGACGTCGATCTAGAAGCCGTGGTCGCAGCGGTAGATGCACCGAGTATTTATGACATTCCAAAAGTCCTATATTCCGAGGGACTCGATGGATACGTGGTAAGACGATTAGCTCTCAACGGGACGGATGTCGTCTGGGGCGAGTGGGATGATCTTCTCGAAAAAGTGCACCACCCAGCTCATGAGGTGACGGTTGCACTTGTTGGAAAATATGTCGACCTCCCCGATGCCTATCTTTCGGTAACCGAGGCTTTGCGTGCTGGTGGTTTTGCGAATAATTCTCGAGTCAAAATTAAATGGGTCCCAAGTGATGAGTGCGAATCTGACATCGGTGCAGCTCGCAATTTAAGCGACGTTGATGCCATCTGCGTTCCGGGGGGATTTGGCGTCCGGGGAATTAACGGAAAAGTTGGTGCGCTGAAGTTCGCACGCGAAAATAAAATTCCCGCTCTAGGACTCTGCTTGGGGCTCCAATGCATGGTGATTGAAGCAGCGCGCAACCTTGCCGACCTTCCGCTCGCTAACTCCGCAGAATTTGATGAATCCACACCAGATCCGGTTATTTCTACCATGGCTGACCAAGAGAATATTGTGGCTGGAAAAGGAAACTTGGGTGGCACCATGCGCCTTGGACTCTATCCCGCAAATTTAGCGCCCGATTCTTTAGTTGCACGACTCTACGGGGCGACAGAAATCAACGAACGTCATCGCCACCGGTATGAAGTAAATAATTCATACCGGGAAATAATTTCAAAAACGGGAATTCAATTCTCTGGGCTTTCTCCTGATGGCCATCTTGTCGAATTTGTAGAGCTCGATTCCGAGGTACATCCCTTCTATATTGGGACGCAGGCACACCCAGAGTTCCTTTCTCGGCCGACGCGAGCGCACCCCCTCTTTGCTGGGTTAATAGCCGCGGCGATAGAGCGAAATGACCGCCGCTAGCTCGCAACTTCGCGAATATCTCAATTTTCTCATTGTGGAGAGAGGGCTGAGTAAAAACACTATCAGCTCCTATGAGCGTGATTTAAGCGCGTTTATCGCGGAGGTGGGAGTTACGGATCTGACGTTGGTGACTCCTATGAACGTCGAAAATTACATCTCGATCGCCCGGGCAAGGGGATTGGCTGAGAGCTCGATTGCTCGTTTTGTGGTTTCCATTCGAAATGCCGTTGCATTTACTTGCAAAGAGGCGAAGGTAATAAATCAGGTGAAGGATGTTAGACCGCCCCGACTAAAGCCTCGGTTGCCAAAAGCTCTTTCAATTGCTGAAGTGAGTGAATTGTTAGAGGCGACTAGATTTCTAGACGATCTTACTTCTATCCGTGAAACGGCCATTGTTGAACTGCTTTACGGAACCGGCGCACGCATTTCTGAGATCGTCGATCTTGATGTCCATGACGTCTTGAAATCCGATGGTGAGCAAGTTCCGGCACTTCGACTCACCGGCAAAGGCGGAAAAGTGCGAGTTGTTCCCTTAGGAAAGTTTGCACGTGAAGCTCTTGATCAGTATTTGGTCAGAGTTCGCCCCGGGTTGTTGGCAAAAGAACGAGGTGCGCTTTTTCTAAACGATCGAGGTGGTCGATTGTCGCGGCAGACAATGTGGAAGGTAGTCTCAGCGGCCGCAAAGCGGGCAAATATTGAGACTCCTGTCTCACCGCACTCTCTTCGCCATTCATACGCCACCCATTTACTTGATGGGGGAGCTGACATAAGGGTGGTTCAAGAATTGCTCGGGCACTCTTCAGTAACAACAACCCAGATCTATACCCTCGTCACAATAGATAAATTACGTGAGAGTTATTCCAGTGCTCACCCACGTGCCAGAAAATAATATTTTTTTAGCGTCCCCTTAAACGACGCGCGATAATTGATTGGTCCCCTTTAGCCTCGAGATCAGCAATGATGATTGCGAGTGACTCACGAACAATCCGACCTCGATCTACGGCTAACCCTAGGTCTCCACGAAGCGCGAGGCGCGCTTGTTCCAAATCGTAAAGCTCTTCGGGAGAAAGATACACAGTGATCTTCTCATCGTGGCGTTCACGCCCACTGGGTGAACGATCGAAAGTATTGACTCGACGTCTCGGAGTAGTCCGAACTGATTTCTTACTTGAGGCGCCATTAATTGGAGCCTGTGGTTGATCCTCGAGTGGGGTTGGCGTCACAGATGGCACGGCGCTCAACGTTGTCGTTTGCCGAAATAGCTCTTCGGCGCCTGGAAGGCTAACGCGGCGACTCACTTTGCGCCTCCTCGAGAGATGAGTTCGCGAGCAAGCCGACGATATGAAAGCGCACCGAGTGAACTGCTGGCGTAGGACGTAATGGGCTCTCCTTTTACCGTCGATTCAGAGAAACGTACGGTTCTAGAAATAATCGTGTCCAACAGTTCCTCTGGGAACTCTTTATCAATTAATTCCAGGACATCACGCGAATGCCCCGTTTTACGATCAAACATCGTGGCCAAAATGCCATCGATCGCAAGATGCGGGTTCGTATTTTCTCGAATTTTCTCAATTGTTTTTTTGACCAAGGAGAGTCCGAGCACCGCAAAGTACTCACACTCCATCGGGATAAGGACCCCATTGGAAGCGGTTAAAGCATTGATAGTGAGGGTTCCGAGTGAAGGGGAGCAATCGATCAAAATGTCATCATATAAATCCAATACCGGGGCAATAATCTTTCTTAGTTTGTGTTCCTTGGCTATTTCAGTAACGAAAGCGGCTTCGGCGGCCGCTAGATCTTCGTGACCTCGTATGAAATCCAATCCAGGAACATTAGATTTAAGGATGAAATCTTGGATTGAAGATTGTGGGTCGTTTAATAGATACCAAATAGAGCCGTACTGCTCCTTTAATTGTGCTGGCTTTATTCCAAGGCCTGTTGTCATCGAAGCTTGAGAATCGAAATCAATTAAGAGAACTCGACGTCCAAGTTCTGCTAATGCGGCACCCAAATTGATGGTTGTAGTCGTTTTTCCAACCCCACCCTTTTGATTTACGATCGATATAACTCGAGCGCGACCGGGTTCTGGAGTGCCCTGGACTTGTGGGAAATCGATAAAAGTACGCCCCAGGATTGAAGAGGTTGTTGCAAGTTCCTCATCCCGATTTGTCGATTTATCTGCCAGTCGAGAAACCTTTGAAGTGCTATTTGCCATGTCGCGGACTCTACGGCGGTGCGCTCACCAAGGCAAGCGCTATATGAGTACCTTTCTCCTCATGAGTGATCTGATAATTGAAGGTAGCGAGAGCGCTTTCTCAGTTCACTTAAGCAATTTTGACGGCCCTTTTGATTTACTTTTGCAATTAATTTCACGACATAAAATGGATATAACTGAGGTGGCGCTCGGAGTCGTCACTGATGATTTTATCGCTTATATAAGGGCCCTAGAGGGTTCTGAGGATGGTTGGGACTTAGATCAGACCACCGAATTTTTAGTTGTTGCTGCGACCTTGCTAGACCTAAAGGCGGCTCGTTTACTTCCAAGTGGCGAGGTGGAAGATGAAGGAGACCTGGCACTCTTAGAAGCTAGAGACTTACTTTTTGCCAGATTACTTCAATATAGAGCTTTCAAAGAAATTGCCGCTATTTTTCACGGACGTATTGCGATCGCAGAGAAGAGTTTTCCTCGGCTGGTGGCTATGGAAAGTCACTTTGCGCAACTCCTCCCGGAAGTTTTGATTGGAGTTGGTGTCAACCGCTTCGCAGTAATCGCCGAGCGAGTATTGCAACCTAAAATGGCCCCGGTTTCATCAATGGACCATCTCCATCTGCCACTTGTGAGTGTTATCGAAGAGGCGGCCAAAATAGTGGAACTACTTCGCAAGAGCGGAAGGTCGAGTTTCAGAAATTTGATCGGTGATGCAGAGTCAACTCTCGTGGTTGTCGCAAGATTTTTGGCGCTTTTGGAACTTTATCGCGAAGGAGCCTTGAGATTTGAACAAGTAGTGGCCCTTGGGGAACTCCAAATTACCTGGGTTGCAGGTTCCGTGGGCGAGATCTCGGTAAGCGATGAGTTTGATATTCCCGTACTAGCAGTTGATTCTGAGACAAAAGAGGAATAAATGTCTGAACTCGAACTAAATAGATCACTTGAGGCGATTTTAATGGTCGTAGACGAGCCGGTGACGGAGTTGATACTCGCGCAGATTACCGAGGTGCCCACCGAAGTGGTCGTGGAGGCACTTAAAAAATTGGCCAACGGTTATGAAGAGGAGGGGAGAGGGTTTCAATTGAAAGAGATTGCTGGAGGCTGGAGATTTTACAGCCATCCAGATCAGGCCCCTCTCGTTGAAAAGTTTGTATTGGATGGCCAACAAAGCCGGTTGACCCAAGCTGCCCTTGAGACGCTAGCTGTGATCGCATATCGTCAACCGGTTTCCAGGGCTCGGGTTTCAGCAATTCGAGGTGTCAATGTCGAAGCAGTGATGAAGACACTTCTCACCCGTGGTTTGGTGGAAGAACGCGGAGTCGAGCCTGAGACGGGAGCGATTTTGTATGGAACGACCAGTTATTTTCTGGAAAAAATTGGGATTCGTGGCATTGCCGACCTTCCTGCGTTGGCCCCTTTTCTTCCCGACCTTGATGGGCTCGATGAAGTGCTGGCTACGCTTACTGATTGATTGATCTGGGGTTAGCCCAATTTCGTATCTATCCATTTGAGGTTTAGACTTAAGATGAGACCGAATATGGTCTTCCACGCCCAACTTGGCCGTGATGAGAGGAAGAAATGCCATTAATACGTCTTCAAAAAGTTCTAGCCGACGCAGGAATCGCAAGTCGCCGAGCCAGTGAGCAGCTCATTCTAGAAGGTCGCGTAAGCGTCGATGGAGAACAAATTCTAGAACTTGGAACTAAGATTGATCCAGAAATCTCTAAAGTTGAAGTTGATGGTGAAGCAATTTCAATGAAAAAGACCAATGTTTATCTAGCATTTCATAAACCAGTTGGTGTTTTGTCCACGATGTCCGACCCCGATGGTCGCCCGTCGCTAGGAGATTACTTCAAAGATCGAAATGAACGCCTCTTTCACGTTGGCCGATTGGACCGGGAAAGTGAGGGCCTAATTCTTTTGACTAATGATGGAGATTTAGCTCACCGGGCAACGCATCCCTCGTATGGAATGGTAAAGAAATACCTGATTGAAATCGAAGGGGTTATGACTAAGGAGCAGATATCCCAGATTTTACAGGGAGTATCTCTGGATGATGGTTTAGCGAGGGCGCTAGAAATTAAGACCGTTCGTGAGATAAATCCTAAACATTCCTGGGTTGAGATTTCGATCCACGAAGGCCGGTATCACATCGTCCGACGGATCTTTGAACATTTTGAGTTGCCGGTACTGCGGCTGGTTCGCACGGACTTTGGGCCAATCGCCCTTGCGGAGACAGGGGTCGGGCGGTATCGAAAATTGAATGAGGTAGAACTAATGAATTTATTTAAGGTTTTAAAGTTAAATCGATAAAAAAGAACTTGAAAATGGATTTATCGATTTTCAACTATTGAGTGAGAATTTTGAAATGGATTTATCGATAATTATGTGCTGAAATTTATTGATAATGTCGATTTATTAATTATCGTTTGCTGACCAGTGGAAAGCTTTTATAATTGTCGATAAGGGCAAAGTATCTAAATCAATAAAGAGGAAAAGAGATAACTTGGTTAGTAAGTTTTTGAAGAATTGGGTACGTATAAGTGCTTTCTACCGCTAATGTATCGCCATGACGGTTAGAGCTATCCGCGGAGCGACTCAACTAACCAAAGACAATTTAGAGGAGATGGCTGAGGCCGTCACTGAATTACTCTCCGAATTATTCGAGAAAAATAGCTTGTCCAAAGCTGACTTAATATCTATTTTTTTTACATCGACTGAGGATTTGCTCTCTGATTTTCCGGCCGCTGCCGCGAGAAAATTGGATTTGGGGGATATCCCTCTTATGTGTGCCCGGGAGATTCCAGTGACAGGTTCGCTGCCGAGAGTGGTTCGCGTGATGGTTCATGCGCATTCCGACCTTACTCATGCTCAGATTAAGCATATTTATAAACGAGGAGCTGAAGTTCTCCGTCGAGATATCGCTCAATAATGCGCACATTTATCAAAATTAGGGTCGTCGGCGCTGGTTTAATTGGCACTTCTATCGCGCTTGGACTCAAGAGAGCCGGATATGAACTCTCGATTGAAGACGAAGATCTCCAAGCTGAGGAGATCGCTCAAGCACTGATCGGTCAGGTGGGATTTTCACCGGATCCGGAGTTAATCATTGTGGCCACGCCAATTTCGACCATTTCTAACCTGGTGAGGGAGTATGGAAGGCGTTACCCGGCATCTATGATCATGGATATTGGTGGTTTAAAGTCTGAAGTTATAGCAGAGGTGGAGAAATTTTCAGAAATTTCCTCCCGATTTTGCGCTACCCACCCTATGGCTGGGCGGGAAATTTCCGGGGCGCTAGCTGCCCGAGGCGATTTATTTGAAGGCCGCATTTGGATATTCACCCCCACCATTAACTCCTCCGAGTTAACTCTGTCTAGAGTCCTCGAGGTAATCTCGGCGCTGGGTGGAAAAGCATTCAAACTCAGCGCGACTGAGCACGATCAAGCAATAGCAGGAATATCCCACCTGCCCCAGATCGTCAGCTCCTTGCTCTCGGCAACACTCCTTGATATTTCGGATCGAGATATTGGTTTGGCCGGACAGGGGTTGAAGGATGTTTCAAGGCTAGCGGCATCCAATCCACGGTTGTGGTCTGACCTTCTCCACTCAAACCGAAAGGCGGTAGGGGAGTTCCTGACTATCTATGCTAAGCACATTAACGATTTGTCGATTTCATTACAAAACGATGATTTACGTAAAACGGAGGAGATCCTCGAGTTAGGTCGTGAAAATCACGCTCGAATTCCAGGCAAACACGGTGGGAAGAAACGAGACTATTGGTTTCTTCCGATCATCATTGAAGATAAACCCGGTCAATTGGCAAAGATATTTGACGCCTGCGCTTTAGTTGGTGCAAACGTTGAAGACCTTTCAATTGAACATACACCAGGGCAAGAAAGCGGATTGGTTACTCTCGCACTCTCAAAGAATGATTCCGCGCGACTCTTTGAACAATTGAGCAAGGATGGTTGGAAGGTTCATCAACCTCGNNCGACCGTCGTAATTGCAATAGATGGTCCGAGCGGTTCGGGAAAATCCTCCACGGCTCGCGCAGTGGCTCAAAGAGCAAATTGGCTTTATCTAGACACCGGAGCGCTTTACCGCGCAATTACTTGGCTTGGACTCTCATCTAATCTGGTGGATCCAAAGGAGCTTGTTGACCTCGCCCGTGATAAAACGATTACTTTTAATGGAGATCCGATAGAACCTCGAATATTTGTTGGAGATTTAGATGTGACCGCCGATATTCGTTCAGCTCGGGTCACCGATCAAGTCTCGATTTTTTCAGCTTATCCGGAAATTCGCGAATTTTTGCTTGAGATTCAGCGCCAGTATATTGCCGAGGCGCCGCTCGGCATTGTGGTCGAAGGTCGTGACATTGGGACTGTTGTAACCCCAGAAGCACCTCTGAAAATTTTTCTCTATGCAGATCTCCAACAGCGTGCCCTTCGGCGCGAACGCGAACTGACGGAGGAGACGTCGACAGATAAAGTTTCCCAATCTTTGGAGGAGCGCGACCTCATTGATTCGACCCGCAAAATATCCCCGTTGCGCATGGCAGATGACGCCCTGGAGATTGATTCGACCTTGCTTGATCTGCCGGAAGTTGTTGATGTCATCTGGCAATGGGCCAAGGAGCGTGCATTACTTGGGCTACCAAAAGTTGCGATTATCGGGCGCCCGAACGTCGGAAAATCGACCTTGGTCAACAGAATTATCGGTCGGCGCGAGGCGATTGTGGAGGACACTCCAGGAGTTACGCGGGACCGGGTTAAATACGAAGCAGAGTGGAATGGCCGCACCTTTGTATTAATCGACACTGGCGGCTGGGAAGTAAAACCCGAGGGTATTTCCGAGAAAATCACGGCGGGAGCAGAACTAGCAATAGCGGAAGCCGATGTTGTGCTCTTTGTCGTTGATGCCCAAGTAGGTGCACTAGATGAGGACGCCTCGCTACTCACCTTGCTTCGGAAATCAAAGAAGAAGACGATTTTGATTGCAAATAAAGTCGACGGTCTTGCAGAGGAGCAGAATGCGCATGCTCTTTGGAATTTAGGGCTGGGAGAACCGCATTTCGTCTCGGCGCTTCATGGACGAGGATCTGGGGATATGCTCGATTTCCTCGTCAGTGAGTTACCCGAAGTGGGATCTGAACTTCCTGATGATGGATTTAGAAGAATCGCGATTGTTGGACGCCCAAATGTAGGTAAGTCGAGTTTGCTCAATGCACTTGCAGGGGAATCAAGAGTGCTTGTCGACGATGTTGCCGGGACGACTCGGGATCCCGTCGATGAACTCATCGAACTTGGTGGCGATACCTGGAGATTTATAGATACTGCGGGTATTAGAAAACGGGCGATCCATGACAGCGGTACGGATTATTACGCTAGTTTAAGAACGGCTGCAGCGTTGGACCGAGCAGAAGTCGCAGTGGTCGTGATTGACGCATCTCTTCCCTTGACCGAACAAGATCTGCGAATCGTGACGATGACTGAAGAGGCTGGGCGGGCACTAGTTCTTGTCATGAATAAGTGGGATGTGGTTGATGATGAGCGTAGAGAGCAACTCGACAAAGAGCTGGAACGAAATTTGGAACGTTATCCCTGGGCCCAACGGGTCAACCTCTCTGCTAAAACGGGCTGGCACCGCGATCGGCTAGCTCCAGCGTTGCGCACCGCGCTCCGAAGTTGGGAAAAACGGATACCAACCGCAAAACTCAACGCCTTTTTAGGTGCATTGGTCGCTGCTACGCCACCACCGGTTCGAGGAGGCAAGCAACCTAAGATTAGATTTGCCACTCAAGCGACCATTGCGCCCCCTAAGTTTGTTGTTTTCTCCAGTGAATGGGTGGAACCCAGTTATCGTCGCTTCATCGAGCGGAGATTGCGCGAGGAATTTGGTTTCGAGGGTAGCCCGGTGGAGGTATCAATAAAGGTGCGAGAGCGGGAAGAAAGAGCGCGATAAATGGAATTTTCGCGGAAAGAAGTACTTACAATCCCTAACGGTTTAACCCTTATTCGCGCGTGCGGGATTCCAATTTTTTTATGGCTCTTGCTCGGCGAGAATCTAAAGGGTTGGAGTTATTTGGTCCTCGCTATTGGAGCGTGGACGGACTATTTTGACGGCAAGATCGCCCGATGGTTACATCAAGAATCAAAACTTGGGGCGGCGATGGATCCCACAATCGACCGGCTCTATATAGCCGCAACTCTCGTCGGACTGGCTATAAAGCATTACATCCCATGGTGGATGGTTATTGTTCTTGCCTTGCGCGATATTTACATGGTTTTTCTGCTCGTTTTCTATCGCCGGAAAAGTGGAAAAATTTTTTCCGTCACCTTTTTAGGAAAGGCCGCCACATTCAATCTGCTCTACGCCTTTCCGTTCCTTTTATTAAGCAGCAAAAGCAACTGGGGAGAGTTCGCGCATTCCTTTGGCTGGGGGTTTGCGATCTGGGGGATTGGGTTGTACCTTCTAGCAGCGGCCGATTATTCACGCATTGCCATTTTTGCCAACTAAGTTAACCAAAGGAGAGTCAATGTCCAACGTTCCAGTTGAATTGAAATATACAAAGGAACATGAGTGGATCCGTGAGAAATCGACCACAACCTTCCAAATTGGTATAACGGACTTTGCTCAGGGAGCACTTGGCGACATTGTTTATGTCCAACTTCCTAAAATTGGAGAGAGCGTTAAGGCTGGCTCAGTTTGCGGCGAGGTGGAATCAACAAAGTCAGTGTCGGAGATTTACTCTCCAATAACGGGGAAAATTTCAGCTGTCAACCCCGAATTGGATAAGGCACCTGAACTTATTAACCAAGATCCTTACGGCGCGGGTTGGATTGCAGAAATAGAGATTTCAGAAGTACCCACAGATCTACTAACAAGCGCAGAGTACGAATCTTTGACGGCTTGATTTTTGATCTGTCGAACAATACTGTCAGCCTCTAGTCAAGATTGAAGTCGAGCGCTAACCTCAACTTATTACTATGAAATGGGGGAGAAGTGAACGATTCTAAAGCTCCCGAAAATCCCGCAGATAGGGACTTGACCTCCACTATTCATTTATCGGCCCTCCGCTCCGTGCCAAAACCGCGTCCTTTAGAAGAGGTCTATGGATTACTTTCTCTTGAAGAACGTGAAATTGTCAGCCAATTACCTAGTAATTCAGCGATGTTAATAGTTATCGCTGGGCCAAATAGAGGGGCAAGGTTTTTAATCGATTCAGATGAGACCGCAATCGGACGAGATCCGAAAAGCGAAATATTTTTAGATGATGTAACTGTTTCAAGGAAGCACGCAGTCATTAAACGTAGCGCTGCCATTGATTTTAATGTGGGCGAATCCAAAGCTGGCGAATCCAAAGCTGGCGATTTCAATGTTTCAGATCAAGGGAGCCTTAACGGGACCTATGTGAATGCACACCAAATTCAGGAGTCACCGCTAGCGGTGGGTGATGAACTCCAAATTGGAAAATTTAGATTGACCTATTTCAGGGGGAGGGGGAACTAGTGGCAGTTCCAGTTCGGGCCTATTTAAGCATCGGAGAAGTTTTAGGAAAGCTCCGGAGTGATTTCCCGGATATTACGATCTCCAAGATTAGATTTTTGGAATCTGAGGGTTTAATTGAACCGCAACGCACTCCGTCTGGTTACCGGAAGTTCACGGGTGTCGATCTTGAACGTCTTCGCTATGTATTAACTGCGCAACGCGACCAATACCTTCCGCTTCGGGTAATTAAAGAGAATCTCGATGCGTTGGATCGAGGGCTAGAACCTTCGAACATTCCAGGCGCAAGCGCTACTCCTCGACTTGCCACTGTTGATGGAGAGTTTGCACCATCCCATTTTGCCGCCGAAAGTGATCTGCGCCTCTCTAGAAGGGAACTCCTAGAATCGTCAGATCTTACAGATGAACAACTGAGTGAAGTTGAATCATTTGGACTAATCACCATTCGAGGTCGCTACTACGATGCCGACGCACTATCTGTTGCGCGTACTGTTTCGGCGATAGCCGCTTTTGGAATCGAGGCAAGACATTTGCGCTCCTTCAAGTCAGCGGCAGATCGCGAAGTAGGTCTTGTCGAACAAGTTATTACTCCGATCTTGCGCCAGAAAAGTTCGGACGCAAAAGCTAGAGCCGATGAGGTCGCAAATGAACTTGCCTCGCTCTCGATCAAGCTTCACGCAGCCTTAGTTCGTGCTGGGCTGCATCGCGCAAAGTAATTCAGCTCTCCAAAGTAGTTCAGTAATTCAGGAGTACAGTACTTTCTAACCGTGAGGTAAATATGAGCATCCCAGTTGAGGTCATCGGAGTTCGAATTGAGATGCCATCCAATCAACCGATCGTTTTACTGAAAGAGATTGATGGAGAAAGGTATCTTCCAATCTGGATCGGCGCTGTGGAAGCCTCTGCGATAGCTTTTGCGCAACAAGGCCTCGTTCCTACACGACCTCTCACCCATGACCTCTTTACCTCGGTTCTTCAAATTTTGCAGGCAAGCGTTGAACGGGTAGAGATTACCGATATTGTCGATGGGGTTTTTTATGCGGAACTTCACTTGGCCGGCGGGATAACCGTTTCAGCCAGGCCCAGTGACGCCATTGCCCTGGCTCTACGGAGATCGGCTCCAATTTCCGCCGCCGAAGATTTATTTTCTAAGGCAGGAATTGAAATTCCCGATCAATCCGAGGACGAGGTTGAGAAATTTAGAGAATTCTTAGATCAGATAAATCCCGACGATTTTGCTTCTTAATAGTTTTCTCCCGTGTGGCTATTGCTAAGGCTCAAGTAAAGGTTTAAAGTTTTTCGTGTCGGAACCAAGGGTTTGAGTGAGGGAGACCTACTCTTAATCCATGCCGAACCCCTTCGGCCTTCCCGCACGATGAATTGAGTGTTCATGAGTGATGCAACTCCTGAGATTGGCTATCGCGGTGCTACCGCGTGCGTTGCGGCCGGTATCACCTATCGCCAACTTGATTATTGGGCTCGCACGGATTTAGTCGCGCCAAGTATTAAGAGCGCCGCAGGATCGGGAACGCAACGACTCTATAGTTTTCGCGACATTTTGGTTCTCAAGATTGTGAAGCGTCTCTTGGACACGGGAGTTTCTCTTCAAAATATTCGCACAGCTGTTGAACACCTTCGAAATCGAGGAGTAGCCGACCTCGAGAGCATGACCCTCATGAGTGATGGAGTTTCTATTTATGAATGCGGAAGCCCTGATGAAATCATCGATTTGTTGGCAGGGGGTCAAGGCGTCTTTGGAATAGCCATTAATCGGGTTTGGAATGAGGTCGAAGGTTCGCTGGCCAATTTGCAGGGCGAGTCGAGTGAAGATGGGTCCTTTGTCACATCTGGCAAAGATGAATTAGCCCAGCGAAGGAAGAGCAAGGGAGCTTAAAACTCCTTATCCTTTCCCTAGGAGATTAAATGTGAATCCTTAAGGGGGATAGGTGTCGCTTCGAGAGAATTTTGTTGATCGTCATATTGGGCCAGATCAAAATGAGATTGCGCAGATGCTTTCGGAGCTCGGCGAAACAAATCTTCAGTCGTTGATTGCAAAGGTTGTCCCTTCCAATATTGCCATGCGGGAGAAATTGGTCGATCTGCTCCCAGCAGGGATTTCTGAAGTTGCCGCAATAGAACGATTAAGGGAATTTGCAGAAGAGAATGCTGTGATGCGTTCATACATAGGAATCGGATACTACGGAACAATAACTCCACCAGTTGTCCTACGAAATGTCCTAGAAAGTCCCGACTGGTACACCTCTTATACGCCATACCAACCCGAAATAAGTCAGGGTCGACTCGAGGCAATGTTTGCCTTTCAGACAGTGGTTGGAGATCTGACCGGTCTTCCTATCGCAAATGCTTCCATGCTTGATGAGGCGACGGCAGCGGCAGAGGCAATGACGCTAGCTCGAAGAGTCTGGACGGGGAGTGATGAAGCGGCATTTTTCATCGATTCACATTTACATCCTCATATTAAAGCCGTGATCCACACTCGAGCTAAGCCATTGAATATTTCACTCATTGAGGGAACACAAGCATCTCTGTTGGAGATGACTGACGCGATCTTTGGTGCAATTTTGGCGCAATCTTCAACGTACGGACCTCTCTCTGATTTAAGTCAGCCCGTCGCACTTATCCATGAAAGTGGGGCGCTAGCGATAGTTGCCTGTGACTTACTTGCGCTCTCTCTTTATAAATCACCTGGCGAATATGGGGCAGATGTTGCGATCGGATCGGCGCAACGTTTTGGGGTTCCAATGGGATTCGGTGGCCCACATGCTGGCTTCATGTCGGTACGGCAAGGTCTTGAGCGTTCGTTGCCAGGAAGGTTAGTGGGGCAGAGCGTAGATGTTCATGGCAATCCAGCATTCCGTTTAGCACTTCAAACACGTGAACAACATATTCGTCGAGATAAGGCGACATCCAATATTTGCACGGCACAAGTTTTGTTAGCGGTGATGTCAGGGTTTTATGCAATGTGGCACGGTCCTGAGGGAATTCGGGCAATTGCAAATCGCGTTCGTTCGCGAACCCACAGGCTGCGCAACTCGCTTGTCGCTGCGGGAATGAAAGTTACCATGGGGGAAATTTTCGATACCTTCACTGTTAATGCTGTAAACGCGGACGAGGTAATTGGTAGGGCCGTGGAGCAAGGTATTAACTTACGTCGGATATCTGGAGATTCAATTGGTATTTCTCTCGATGAAACCGTGACGGAGCAGGATCTAAAAGATCTACTCGAGCTCTTTGGTGCGCCAACGAAGAACGGTATTGACCCTGTACCTCCCTCGGTCGTGCGTGGTTCAAAATATTTAGCACATCGGATATTTAATACCTATCATTCTGAAACCGCGATGCTTCGTTATATTCGCACTCTTGCGGATCGTGATCTCGCCCTAGACCGGTCGATGATTCCCCTCGGATCTTGCACCATGAAGCTCAATGCAACGACAGAGATGATCCCTATAACTTGGCCGGAATTTTCTTCACTACATCCCTTTGCTCCGGTCGCCCAAAGTGCTGGGTATCGCAAATTGATCCAGGAACTTTCAGATTGGCTAATAGCAATCACTGGATACGATGCCGTATCCCTCCAACCCAATGCGGGATCTCAAGGAGAGTTCGCGGGGTTACTTGCAATTCGAAATTACTTGGACACTAAGGGAGAAAATGAACGGGAGATTTGCCTGATCCCATCAAGTGCACATGGAACCAATGCTGCGAGCGCAGTTATGGCAGGAATGAAGGTCGTCGTCGTTGCTTGTGATGAGGCAGGAAATGTTTCGGTCGATGATATGAAGGCGAAGATTGCAGAGTATGGCGATCGTTTAGCAGCGCTGATGGTCACTTATCCATCCACACACGGAGTTTTCGAAGAGGCAATTTCAGAAATTTGTGGCTTGGTCCATGACGCCGGGGGACAGGTTTATGTCGACGGTGCAAATCTCAATGCGCTTGTTGGTACCGCGCAACCAGGTAAATTCGGAGCGGATGTATCGCATTTAAATCTTCATAAAACTTTTTGTATTCCGCATGGTGGTGGCGGGCCGGGCGTCGGTCCGGTAATTTCACGGCGGCATCTAGCGCCTTTTCTACCAAACCACCCGCTTGATCTAACGGTCGGGTCCCCGGAGGGACCTGGTCCAGTGAGTTCGGCACCATTTGGATCCGCTGGAATACTTCCGATCTCTTGGAGTTATATCCAGATGATGGGTGGCGACGGGCTAACGCGAGCCACAGAGGTAGCTATCCTTTCCGCAAACTACATCGCTAAGCGGTTAGATCCATATTTCCCAGTTCTGTACAAGGGTGCCCACGGCTATATCGCTCATGAATGCATTGTGGATCTCCGTGAAATAACCAAGAAGACCGGGGCGACCGTTGATGATGTGGCGAAGCGCTTGATGGATTACGGATTTCATGCCCCGACGGTTAGCTTTCCCGTCGCAGGAACCATGATGATCGAGCCAACTGAATCGGAAGATATTGGCGAACTTGATCGCTTTATCAACGCCATGGTCTCCATCCGAGCTGAAATTTCAGATATCGAGCATGGTGATATCACGATTGAAGAGTCTCCGCTGCGCTTTGCACCACATACGGATAGCGATCTGCTCCAGGAGAATTGGGAACGAAAGTATTCACGGGCGGTCGCCGCCTACCCACAAGGAGTGGATGCGGAGATGGCGCATAAGGGCAAATATTGGCCAGCAACCGGAAGAATTGACGGTGTATTTGGGGATCGAAATCTGATCTGTTCGTGCACCCCAATTGAGGAACTCGCCATAAACGGATGAATGATTATGTAGCGAAGAAAATCGAGTTCGATTTTCCAGTTGATGGGAACGCTTCAAAGCCGGTGTGGAGTGAAGTTACGTGGAGCCACCCTTTTGTAAATATGGCTACGGGGGAGCGGCCGGAATACGAGACCCGATGCGCGATACTTTGGAGTGAAAAGCGACTTTATGTTGCTTTTCAAGCGGAAGAGCCCAATATTCAAGCTTCGTTGACCAAGCGAGATAGTTTGATTTTTCTTGAGAATGATCTAGAACTATTTATTGACGGGATAGACGCATATTACGAACTGGAACTTAACGCTTTAAATACCCTCTATGAGGTCTTTTTTATCTGGCGCGACTCCTTTCCAAATCTAGTTCGATACCCGGCCGAGATCTTCGATATCCAAGATCCCGAGGTCTACACCTTCGGTGGTGATTACGATCGAACGGGAGAAACTTTCTGGGTGGGAACTCATCCCAGAGGGACTAGATGGGCTTTTAAGAATTTTGACATGCCTGGATTGGAAACCGCGGTACACCTCGAGGGCACGTTAAATGACCCTGAGAGCCTAGATGCGGGGTGGTCAGCAGAGATATCAATTCCTTGGGAGAGTCTGCGCGCTTTAGCGCATGGGAGGAATCTGCCGCCAATACCCGGAGATTCTTGGCGAATGTTTCTGGGTAGGTTCCAAAAAAAGTTTGTAGATGGGATAGAAGTTGTGCCACATCCGGCCAGTTCTTTACGATCTCACGGAGTGTATGACACCCATTTACCGGAGGAGTGGAGCGTAATTTCCTTCGAAGCGTAGGTTATTGACGGAAAAACCTCATAACTTGTTACTTTACATAATGTAGATTATCGGCGATTGAATACCCTTTTAATACCCCAAGTTGTGGTCATCAGAAAAGCCTCGATAACGATCTTTTTGCTCATTTTTGAGGTGCCAGCTACGCGCTCTATAAAGGTAATGGGAACCTCTGCGATCTTCAGATTTTCTTGCGCTGCCAATCTAACGATTTCAATTTGGAATCCATAACCTAAAGTTTGAAGGTCAGAGCGCAAGATATCGAAGACTAATTGTCGACTCAAAACTCGGTAGCCGCTTGTTAAGTCTCGGTACGGCAAACCCAGAGCAACTGCCGCATATTTGGTGCCAAATTTAGATATCAATCGTCGGATTATTGGCCAATTGACCACTCGACCGCCAACCATCCATCTAGTTCCCAAGACCAGATCATTTGAAACCGCTGCTGACAACAAGCGATGGAGTTCCTCTGGTTGGTGGCTTCCATCTGCGTCCATTTCGACAAAATAATCGTAATTCCGCGTAACTCCCCAACCGAATCCCGCTAAATAAGCCGGACCAAGCCCAGTCTTTTTATCTCTGTGGAGGACAAAAGTATGGCTGTCAGCGAGTGAGTCGGCGATCTTTCCGGTGCCATCTGGAGAATTGTCATCGACTATCAAAATGTCTATATCGAGTTCCGCCGCTCTCAAACGGTGAATTACATCGGTGATATTCGCTACCTCGTTGTAAGTTGGAATAACCACTAGCCACTTTGCCGTCGATAAATCTTTTACCAATTGAGCGCCGCAATCATCCGATCAATCGATGCGCCTAGTCCGTAGTCCTCTTTAAATTGCCAGATCTGATCCATATTCGCAGGACGCTTGGGCATATTTATTGACATGGTAGGAACTGGTACATCCAACGCGCAATGAACTAATTTTGGGGCTATAGAAATATAATCTGCACCTTCGATTAACTTTTTACGAATTCCAGCCGTCAATCGCTCATCACCGTTGTGGGCCGCTTCCAGGGCCACTTCGATGGATTCAAAATTATTGGCTATTAGCGCCGCGCCTTTCTCTCCGATTCCACGTACCCCAGGTAAACCGTCCGATGCATCACCGCGAATCATGGCAAAGAGTGCGTACCTCTCCCCCGGGATTTCATATCGAGCCTTAATCCATGCTCTATCTACCAAATCATGGTTTGAAATCCCTTTAGCAAGATAAACAACTTTTACTCGTCGCTTATCATCTACCAACTGAAAGAGATCTCGATCGCCTGTTGCTACAAAAGTTGGTCCCCGTTCTTTAACGCTAAAAGTTGCCATAATGTCATCCGCTTCATAGTCATCCACGCCCAGCATGGGAATACCGAAGGCGTCCAAAATATCCAGCAATATAGGGATCTGAGGTCCAAGAGTATCTGGCTCTTCTTCCGCGCCGGATTCGTCAAGTCTATTTGCCTTATATCCTGGGAAAAGCTCTACACGCCAACTTGGACGCCAATCTCCCTCAAGACATGCAACTAGTCGCGATGGCTGATACTGCGTGATAAGTCGTGCTGACATATCCAAGAACCCACGAATTGCGTTAACCGGTTCTCCGCTTGGTGAAACGAGGGTATCTGGCATTCCAAAATATGCTCTGTACCAGAGTGAAGCGCTGTCCAATAAAAGTAGTGTCATCCAACTATCCCCGCATAAGAAACAATTCCGCGGTCAATTCGCCGCAGCGCGTTGGCAACAGTTTGTGAAAGATGCGGTGACGCATTTCCAATTTGACGCAAGAGATCAATTATTTGTTTCATCGATCGAACAAAATCGCCAACCGTTAATTCCGTTCCGCGCAAAATAGTCCCGAGTGGCTGCCCACTCGCCCAGCGGTATGAAGCCCAACAAAAAGCTAAATCAGGCTCGCGCATCGGTTCTAGTCCTATCTCAATTTCATCAGCGTGAATGCCAGACCACCGTTGTATTAGGTCAGCAAGTGACTCCTCAACAGCTCCCTTGGGGATCTTTGGAGATTCATCCCTGCGGGCTTCAAAGACAAGCGCTGAAAGTACAGAGACCATTTCTGGCCCGTCAAGCGTGTCAAAACTCCCCCGCTTGATCAGTTCAGCAATCAGGAGGTCAGTCTCACCATAAATCTTGGCGAGAAGCACCCCCCATTCGGTGATTACTCCATTCTGGAGATACCCCGAACGCTCCAACATGATTTGAACTCGATCAAAACGCTTAGCGATGAGATCGGTGCGATTGCTTACGCGTTCTTCTAAACCTCGTGTTTCCCGGAGAAGTCGATCCACTCTCTCAGCGACGCGAGAATGGGCCTCTCTTTCACCACATGAGTGGCAAGGATGAGATCGAAGCGCTTTTCGAAGCGAAATTAACTCGTCTTCAGCCACTACTCGTTTTGATTTCGTAAGTTTCGCGAAAGACTTTTCGAGCATCTTTATATCGGTGCGAATTTCTGCATACTCTTCAAAATCACCCGCGTGGCAGATCATGGTTTCGCGAAGTTGTTCAATGGCCGACCGATTACGTCTTATTTGGCGCGCCAAACCGACAACGGCTTTATCCGCCTGATACTGAGCGAAAGATGATTCAAGTGAAGCGCGAGCGTTGACGCTTCCAAATCTTGAAATCAAATTAATAGTCATGTTGTACGTTGGTTTAAAACTACTCTTAAGCGGATAAGTACGGGTCGATGCTAGACCGGCTACTGAACCCGAATCGATCTCTTTGCTCCACAAAATTACTGCATTTCCTTCGACGTCGATTCCTCGGCGTCCGGCGCGACCGGTTAATTGCGTGAATTCACCCGGGGAAATAGCAACATGTGCCTCGCCGTTCCACTTCACCAACTTCTCTAACACCACGGTGCGAGCTGGCATATTAATCCCGAGTGCAAGTGTTTCTGTGGCAAAGACGCACTTCACAAGTCCTCGTTGAAAGAGTTCCTCGACCGTCTCCTTAAAAGTAGGGAGTAAACCCGCATGATGGGCAGCAATCCCCCGCTCTAATCCATCAAGCCACTCTGCAAATCCGAGAACCACTAGATCTTCCTCTGGGATATTTGCCGTTGCTCTAAAGACGACTTCGCGAATTTCACTCCGTTCTTGGGCATTGGTCAATCGAATGCCAGCCACTAAACATTGGTGAACCGCCGCCGAACAGGCGTTTCGTGAGAAAATGAATGTTATGGCTGGCAGGAGTCCCTCACGGTCCAATTTCTCGATAACTTCCGGTCGACTTAACTGTTTAACCGTTGGTCCACGATCATTCCAACCACTATTTCGACCACTATTTCGAGTTTTATGGTGAGTGGGAGTTCCACGTGCGCTTCGGTAACTTTCCTTTTCAAGGCGCACGATTTCAGGATTAACTCGTCCATCATCCACGAATAGATCTAGCAATCGATTATTAAAGAGCACATGCTGGTATAACGGAACCGGGCGATCTTCAGAGACGATCACATCTGTATTGCCTCGTACTTCGTTAAGCCAATCTCCAAACTCTTCTGCATTTGAAACGGTCGCTGATAGTGAAGCCACCTGCGTACTTTCGGGTAGATGAATGAGTATCTCTTCCCAGACGGCGCCTCGAAACTTATCCGCCAAATAGTGGACTTCATCCATAACAACGAATTGTAAATTTTCCAAAGTCCTCGAATCCGCGTAAATCATATTGCGAAGCACTTCTGTAGTCATGACAACTATGTTCGCTTCAGAATTAATGCTGGTATCTCCGGTCAGCAGTCCAACATTTGATTCGCCAAACATCGCCTTGAAATCGGAATATTTTTGGTTTGATAGCGCCTTGATGGGGGCGGTATAGAAACACTTCTTTCCCTGAGCCATGGCCAGAAATGCAGCGAATTCTCCGACAACTGTCTTGCCGGCACCTGTAGGAGCGGCGACAAGCACGCCCTTACCGGCTTCCAAGGAATGGCATCCGCTCACCTGAAAATCATCAAGCGGAAAATCAAACCTTTCAGCGAATTCATTTGTGGCCCTAAATGCGTTGCGCTCTTTGGCCGCCGCATACCTTTGCGCTGGAGTGCTCATACCGTGTGGGCCGAAATGGTAAAAGCTGCCAATTTCTGGCTAGCAACGCTGATCGAAATGGGTAACTTTGCAATCCGCTCACCATCAGCAAAGGCAACGGTGTCGCCCGATATTTGGATCTCTTTCCCCGTGAAAAAATGAACCCGTGGATGTTTTACATGTGTTCCAAAGAAAACCCGTGGAAAAACCAGCAACAGCCGAAAGGGATTTACGCGATCAACGATCATAATATCCAGAATCCCGTCATCATGTTTTGCATGTGGAGCGATTTTCATACCGCCACCATAACTGGTGCCATTAGCAACACAAACCAACATTGCACGTTGTTCAAGAACTATGCCATCTATAGTGACTCGGAAATCAATGGCGCGAAACTTCCAGACTTTCTCTAGAACGGCCAAGACGTATTTGATTTTTCCGCGGATCAGTCGCATTTCGTTGGCCCGCTCATTTACTATCGAATCGAAGCCCGTACTAAGAATTTGTACAAAGGGAGTGCCCGAGTTTCCATGGACGATCTCGCAAATATCAATTTCAATCGGCTTGGAACGACGGGGCAGTTCGAGAAGGCTTTCGATTTTCTTTCCGTAGACTCCGAGCGTTCGCGCAAAATCATTTCCAGTGCCGGCTGGAATTACAAGGAGCGGCAAGTTGGCCCCAATTAAGATAGGGAGTAGGTCATGGATAAGTCCATCTCCCCCAACGCACACTAGGACGTCAAAAGTATTCTCGGAACACAAAGCACTAGCCTCAGATAAGCAAGCTTCAAGAGAAGTTGCTTGAACGTAGGAAATTTGATCGCTTCCTGAAGCGAGCAGGGACCTTACTTTGTTCCCTAAAGTTAAACCCTTGCCTCCCCCGGCTTTAGGATTTATGACTACTAGTGCCTTCACTCGACGATCTTTTTAGCCCGACGACGATCATTTAAAAGTGCGGTACCCCCAGCGGCAAAATAGAAGCCGACCAATGGAAGCGCTAAAACTCCCATCGTAAAGGGATCACTTGTGGGGACAAATGTTGCAGAGAAGACAGTAATTCCAAAAACTGCGAGTCTCCACGGTTTAAGAATGGTCTTTCCGGACAAAACACCTGCAAAATTAAGTGCCACGAGAAAGACCGGAAGTTCAAATGCAAGTCCAAATACCAAGATTAGATGTAACACGAAAGTGAGGTAGTCACTGAATTTTATGAGATTGGTCAACGTCGTTGGCGTGAATCCTAAAAGGACCTTGATGGCAAGTGGCAGAATCCAGTATGCAAGCGCTGCCCCCATGACAAAAAATGGAGTTGCAAAGGCAATAAAGAGAATTGAGTATTTTCTTTCGCGAGCATGCAGCGCGGGTGAGACAAAGGCCCACAATTGATACAACCAGATTGGAGAAGAGAGTATTACTCCCGTGACTATGGCAACGCTTATCTGCAAGTTAAGGGGACCAAGCACTCCATCGATATAGAGAACACCGCAGTGATGTGGAGTTGAGGTGGCACGAGACAGATCGCAGACCGGTTTGGTGAGGATTCTGACAATTTTTGAATAGAAAATCCAGCCTAGCGACCCAAAGATGGCAATTGATAGGGCAGAACGGACTACTCGCTTGCGAAGCTCTCGAAAGTGCTCCAACAGCGGCATCCGACCACTATCTTGAGTGGCCACTAAACTAGTTCCTAGTTGATTGGCGTGGAAGAAGAACCGTCATCAGTCTTCTTCTCTTCGGCAGGCTTTAACTCATCCTTGAATATGCGAAGTGATTTTGCGACTGATTTGGCTGAATCTGGGAGGCGCTTTGCTCCAAAGAGGACTACAAAAACAAGAACGATTATGACGATATGCCACGGCTTAAGGTCTCCCATTTATCTTCCAATCTCGAGGTGATGCAATACTACTGGTAATTCGCAAGAACGCCTGCGATTCTATCCTGAATGGTTTCTCTGAGCGATGCAGGTTCTGATATCTCTATCTTGGTGGGCCAGGCTAGCAAGGTGCGCGTGAGCCACTCTCCCGCGCTGACGCTTAGCAAGATTCTGAAACGACCCTCCGATTCCACGCTGGAAGTAACAATTTCGTTATGTCTCTCGATGAAAAAATAGCCATCGACTCCCATGGAAATCTCAATTTGAACCTCCTCTTCAGGTACAGCTATCTGAGATAGTTTCGCTACAAATTCTGGGGCTCTTTCGCCGAGTGCGAGATCAGTAATTCTATCCATTCTAAAAGTGCGTTCTAATGAAATATCAACAGCAATCGCACGGAGATATGCAATTCCGTTGCCATAAAAAATTTGTATCGGGAAGACCTCCCGAGAAGTAATGGAGTCACTTGAAGCGGAGTTATATTTCAAATTGATTTTTCGATCTGTTGATATAGCCAGGGCTATCTGGGCCGCTAAAGGTGACTCAACCACTGCATCCGAAATGCTAATGTGCGAAGAGAGACTGGCTCCATATTTTGCGGAAATTCGTTCTTGCAAATGTGTAATGGTTGAGCGTTCCGCTGAATCAGAAGTGAGTTCGGTGAGCAATTGCAATCCTAGGACTAACGTCATGGCCTCTACCTGGGTAAGGGAACGTGGTTTATCCAAAACTTGCGCTTCGGTTACTGAAACATAATTAGGATCTTCGTAGTCAATATCTAGGAGCTCTAAATGAGAGTAACCAGGCAATCCGCACATATGTAAAAGTGAGAGATCCTTTGAAATTTGTGCCGGGGATGAATTAAATCTCTCGGCAAGTTGCACAACCGACAAACCTGGATTCCGAGAAATGAATGGGATGAGATCTAGTGCTCGAGCGACGCGATCGAGCGCGCTCTCACTCACTTTTGCTCCGCAACACTTGTATTAGCTCAAGAACTCGGTCCTCTGGTGACTCAAGAATAATATCCTCGCTAAACCAGAGTATTTTTTCTAGCCAATCTCCCCCAAGATGGAAGGAAATTCGATCCCATTCGCCGTCAATATTTGTGATGGAAGCACTTGATCGAAGGCTATTACAACGTCCCACTCGGGCTCGAGCAACAAAAAGTGTTTCAGGCTCGGGTGCGAGCATGATTAAGTGATCCTCAATGGAAAAATCATCGGGTATCGTGAAGGAATTTGGCTTACTAGTAAAATTGATCTCTGACGAAATTCGGGCCACTTTGAAAACCCGAATCTCTGCTTTCGCAAGATCAAGGCCAACTAGGTACCAAGAGCCATGCCAAAGCGTCAATCCATAAGGAGCTATTTTACGTTCCGAAAAATTTTTACTTCGATAGGAAAATGAGATTGTTTGACTTTGCGTGATTGCTTCCCAGAGTGAGGGGAAAAGGGGAGTTTCATTTTCAAGAGATAAAGTTGCTTGCCCGAAATCCTCTCGTTGTGCTGTTCCGCCAAGTGCATCAATCTTTACCAAAGCTTGCGAACCACTGGCGGAAAATAGTTGATTTCTCCAGATGCCAGCTGCGAGTGATAGGTAGGCAATCTCTTGCGCGGTCAATTCTCCGATCTCAAACTCATAATTATTTTCAAGAATTCGATACCCCGGTTCGTCGTCAAAAAGCGGGTCATAAGATCCAACTTCGATAACAATGCCTAGGGTACGGAGGTCGTCTTTGTCCCGTTCAAACATTCGCTCTTTTGCTTCGGTTGTGCCGGAATAGCCAGCGACGCTGGTGAAAATCTCCGATTTGCTGAGAAATCGCCTAGTCGCAAGCAGAGCCATTGTTAGATTGATTATTCGTTCAGTTTTCTGGTCAGACACACGCTAACTCTATGCGTTTGCTAGTATCGCCACCTGATTTCAGGACCGATTTCTCGAAGGAGGAGTTTGATGAATTTCTTTAAGGGCAAAGGTGCAGTTGTTGCCGTCGCAATCCTGTTGGCGGCAGGTATTGGTGTTGGCGTAGTCTGGCACAGCTCCAATTCTTCGCCAAAGACATCAACAGGAGGACTTATGACTGCAGCTGGACTTCCATCCGTATCGGCAAATGCTGGAGCGGCTCCAGTTATCGGTGCACCCTCAGGAACAGCTCCTGTTTCTTTGGTTTCAAAAGACATCATTGTCGGCACGGGCCAAACTGCTCTTTCAACTTCAACCGTGACGGCACAATATGTACTCATGTCATGGAAATCTGGAAAAGTTCTTCAAAGTTCTTGGCCATCAGGTTTTACCGCTCCATTAACCGGCGTTATCCCAGGTTGGCAACAAGGCCTGCCAGGAATGAAAGTTGGCGGCCGTCGTTTACTGGTTATTCCACCCGCTCTCGCCTATGGACCTGCAGGTAGCGGTCCTATTGGGCCAAATGAAACTCTGATCTTTGTAGTGGATCTATTGGCAGTTAAATAACGCTCTCATCTTCCGGCAAACCATAAGAGCCCTTTGAAGGGCGTCGCCGGCGCAATGGTGCGATGACCCCTGGCGCTAATCGGCGCGCTTGAATGAGAAATCCGGTATGACCAATCATCCGATGAACTGGACGTACCGCCAGCCCTTCGTGGTGCCACTGACGTATGAGGGCCTCGCTACTTTCTGGTTCGGTAAATCGGCTCGACTCTTTTATTGCCTCAGCCATTGCCGACAACTGAGTTGTAGTTGCGACATATGCGAGTAACACTCCCCCGGGATGAAGCACATCATCGGCTAGCTTTACGCATTCCCATGGCGCAAGCATGTCCAGAATAATTCGATCGTACTTAACATCAATCGCTTTATCTTGAACTGAGCCAAGGGTGAGCGACCAGTTATCGGGTTTGCCCTTGAAATACTCTGTAACGTTACGAGTAGCAATTTCACCGAACTCGGCGCGTCTTTCAAAAGAGTCGACAGCCCCCGTCGATCCGACGGCGCGTAGGAGTGAAATCGTTAGCGCTCCAGAACCTACTCCAGCTTCCAAAACGCGTAGACCAGGAGCTACATCAGCAAAACCAATTATGAGAGCGGCATCTTTGGGATAGACAATCGTGGCGCCACGTGGCATCGATAGTACGTAATCTCCCAGAAGTGGCTTAAATGCTAGGAACTTCAGCCCAGCAGTAGTCTCCACAACAGAGCCTTGCGGAATTCCAACAATTTGATCATGTATTAACCATCCCTTATGCGTATGCCACTCGCCACCAGGTTTCAACGTAATCGTATGCAACTTTCCTTTGGCGTCAGTCAACTGGACGCGATCGCCATAATCGAAATCTGGATTCATTAGCTTGCCTCTTGACTCTTGGAGTGAAAAATATCCCTGATATCTGCCGTAGTTAGTCCAACTAGATCTCGACGCAAATGAAGCCGCTTGGAGGGAGGATAGGAAATTATGTGCGGAATTCCTATCACAACGGCGCCGCTTGAAAGTCCCGCATCAATCCCAGTCTTTGAATCCTCCAGGACCAAGCATTGCTTGATTTCAACATTTAGATTCGCAGCTGCTAAAAAATAACTTTCCGGATCAGGTTTGCTGGTGTGCACATCTTGGTTTGAAACACTTGAAACAAAGGTACCTGCCGGAAGCAGGGCTATCGCGCTATCAACGAGAAGCCGAGGACTAGCGGAGACCAATGCGATTGGAACCTCATTCGCAATCAAATCGTGGACTAACTCTTCCGCTCCGGGCATGAATTCGAGTCCTTTGGAAAATTGTTCCGCCACCATGCGAACGAGTTCGGTTTCGAAGAAGTAAGCATCAGCGGCACCTGCAGCAAGTTTCGACATGTATGCCCCTACTTTGGGTAACGGTCCCCCAATGCAGTACGCCTGATCCTCATCGCTCCAGCGGTGGTCAAAACGCGACATGAGTTCTCGCTCTGCAATCAACCAATATGGTTCTGAATTGATGAGGGTTCCATCCATATCGAAGAGTACGGCTTGCATATTTTGATTGGTCATACCGCGTTAAAGTATTTCGCTTCGGGGTGATGAACGATAATTGCACTAGTTGATTGCTCTGGATGCAATTGAAATTCTTCGGAGAGAACTACACCAATTCGTTCTGGCTCGAGCAACTCACACAACTGGACCTGCTGTTCAATATCGGGACAGGCTGGATAGCCGAATGAATAGCGTGAGCCACGGTAACCTTGATCCAGAATCGAGGAAATATCGTTCGCATCTTCATCTCCAACGGATAACTCCTGTCGGATTCGCGCGTGCCAGTGCTCCGCCAGTGCCTCCGTAAGTTGCACCGAGAGTCCGTGGAGTTCTAAATATTCGCGGTAGTGGTTGTTGGCAAATAGTTGTGCCGTCGCTTCGCTGACGCTTTGACCCATGGTCACGACATGAAATGCGACCGTATCAATTTCTCCAGAGTCTTTCGCGCGGAAGAAGTCGCTCAAGCATAATCTGCGATCTCGGCGCTGTCGTGGAAAGGAGAAACGAACCCTTTCTAGCCCTTTTGATTCTCCTTCATGGTGCAAGATCACCAGATCGTTGCCCTCGCTATAACAAGGAAAGTATCCATAAACAACCGCGGCATTTAACCAACCGTGAGTTTGGACCTGATTAAGCAAGGCTCGTAACTGCGGACGGCCTTCGGTTTCGACCATCTTCTCGTACTCGCCGCGGGCTCCCTTAAGACCCCACTGTCCCATAAATAAAGCGCGTTCATCTAACATCGGGAGGTAATCACCAAGAGAGATTCCTTTAACAATTCGAGAACCCCAGAATGGAGGTTGTGGAACCTTGTTATTCGCGATCACATCGGAACGTTCGGTATCGATAACATCGCTCTGCCCAGATCTGGTGCGTGGGGTGCGGCGCTCTTTGAGTGCAGGCAACTCGGCGCCTTCAACTCCGCGCTTCACGTTAATCATGGCATCCATGAGTCTTAAACCTTCAAAGGCGTCTTTTGCATAACGAACCGTTCCGGGAAAAATATTAGAAAGATCTTCTTCGACGAAGGAGCGCGTAAGTGCCGCGCCACCTAGGATAACTGGCCAGCGTGCAGAGAGCCCTCTTAAATCTAACTCCTGCAGATTCTCTTTCATGATTACAGTGGATTTAACTAACAACCCGCTCATTCCCACGACATCCACGTCATTGAGTGTCGCGGCATCAATAATTTGATTGATCGTTTGCTTGATCCCGATGTTGACGGTTGAGTAACCGTTGTTAGACAAGATGATGTCTACCAAATTTTTTCCAATATCGTGGACATCCCCTTTAACGGTTGCAAGAAGGATTTTGCCGCGACCCTCATCATCACTCTTCTCCATATGAGGTTCTAAAATTGCGACCGCTTGTTTCATGACTTCAGCGCTCTGTAACACAAATGGCAATTGCATCTCACCTTTACCAAAGCGCTCCCCTACGACTTTCATTCCAGATAGGAGGTGGTCATTAATGATCGCAAGCGCCTTAATTCCTGTGGAAAGGGCTTCGAGTAGGTCTGGTTCTAGACCAACCTTCTCACCATCAATAATTCTTCGTTCGAGTCGCTGCGCTAATGGGAGCGCTGCCAATTCTGCAGCACGACTAACTTTAGTAGAAGTGACTTCAACACCTTCAAATAGTTCTAGAAACTTGGTTAATGGGTCATATGTGCACTCACCCGTGGAATCATAACTCCGACGGTCATAAATCAGATCCAACGTTACTTCTAGAGTCTGGGTATCAATTCGAGCGGTAGGCATAATTTTTGAGGGATGAACAATCGCAGAATCCAAGCCTGCCTTCACGCACTCCGAAAGAAAGACTGAATTGAGAACTATTCGCGAGGCCGGATTTAGTCCAAAGGATACGTTGCTCACTCCGAGGGTGGTTTGAACATCAGGATACCGAACCTTCAATTCACGGATGGAGTTGATTGTTTCAAGTCCATCCCTACGAGTTTCCTCTTGGCCGGTCGCAATTGGAAAGGTGAGGCAATCGATGAGAATATCGCCAATATTCATCCCCCAGTTGGTCGTTAAATCTTCAATGAGTCGCGTTGCGACTCGTAATTTCCATTCAGCGTTGCGCGCCTGACCTTCTTCGTCAATCGTCAGCGCAACAACAGCTGCTCCATGCTCTTTTACAAGAGGCATAATGCGCGCGAAACGCGAAGTCGGACCGTCACCATCTTCATAGTTGACGGAGTTAATAATGCTTCGGCCTCCAAGGAGTTCTAATCCAGCCTTGATAACTGCGGGTTCTGTTGAATCCAGAACAATTGGTAGCGTCGATGAGGTGGCCAGTCGTGATGCAAGTTCTTGCATATCCTTGACGCCATCTCTACCGACGTAATCGACGGATAGGTCGAGCAAGTGCGCGCCATCTCGTATTTGATCACGGGCAATTTCTATACATGACTGCCAATCTTCTTTGAGTAGCGCATCTCGAAAGGCGCGTGATCCATTTGCATTAGTACGTTCACCAATGGAGAGGTAAGAGCTATCTTGTCGGAATGGTACAAATTGATAGAGAGAACTCGCTCCACGTTCCAAGTGTGGCTCTCTCGTCGCAACTTCTGTTCCCCCGAGGAGTTCGACGACCTCTTTGAGATGGGCGGGCGTGGTACCGCAGCAGCCACCCACGAGTGAAACCCCGTAACTCTTTCTAAACTCTTCAAGATATTTTGCTAGTTCGGGACCGGTAAGCGGGTAAACCGCACCGTGCTCTCCGAGCAGAGGCAATCCAGCATTAGGCATCACGGAAATTTGAGAAGTTGCCCCTTGAGATAGTGCGCGTAAATGTTCGCTCATCTCCGCGGGTCCGGTGGCACAATTCAAACCGATCACATCTACGCCCAGCGGTTCTAGCGCGTTAAGTGCTGCACCGATTTCAGAACCGAGCAACATGGTTCCGGTGGTTTCCACGGTGACTTGAACTATGAGGACAATGTCGCGCTCAGAATTATCAATTGCGATTCGGGCGCCATTTACAGCGGCTTTGGCTTGCAAAAGATCCTGCGTAGTCTCTATGAGAAGTGCGTCGCATCCACCGTCTACCAATCCCCGTGATGCAGTCGCATACGCATCCTTTAACTTTTGGTAGTCGGTGTGGCCCAAAGTCGGCAATTTGGTTCCAGGCCCGAGTGACCCTAAGACGAATCTGGGCTTTTCTGGTAACGAATACTCGTCCGCCACTTCGCGTGCAAGCACAGCTCCGGCAAAGGCTAATTCATAGATTCGATCTTCTATTCCGTATTCGGCCAAGTTTGCGAAATTTGCGCCGAAGGTATTGGTCTCGATGGCATCAACGCCAACATCTAGGTACTCCCGATGTATTGCCTTGACGATATCTGGCCTAGAAATGTTAAGAATTTCATTGCAACCCTCGTGACCCTGGAAGTCTTCAAGAGTTGGGTTAGCCGCTTGGAGCATGGTTCCCATCGCTCCGTCAGCGATGACGGTACGAGTACTCAGGGCAAGGCGAAGTAGGGAACTCTTTTTCATAAGGTGGGGAGTTTAGCCTAGAAGGCTAGACCCAAAACGCTGTCTAACGCTCGAGAGATTTCACCCGTTGAACCGCCGGTGCTACCCAATTCAGTGTCGCCTACCCATTGCATGAGCGCATCAATTGCGGTTGGCGTATCGAGATCATCTCCAATAGCTGCAATCATTCTTTCAACCGTCGTAACAGTAGGTGCGACTTCATTCCGAGAGAGTGCTTGACGGATGCGAAGTACATCAGCCTCTGCGCTCGCCAAGAGTTGATCACTCCACATTCGATCAGTGGAATAGTGATCTTTGAGCAGGGCGTATCTAATGATCATCGGGTCGACCCCATCAGCAATTAACTTCGAGACGAATACTAAGTTGCCCTTGCTCTTACTCATCTTTTCGCCATCAAGGCCGATCATGCCGGTATGAACATAACCGCGTGAAAATCGTTGTCCTGTCATAGCCCGGGCTTGAACGGCAGACATAAAGTGATGCGGAAAGATTAAATCACTTCCGCCGCCTTGGATATCAATGAGTTCAGGACGTGTTGAATCGCCGTGAATGAAATCTGCACCCACTAAATAACGCAAACTAATCACCGCGCATTCAATATGCCAACCCGGTCTTCCAAATCCATGACTTGAATCCCAACCAGGCTCGCCATCTCGATTGGCGATCCATAGAACAGAATCGAGTGGGTGCTCTTTACCAAATCTCATTGGATCACCTCCACGTTCGGAGAAGAACTCAATTGCTTCATCCTCCGGGCATGGGAGTTCATCGAGAAACCTCGAGGTCCTGAAATAGAGATCGTTCTCTAACTTATAGACAAAGCCATTCAGATCCATTGCCGTAATGGCGCTATCCACCAAGTCCATCGCCTGCGTCGCTGGAACAAACCAATCGGGAGCGAAGAGCCGGAGCGCTGACATATCCTCTGTAAAAAGATCGGTTTCTTGTTGCGCCAAAGATCGCCAATCGGTTGAATCCCTCTTTGCCCGCTCAAGGAGTGGCTCATCAATATCCGTAATATTTTCGACGAAATTAACCTGACCCCCGCTCAATCGTTGATAACGATTAATCAGGTCAAAGGTGAGGTAGGTCGCTGCATGGCCTAGGTGCGTTGCGTCGTAAGGAGTAATGCCACACACATACATCCTCAAGGGGTTCTCAGGGGCAACATTAAAACCACCCGCGGTTCCCTTCAATCTAAGCAAAGGAAAATTAGCTGACATTGCTGGTAAGAAAGGGTTTGGCCAGGGCGAGGAGAGGATCTTCATGAGGGGCTTAGATTATCTAAAAAGGGGGCCACGGGACGGGTGGCCAGTCCTCACTAGGTTCTGGGAATTTGGCGGTCTCTTGCAATTGCGCGATGCGAGCGAGTAAGGCGGAGGTTTCTGCCGGAGATATGAACGGAGCCGCCACATCCTCCGCCGCGCTCTGCGCGTGAGTTAGCAAATCAAGCTCCGGTGCCGTGAATTCATGAGAAGCAAATTGCCAAATTACTGTCCGTAACTTTGGATCTTCATGAAATGTGACGCCATGATCGCAGCCATAAATCTCTCCATTTTCCGTCGGAAGAATATGCCCGTATTTTCTATCCGTGTTATTGATGATGGCATCAAAAAGTGCAATTTCACGTATTTTTGGATGATTGCTACTGGCTAAATCAATGACATCTACTTCCTTATCAATATCAATCCATTGCTGGACCATCCCCGCGCCAAAAGGACCTTCTCGCAACATGGTGTACGGAACGATATCCAATCCCAGAGCTTCTGAGAATAAATATGTTGCTAACTCTCTATTAGCGAGGTTGCCATCTGGAAAATCCCACAACGGTCGCTCCCCCGCGATTGGTTTGTAGATGACAGGGATGGATTGCTCGCCTAAAGCGACCACTGCGTATAACGTGGCATTGGAAGCGTCGACAAATCGTCCTTCAACGCTAAGGATCCCCCGCGCTATCACCTCCTCGGTTGATATCAACGCCGATGACCATTTGCACGAGGACATAAGTGTCCGCTTGGATCTACGGGTAATCCGCAGAATGGACAGGGTTGTCGACCAGCTGCCACTATGGAATCCGTACGGTCGCAAAATGCCCTAGCCTGATGGATGCGTAACTTAAATGAAAGTAGGTCCGGTGCATCCTCTATCAAGATCGCTTCATCCTCATCGAGCAACTCGGTGATGGATTCATCTCCTACCGACTGTGCCTCGATCAATATTCGCTGGGTATCCTGCTCCCAAGTGATTCCAATAACGCCCACTCTAAAATCCTCTGTAATCGGAAATTCCAATGCGGAATCATCACGTTGGAGAACGATGTTGAGTTCGTCCAAACTTGCTAAGTGGTTTCGTCGCAGCTCTCGCATCATCAATCGTAAACGTTCGGAAAGAGCCATCGCCTGTGTCTTCTCAATTGCAACGCAGGTCGTTGCTTGATCCGACACGATTTGCAGAAAAAACTGTCTCTCCCCGGGTAGCCCGACGGTTCCAATAATGCACCGCGTGACATCATCGTGGTTGTAGATAATTCGACTCATATCGTCCCTTGTCCCCCACCGAGTGTGTACTTGTCTCGTTTTGATTTATTGTTCGCGTTTTCGTGATTTAAGTGAGAAGTTGAGTTCAGAAGGGTGACTTGCGAAGTTGGAACTCTTAAAATTGTTATAGAAGCTGGATCGATAGAAATACGTTGGAAAGAATCCAGGGACATTCCCAGATGAAAGGCAACAATCGCCTTAATAACGTCCCCGTGGGTAACAATGGCGATCCGTTCTTTTCCAATTGCAGCTTTGAGAACGGCCTGATTTGCGCGAACGGACATTTCTAGGAAGCTTTCACCGCCTGGAAAACGAACGGTACTTGGCCTGGACTGAATTAATTTCCACAACGGAGTTTTAGAAAGCAGGCGCAAAGGTTTACCTGACCAAGAGCCATACTCCATCTCGATAAATTCTTCTCGGAGTTCGACTTTCTGACCGGTTTTTGCCAGGAGGGGTGAGAGAGTGTCTTGACAACGCTTGAGAGGTGAGGCATAAATCGCATCGAAGCGCGTCTCTAAAAGTCGATCGCCCAGGGCCAGAGCTTCAGTTTTGCCCCGTGGAGATAATCCAATGCGGTTGTTCCTCCCCGCCAAAACACCTTTGAGATTGGCCGTTGAATGGGCGTGACGGACCAAAACAACTTCACATGTTAAGTTTTTGGCCATGGGGTTAGGTTACCGAGAAATTTCAAGCGGGGTTGCTAAGGTCGCCTCATGGAAAAACGAACCCTCGGACACTCTGGTCTCAAAGTTTCTCGGATCGGACTTGGGACAATGACTTGGGGTCGAGATACCGATGAGCACGAAGCAGCCAACCAACTCCGAATTTACCTAGATGCGGGAGGCTCCTTCATTGACACCGCCGCGGTCTATGGCGACGGTGATTCAGAGAGAGTCATAGGAGGATTTCTGGGAACGATGGTCTCTCGCGATGAAGTGACGATTGCTTCGAAAGCGGGTATTTCATTTAAAACAGGAGAACGAAGCATAAATAATTCGCGCGCCTCCCTCCTGGCGGACCTCGACGCTTCACTTGAGCGTTTAGGGGTCGATTACCTGGATCTGTGGCAGGTCCATCAGTGGGATGCGGAGACACCGCTTGAAGAAACACTCTCCGCCTTGGACTACGCGGTTTCTAGTGGACGAGTTCGATATGTCGGAGTTTCAAACTTTGCCGCTTGGCAACTGGCGCGTGCGGCGACCATTCAAAATCCGTATTTCGGAAAGGTTTCACTTACTTCCATCCAATCTGAATACTCGCTACTCAATCGCGGGGTCGAGGCTGAAGTGTTACCGGCCGCCTCCGAAGTTGGTGTTGGTGTCTTGGTGTGGTCTCCGCTTGGACGAGGAGTTTTAACAGGGAAATATCGTTCGGGCATTCCATCGGATTCGCGCGGAGCGAGCCCGCATTTTTCGGGTTTTATCGCACCTTATTTGGAACATCGCTCGCGTTCCATTGTGGATGCAGTGAGTATTGCGGCCGAAGGATTGGGTTATTCTCCGACTGAAGTCGCGCTCTGTTGGGTGCGCGATCAACCTTCTGTGGCTAGTGCAATTGTTGGTGCAAGAACCGGTGCGCAGCTCCGCGGCGCACTTTCGGTGGAAGAGATTGAAATTCCCTTGCAAGTTCGCGAAGCGCTAGATGAAATCTCTTCTCCAAAACTAATTTAGCAATTTTCGAAAAAGTTAACCAGAGCTCGGACGCCAAATTTGACTCCTTCTACCGGGACTCGCTCATCAACTCCATGAAAGAGCGCAAAGAAATCTAAGTCCGCAGGTAAACGCAGCGGGCTAAAACCATACCCGACTATGCCAAGGTCGCTGAGCGCCTTATTATCTGTTCCACCACTCATGAGATACGGGACAGGAACACCCTCTGGATCCTGTGAGAGGATGGCGGCGCTCATGGCTTCGACCAGTGGACCGGAGAAATCTACTTCAAGCGCTTTATCACGCACTAGAACCTTGATTTCTGCTTCATCTCCAACAAGCTGACGGATTGTCTCCTCCAACTCGTGCTCGAAACCGGGTAAGAATCGACCATCAACAACTGCCGTGGCAGAGCCAGGAATAACATTGGCTTTATATCCCGCGTTGAGCATCGAAGGATTCGCCGTATTTTGAACCGTCGCACCCATCATGCGAGCGGCCCCTCCAATGTGTTTTAACAAGTCGGCGGCGTTAGCGGGATCGTATTTTTCGCCCGTTAGCTCCGCAATCTTTCCAAAAAATTTGGCACCTGTAGCAGTTTCGCGTTGTGGCCAGATGTGGGAACCAATACGAGAGATTACGCGCGACAACTTAGTAACAGAATTGTCTTGGTTAATAAAGGAACCGTGACCGGCAGTTCCATGTGTTGTAATTTCCAGCCATTGAATCCCTTTTTCAGCGGTCTCTATGAAATACAAGCGATGTCCCCCAGTTATTGTTACCGAGAACCCTCCAACTTCCGAGATGGCCTCCGAGTAACCAACAAAAATCTCAGGACGATTCTTTACCAACCAACGGGAGCCAAAGGTGCTTCCAGCTTCCTCGTCCGCAAAAAAGATCAAGAGAATATTGCGAGGAGGGAGATAGCCAGTTTTTGCCCAGGAACGAACGATGGATAGAAACATCGCATCGCCATCTTTCATATCGACAGCTCCTCGACCGAGGATGTAACCGTCCTTTATATCTCCACAGAATGGGTCGAAACTCCAATCTGCCGCATTGGCAGGTACGACATCCAAATGTCCGTGGACAACCAATCCAGGGCGTTGTGTATCGCGACCAGCGATCCGAGCAACCACGTTAAAACGCTTTGGTCCCGTTTCAACTAGTTCAGCGTCGATGCCAACTTCTGCTAGTTTGCCCACCACATAGTGAGCGACCGCCTCTTCGTCTCCCTTGCCTTCGCCATAATTTACGCTTGGGATTCGAATTAATTCCTGCAGTATTTGAACGCAATCATCTTCAAGCGCGAGCAACTGACTATTATCCATCTCTCCATTCTGCCGTAGTGATGGCATCTTGACCAAGAATCTGTTGGTATCCTTGCTCTCTCAGTCACTGCCTCAAAACGGCAAGGCTGCACCTGTCCGGGTGGCGGAATTGGCAGACGCGCTAGCTTGAGGTGTTAGTGCCCGCAAGGGCTTGAGGGTTCAACTCCCTTCTCGGACACAAGTAAGGTAGTTTTTCGCCCATGGAATCTCGTGGATATGTTGCTATGCATGCAAAAGCTCCCCTTCAACCCTACAAATTTGAGCGTCGTGAGCTTCGCGCGGCAGATATAGCCCTCACGATCACTTTCGCAGGTATCTGCCATTCAGATATTCACCAAGCCCGCGATGAATGGGGTGAGTCCATTTTCCCTATGGTTCCCGGGCACGAAATTGTTGGAATCGTCACAGAGGTAGGTCCATCTGTTACAAAGTTCAAGATTGGAGACCGAGCAGGCGTTGGAGTATTTATTGACTCATGTCGTATCTGCAAAAACTGTCTTGATGGAGAACAGCAGTATTGTCTAAATGGCATGACAGGTACCTACAACGGCTACGAGCGAGACGGGACAACCGTTGCGTTGGGTGGCTACTCAAATAAATTTGTCATTGATCAGGATTATGCCCTTAAGATCCCGGAATCTTTAGAGATGTCAGGAGTGGCCCCGCTCTTATGCGCTGGAATAACCCTTTATTCTCCGCTTCGCCACTGGGGCGCGGGGGCGGGGACAAAAGTGGGAGTAATTGGCTTGGGTGGACTCGGCCATATGGGGGTCAAATTTGCTGCTGCTATGGGGGCAGAAGTCACCGTTTTCTCACATTCAGCCGAGAAGGAGGCCGATGCCAAGCGGATGGGCGCAAAACACTTTGTTGTCACTAAAGACCCAGCAGACTTTGCCCCAATTAAAGAAAGCTTTGATTTAATCTTAAACACCGTCTCTGCTGAACTCGATATCAATGAATATTTAGAACTACTTAACCTCAACGGTACTTTGGTTGTCATTGGGCTGCCAGGCAAACCATACGAAGTTGACGCGTTTTCGATGGTGCGCCTTCGCCGTTCACTCTCAGGTTCAATGATAGGCGGACTACCTGAGATTCAAGAGATGCTTGAATTCTGCGCCGTTCATAATATTTTGAGTGATGTTGAAGTTATCACTGCTGACTACATCAACACTGCATATGATCGAACAGTCGCAAGTGATGTTAAGTATCGCTTCGTAATCGATGCCTCAACATTTTAAAATAGTTCACTCAAGGCTAATTAAAGAAACCAAATTTAATAACAGAAATTACTCCGACCAATAAACAGTAATAAGCAAAAGGTTTGAGTGAATTTGTTTTGAACCAACGGGTCAGAACTTTCACACTAAATATAGTTGCCAGAAAGGCGATTCCTGCGCCAAAAATGANNAGATGCGCCCAAAATAACTGGGAAGGACATAAGGAAAGCGAAATCCGCAGCGACAGAACGAGAAAGGCCGCGCAACATTCCAAAGGAAACTGTGACTCCAAAGCGGCTAATGCCGGCGAATAGCGCGGCGCTCTGCCCCACTCCTATCACTACCGCTTGACCGGGAGAGACTCGCTCAACAATTGCTAGATTCTCATCAGCTGGTACCGAGTGCGCGTGGCGATGAGATGTGAGTCGTTCAACGCCGAGAAGAATCAAACCATTTATGGTAAGAAAGATCGCGGAACTAAGTGGTTTTTGGAAATTCCGCTGGAAGAAATTATTGAAAGCAAAGCCGATGAGTGCGACTGGAATTGTTCCTAATACTAGTAACCAAAAAATCCGGAAAGCAGGCGAGTTCTTTCTCCAACCGATAACGGATTTGAGTATTTCAATCCAACGCGGAGCAAAAACGATAAAAAGTGCGATCGCACTGGCGAGGTGAAAAGCTACTGCGACCAATAGGTATTGAGGAGTCTCTGAAAATGCTCTCCAAGACCCACCCAACCAGGCAGGTACTAATACCGAATGTCCGAGGCTGGAAATTGGGAATAACTCAGTAATCCCCTGTATTAGTCCCGTTACCGTTGCCTGCAGAAATGTAAAGTGAAACATGCGCTCCCCTATCTATTGGTCGCTCTGGCGAAGTACCGGCCATCGGTTTCATTCAGTTCAATTTCGATGTCATAAGCCATCGATAGATTTGTAGCGGTCAAGACTTGGCCAAGTGGACCTTGCGCTACTACTAATCCGTCACTCAGTAACAGGCAATGCGTAGTCCCCCGGGGTATTTCCTCGACGTGGTGCGTGATAATAATTGTTGAAGGACTCAAGGGATCAAGGGCTAAAGAATTCAATCTACGCAACAGATCCTCTCGACCTCCGAGATCTAGGCCTGCCGCTGGTTCATCCAAGAGAAGGAGTTCTGGGTTCGGCATGAGCGCGCGAGCTATAAGCGTCCGTTTCTTCTCGCCCTCACTCAAAGTTCCAAAGGTCCGATCCTTGAGTTCACGCACTCCAAGGATGGTGAGCAAGCTAAGAGCCCTTGATTCATCCCATAAGTCATAGCTCTCGTTCCAGCGGCCCGCGATGGCATAAGCAGCAGTCATCACCACGTCGATGACGATCTCATTTTCCGGAATTAAATCAACAATCGCATTTGAGGTCAATCCGATCCGAGGCCGTAACTCAAAGACATCCGTGCGTCCCATTTGGGCATCCAGAATCGTGAGATCTCCACGAGTGGGATGTATCAGTGATCCAGCCAAAGCGAAGAGCGTGCTCTTGCCAGCCCCATTTGGACCGAGCACTACCCACCGCTCGCCTGAAACAACTTTCCATGAGAGCGGGCCTAAAATCGTTGTTTGGTCCCGAACTACCGAGACATCTCGAAGATCTAACACTAGGTTCTCCATGCTCACAATGCTCTCAATGCTCACAAGGGTAAAAGATACCTTCTCTCCGCCTGTTACAGGCTAATCTTCGCCATATGCCTCCTGCACAAAATCAGATCACTGGACTTGTATTGCTCTCCGCCCCCGATAAGGAAGGGATCGAAGAATCGCTGAGAGAAGTTTTAGCGCCTTTCACCCTTGAAATATTGGAAGTCCAGCGAATCGCGCTTCGGGGTCGACTCATTCTCGGGCTCCTTATTGCTTTTGACCCGGCGCACGCAAACGCAATTAGTAGTGATATCAATGAATTTAGCCAAAACTCAGGAATCGATGTTGCCCTTGATTTTTCCGATTTGACCTCTGAAGAGTGACCCAACCGATGAGGCTGGTTCTGCTCGATATGGACTCCACTTTTATTCAACAGGAAGTAATTGATTTGCTGGCGAACTATGCGGGCGCAGGTATCCAAGTTGCAGCTATAACCGAACGCACCATGGCCGGTGAGATTGATTTTCGACAATCGCTGATCGAAAGGGTTGAGTTATTACGCGGCCTGCCGATTTCCGTTTTTGAACAAGTAAGAAGTGAGATTTCGCTCTCCAAAGGTGCATCAGAGATGGTTGACACTTTGCATTCCCTTGGGCACAAAGTCGCAATCGTTTCTGGAGGATTTGAAAACGTAATCCGACCGATTCTGGAGAATGCGAATATTGATTACTTCAGAGCTAATGTTCTTGAAGTAAGTGAGGGGGCCTTAACTGGAAAAGCTATTAGTCCCATCATTGATAGAGCGGCTAAGGCGGACTACCTCCGTGAGCTCGCAAATGAATTGAATATTCCCCTGACGAGTACGGTAGCCGTGGGTGATGGTGCTAATGACCTGGGAATGATGGAAATTTCAGGACTAAGCATCGCTTTCAATGCAAAGCCGGTGGTTAAGGCTGCGGCTAATTGTGCGATTGATGACGGGGATCTTGCGGGAGTTGTACGATTGATGGGAATCTGAAAGAAGTTACCGCTACAATATTTTATAAGCGACAAGCATGAATATCTGTGACCAGAATTCCACGTGCTCCGACTCTCCATAGGTCGTCCATAATTCGATTTATATCGCTCCGCTTTACCATGGCACGCACGGCATTCCAATCACTTCTTTGTAGTGGTGAAATTGTTGGAGATTCAATCCCAGGTGTTAATGCGCACGCTGCGTCGAGAAATTGGGATTGAACGTCATAATCTACTAATACGTATTGCCGCGCGATTACTACGCCTTGAAGTCGGCGAAGCAGGGTGTCAACCTCGTCTGAACGAGTGGTCGTCGGACGTTCTATGAGAATTGCTTCGCTATTGAGGATTGGCTCACCAAAGATTGCTAAACCGGCTTGGCGTAGCGTTCCCCCAGTTGAAACCACATCTGCAATTGCATCAGCAACCCCGAGGCGAACTGAACTTTCTACTGCGCCATCTAACCGCACCACATCGACTGAAATACCAGATTTTGCAAAGTGGGCGGCAACTAATCCTGGATAGGCGGTGGCAACTCGCTTACCGGCTAGATCTGACTCCGAAAGCGTTGTTCCGAGTGGTGCTGCAAAACGAAAAGTGCTCTTACCAAAATCTAGAGCAAGGATCTCTTCGGCACCGGCGCCGCTATCGATGAGTAAATCCCTCCCTGTGATTCCAACTTCTAACTCTCCGCTTGCTACGTAGAGAGCGATATCTCGAGGTCGCAAATAATAGAACTCGATATCATTTTCAATATCGATCAAGGTGAGATCCCGAGGATCCGTACGTTGTCGGTAGCCCGCCTCCCTCAGCATTGCTACTGATGAATCGGATAAGGATCCCTTATTTGGAATTGCGACTTTAAGCATTTGGAATCCTCGTTATCTCTTAGAGAACTTTATAAATATCATTAGGCGATATTCCACGGGCAAGCATAAGGACCTGAAGTCGATAGAGAAGTTGTGAAATTTCAAGGGCTAGCGCTTCATTGCTTTCGTGTTCCGCCGCGAGCCAAACCTCACCGGCCTCCTCGATGATCTTTTTACCCATTGAGTGAATGCCGTCATCTAGAGCCTTGACGGTCCCAGATTCATCAGGTCTGGTGCTTGCAATGTGCAAGAGTTCACTCCACAATTCGTCAAAATTCTTCATGAGGAAACCTTAATTGAATCGATGGCAATCAAGGTGGCAATTACCGCCTGTGCACACTCAACTCCCTTATCTTCCGCTGCCCCCTCAACTCCACTTCTTGCAATAGCTTGGGCCAGCGTTTCGCACATCAGTACGCCAAATGCAATTGGCTTCTTGCTCGTCACTGCTAATTGAGTGATCCCTTGAGTGACCCCGGAACACACATATTCAAAATGGGCGGTTTCACCGCGAAGCACTAGACCTAAAGTGATCAATCCATCGTAACTATGGATGAGGTTAGCTGCCATGACCGGAATTTCAAAAGATCCTGGAACTCGAAATACGTCCACTTTTTTTACGCCTAAACGCGTCAACTCTGAAAGCGATCGTTCAACCATGACTTCCACGATTTCACCATGCCAACTGGCGGCGATTACGGCGATCTTTCTGCCCTTTGCAGATTTTGGTCCGAGAGAGTGCGATAACTCGCCTATTGGACTTCCTTCACCGCTCATGAACACTCCTAAGACTCCTAAGACTCCTAAGAAAGGAGATCGCTCTTTGCTCCACTGTGAAGTTTACACACCTAATAAATATGACTAAATATCCTTAAATGTCCCTATATTTCTAGGTCGTGTCCCAATTCTGATCTCTTAGTAGTGAGATAGCCTCGATTTTGATCGGTCAGGTGAGTTTTAGTGGTGGCAATCGTAGTTTCAATGCCTGCAGCCGTTAACGCATTGGATTTAAGCGGATTGTGCGACATGAGATCGACTTTCAAGACCCCCAGGTCTTTGAGAATGCCGATTGAGTCCTCCCACTTTCGTGCATCTACTGGAAGCCCTAGTTCCAGATTGGCTGCAATTGTGTCAAATCCCTCGTCTTGCAACGCATAGGCCTTGATTTTATTCACGAGACCAATTCCCCGGCCTTCATGCCCATCAAGGTAAACGATCAACCCATTTCCATTTTCTTCGATTCGAGCCAAGGCTTCATGCAATTGGGCACCGCAATCGCATCTGGCCGAAGAAAACACATCCCCCGTCCGACACTCGGAATGGATTCGAGTAAGAACAAATCCAGTTAATTCGCCGAGGATCATAGCTATATGGCTCTCACCTTGCGAGCCCCGGTAGACGCGAATTTTCCAATCATTATTCCCGCGTGGGAGGAGTGCGCTAGCCAGCGCGAGCATTTGGCGTTCCATCGACGGAAGCATCGGCATCTCTTTAAGTATCTCGGAGATTGAAATTTGGTAGATATCGTGAAGAACCGCGAAGGCGTTGAGTTTCTCCCCTTTGAGTACTTCGCCGTGGTCTCCGACCAATTCACTTAACACTCCAGCGGGGCGTAAATTGGCCATTCGCATTAAATCAATTGCCGCCTCAGTATGCCCTTGCCTGCCGGCTAACCCGAGTGAATGGGCGCGCAAAGGAAAGACGTGGCCGGGGCGAGTGAAGGTTTCTGGGGTAGCCTCCGGATCTGAAAGGGCGACTATCGTGGCAGCTCTCTCAGCAGGAGAGATCCCAGTTGTGCTTCCTATCCGTTTATCGACGGAAACGGTGAAAGCCGTTTCTTTATGGTCTTCATTGCGAAGCACCATTGGTGGCAGATCGAATTGATCAGTTGCTTGCGGAGTGAGAGCCACACAAATAATTCCAGAAGTATGGCGGACCATAAACCCTATTTTTTCTTCGGTAGCAAATTCCGCGGCGAGAATAAGGTCACCTTCATTTTCACGAGTTGGATCATCCGTGACCAGCAGAAATCTTCCTGCCTGAAGTTCCGCGAGAGCACGGCGTAAAGTCATTTAGACTTCCCTAGCGCTTTTTCAACATATTTTGCCAAAATATCGACCTCAAAATTCACGTCGTCGCCCAGTTGCAACGAAGATAAAGTCGTTGCTCGAAGTGTTTCGGGAATCAAGGAGACGGTTATATGCCGTTTAGAAACATTAACAACTGTTAAGGAAACGCCTTGAATAGCGATCGAACCACGCTTCACTATGTAGGTTGTGAACTCTTTTGGAATGGTGAAAGTGAAATACTCCCACTTTTCCCCGGGCTTTCTAACTTCCAATTTTCCTACGGTATCTACATGCCCTTGCACGTAGTGTCCACCAAGGCGACCACCCACCATTAAGGCGCGTTCCAAATTGACTCTCTTGCCGACGGTCACGCTTTTTAACGAAGTCACTTTGAGAGTTTCTCTCATGACATCGACGGAAAATGAATTGTCACTCGAAGATATGACTGTAAGACATACTCCATCCACATTTATGGATTCACCGTGCACAAACCCGGAATAACTGGCCGGAGTTTTAATCGTCAGAGTTAACGCATCACTCGTATGATCTACGCGAGTGATCTCCCCAATGGCCTCAATAAGTCCGGTAAACACTAGTCAACATCCTTCTTAAAGTAGATAGCGAAGATATCGCCCTCAATGATTGATAATGCCGTGATCTCGTAGTGTAGTTGCTGTGAAAAATTCGTGAACTCAGGGATATCGACCGCTGGTTTGCCACTACCCATGATCGTTCCTGCTTGATAAAGGTGAATTTCATCAACTATTTTCGCTCGCAGCGCGGCCGAAACCAGCGTGGACCCTCCTTCGAGAAGTACCGAATTGAATCCGCGTGTTTTGAATAAGGCGATAACTGCCTCCAGGTCGTGCGTTTTGAGCTGTTCAAACCCCTCATCGTCGTTAAGAGCCAGTGTCGGAAGTTCACGATTCCCAATGACAAATCGTTTTGGGTTTCGTGCGGTCCCGCGAAGTGTCGGGTTGTCAGCTAGCGCTGTTGCTGTACCGATACAAATCGCATCGAAACCTTGACGCAACTGTTTTGCATGAGTTCTAGAACTCTCATTAGTGATCCATTTAGATTGGCCATCGCTCGCAGCAATTTTTCCATCAAGAGTCTGGGCAATTTTCACCGTGATTCGCGGTCGATCTAAACCTNNCCACTTTTGTTAGCCAGGCTCTATTCGAATATTTCGCATCATCAATGAGTAAATCACCTTCAACTTTCACACCTGCCTCAAGTAGCGTGCTTGCCCCACCCGCCGCAATGGGATTTGGGTCAGAAAGCGCAAAATAGACCTCGGCGATCCCGGATTCGATGATCGCTTCTGAGCAAGGCGGAGTTTTGCCGAAATGATTGCAAGGTTCTAAAGAACAATATAACGCTGCACCGTTCAGAGAGTTCCCCGCGGATTTTGCGTTGTTGATGGCCACGATTTCGGCGTGATCGCCTCCCGCATGAAAACCCTCGCCAATCACTTCGCCGTTTTGATCGACAATAACTGCCCCAACGATCGGGTTCGGAAAAGTTAAACCAAGTCCGGACTCTGATAATTCGATCGCGCGAAGTAGAAACTTCTCTTGGTAATTCATCGCACTGCCAGTTCCCGTAATTGCCGGATAGCTAATTCGGGGTCTCCCGATTTGTAGATCGCACTGCCCGCGACGAAAGTATCGGCACCCGCATTAGCTGCAACTGCAATGGTTTCTAGCGAGATACCGCCATCTACTTGCAACCAAGGAGCTCTCATGACCATTTTGGAAATTGCATCTCTTGCCTGCGTGATCTTTGGCAATTGGTCGATCATAAAAGACTGACCGCCAAAGCCGGGTTCTACTGTCATGATCAGAAGCATGTCGATATCATCGAGATACTCTTCAATGGATTCAAAATCGGTACTCGGTTTAACAGCGAGTCCAACTCGAACTCCAGCTCCTCGTAATTGACGGATCGTCGCCGCTGGATTGGAACTCGCTTCAAAATGAAAGGTGACGCTAGCGCTTCCTGCTTGCGCGTAAAGAATGGCTTTTTCATCGGGATCGGCAATCATCAGGTGAGAATCGACTGGAATCACGGAATGAGCAATTATTTCTCGGCATTGCTCGAGCGAAAATGTCTGATTAGGAACAAATAGATTATCCATAACATCCAGATGCAATAGGTCGGCAGTCGCTACTTGGTCAATTTCCTCAAAAAGCCGAGTGTGATCCGCATTTAGAATGCTTGGACAGATTCGGACGGCCATGGGGATACTTTATCCAACTACTTTCTGCGGGTGAAAAGTGCCATATACATGGAATCGGCGTCATCTCGATGTGTCCAAAGTTGCAACGAACCGTCGTTGGTTACGACTCGTTCTGGAATACCTGGTGGTAAATATGGCTTGATGCTGAGCAGTTCCACCTCTTTGTTTCGGTGCAGCACCTCTAGAACTTGGGCTTTGGTCTCCAGAACATGCGGCGAACAAGTTACATATGCGAGCATCCCCTCAGGATTTAAGAGGGAGAACCCACTTTCTAATAATTGGCGTTGCGTCATTACCAATTCTTTGAGGTCCTGAGGTGTCCGTCTCCAACGGGCCTCGGGTCTTCTTCGGAGCGCTCCCAGGCCGGTGCACGGGGCATCGATCAAGATACGATCGTATTTCAGACCGTGACTGGGTAATTCTTGCCCCGGATAACTAATGACGCACTCCGCAGGGATAACCTGTGAAACCAACCGTGCTCGATGTTCACTTGGCTCATTCGCAGTAAATGTATCCTCCACCCTCTCTTGCGCAAGATAGGTAAAAAGTGCGGATGCTTTGCCCCCTGGGCCAGCACACATATCTAGCCAGGTGAGAGCTGGTTTACCAGTTGAAGTGTTAAGAAAAATTTGTGAAACCAGTTGAGATCCGCGGTCTTGCACTCCGGCGCGCCTCTCCTTTATCGCTGCGTAGGCTCCAGGCATTTTGGCTGAGAGAACTCCAAAGGAGGTCCACTCTAGAGTCGAACCACCCTCTTCAATCAATTCTTCAACGGTACTTCGCCCTGGCCAGGCAATGAGGTGCGGTTTAACCGGGATGTTATTTGCCTGCAGTAATTTCTCGACCTCTGCCCAATCTTGGAGCTGATCGAAGAAGGCTGCTACCTCCCACTCTGGATGCGAATACATTGCTGCCAACCGGGTTTTGGCGTCGTCAATTTGAGAGATATCCGTGAAAAAATTGGTGTCGGCTGTAGCCTTACGAAGCAGCGCATTCACGTAGCTCGCTTTAGCCTCCCCAATGATTGCCCGAGCGACCTCTACCGTCTCACCGACGGCTGCGTGATCAGGAACACGCATTTGAGTGACTTGGTGAATCCCCATCCGAAGTAGATCGACAATGCTTGCATCAATCTCTTCAAAAGGGCGATCAATATGGCGCCTAATGAGCGCATCGTGAAGTCCTTGCATGCGGAGGGTTCCATAACCAAGTTCGGTCGCAAAAGCTCGATCGCGCTCCTCTAATTTTGATTCTGAAAGGAGTTCAGGCAAACGTAAATTTGCGTATGCCCCTTGACGATTAACCTGAGTGAGTAAATTAAATACGAGGAGTCGTGCCGGTTCTGGCCGCGGTTTTTTTCCAATATTTGCCACTACTCGAAACGCTCTCCTGCAAGTAATCGGGCTCCACGCGCGAAATCGCTTCCTGTCATGCGCTTCTTACCGGCCGGAGTAACTTCAGAAATTTCAAGCGTGCTATCTTCGCATCGAATGAGGAGCGAACCGTCAACAAGGGCGATCTCCCCCACTTTTTGTAAAGCATTTGGGAGGAGGGACTCCGAAATTTTATGAATTCCGATACGTTCACCTCTAAACGTCGACCAAGTGCCAGGACGATCTTCGAGCGCACGAACTCTCCTCAAAATTGCGTCGGCCCCACCATTCCAAGATATCTTGGCCATCTCCTTAGAAATTTTTGGAGCGAGGGTTACTCCGGAATTTGGTTGCGAAGTTGGCTTAATTCCTTTCCGGATATTGGCAACTACATCCATTATTCGGTTTCCGGCAAGGTGGCTCATTCGCTCCAAAAGATCATTGGTCGTATCGGAATGACCAATCTCGACCTCTTCTTGGTAGAAAATTGGGCCGGTATCCATCCCCTTATCTAACTTAAAAATAGAGATACCGGTATTTGCGTCACCTTCTAAAATTGCCCACTGAACAGGCGCGGCTCCACGCCAACGCGGAAGTAGAGAGAAGTGCACATTTAACCACCCGAAGCGCGGGCCATGTAAAACCTCTACAGGGATCATTCGACCGTATGAGAGGGTAAGAATCAATTGTGGTTGCGCCGCTAGCAGATGCTGGTTCAGTGTGGGGGTATCGAAAGGCTTTGCAACCAGGTATCCCCTCTCTTCACCCCAGACAGCCAATTCCGTCGCCATCGCGACCTGCCCTCGTCCAACTTTCTGATCGGGAGTCGTAATAATAGAAGCCAAGGTGTGCTCTGAAGCGAGTACTGCTTCAACAAGGGGTATCGCTAGATGAGATGAGGAAGCTACTGAGATTTGCAAAATTACCTATATTCCTAGGCCACGAGTGCTGTGGGGTGAAACTTTGATGACAGGCTCTCTTCCGTGCGCTATAGCCGATCCGAACCACTCACTCTCTCGAATCTCTTTCATAGCTAACTTACGAGTCTCCGTTGGCATTCGGTCGATAAATAGAATTCCATCAAGATGATCTGTTTCGTGTTGAATCGCTCGAGCTAAATATTCTGACCCCTCAATTGTTATGGGTTCGCCATGCATATTCATTCCACTTGCAACAACATGTAGCGATCGAGGCGTGTCATAACGAAGATCCGGAAAGGAGAGGCATCCTTCCTCCCCATCTTGCAGTTCGATGCTGAGAGAGAGTGTGGGATTGATCAGGTGGCCCACTTCGTCATCTACATCCCAGACAAAAACGCGAAGCGGAACGCCGATCTGAGGGGCCGCTAGACCTGCGCCCGGCGCATCATTCATCGTATCAATCAGATCCTTTACGAGTCGTCGAAGTTCGCGATCAAAGGTATCCACCAGAGCGGCAGGAGTTGTCAAAACAGGATCCCCAAATAAGCGAATCGGCTGAATGGACATACGATTAGTCTACTAGCCACCTGCTCAATTCAAAGAATACGGGTTCAATCGATAGTTTAAAAGCGGTTCTTTACGCATACTTTGCACCCTATTAATCTGACTCAAAAGTTGAACGAGCTCCGTGGATTGCGCTGCCGGGATTTTAATCAGAATCGTTTTCTTCCCATTTCTTACAAAAGGACCAATTATTTCAATTTCACTCAGCGCAGTAACGATCGGGATAACTGCCGTAACTTCATCACCGGACACCAGTGCACAAAAGAAATTTGGTGGTAGCGATACTCCATCTCGCTCGGTAATTTCACGTTGTATAGTATCCAAAGTGTTTCTACGCAATAGAGATTGGAGAAATCCTTCAGCGGGGCGAAGCGCAAGGTAGACTTCGCCAGCGGGATGGAGCATGGATAGAGTTCTAAGTATGTGGAGCCTGAGTTCTTCTGTGGCTCGAAGTGTGGTTCGAAGGAGTCGTCCTTCCAGGTCCAAGAAAATTTGAGCGGTGTATGTTCCTCGTGGTTCGACGCCCGGAGTGCTTAGCACCAAGTGCCTTCCTTCTGGAAGTAACGAAATTGAGTTTTGCGAAGATGAGCTAATCACACTGTGATTGGGGAATGCCCTTCCAAACTCCTCCGCTCTCCTCTCGACGCCACTTTTCAATATTCTTGGCTTGCTTTCGTGACACCAAGAACACTTCCATCCAATAAAGAGCGTTGCGCAAGTGGCGCAACTTGGATTAACTGCCCGTGCAGGAAAATACAATTTCCCGCCACATGGACAGAGGGCGATATTCCTGCACTTCTGGCATGAGAAAGAAGTGACATAACGTGTTGCTCCCACGCTGATAAGAACGGAACCGCGCTTTAAACCTTCGCTGATGACTGAAAAGTAGTCTTGGTGTTGATCATGCGTGGAAGATCGAAGCTTAATTCGCTCAGTCTCAGGAAATCTGAATAGCGGAATCGTGCCCGCCGTTATTCGCGAGGCAATTTCTAAACTAATAGTTGAACTCATATAAATTACAGATTGGCGGGCTTCGCGGAATTGAACTAAGTCACGGGTGTTCCACGTTGGAGCGCTTCGTTCATAATGCGATTCATCAACATCATCCTGCACTACTACTGTGGCATTTGCGGAGAGAGGCAATAGTGCTGAACTTCTAGTTCCTAAAATAATTTTACGGCCGTTTTCACGCGTTCGGAGATAGTTAAAGTATCTATTACTTTTCCCCGCGGTTGTTTCGATGACTATTGGAATCGTACCCCTCGCAATGAATTCTTGATTGAGAAGTTCGACCTCACGTTCATTTGGTGCTAATACCAAAATGTCACCGACTAGGGCTCGTTCCAGTGCCACTGCCACGATTAGTCGCCAGTACGGTGTTGCGACTGGTGTCTCGATGGCACAAATCAGCGGTTCAGACGAACGCAACTTGTTTTGAAGGGAGATGGGTAAAAGTGAGTCATAATTCTCTGCAGTGAAATCATCTTTAGTATCACTCGTTTCCAGATATTTCCGCTCCCCCGCCTTAGAGAATGGTGGAACACAATTGCGAATGAAATCCCAAGGGCTGGCACCGTATCGACTTGCCGCTTCTTCGATCGTTTCCAGTTGCTCACGCAAGACGTACGGCTCAATTGTGAGAACTTTAAGAATTTGCTTGAGTTCTCCATGTGTGGAACTTTGATCTAACCGCGAGAGGAGAATTCCCTTCGTTAAAGTATGACCAATTTCCACTTCTACGAGTGCGCCCGGAATCGCGCTATCAGTGAATTCTTCTGGAACTAAATAATCAAAAGTATGTTCGAGATGAAATATCTGATGGTCAACTAAGACCCGAGCGTAGGGCTCAACGAGTGCTCTTGCGCGAACTCCTTGCACCTTCTCTCGTCGCAACCTAAGTGGCTTTACTTCAGCCACTTTGATCTAACCTTGGATGGCTTTTTGCAAAGCAGCACTTCGATCACACTTCTCCCAAGTGAAATCTGGAAGTTCTCGACCGAAGTGACCGTAACTCGCTGTCTGTTGATAGATAGGGCGGAGTAAATTCATATCTCGAATGAGTGCAGCCGGGCGTAAGTCAAAGACTGCCTCAATTGCAGCTTCGATTTGCAGGACGGGCACTTTGTGGGTTCCAAAACATTCCACAAATAGCCCAACGGGCTGTGCCTTGCCGATGGCATAAGCAACTTGAACTTCACAACGAGTTGCAAGCCCAGATGCAACAACATTTTTTGCAACCCAGCGCATGGCATAAGCCGCAGATCGATCGACTTTTGACGGGTCTTTGCCGGAGAACGCTCCTCCACCGTGGCGAGCCATACCACCGTAAGTATCTACGATGATTTTTCTTCCCGTAAGTCCAGCATCACCCATCGGTCCTCCTGTTACAAAACGACCAGTTGGATTGATTAATATTCGAACATTTGCATGTTCGATCGATAAATTGGCTATTACAGGGTCAATAACTAGGAGTTTCACATCAGGCGCAAGCGTCTTCTCTATATCAACCTCTGCTGAATGTTGTGATGAGATAACGATGGTATTAAGTGCAAGAGCCTTGTCGCCGTCATATTCAATGGTGACTTGAGTCTTCCCATCCGGACGCAAATATGATAATTCACCTGATTTACGAACTTTTGAAAGTTGCATGGAGAGTTGATGAGCGAGTGAAATTGGTAGTGGCATGAGTTCGGCAGTGTCATCACATGCATAGCCAAACATCAACCCTTGATCCCCTGCTCCTTGAAGATCAAGAGGATCGATTGAGGCGGAAACACGTTGTTCAAAGGCCGAATTAACGCCCTGGGCTATATCGCCAGATTGCTGGCCAATAGATATTGAAACACCACAAGAGTTACCATCGAAACCTTTTTCGGAAGAATCGTATCCAATCTCTAAAACGGTATCGCGGACAATCTTCATGACATCTGCATAACCACTCGTAGTTACTTCGCCAGCAATGTGTACCTGACCTGTGGTGATGAGTGTTTCAATGGCAACACGACTTCTGGCATCTTGGCTTAGAAGCGAGTCAAGTATTGCATCTGAAATCTGGTCAGCAATCTTGTCTGGATGTCCTTCTGTAACGGACTCGGAGGTAAATAGTCGCTTAGTCATTGGGTTAACCTAACTTATCGAGGGCGAAATCTAGAAGTTTGTTGGCGAGTGTCAGCTTGGTGCCTTCCGGAAACTCCGTGGCAACTCCGTTATCACTCAATATGATCCCTTGAGTATTCTCAGAACCGAAGATTGCACCAGCCGAAACATCGTTGAAGTAGATTAAATCAAGGTTTTTTGCTCGCAATTTCGCCGACGCTTTGGCAATTCCGGATTCGTATTCTTCACTCGCCTGTGCGGCAAAACCTATGACTATCTGCTTCCCTTTACGTTCGGTCAGCGTCGATGTGATATCGGGATTGCTCACTAATTCGAGGGATTCCAACTTCACTTTATCCAACTTAAAACTATTTGGATGAGCCGGTCTCACATCTGCAACGGCGGCAGCCATGATGAGAATATCTGTCGCCCCAAAAAGAGCTTCAAGTTGCTCCTGCATTTGAAGCGCCGTTGTAACATGAATAGTTGAAACGCCTTCAATATCCGGGAGGTTGGTGTTCGCCGCGACCAGGGTTACATCTGCCCCTCGGGCCGCAGCCGCATAAGCGAGGGCATAGCCCTGCTTTCCAGATGAGTGATTACCAATATATCTAATGGGGTCTATCGCTTCCCGAGTACCACCAGCGCTAACGAGAACTCGCTTGCCGAGTAGATCACTTTTTGTGCCAAGCGCCGTCGAAAGAGCCGTGATGATCTTGCTCGTTTCAGGGTAACGCCCTACCCCCACATCCTCGCCCGTGAGTCGTCCAGAATCTGGTTCAACCACGATCAACCCGCGGGACTTGAGCGTTTGGATGTTGGCAACCGTTGCCGGGTTGAACCACATTTCGGTGTGCATGGCCGGCACCAGGACAATAGGAACGGACGCTGCAAGAACAATATTCGAGAGCAAGTCTTCGGCTAGCCCAGCAGCAATTTTGGCGATGAAATCTGCGGTGGCGGGAGCAATGACGATTGCGGAAGAACGCTTAGCCAGCGCGATGTGCGGAACCTGGTGGACGTTATTCCATAAATCTTCTGGCACCTCGCGACCAGAGAGCGCTTCCCAGGTTGCGATTCCGACAAAATTCAAACTCGCGCGCGTGGGCACCACGGTGATCAAAAAACCTAACTCTTGCATCCTTCGCAATAAATCGCAGGATTTATAGGCGGAAATCCCCCCGCAAACGCCAAGTATTATTTCTCGGCCATCTTTCACCTGCGGAGACCTTGAAGACATGGGGCCCGATGGTTGATTTTGAGGAGTTAAGCTGAAACTTCTGTGGTTGAGTGCTCTGCCACCGGCTCAAGATTCTCGATGGTGAGCAGTCCCTCGTTAATCTCACGCAAAGCGATCGATAGCGGCTTTTCGTGAACATAAGTCTCAACAAGTGGTCCCACATATTCCAAGAGGCCTTCGCCAAGTTGAGAGTAATACGCGTTAATCTGACGGGCGCGCTTGGCCGCATAGAGAACAAGGCTGTACTTAGACCCCGCTGCCTCTAAAAGTTCATCGATTGAAGGATGAGTGATTCCATCGGTGAGTTCAGCAGACATGTATGTCCCTCTATTCATTTATTGTTCAATTAATTCGTCAGTTAAGCAGTCGCTAAGGATACCAGTTGGTCTATCAACCCATCGACCTGATCATTTACTAACACCGCGTCGAACTCCCCGGCCGCGGCCATCTCCTCTTCGGCAAGCGCCAATCTGGAGGCTCTACGCTCAGGAGAGTCGGTTCCTCTCCCCGCCAAACGCCTTACTAATTCATCCCACGAAGGGGGTGCTATGAAAATTAGGGTTGCGCCTGGTTCCCGAGTGCGAACTTGCCTCGCGCCATCTATCTCTATCTCAAGGATTACGTGTTTTCCAAGAGCGCGCCATTCATCAACCGGTCCCTTTGGGGTTCCATAACGATTCCCAGCAAACTCTGCCCATTCAAGGAAATCCCCCGAATCAATCATCTCCTGGAATTTCTGATCACTAAAAAAAGAATAATCTAGACCGTCTCGCTCACCGGCGCGCGGCTGCCTCGTGGTAGCTGAAACGCTGATCCAAAAGCGAGGATCGTTGCGCAACTGTGCGGTGATGGTGCTCTTTCCAACCCCACCTGGCCCGGAAATTACAACCAGATTTCCGCGCTTGGTTTCAGCTTTGGTCACTGCTAATTCCTTTCCAAGGGCTTTGAGTTGCAATTGACCCAGACCGCCTATCCGACGGGTGAGTGAAATGCTACGCCGTTCCATTATGAGCGTTGCCCGTGCCTTCCCAACACCTGGAAGTGAGGACAAAAGGTCATAGACCCGCATTCGCCGAATCGATTCTCTGGGATCGTTCAGGGCATCGAATATGGTGATCGCGCCTTCAGCGATAGCTTTCTTAACCTGAGCTCGATCTTGTCTTGAGAGCTTTGCCTTCCCTAGGGCCGCTCGCCTTTGTTCAAGGCTCAGGTGCGGCGGTGGAGTTTGGGTCAACTTAT
>PLXJ01000034.1 GCA_003151395.1 Actinomycetota bacterium | reverse complement strand
GTTCGAAAGGGAAGGCGCTGTGAATTCTCCAACACTGAGTTGATGGCGGCATTCGACATACCGAAAAGACTAGACCCGACCGCCAAATGGCATCATGCCCTTTACGCTGTAAATATTTGAATAAAGTAGGCCGGTCCTCGTGGAATTTGCCTCCCACATCATCCCATTTCCTGCATAAATCGACATGTGGTGAATGCTGCCAACCGTTCCATCGAAGGAATAGAAGAGAAAATCACCCGGTACTAGGTCAGTAAGTTTCACGTGCATAGTCGCTACAGAATAAAGGGCCGCGTTGAGTCGACTCCAGTTGGGCCAGCCCAACCCCGCAGATTTATAGGCCGCATAAACGAGACCTGAACAATCAAAGGCATTCGGTCCCTGCGCTCCCCACACATAGGGCTTTCGAGCAAGAACTTGAATCTTGGCGTAGGCAACCGCCGCAGCACGTTGGCTCGCAGTAGAGATGAATGAGGCGCGACCTTTAAATCCACGATCCGGCCAGATGCTTTTCTGCCCCGGTGTTTGAGCGGCTTTGTTCGCATTTGCTTCTTCAAGAAGTGCCAACTGGCGTTGTTGCTCAAGTGTAACTCGAACTCTTTTAGCACCCGCCAACTCACGCATTAATTTATCTTGGACTTTTTGAAGCTGATCGACTTCGGCCTGCTGAGCCGCCTTTGCATCATCGGCTACGGTTTTTGCTGAAGCAACTTTATTGGTGGCTTGCTGTTGTTTAAGTTTAGCGACATCGGCTACGCGCTTTGCCGAGGCGGCAACAATCTCAGCAGACTTATACCTATCCAATGCAGTTGAATTGTATGCACCGAGAATACTTAATGTTGAAAGACGATCAACTAAATCTTGAGGGCCCCTCGCGCTGAGCAAAGGCTCAATGCTGGTAAGCCCACCGCCCATCATGTAAGCATTGGCTGCCAGTTTGCCTATTGTGCGATGAGTCGAATCCACTGACGCCGCAGTTAATTGGGCATGCAGAGCGGCCGTTTGCGAGGTAGAGATCGAGAGAGCTAATTCTTTTTGAGCCTGAATATAGTGATTTCGCGCAGCATCGGCTGCCGCTGTTAGCGAATGGAGAGTTTGAGTTGCCTGTGCCAACTTCGCCGCAGCTGCATCTGCCGCAATGCGCTTTGCAGTTTCAGCGTCCTTTGCTGCTTGGATTTGGGCAAGAGTGGGTTTAGGTGATTTTGCGTACGCGGGAGTTGCGCTGCCCATTAAAGCAATTGCCAGCGCAAATACAAGGATCCGATTACGACGCAGAACTTACCTCCCTAAGAGGAAATACTAAAGGCTCAACCTGAAAATTAGACTTTGGAAGGCTGGTGTGTCCTTGATTAGTTACGGCTCGCCTGCGAAATATGTGGGGAATTTCGTGGGCACGAATTACATTTTAGGGATGTGAGGGATCAAACGAGTTGTCGCAGTTAAAGAAACCGTGAACGCCTAAAGAAACGAGAAAGAAATGCTAGTTGAAGACCCAGTTTGCAAAATGAAAATTGAGAGCACGAACTCGGCGGCCCAAAGTGACTTTGGCGGCAAAATCTACTATTTCTGCATGGTTGGCTGCAAAGAGACATTTCTTGCCGATCCGAGGAAGTATTTGCCTAAGCAGAGTCTGCTTTCTAAATTCAAGAAGTAGGTGCTCTATTGATTGAAATTCGGCTGTGGTCCAAACAGAACTAATTTGGGGAATGTCTATGAAGTCATTGAATTCCCTTTGCGGGAAGATTTAGGTTGGAAGTGTGAGCAGAATCCCATAATCAATTCATCTTTACACGGTAGGGCAACCCAGCACAAAGAGCACAATGGTCATATGGAGAGAAGAGAGTTCCTAAAACTCAGTGCGCTAGCCGGCGGGAGCTTGATCGCCGCAGATTGGCTAATCACCACGGAATTGGCTCAAGCTTCCTCGAGTGAAATGGTTTCCGCTAATGGGCTACTTAAACTCAAACTGATAGCGGATGAAAGACTCATCAAATACGGGAGCACAACCCGATGGGCCATGACGTATAACGGAGTATTCCCTGCCCCGACCCTTAGAGTTAAGCCGGGTGACACTCTCCAAATATCACTCGTAAATAAATTGAGCAGTCCAACTAATCTTCACACTCATGGACTACATACTTCACCAAGTGGAAATGGTGACAACCCGCTACTCATGATTAAGCCGGGTGAAACTTTCAACTACTCAATTAAGATTCCCATGACGCAAAAAAGTGGGACATTTTGGTATCACCCACACCACCACGAACTTACAGCAGGGCAAGTGGCTTCTGGATTGTTTGGAGCAATAATTGTCGAAGATGCACTCGACTCCTTACCGGTAATAAAGAATGCAACAGAGCGCACACTCGTGTTGGCCGATCCTCGCATTGGTAAAACTTCGGCAGTGGCAGCGACTTCCCAGATGGACCTAATGCATGGTCGCAGTGGTCCTAATACCTTGGTTAACGGAATCCTGGTCCCAAAATTTATCGCAGTAGGCAATGCACCCGAACGACTTAGAATAGTAAATTCATGTGTTTCGCAATATCAGACTATCTCAATGAATGGCGCTCAAATTTGGCAACTCTCATCCGATAGCTCAAGGCTCTCCAACCCATATAAAACTACAAGCGTGACGTTAACTCCCGGTCAAAGGACGGAAATTTTAATTCTGGCACCTAAAGCGGGTGCTTACACATTGGAAAATGCGGAGCAACCGCTAGCGAAGTTCACCTATAAATCTCCCTCGGTACAAATTAATGCCTCGGCGCTTCTTCCCTTTACTCCCATAAGGAAAGTGGATAAATCGAGGACCATACGAGTCCTAGGCATGGGGATGGGCATGATGTCGGGGATGGCTCATGAGGCTTCATTCACTTTTGACGGAAAAGTCTTTGACGCGAACCGAGTGGACCAAACAGTTAAATTCAACTCTACAGAAGAGTGGCAAATTTCAAATAATTCTTCTATGGATCATCCTTTCCACCTACATGTTTGGCCATTTCAAGTTGCGGATGACGGAAGTGGAAACTTTCTTGAGGGTTGGCATGACACCGTGAACCTTCCCTCGGGTGCAACAGTCAAAATCCGAATTCCTTTCAAGGACATTTCCGGCACGACCGTCTACCACTGCCATATTCTCGACCACGAGGATGCAGGGATGATGGGAATCGTAAAGGTTAGTTAGGCACCGATCCTCTTCGCATAATCTTGCTAAAAACTCAAGTAGAAAGAACTCCAGCACTGTGGAACCCTCTTCGCATGAAACGTTCACCTATTTATTTATCAGTTGCACTACTTCTAGGAGCGGTATTCAATATGCCGGCTCAAGCTTCGGGTCCATATGATGCGCCCTCAGTAATGTTTGCCCAGATGATGATTCCCCACCATCAACAGGCGGTTTTAATTTCTAGGTTGGAGCTCAAGCAAGGCAGTAATCCGGCCGTGAAGAAGCTGGCAACAAGAATTATTGCTGAACAATCACCAGAAATTGCTCAGATGAAAAAGTGGATTCCTTCAAATGCGATGACGGGGATGGTTGCGGCTATGCAAGGAATGGTGTCCTCATCCGGATTGGCAGAGCTGAAAGCCGCCCATGGGAAGAAATTTGATGCCCTATATCTTGCCGATATGACATCGCACCACCGAGGCGCAATTGCAATGGCGACACCCTTGATGAAATCCATGAACGCCGAAGTTGCCACCTTGGCTAAAAATATCGTCGCTGGGCAAAGCGCTGAGATTAAAGAAATGCATCGTATTATGGTCACGGGTAAGTAGGCCTGGTCCCGCTTACTTCGCAAGACTTCTTAGGTTTTCCCAGTGAATGGAATTCTAATGGGAAGGCAAAGGAGCCAATCTCATTTGAGATACTGAAGGCGCAGTTGGTTTAGCACCTCTGCCTTATGATTGACGATCAGCAAGCGATCGCCTGTCCCGCGAACGGTTGTTTCGCTCCGCAGCCCTTTCTATCAAAAAGTGACTCGCCTTCCGTAAAGATGCGAGTCACCTTTTGATATGCGAACAATCTAATTTACAAAAGTAGGGAAACACCTATTTCAAAAGGTGCCCCTTAAGAGTGACATATTCCTCCGCGGAAACCTCACCTTTGGCTAGTCGCATATTCAAATGTTCAACTGCAGGACTTAAACCTTTCGATTCAACAACCGACCCGTGATGCCTATCTGAATGTGCGCCGTGATCAACCACCCGAAAGATTAACCAGACGAGCAATACAAAGAACACCGCCATCAGAACCATCCAAAATATGGCGTAACCCGAGCCATTCATCATTCCGCCACCGTTGTCATACCAATCCATTTTGATCCCTGCTTTCCGATGCCTCTGTGGCATCGTGTGAACCAGCCTAACCCTTTTGAAACTGTTAACACTTGAAATTGAGTTACTGGCCTGAGAAGCAGCACTCATTTGATCTCTTTGGCGCCGATGAAATTTTAAGGAAGAGAATATTTTCCGCATTATAAAAGTAAGGTCGCCATGTTCAAATAAGAGACTCACATGGTAGATAGCGCTAAATGGACATTGGCAACGCCATTATTAACTTCAAGGACAGGAAGAAGGTTGGGCAGATAACTTATTCCAATCAATACCCTAATTGCTGTTACTAATATCAGTAGCGAACTCAAACCGCCAGCAGTGTATAATTGCTTACAATATGAGTAGGGCACTAACAGAAACCGCAAAATACATCATCTTTCCGTTACTGGCTCCTGCGATTGGTGCGTTAATTGCTTTACGTTTTCATCCTTCATCTCAAATAAAATCTCTAATTCGACACATAGCTGCTGGTTTGGTCTTTGCTGCGGCAACTGTAGAACTCTTGCCGGAGCTACTGAGGGATAAGCAACCTCTGGCTACAATTATTGGCTTTGGGCTGGGAGTTGGATTGCTTCTTTTAATTAACTTCTTGTTTGGTGGTCATTACCATGGCGATGAAGATGAAACAGCCGGTCATCGTCATATTGAGCAAGAAGAAGGACGTCCATTACACACAATGGTAGCCGCTACGAGCATTGATGTCGCAGTTGATGGTTTGCTTATAGGTTTAGGTTTCTCTATTGGGCTGGCCGCGGGACGCTTACTCACCTTGGCCTTAACCATCGAACTGCTCTTTATCGGGTTGGCGCTTGTAGCTTCGTGTAGGAGTCGGAACTTTAACGCCGCTAAGGCTTTCTGGATTGCTGCAAGTCCTGGAATTATTTTGGCCTTGATGGCTTTTATCGGGGCTATCGTAATCTCACATTTGCATGGTTCCTGGCATCAAGGTGTCTTGGCTTTTGGCTTAGCAGCCTTGCTCTACTTGGTCACTGAAGAACTCCTAGTAGAAGCTCATGAATCACCGGATGAACCAATAGAAGTAGCCGGTTTCTTTGTAGGCTTCTTGATAGTTTTGGCTCTTGCACTTCTTTAGACCATTGAAGTCAAAATTACGGCAACAACTATCTCATTGCAAAAGCATTATGACCACTATGAAACCCCTATAAATAACTGAGCTGTGTCAAGAAACCTGGACGGTTATCCGTTCGTTGTTTGGTTTAACTATGCGGCGAGGGTCGTAGCGTGGTAATGATTCATGGTAACAAAAATATGATATTTAAGTTTATTCTCAGACGATTGACTCACCCTGATAAAAAATCTCTGAAGTCAGAGTTTTAATAAGACACTTTTGGGTCCCTGTCTATTGCTAATACAAACAAATGCAATTACCGAAGGAAAATACCCGAGTTTTAATACCACACTTCTGGTGGCACTGTCCACTGCTGACACAAACAAATGGGCAATCCTGCTCAACAGAGGCGAACCGATGATAAAACCCAAGACTACAAGTTTCGATTATGAACGAACTGGTCCAATAAAGCAACGTCAACGTCGACTATCCGAAACTCAAGCGCTACTGATGGCTAATAAGTATGAGAATGGCACAACCGTCTACCAACTTGCCAAGGATTTCGGCATATCTCGACAGACAGTTTCCAAACGTCTTAAGAAAGCGGGGGTCACGATGCGCCAACAGTCACCAGGATGCGAGTGCATTGACGAAATGCTTATGTTGTATGAATCAGGAATGTCGCTCGCTGCAGTCGGAGATCGGGTTGGTGCATCTCCCGGAACAGTACGTCGCTATTTACTTATCCGTGGTGTTAAAACGAGAGATTCACATTGTCAAGATAAATAAATTATCGTCGTTGTGCCGCCAGAAATTTGTTTATAGATTCGTCAGTTGGTGCTTNNCCCCCCGAAAGTTTCAAAGACTGGAGGTCGGCCGGATGGCTGCTTCATAGTCATCAACCAAAGATGAGACGCGGCGCAGCGCCAACTCGACCAAATCCGGGCCGAGATGCAGTCGCATTTGAGGGTCAGGAATTCGATGCCAACGATGCAGAGGGTTTCGACATGTCGCGAGAATATATTGATCGAGGAATGCCCACTCCCCGTGGACACTTGAACTCGCTGGTGCAAATACGAATCGGTAATCCGGCATCATGTCGACTTGTTCGGCCATCTTACGAGTATCGACACTAGCGAAGTTGCCTTCGATGCTTATGTCTTGAAACTCTTCCATGAGGTCGCGGTTGACAAGAGCGTCGAGGTACTCAATCTGATCATCAATCTCCTCGGGCACATCATCGAGCGTGTTGCGGTACTCCTCAAGGTGCAACTTTAGAAGTTTCAAATGTCCACGGCCGTAGTCCTTGAACCGTCCGTAGAGCTCGGGCGAGTCTTGTTTGATGAGCCAACGTAAGACGATCTGGCCTTCAACGAGAGACCGCATGATCCCTGACCCATGCTCAGTGGTCCAGAGAGGAGGTGTCTGAATCATCACGCTAGCCAAGCGAACCAACCGAAAGATAATCCCCGTGAGCACTTCGTGCCTGTCCGAGTTGTACAGATCTGGATCGGCTTCAGATGCTGCAGCGAGGAATCGTTCTACCGTCGCGTCAAACGACTTGTGCCACTCGTGACCCAAATCTCGAATCGCCTCGGCGTTGGCCTCTTTGTCGCTATCTTCCTCACCTTCGACGGGAAGTTCACACTCGTACAGCTTCCAGTTTTGACGCCAGAATGCCTTCGCCCAGTCAATTGTGGCTATGCGCTGCGGGTCATCCTCGCCAACTCCCGCGAACGCCATGAACATTGCTCTCATAAATGGCTCAACACGCTGACGCTCTTCTTCTGTAATCTCGTCGGGATAGCGCGGCAAGATGTCCATGTACTCCTCGCCTATCTCGCGAGGTATATGGATCTTGCCGTGTTTGAACCAGGATCGAAGCAGGAGAAATTTGGCCTTCGTCGCGGTCGAGCTCTGTCCGTGGGATGCGTCGTCTATGACCCGTCGCAGATGCTCTTCAGGGGCGGAGGCCGGCACAATCTGCTCGTGACCGCGCCACCCATCAATCATCCATCGACCTGGTACATCTCTGTATTTCTCTAGCGCCCGAGCGAGTATCCACGGGAAGCCATCCTCAAAGAGCCCGCGACTACGCAGCTCACGAAGAACCTCGGATCGCTGACTCTCAGGCACAAGGTCGAACGACGTCAAACTTCCCGTGATCATGAATGCGTCTTCAGCAACCCGGTCTTTGCCTGTGTTAACCACATCCTCAATGCAGTCAATAAAGTTCGCCGCAAGCAGCATTCCAGACTTGTCTCCGTTGTGCGCGATTAAATAACAGATCCAAAGCATGTCAGGAAACAGATCTCTTAGCCATGGCACAGTCGTCAACGGCAGGGTGCGCATCGGCGGTTTGAGTATCTTTCCTTGGCGCTTGTGATCGCTCAGCCGGGACGAATTACGCTGCCGCTGGTTTCGATTTCGATTGCCCTTTGTCATGCTAGCTATTATCCACGCAAGAGGCGCCATCCATCAGAAATAGAATATACCGA
>PLXJ01000012.1 GCA_003151395.1 Actinomycetota bacterium | reverse complement strand
GATGGCGTCAATGACGCCCCGGCGCTAGCCCAGGCCGACCTCGGCATTGCTATAGGCGCCGGGACGGATGTCGCAATAGAGACGGCGGATGTAGTGCTAATGCGTTCGGATCCACTAGATGTGCCTGTCGCCCTGCGTATCGGCAAAGGCACGCTTCGCAAGATGCGACAGAATCTCGGTTGGGCTATCGGATACAACACGATCGCTTTACCGATCGCAGCTGGCGTCTTCTATTCTGGATTCGGCATAAAACTTACGCCCGAAATTGCCGCGCTTTCTATGTCCGGGTCGAGTGTAATAGTTGCCGTTAATGCTTTGTTGCTGAAGCGATTGCGCTTACCGATGTCGGCTAAGCCCACCATAAATGCGGCAAAGGAAATGAAGTGAAGATTGATTCCAACATTTTCCGCCTAAGCCCCAACGATAAGGTCGACTTAATGGAGCGACCAACCACTATCGAACGGCTCTTTGAATCCGAGAAAGAGTACAAGAAAATCCTTGAGAGCCATGTCGAGGACTTGTCCTCTCTCCAACGTCTTCATTACGTCGCCAATCACTGTGCTCTGCTTCTGATCTTTCAAGGTATGGACACCGCGGGCAAAGATGGCGCGATCCAACATGTCATGTCTGGTGTAAATCCGCAAGGGGTCAAGGTTTGGAGTTTCAAAGAGCCGAGCGCTGAGGAGCTTCAGCATGATTTCCTCTGGCGAACTTCGCTCCATCTTCCAGAACGTGGGCAGATTGCAATCTACAATCGGTCATATTACGAAGAGGTAGTCGTCGTTCGTGTGTACCCGGACGTACTTCGAAAGCAAGAACTTCCCGAACAGTTATTCGATGAGAAAACCATTTGGACGGATCGATATCGTTCTATTTCCAACTTTGAGGAACATCTTCATCGCAATGGCACTCATGTAATCAAAATCTTTCTTCACATATCCAAAGATGAACAAGCAAAACGGTTGCGTGAACGGATTGATTCGGTTGAGAAGAACTGGAAAGTCAACAATTCCGATTTTTACAATCGAGATTTTTGGGAAAGTTATATGAAGGCGTACGAGGATTGCCTCAATGCAACGAGTTCAGAACATTCGCCTTGGTTCATAGTTCCCGCAGATAATAAAAAGAACGCCAGATTGATAGTTTCCCAGGTTGTATTGGATTGGTTCCAGGGGCTTAATCTGGAGTATCCAAAGATAACGGAAATTCGTCGGAAAGAATTAGGTTTGCTTCGAGGCAAACTTTGACTTTCGAAGGTCACACTCATTGAAGATTAAGACATTTTCACCGCAGACGAGAGTACGCGTTGCAAGAGGTCTTGTAGAAATTTAATTTGCCATGCTCGGCAAGAGCCTCGCGAATTCTGTAGTGCCTGAAGGTGCGAGGATCTTGCCGTGCATGGCCAGGAGTTGCGGAACAACTTGCAACGTAGATTGGTCAGCCCTTAAAAACGACGTGCGCCAACAAACTTGTCTGAACCGAACCAAAGTCCAAAACTTTCAATACGAACTCGAGCACCTGTGTGGGGTGCGTCAATCATCTGGCCTCCACCGAAATAGATTCCAACATGGGAGATCGGCTGTCCGAAGAAGACGAGATCCCCTGGCTTAATAGCGTTATATGGAATCGACTTTCCGTAAGCAATTTGAGCGGCGGCAGAGTGGGGAATTGAGATCCCGGCTTGTTGAAAGGCTCGCAAGGTTAACCCTGAGCAATCAAAATAGGCGATCCCAGATGCGCCAAAAACATAGGACTTTCCGAGTTGCTTCAGAGCGTATTTAAGAGCGATAGCTCCGACGCCGGTTGCGGCAATCTTCCCCCTCGCCAGTGCCCTGGATTTCTTTTGGAAAGAGCGATCGACAGAGGCCTGTAACGCGGCTAGCCTGGCGCGCTCGGCCTTGCTCAGACCAGCCAAGAGCTTTTGGGCTTGCGCTAACTTCGCCTGGGCTGCCACCTCTTGCGCTTGATATTTTGCTTTGGCTGCAGCGATGAGGGCGACCTTCTGATGCAAAGTCAGAGCGGTGCTCTTCAAGGCGATATCTGCGGCGGCAAACTTGCGCATGCGAATTGCGTTCTGGGTTTCGACCACACTAAGGGATTGAGCGCTATTTAAGTATTGAGTAGGGTCGGATGAGAACATCAAGGTCATTCCCTGCCCGAGAAAACCATTCTTGTACTGCTCGGCGGCCAGAGCTCCAATTGATCGCTTAAGTGCCGCAAGGCTGGCGGTTTGAACGCTGTCCTGTGCCTGAACGGAGTTCAAGGAGCGAGTTAAAGCGATCAGGTTTACTTGTGACTGCTGCGCTGCTTCAGCAATTGCAGAGGCTTGGATCTGCAGCGAGGTTACCTGGGCTTGCACCGCGGCGATGGATTGGGCGGCATCTGCAGTGGGCGAGAGTGTTATCAAGATTGCAGCAACTGAGCTCGATGCTAAGGCCCAGGCTGTCGGGCGTTTGAGTGCCGCTCGAAGAGTCATTGGGTGAGGTTACCGTAAGGTATCTCGCAAGGAGCAAGCAGATACCGGGCTAATATTGAGCGTATTGCCTCAGAGTTTACTGAGTATGCCCAATCGCTCAGAAGTTTTTTGGTAATGAAATACCGGGAAGCCTTGCGCATTCAGCAATGGAGCAAGAATCTATTGACCTTGCCGATAACCAAAGTCGCGATAATGTTGAGCGCAACGCCCAGAAGTGCGACTAGCAGAAGTGCCACACCTGTGACTGGCGACGGGTCGATAAGGCAACGGATCGCTTCGAAGGTAACGAACCCACTGACAACGAGCAGGCCGATGCCATTCCCGGCAGCAGGGAGAATCTTAGTTCTCTTCCAACCATAAGTCCAGGTCCCTAGGCTGGACGCGCGGCCAGGTCGATCGCCCAGTGCGAAGCGGCGATTGCGCAGACGTCGCTGACCATGTGACCCGCGACAGCCAACAGTGCGACCGAGCCGGCAACGTCCTCGACTGCCATAAAGGCGGCGATCCCGATTAGGGGGATAACCAAATAGTCATCACGATGTTGCAAGGACTGAATGAGCCGAAGCGACGTGCAAGACAGCTGGAACCGATTTTTGATCTGCCAAAGTAGATCTAAACGACCAATGAGAAACTAGAGGGAGAGATGTCAGGAAAACGATTGCTCCTCGAGATTTTACCGCCAAGGACTACCTATGGTCAGCCAGGAGATGCAGAACCGAGGCACACTGGAGGTACAGGACATCGGAGCTAATACAAACTGGCGGGAAATGAATGTGTGTTTAGGCCGTATCTTAAATATTCTTGTGAAACTCTTACAAACCAGAGTAGGTATGTAAGCCTGTCCCCCAAATATTTACATAAACATAGTTAAACAAGAATGTTGATCCCGCAAATATACAGAGCCATGCTGCTCGACGTCCTCTCCAACCAACTGTGACGCGGGCATGTAGGTAGGCGGCGTAAGCAACCCAGGTAATAAATGCCCACGTCTCTTTTGGATCCCAACCCCAATATTTACCCCACGCAGATTCGGCCCAGATTGCGCCAGCAATAACGGCAAAGGTCCAGAGTGGAAATACAAAGGCAATTAACCGATAGGAAAGTTGATCCAAACTATCAAGAGATGGAATTCGCGTAGCCCACCCCGGACGACCACCACGTAGTTCATACCGCTCCATCAATAAAAATGTGGCGGCAACTAAATTGGCAACCAAGAAAACTCCTCCAGAAATAATTGCGGCTAATACATGGATGGCCAGCCAGGGAGATTTCAGAGCTGGCACAAGTGGCGCACTAGGTCTATATAGAACGGTAAATGCGGTTCCGAGGGTGAGTAAAACACAGATCGAGACAGGCAACACAAGCCGACGCACTTTATATTTAGCGAAGGCGAAAAGGTAAGCAGCCGTGAGCATCAGCGCTCCAGTTATTGAGAATTCGTACATATTTCCCCAGGGCACCCGATGAGCTGAAAGACCTCGCGTCAGAACCGCCACACCAAAGACAAAGAATCAAAGGATCATCATCGCAGTGCCGATGCGTCCAGCTTGCCGAGTCTTTGAGAAATCAAATTCGGTCTTGTCACTGGCTTCCACATTCTTAACAGACCAAGACACTTCAACCGCATGCGAAAAGAATGCAATTGTGAAAATAATTAGCGAAGCATAGATCGCGCCATTGGAAAAATAGGCAAGGTTGGTAGATGTCATGTCGACTCTCCTTTAACTTCAGCTTTTTCTTGCAGCGTTCGCGCAAGCGCTATGAGTTCTTCTTCAAGTCCTGGAATACCGT
>PLXJ01000002.1 GCA_003151395.1 Actinomycetota bacterium | reverse complement strand
TGGATTCTGAAACCCACGCCAATTGCATGCTTTTACGAATTCTTGTGCAGAGCCGAAAAGGGTAAGTACGCCGATATTGTGGCGGTGGCGGGTAACCCGCTTCAGGATATTACAGAACTTACCCGGGTGAAATTTGTGATGAAGGGCGGCGAAATCGTTCGAAACGATTTCAAATGATCAGCCGCCTAGCGCTCAGTTCGCCGATTGCGGTTTACGCTGTTCCGTTTCCTGGATAAATGCGAAGCTCGGTCAACTGTGCGTTGCCCCCACCATCCGGCCGAGCGATGCGGCACCTTTACGAAGAATTGGTAGCACCCGGTGAACCAAATCGGCCGTGGAGGCACGTGCGACGTGGACGCCCACGTTCATCCCTGCAATCACGATACCTTGTGCGGTGGAAACTTGAACCGCGATCGACCGAAGCCCGAGTTCGAGTTCTTCATCGATTAATGCGTAGCCATCGAATCGGACTTGCGCAATGACGTCGCCGAAGAGCGTTTTGTCTGTGATCGTATGGGGAGTCAATGGTTTGAGCACAACACGATCAAGATAATTCGAAAATTCTTCGGCCGACAATGCGGCGAGCAGCACTCGTCCCATTGAAGTGCAGTAGCTCGGCAGCCTGCTACCAACGGAAAGCCCTATAGACATGACGCGTTTCGTTGCGGATCGCGCCAAATAAACGATCTCGTCGCCGTCCAAAACGGTCAGAGAGGTTGATTCATGAAGAATTTCGATTCTGAAGAGTTCTATCAGAGAAGGCATTTCAAGCATAAAAGAGATCTTGCTCGAAAGCTCAGGAGATGGGAAACCGAGTACAACGAGGATCGACCGCACCTCGCCCTTAAAGGAAAGACTCCGGCAGAACGTCTCCGCGAGTTGAATCATCCATCCCGTACTGCAAAGGATCTCTCTTGACTAATACACAACTTCTGTCGAGTTCATAAGACTCTGCGGGTCACTCCCGCGATGGAAGCAGGCGTTTCCGACCAAGTTTGGGAGATTGAAGAGATCATTGCGCTGCTGGACACGAATGCTAAGATGGCCGCCTAGCTAGGAGATAGCGATGAGTGATGAGACCAAACAAATAGAAGAGCTTAAACAGAAGGTAGCGGGTTACGAGGCACTCGAAGCTCGATACCAGCAGCTTTGCACTGACTACGAAACTCTTCAAGATCGGCACCAAAAATGTCTAGACGAGCACCGAAACTGTCTAGATCGGCACCAAACGCTTCTAACTGACAATCACAATCTCCAAACGCAGCACCAAGAACTTCTAGTTGAGCACCAGAAGCTTCTAGATCAGAACCAAATTGATTAAGTTTTGCTTGGTACCCGGCCCGGTTAAAACAAACAGAAGATTCCTTAGGAACTCCCATAAATATCTCCGTTATCGAAAAATATATAAATCTCAGTATGTCGAATTAATGGAAAGGAGAACCACTTGCCAGACAAATTACCGCCCACAGAAGACCTTTGGGAGATGGTCAAAACACTCAGTCAGCATGTCGAGGATTTGAAAGAGCTTCTCGTAACCGAGCGAGCGAGGAACGAATCTCTAGATGCCGAGAACTCGGGATGGCTAGTTGTTTACCAGAAGCTTGAATCTCAGACCGTTGGGCTAAAAGCCGAGATATCGCGGCTTGAGTCGTGGATTCAAGATCAGCAAGGCAATCCCCGATCCTAGCAATAGAGTCCGAAACTTCTTGAAAATCGGTATTTTCATGGACTTTTTCATATTTTTCAAACTTGCGCATCTTGTTAGGTTGAATTAGATGTTCAAACGGGAGCTAATGCTATGACAGACCAAGAACTTCGGGACGCTCTATACGCAATCACCAAACATATTGAGGAAACAATGCAGTACGTGGCCGCTATGGAAGCTGCTTTGGTTGAACGGGAAGCATTGGCTGTGGGTGAAGTAGGGGAATATCTTGCTGACTATCCGAAGCATCTTGCGGATGTTCGAGCTTTGATTGCTCGACTCCACTTCTAGTCAGCATTTCTAGTGCCATTTCTTGAATTAGTTCACTGACAACAGTCGTAATCTGCATTCTCCATTGGTACGCCTCCCAAAATTACAAACAGGGGTTAAAATAGAGTGACGGCCCTGTTCCCAAACTCGGTCTGGGTCCAGCGGGATTCTCCGTGTCCCCACGGTACTACAACGTAAACCCTCGATATACGTCGAGGGGCAAGGTTTATAAATGCGCCACAAAAACTTGGAATCGGTCTATCTCAGTACTTCAGTTGTCTGCAATCTTTTGGTTATATAGCAGGTTGTGATGAAGTTACTACAGGTAAGTAAAGTAGATACGAGGGCGGTTTTTCCGAGGAACCGTTCCTTAGATTTCAAAATGAGTCACTACCCACTACCAAATATTCGCTGCGATAGGAACGTGCGCGCTGTCGTGCTAAAATCCTCGCCTGTGTAAGGGTGCTCAGCCCGGGCCAGTGACAGATATTCCAACCGTAAAGATCGTCAATCAGGAGAGACCATGCGGTTACAACTTAGATTTCTTCCGCTGATGTCCGCGGTCCTGTTGCTTGGTTCGGTCTGCCATAGCGCAACCATCACTGGAACAGTAAAAGGCGTGGATGGGGCGCCTTTTCAGAGCGCATTCGTCCAAGCTCAGAACACCAAGACCAGAATCACGGTTAGCGTGTTGTCTGACGGCCAAGGGCGCTATCACATAGAACAGCTGCCAGCTGGGGAATACCGGTTGACAATTATTGAATATCGCATAATATAGCGACACTTTTCAGAGTATCGTGCATCTAACCTGGTATGGGAAACCCTGCTGGAGT
>PLXJ01000015.1 GCA_003151395.1 Actinomycetota bacterium | reverse complement strand
ACCTAAATTCCACTACATCGCCGTCAGCCATTACGTACTCTTTGCCTTCCATGCGGACTTTGCCGCGAGCACGGGCCTCTGTCATTGAACCTGCTTCTATCAAATCATCAAATGCAACTATTTCTGCTTTGATGAAACCTTTTTGGAAATCGGTGTGGATCACTCCCGCCGCAATTGGTGCGGTATCTCCTTTATGAATCGTCCACGCGCGCGTCTCTTTGGGTCCGGCCGTGAGATAAGTCTGCAACCCAAGCGTTTCAAAACCTACACCTGCAAGAGTCGCGAGTCCTGGCTCTTCCATGCCGATCTCCTTAAGAAGTTCGAGCATGTCTGCCTCATCGAGTTCGGCAAGTTCTGCTTCGGTCTTGGCGTCAAGGAAGATCGCCTTGGCCGGAGCGACGAGCGCTTGCAGATTTTTACGAAGTTCTGGGTCACCGAGTTCTGCGGCATCAACATTAAATACATATAAGAATGGTTTGGTCGTCATCAGCTGAAGTTCGGCGATTGCAGTCAAGTCAACCTTAGAACCAAAGAGCAACTTGCCTTCATTCAAAACAGCCTGCGCCTCTTTGACCGCTTCGATGGTTGCGGCCTTCTCTTTGTGAATCCGGGCTTCTTTTTCAAGACGAGGCAACGCCTTTTCGATGGTCTGTAGATCGGCGAGCGCTAGTTCCATGTTGACTACCTCAATATCCGAGGCTGGATCGAGGAATTCTGCGGTCCGTTCACCTTCGCGGGTGACGTTCTCATCTTTAAAGACCCGGATGACCTGGCAGATCGCATCGGTTTCGCGGATGTTGGCCAAAAATTTGTTGCCCAGCCCTGCGCCTTCGGAAGCGCCTTTGACGATTCCGGCGATATCGACAAATGAGACCGCGGCCGGGAGGAGCTTTTCGGAGTGAAAGATCGCCGCCAACTCTGCCAATCGGGGGTCTGGAACGCCCACCACGCCGACATTTGGCTCGATAGTGGCGAAGGGGTAATTAGCCGCAAGGACATTGTTCTTGGTCAAGGCGTTAAAAAGGGTCGACTTTCCCACATTGGGCAGTCCGACTATTCCGATTGAAAGGCTCACGAGGAGGCTAGCCTACGGGGGTTTGTCACCGCTTCCTGCCACGATACCTCCATGAGCAATAGTGCAACGGCAATAGTGGCCCTGGTCGTAGGGCTTTTCATCGGAATTGGGCTCGGAGCCGTCCTGGCCAACCTACTAAAAGCTAAGAATCGGCCGCTCGACACCACAGCAGAGCAAGCTGCCATGACATCGGAGTTGGCTACCGCTCGATCTTTGACCGCTGAATACAAGGCGCAACTCGAGGGGGAACGGAGCAAATCCGAGGCCACGATCAAACTCAATGCAGAGCTGGAAGCGATGAAGGCTCGAGTCGAAGACCTGAGTCGGATTTCGCAAGACGCCGATCGACGGCGTGTGGGTGCCGAGGCCGAAATAAAGAGCCAGATCACCCAAATGGCATCGCATAACGAAAATCTCGTTAACCAGACGCGCGCTATTGCCGGAGCACTCGCCAGCTCACAGACTCGTGGCAAATATGGGGAGGCTGCGCTTGAACAACTTCTTATTGGTGCCGGACTTATAGAAGGGGAACACTTCACTCGCCAACGCTCCGCAGAACGAAGTGACACTTCAGGTGCGATTCCAGATATCACCATCAATATGCCCGGAGGCTCCGTTATTTATATCGACTCCAAGTTTCCCTTTGAGCGATTCTACGAAGCATTCGAGACTGAAGACGCGGAACGTCGCAAAGAGTTATTAGCCTTACATACCAAAGATCTTTTGAAGCACATTGAAGCACTTGCAAAACGAAAGTATGCCGAACGCGGGGCTTCCCCGGATTTTGTTATCTTGTACGCACCTGTGGATTCCATCTTTACCGAAGCTCTCCGATCCGATCCAAAACTTCTGGACAAAGCCTTCGCCCTCAATGTAACTATCGCAACTCCAACGTCGATGATGGCGCTCCTTCGTACCGTTGGCTATCTCTTTAGTCGCAACAGAGTTGCCACTAACGCCGCAGAAATTCAGGAATTAGCCGCAAAGTTCTTAAAGGATGTCTCCTCGCTCCACGAAAAGATCGTAACCGTTGGCGAAAGACTCAAGAGCACCCTAAAGGCCTACAACGATTTGATTCCGACGGCAGAAACCACGGTCTTGTCTGCCGCAAAGAAGATGCGCCAGTTGGAAGTTTCAGGTAAAACTCCAAAGGCAATACCAGAGTTATCTGAGAATGTCCGGCAACTGCACTCCAAATTGGCGCCGAGTGATGATGACTTCATTGAAGTTGATGAGGTCGAGTTCACCCTCGAACTAGAGGATAATGAGTGATATGAGCGCCGATATTCGCACCCTTCCCAAGCCCATTAAAGGTGCTGGTTTAACTAACGCTGGCGTTGTCGTATTGCAATTTTTACTAATCCTGCTCTTTGAAACGATCGAATACTCCATTGGAAAAGTTGGAATCATCACTGGGATTGCGCTCATCGTCGCTGTTGCAGGTGGCTTTTACTTAGGTCGACCAGGAACGACTTTTGCTTCGGTAGTTAACCCACCAATTTCTTTTTTTATAACAACTGTTGTACTCATTGCGACTGTAGGTGGATCTGGACTTCATGTCACCAAATTTGGATTAGATCTAGTTACAACCCTTGGTGGCGCCGCTCCCTATCTGGGAGTTGCAACGTTGGCTGGTTGGATCTGGCACCTTCGAGTTACGGGGTTATTTTCCCGCCGCTTTCAAATCTTTTCGAAGTTCGGGCGGAATCGCAAAGAGTAGGTGCTCCTCGGTAGCAGTAACAGTTTCAACATCTTCATAGCCGCGCTCTGCGAGCCAGGCTATTAAATCCTTTACCAATATTTCCGGTACGGAAGCTCCGCTACTCACTCCTACCGTCTCCACGCCTTCAAGCCACTCCTCTTTAACCTCGGCCGCATAATCAATGAGGTAGGCGGCCTTGGCTCCATACTCATTCGCCACCTCCACAAGCCGAACCGAATTGGATGAATTGACCGAACCCACAACCAAAACCAAATCAGATCTAGGAGCGATCTCCTTAATGGCTACCTGACGATTCTGAGTTGCATAGCAAATGTCATCACTCGGGGGATCAATTAAGTTTGGGAAGCGTTCCTTAAGTAGGCGAACGGTATTGATAGTTTCATCCACGCTTAGCGTTGTTTGCGACAGCCAAATCAATTTATTTTCATCGCGGACATGAATATGTTCCACATCTGAAATGGTGTCGATGACGTGAACATTTGCGGGTGCTTCCCCCGCTGTACCTTCTACCTCTTCGTGGCCATGATGACCGATCAGCAAAATGTCATAATCTTCGCTAGCAAATCGCTTAACTTCGTGGTGCACCTTAGTTACAAGTGGACAGGTCGCGTCAATTGTCTTGAGGTTGCGGCTCGCAGCAGATTGATGCACGGCAGGGGAAACTCCATGAGCCGAAAAGATCACAAGTGCACCTTCAGGAACCTCGTCAGTTTCTGAGACGAAGATTGCTCCCCTCGCCTCCAGAGTGGAAACCACGTGTCTGTTGTGAACAATCTCCTTGCGCACGTAGACCGGCGCACCGTATAAATCCAGCGCTTTTTCAACGGTAATCACCGCTCGATCTACGCCAGCGCAATATCCACGTGGCGCAGCCAACAGCACTTTCTTGGTCATGTGCGTAATCGTATCTAAAAGTATGATTGTGGGCATGCCTGAGTTCAATTACGAGGATCTGCTACCGATCGGTCCCGATGAAACGCAATACCGCCTCGTCACACCCGAAGGCGTTTCAACATTTATGGCGCAAGGTTTGGAATTCTTACAAGTAACACCTGAAGCGATCACCCAATTGACTTCCGAGGCGATCCACGACATTTCACACTATCTGCGTAGCGCTCATCTCCAACAGTTAAAAAATATTTTGGACGATAGCGAAGCATCGCCCAATGACCGCTTCGTTGCTTTGGATTTACTAAAAAATGCAAACATCGCAGCGGGTGGTGTTCTACCAATGTGTCAAGACACGGGAACTGCCATCGTGATGGGTAAAAAGGGACAACGAACCTTGACTACCGAAAAGGATGAGGTATCGATTTCGCGCGGTGTGTATGACGCCTTCACCACTCTCAACCTCCGTTATTCCCAGATGGCTCCAGTTTCGACATGGGAAGAGAAGAACACCGGAAACAATCTGCCTGCTCAGATCGAAATTTACTCGGACTCAGAACACGCGGATGAATATAACTTTCTTTTTATCGCCAAAGGTGGCGGCAGTGCCAATAAATCCTTCTTGTATCAAGAGACTAAGGCCATCCTCAATCCCAAATCATTTATGGTCTGGCTCGATGAAAAACTCCGTTCAATCGGAACCGCAGCTTGTCCGCCCTATCATTTAGCAATCGTGATTGGCGGAACAAGCGCCGAATACACGGTTAAGACCGCAAAGCTTGCGAGCACCAAGTATCTGGATTCACTTCCCGTCGCTGGAAATGCAAAGACTGGTCATGCTTTTAGAGATATTGAACTTGAAGAGGAAGTCCTTAAACTCACTCGAACCCTTGGAATTGGTGCGCAATTTGGCGGCAAGTATTTCTGTCACGATGTTCGCGTAGTAAGACTTCCCCGCCACGGCGCATCTCTACCAATTGCCATAGCTGTCTCATGTTCTGCCGATCGTCAAGCAAAGGGAAAGATCACCAAAGCAGGCGTCTTCCTAGAGGTGCTTGAACGCGAACCGGCTCACTTCCTACCTGAAACCACAGATGAGCATCTAGATGGCGAAGCAATAACCATCGATCTTAATCAACCGATCAAGGATGTTCTAGCAACCCTTTCGCAGTACCCAATTAAGACCAGACTCTCACTCAACGGAACGTTAATTGTTGCTCGCGATATTGCACATGCCAAACTAAAAGAGTTGCTTGACTCAGGTCAACCACTTCCGCAATATTTCAAGGATCATGCGGTTTATTACGCGGGCCCTGCTAAAACACCCGCAGGATATGCATCAGGCTCCTTTGGTCCTACCACTGCCGGTCGTATGGATTCTTATGTTGAACAATTCCAAGCCGCAGGTGGTTCCCTGATCATGTTGGCAAAGGGAAATCGTTCCAAGCAAGTCACCGATGCCTGCAAAAAGAATGGTGGGTTTTACCTTGGATCTGTGGGTGGGCCGGCTGCAAGACTCGCGCTAGATTGCATTCGCAAAGTTGAAGTTCTCGACTATGCCGAACTGGGAATGGAAGCCATTTGGAAGATCGAAGTCGAGAATTTTCCGGCATTTATCGTCGTTGACGATAAGGGAAATGATTTCTTTGCCGAGACGTTACGCCCACTACTGATCGGGTCAAAACCCGCATAAGCGGATCCTGGCTGACAATAAAAACTAACTAGTTGTTCGCCCGTTATGTACTTGGTCAATGAGCTCGCGGTAGATTTCTATATTTCCACTATGGCGAGCGGTCTCATCAATCATGTGCAAATAAACCCAACGTAAATTCGGGAGCAGATTGTCGGTGGTCCGAGCGTGCGCTGCCCGGTCATCTAGTGTTCTTCCGCTCGCAATTTGTCGAGAATTCTCACAGGCCTTCTTATAGCCTTCAAGTAGCGATTGAACCGTGTCTTCTTCAAGGATCTTGAATTCGCCATCGGGGTCTTCTTCGCTGGACCTAGACTCTGTGTACGGGATTCCGGCAAAGCGATCTTGAAACCACCAGTGTTCAACTTCAGTTAAGTGGCGCAACACCCCAAGTACTGAAGTGGCAGTAGGGCCCAACCTTTTGACACCATCCTCTTTGGAAATTCCAGTTACTTTATAAATAACAAAAGCTCGGCAGAATTCAATATGTGACTCCAAGAGTTCACGCTCCGTGCCAAAACTTCCTGGGTATTTAGGTGCGTCCATGCTCAAAGACTAATCGAGGGAACCGACGCCATTCAAGACGTTATTAAAGCCGCCCACCTGCGGATCCATCCTGCGAATAGTGCTGACTCAACCAGACAGGAAATATAAAGACCACGATCAAAAGCGTGGCAACTACGTTAACAATTGGGGCTTGATTAGGTCTGAAGAGATTATTGAAAATCCATTGCGGCAGGGTTTCCGTTCCCGGCCCCGCCGTAAAGGTGGTCACCACAATTTCGTCGAAGGAGAGCGCAAAGGCGAGTAACCCACCTGCGACGAGAGCGGAACGAACGAGTGGAAAAGTTACAAATCTGAAAGTCTGGAAAATATTTGCACCGAGGTCTTGAGATGCTTCTTCCAAACTCTGACCTAAGCGACGCAATCGGGCGAGCATGTTGTTGTAAACTACGACGATACAAAATGTTGCATGCCCAACAACAACGGTCCAAAGCGCCAATTCTTTATTGAGCGGATCCAAGAAGGTGTGGAAGGTCGTATTAAGCGCAATACCTGTGATGATGCCAGGTAAAGCGATTGGAAAAATTACTAGTAGCGAGAGGGTATTTTTGCCATAGAACGAATACCTCGAGACCGCAAAAGCGATACAAGTTCCGAGGACCAGAGCTATAGCGGTGGCGCCGAGACCAACTTTGATAGATGTGGCGATGGCTGGTAGGACACCGTTGCTCTCTGTGAGTCGTCCCCACCAGACAGTAGACAGTGATTGAGGTGGCCACGAAAATGATCGGGATGGATTGAAAGAGTTGATCGCAACCACAATCAGAGGAACATAAATAAATCCAAGTGTTCCAAAGGTAAGTGTCGCTAACAACATTCGAGCCCGCCGTGAGAGATACATTAGAAATTCTCCAACGCGCCGGAGCGTCTAACGATGAAGAGATATCCCAAGATAGTGCCGATCGGAAGAAGCGCCATCGCGGCGGCAAAAGGTAAGTTGCCAGCCGTGCCAACATTGTCTGCGATCACATTTGCCACGAGTTGAGTTGTGCCACCCACTATTTTTACAACAATGTAATCACCGAGCGAGAGCGAAAATGTAAATATCGATCCCGCGATGATTGCTGGATAGATGATGGGGAGAATGATTGAGGTGAAAGTTCTTCTGGCAGTTGCACCAAGGTCACTGGATGCTTCCAACAGGGTATTTGGAAGTCGGTCCATGCCTGCGTAGATAGGCAGAATCATGTAAGGCAACCACAGGTATGCGAGCGTGATCGTCGTTGCAGGGAGACCAAAGCCTGGACCATGAAGACCAAAGGGTTTGAGGGCCCAGGAAATTACTCCCCCATCGGCGAACATGCTGCGCCAAGCGTAAGTCTTAACTAAGTAACTCGCCCAAAGTGGTACCAGCACTAGGGCAATAACGACACTTCTAAATCGCGGCTTTAAAACCTTTGAGATGAAGAGTGCGATGGGAATCGCAAGCAACCCATCAATAACTGTTACCGCAACCGCTACCCCAATTGAACGGATGGCTATTGTGCTATAGACCCGTTGCGTCAGCAGGGTATGAAAGTTGGAGAAAGAAAGAGAGTGGACAATATTTCCGGTAAATGAATCAACGCTCCAGAAACTTGAGACCAACATAACTGCAAGAGAACCTAAATATGCAACCGCCAACCAGAGCACGGGCAACGCTAGAAGTAGCGCGGCCCGTGCACTTTTATGGCGGTAAAGCCAGGTGTTGAATCGATTAGTTCGCACAGTGACCTGTCATCAAATTAACCCGGCAGGGCTAACCTTTTATCGACGTCCAGGCTTGCGTCCAGGCTGCATAGTCGGTGCAGATATTTCCACGTCCATCTAGGCAACTTGTTGTAGGTGTTGTCCAGTACCAGATCTTCTTGGCATAGGCGGCATCTGTTGCGTGATAGGTGGTGCAGAAATTCTTGTCGACAGTGTGAGTGCAAGCCAGCGTTTGTGAAGGAGCTTCACCAAAGTACTCAGCTACCTGTGCGTTCACGGTAGGTGAAGTAATCCAGTTCATCCACTGGTACATGCAATTTGGATGTTGGGCTTTTGATGAAATCATCCACGTATCTGACCAACCAGTTGCTCCCTCTTTGGGGACAGTGGTAGCAACGGTGACTTTCTTATCCCCATTGATCGTGTTGGCGATAACCTGCCATGAAGAACCAAGAAGAGTGTTGGATGATTCAAAAGATTGAACCGACTTGGTGTAGTCAGACCAATATTCTCCAATGTTCTTCTTCTGCACTTTAAGTAGTGCAACCGCTGCGGCAAGTTGCGTCTTATCGAGCGAGAATGGATTTTTAATCTTTAATTTAGGCTGCGTTGACATTAAGTACATCGCTGCATCAGCGATATAGATTGGAGAGTCATACGCGGTGATTTTTCCCTTGTAGGGAGAATTAGCGGCAAAGACAGCAGACCAAGAAGTTGGCTTCTTCACTTTGGCTGCGTTATAGGCCAATACGTTTGCGCCCCAACCATGAGGAATCCCATACATCTGACCTTTGACTGAATTCCATAGCTGACCCTTAAGGAACGGTGAGATCGTCTTGTAGTTAGGAACGAGAGCAGTATTAACCGGCGCAACTTGTCCACCGTAAATCAAACGAAGAGTGGCATCTCCTGAAGCTGAAACACCGTCATAGCCACCAGTCTTCATTAGCGAAACCATCTCATCCGATGTACCTGCGGTTTTGGCATTTACCTTGCAACCAGTCGCCTTTGTAAATGGATTGACCCAGTCAACAGTCTTGTCGTTACTTCCGTTTTCGGCATAACCAGCCCAAACAATAATATTGAGCGTTCCTTCACCTTTTCCGAGGGATTTTTGCATTGGAACATTTGGAAGTGAGGCAGCCACACCTGCAGTGGCACTGGCAATGGCCAGGCCCAGAACGGCGAAGCTAGCAATCACTATCTTCTTGGTACGCATTCACATCACCTTTTTTTCTTCCTTGTTTGCCTGGTCTTTCAACCAACCTGAAACTCGTATTTCGAGTTCCAGGAAATCTCGATTTGATCTCCAACTGTTGGAAATTCTTGCGTTCCGTCATTTTCTGCCAGAAGGGTCAACGTATCATCGCCGATGAGAACGTTAATCCGAGTAAGCGCGCCCAGGAACATGACCGAAGACACGAGCCCGGAATAAACGCGGTCACCTACTTGGCCCAATTTAATCTTTTCTGGGCGGATACTGATAACTTTTTGGTCACGATGCAACAGATTTGAAATCCCAACAAAACCGGCCACAAATTCGGAATTCGGCTGCTCGTAAATCTCGCGCGCTGTGCCCATTTGAACGATGTTTCCCGCATGAAATACCGCGATTCGATCGGCCATCGTCAACGCTTCTTCTTGATCGTGAGTCACAAATATGAAGGTGATTCCAACATCGCGTTGCAATTCTTTGAGCTCAACCTGCATTTCATGACGTAACTGCAGATCCAGCGCACCAAGTGGCTCATCCAACAGCAAGACCTTTGGTTCGTTGACCAATGCCCTGGCTAGAGCGACTCGCTGCCGCTGTCCACCAGAAAGTTGCGCGGGCTTTCGTGCTTCATAGCCCTCGAGTTTTACCCGCTGCAGTGCTTTACGCGCACGTACCGCACGCTCTGCTTTACCGACCTTCTTGACTTTAAGCCCATACTCGACATTTTCAAGCACAGTCATATGTGGAAAAAGTGCATAATCTTGAAAGACTGTGTTTACATCGCGGTTAAAGGGCGGGGTCTGACTTACATCGACACCATCAATTTCAATGAGTCCAGAGTCAGGTAATTCGAATCCAGCAATGAGACGCAGAACGGTAGTTTTGCCAGAACCGCTGGGGCCAAGCATCGCAAAGAATTCGCCATCAGCAATTTCAAGATCAACGCCGTCAACGGCTTTGACTTCACCGAAACTCTTTGCAACCTTCGATAATCGAATCGCTATAGTCACGCTTGGATTCTAATTGAAATCCTGCGGAATTTAGTAGCTAATTACCGTTTACTGATGAAGATCCAGAGTTCTCATTCTCACTAATAGTGGTCTTCTGGATTTGAATCAGAAATTCGACGTTGGACTTTGTGCCCTTCATCTTGTCGAGCAACAATTCAAGTGCCTGTTGTGACTCGAGTGCATGAAGAACTCGACGTAGCCGCCAGACAATACTTAACTCTTCCTTGCCCATCAGGATCTCTTCCTTACGCGTTCCCGATGCATCAACATCCACGGCGGGGAAAATTCGCTTATCGGCGAAACGACGGTCAAGTTTGAGCTCCATATTTCCGGTGCCTTTGAACTCTTCGAAAATAACTTCATCCATCTTGGAACCAGTCTCAACCAGAGCCGTTGCAAGGATGGTCAAGGATCCGCCGTTTTCGATATTGCGGGCGGCGCCAAAGAACTTCTTTGGCGGATAGAGCGCCGCGGAATCCACACCACCGGACAAAATACGTCCAGAAGCGGGAGCGGAAATATTGTAAGCGCGACCTAAACGAGTGATCGAGTCGAGGAGCACGACCACATCGTGACCCATCTCTACCAATCGCTTGGCGCGTTCGATGGCAAGTTCGGCAACGCTGGTGTGATCATCGGCGGGTCGATCAAAGGTGGAAGCAATTACTTCACCTTTCACGCCGCGCTGCATATCGGTCACTTCTTCAGGGCGCTCATCTACAAGCACCACCATTAAGTGAACTTCTGGATTATTGGTCGTAATTGCATTTGCAATTGCTTGCAAAACCATGGTCTTGCCGGCCTTAGGAGGAGAGACGATCAATCCGCGCTGGCCCTTACCAATTGGAGCAACTAAGTCGATGACGCGGGTAGTCAAAATATTGGGCTCGGTTTCTAGGCGCAGGCGCTCCTGCGGATATAGCGGAACGAGTTTGGCGAAGTCGACGCGATCGCGGGCTGCCTCTGGCTCAAGGCCATTGACCGAATCTAGTCGGACTAGGGCGTTGAACTTTTCTTTCCGTTCACCTTCACGTTGCTGGCGGACCTGGCCGGTAATTACGTCACCTTTGCGCAATCCGTAGCGACGGATCTGCTGTAGCGAGACGTAGACATCGTTTGGACCAGCCAGATAGCCCTGGGTGCGGATAAAAGCGTACGAATCCAAAATATCGAGCAATCCGCCGACTGGTACCAAAACGTCATCTTCCGCGAGTTGAACTTCTCGCTCTTGACGCTCACCGCGTTCTCCGCGGTCGCGGAGTCGATTTCTATCGCCTCGATCATTTCGATCATTGCGGTCACGACGACCATTGCGATCTCGTCCGCCGCGGTCACTGGTGTTGCCATTGCGCTCATTGAAATCGCGACGTTGCGACTCAGAGCTCTCGCTCCCGGCGTTGGATTCCTGTTCCGGCGCATCGCCGCTCTCTAAATTATCTGATTCTTCGCTCTCATCCTCCGCGCGGGGCGTTGATGTTTTAGCGGTCTTATTCTTTTTGTTGCGTGCCTCTTGACGCTCTAGGCGTCGGGCTTCGCGTTCGGCTTTAGCCGCTTCCCGATTGGCTGCCTGAAGATCGGCGATTGATTGAATCAAATCAGCCTTAGACATCTTCGTTGCGCCTTCAATACCAAGTTGTCCCGCGACTTTTTTAAGTTCTGGCGCGAGCATTGCGGAAAGTTCGCCAGCAGCTTTAGCTGGGCGTGTCGTTGTTGTTTCGCTCATTAGTGTTATTAATTTCCATTTTCTGTTGTTTATTTACTTACCTTTGGACAACGCCCCAACGTGGAACCTTGTCTGATCACTCTCAAAATCTTGAGAAGAGATCGGAGATAAGAATTGTTTTTTAGCGATTTTTTTTGAATTTCGCTTATCGGGTCAATGTCCGCCGATCTTGCACGGTTTTTTTCCGATACCCGAAAAGTATCACATTTGAAGAGCATTACCCAAAATAAGGCGTAAAAATCCGAATTTATCAGGAGATTATGCGGACTTACGCAACCCCCGAGCGCGAAATAGCCAGTTTCGTACTTTGGAAACCTTCGGGGGCGAGCAACTCGATCTCAGAGATTTCGGCCTCATCCATAGTGTGAAGAGCCAATACGGACGGCCCAGCGCCTGAAATCGTCGCAGCAATCCCTTTGCTTCGGAGTTCGGCAACAAGTGCCATTGATTTCGGATAGGCCTGTTGACGATAATGCTGGTGTAACAGATCTTCCGTAGCAGTCAAAAGCAAATCCGGCCTCGTCGCTAGCGCGATGGACAAGAGAGCGGCGTGCGAAGAGTTCAAAACTGCATCGCGATGTGAAATGGTTTCTGGCAACAGTTTGCGTGCCTTTGCCGTGGAGAGCTGATTCGCCGGAATAAAGAGCAACGCTTTTATATCCTGATGAACGGGGATTGAAACAGAGCGGCCAGTTTTTACGCCATAAATATCTTCCATCCAGGCGATTGTTGCTCCACCATGAATCGCGGCGGCGACATTATCTGGATGACCTTCCAACTCTGTTGCAAGCGCCATCATCTCCTCAAGAGACATGTACTGCTCCCCTCCAAGAACTAAGTCCCGAGCGAGGGCCAATCCACCAACTATTGCGGAAGCGGAGGAACCTAGTCCTCGACCGTGGGGGGTGACATTGAGAGCACGAAGTGCAAGCCCTCGTGGCTTTTGTCCCATAAATTCAAAACCGCGTAACATAGATTTAATTACCAGATTGTTCTTATCTTTCTTAACTTCATCGGCGCTTGCGCCAGATACATCGACATCAAAGAGCGCCTCATCAAGTACTTGCGCGGCGTATCGATCACGCATTTCTAAGGCCAAACCAAAGGCATCAAAACCCGAACCCAGATTTGCACTCGTGGCCGGAACGCTTACCTGGGCCATTTGGGCTTTAAAGGTCAGGCGCTGTGCTGCCATTACTGCAAGCCCATCGCTTCCGCCGCACGCTTCACATCGACCGGGATAACTATCGGAGCAGCTGCTCCATCAAGAATCCACTGCACATCCTTAAGGCCGTTGCCTGTTACTGTAATAACGAAACGCTTTCCCTTAGGCAGTTGCCCTTGAGCCTGCTTCTTAAATAAGCCTGCGATACCTGCTGCACTGGAAGGTTCGACAAATACACCTTCTTTGGCTGCTACCAGTCGATACGCACGCAAAATCTCTTCGTCTGTTACTGAGTCAATTAATCCACCTGATTCATCACGTGCATCAACTGCTTGTTGCCAAGACGCGGGGTTGCCGATTCTGATTGCAGTCGCAATGGTTTCTGGGTTAGCAACAATTTCGCCACGAACTATTGGAGCTGCCCCGGCTGCTTGGAATCCCCACATGTGAGGCAACTTCGTGGTTACATGATCCTTGAAGTATTCCTTGTAGCCCTTCCAATACGCGGTGATATTTCCAGCGTTGCCAACCGGCAAGACATGGAAATCCGGTGCATCCCCCAACATATCAACCACTTCAAATGCCGCGGTCTTCTGTCCTTCAATACGAAATGGGTTTACCGAGTTCACCAATGCAACTGGATAGTCCGCGGCTAAATCGCGAGCCAGTGTTAGACAATCATCAAAGTTTCCCTCTACCTGCAAAAGCGTCGCGCCGTGCGCAATGGCTTGTGCCAATTTGCCCATCGCAATTTTGCCTTGCGGCACCAATACCACCGGGGTCATTCCCGCTTTTGTTGCATACGCCGCTGCGCTCGCCGAGGTATTACCAGTGGAGGCACAAATAACCGCCTTCGCGCCTTCTTCGGCGGCCTTTGAAATTGCCATGGTCATTCCGCGGTCTTTAAAAGATCCTGTTGGGTTGGCTCCTTCTACTTTGAGCCAGATCTCATTTCCTAGCATTTCCGAGAGAACGGCAGCGGCAACTAATGGGGTGCCACCCTCGCGGAGAGTTATGACCGGAGTCTTCGAAGAAACTGGTAAACGATTGCGGTATTCATCTATAACCCCACGCCACTGGTGTGCGCCAATTTCGATTCCGCTCCCAGACTTACCTTCGTCTTTCGTGAATATACTCATCAAACCAACCCTTCAACACGAATAACACTGACAACTTGTTGTACTACGTCGAGTTGACGCAGATCTTTAACGGTATTTGCTAGCGCTGCCTCAGTGGCAATGTGAGTTAAAACCACAAGTTCCGCGTCCGCTCCACGTCCTTCTTGGCGAACGGTCAAAATCGAAACGCCATTTTTAGCAACGGTGCTCGCAACTGAGGCAAGAACGCCAGGCACATCGGCAACATCCATGCGAATCAAATAACGAGTGCGACTTACTCCGATTGGGGCAATATCCAAATCTGCATAATCTGTTTCGGTCGGCCCGAGACTTCCCTCATTACGGTTACGAGCGACGGCGACAAGATCACCCAGAATTGCTGAAGCAGTGGCAGTACCACCTGCTCCCCTGCCGTAAAACATCAAGTCACCAGCGGATTCGCATTTGACGAAGACGGCGTTAAAAGCTTCTCGCACCGATGCGAGTGGGTGGGTTACAGGAATCATTGTTGGGTGGACGCGTACCGAAATTGTCTCTTCTTGACTGCCATGCAATTCATTTGCCTCGGCGATCGCCAATAACTTAATCACAAATCCCATCGCTTTGGCGACGCTCACATCATCGGCGGTTATTGCGCGGATGCCTTCGCGATAGACATCCTCATCTATGACCTGAGTATGAAATGCGAGGCCGGCCAAAATTGCGGCTTTCGCGGCTGCATCAAAACCATCTACATCTGCTGTTGGATCCTCTTCCGCATATCCCAGAGCTTGTGCTTCTGCTAACGCGCTTTCAAATGATGCACCCGTTTCGTGCATCTTGGTCAAAATATAATTTGTGGTTCCGTTGATAATTCCCATAACCCGTTCGACGTGATCGCCTACCAAACTTTCGGCGAGGGGACGAAGGATTGGAATCGCACCGGCGACAGCAGCTTCATAATAAAAATCGACATCAGCTAAATCTGAGGCGTGAAAAAGTTCGGCGCCGTGCTTGGCAAGCAGGGCTTTGTTGGCAGTGACAACTGCTTTACCGTGAGTCATAGCGGTCAGAATCAAACTACGTGCCGGCTCAATCCCTCCCATTACTTCAATCACTAGGTCGATTTCAGGATCCGTGACAATTGATTGCGCGTCAGCGGTTAAAAGGCTCGGGTCGATGCCCGGACGATCCATGGTGAGGTCGCGAACAGCAATCTTTGTGATCACCAAACCAACTCCGGCGCGAGCCGCGAGATCGACCTGGTTTGCAACCATCAGGCGGGCAACTTCAGCGCCTACAGTTCCAGCACCGAGCAAGCCGACGCGAAATACGCGATCCTCGCTCATTGGTTCACATCCTCTTTTTAACGTTTTTTTGCGAGATATCCTAAATTGGCAACTGCCACTTTTCTACGGCTAAGTATCTCAAAAAAACTAGAGTTCGAGTGCCAATAAATCTGCGATGCTCTCGCGCCGCACAATAAGGCGAGCTTTTCCATCAATCACTGCGACTACAGCAGGGCGAGGGAGGTGATTGTAGTTGGAAGCCATGCTCCGACCATAGGCACCAGTTGCCGGAATCGCGATCAAATCGCCCGCTTGCGTACTTTCCGACAATTGAATTTCGCGAATCAAAATATCGCCACTCTCGCAATGTTTGCCAACGATCCGGCTATTGCAATTGGGACCAAGCGGCAAACGATTGGCAATAATCGCCAAATACTCGGCGCCATATAGTGCGGGCCGAATGTTGTCGCTCATCCCTCCATCCACTGCGATATACCTTCGGGTGAGCCCACCATCGAGTTCGACCTCTTTTGTAGTACCGACCGTATAAAGCGTCGTCGTTGTTGGACCAACGATGGCGCGACCCGGTTCTATTGAAATCTTTGGAATCGCTAACTTTGCGGTTGTGCATTCATCCTGAACCACGGCCGCTAATTCTTTCAAAACTTTATGTGGGTCGAGTGTCACTTCCCCCGGAACATATGCAATTCCGTATCCGCCCCCCAAATCTAATTCGGGTAGTTCGCGGGAAAAATAATTTCGATACCGCGAAAGTAACCCGATCAATTTCCTTGCTGCTGCGGCAAAACCTTCACTATTAAAAATCTGTGAACCGATGTGCGAATGTAAACCAACCAATTCTAAGGAGGCGCACTGGCTGATTTCCAGGATGGCGGCCCAGGCTGCTCCACTCGCCAACGAAAAGCCGAATTTAACATCCTCATGCGCTGTCGAAATGAATTCATGGGTATGTGCTTCAACACCAGGCGTTACCCGGATCAGAACCCGCTGTCGCTTTCCAAGTTGTTCGGCTATGCGACCTACACGCTCAATTTCGTTAAAAGAATCAACAACGATGGAGTTGACCCCGAATTCGATAGCTAGAGTTATCTCAGCTTCGGATTTATTGTTGCCATGCATCTCGATTCTAGTTGGCGAAAATTCGACAGCTTGCGCTACTGCAAGTTCACCACCAGTGCAGACATCTAATCCGATTCCGGCGCGATTGACCCAACGCGCTATCTCCTTTGAAATAAAAGCTTTTGCCGCGTAGTAAACAGTCCCAGCGCGATCGCCAAAGGCGGTTTCGAGCGCGTTCTTCCACGCCGCTGCTCGAGCTAGAAAATCGGCTTCATCTACTACAAAAAGTGGTGTGCCAAACTCTGCGACTAATTCCGTGGCACTCACTCCGCCGATTGTTAAATGATCAAAATCAAAGGATGAGTTGCTTGAGAAAACGGCAGGATCAAATGCGCTCATTGCTACATCTTTTCTGGCGCAGTAACACCAAGCAAGGCTAGCGAATTGGCTATCACTTGTGCGGTGGCATTACATAATGTGGCCCGTGCGCTATGCAGAGCGGTGGGTTCTTCATCGCCAAGTGGGAGCACGCGGCAATCGGCGTAGAAGCGATGATAAATACCGGCAAGCTCTTCGACATAGCGCGCTACTCGATGGGGTTCGCGAAGTTCCGCCGCCCCGGCAAGAACACGCGGAAATTCAGCGAGCGCCCCTATTAATTCGCGCTCCCTATCGTGTTCTAGGAGTTCGGGATGAATCTGATCAACGCCAAAAAAGATACCGATATCGGTCGCATTTCGCAGGACAGCACAAATTCGCGCATGGGCATACTGGACGTAATACACCGGATTTTCGTTGGTTCGGCTGCGAAGCACATCGACATCCATCACCATCGGCGTGTCAACCGGGTACCTAATGAGGGTATATCTAGCGGCATCAACGCCGACCTTTTCAACTAACTCTTCCAGGGTGATGATCGTTCCAGCCCGCTTACTTAGTTTTAGTTCTTCGCCGTTCTCCATGATTTTGACCAATTGGCCTATTAGTACATCAATGTTGTAACCCGGGTCATCACCAGCGCACGCCGCAATAGCTTTTAGCCGATTTACATACCCGTGATGATCTGCTCCAAGCATGTATATGCAGATATCAAACCCACGCTCCCGCTTACTTATGTAATAAGCAGAGTCCGAAGCAAAATATGCAAAACTTCCATCGGACTTAATCATCACCCGATCTTTGTCATCACCGAAATCTGTGGTGCGAAGCCAGGTCGCTCCTCCTTCTTCAAAGACATGACCCTGGTCTCGTAGCCGATCCAGACAATGTTTAAAGAAGTCATTTTTATACAAAGACTTTTCCGAAAACCAAGTGTCAAAGTTAGTTCTAAAATCCTGGAGCACCCGTTGTTGATCGGCTAATTGGAGTGAGTAACCCGAGTCACGAAATGCCGCGAGACTTTCAACTTCCGACAGTTGCAGAAATTCTGGATGTGCGCCCTTGATACTTTTCGCCAGTTCATTTATGTATTCGCCGTGATATCCATCCTCGGGAACTGGCACTCCCATGGCAGCGGCGCGAAGTGATGCTCCAAAAAGTTCCATCTGATTTCCGCGATCATTGATATAAAACTCTCTAGAGACTTTTGCTCCGGCTGCCGAAAGCACACGACCTAGCGCATCACCGACTGCTGCCCAGCGAGTGTGACCCAAGTGCAGTGGTCCTGTGGGATTGGCGCTGATAAATTCCAAATTGACGCTGACTCCCTCAAGCGCACTTCCGTGGCCGTAGCGCGCGCCTTCGTTCAAAATCGAGGCAATAATGGAACCCTGTCCGGCGCGAGCGAGTGAAATATTTAAAAACCCTGGGCCAGCTATATCGACCGCAGCAACCAAATTCTTAATTTCTCCATCTGCCAATAAATGGGAACGAATAACTTCGGCAATCGTGCGCGGATTTAATCCGGCCGATTTACTGAGCGCGAGCGCAATCGACGTTGCATAGTCACCGTGGTCCCGATTTTTAGGACGCTCAAGGGTGATCTCATCCGGCAGCACCAGTCCGCTTGGAAGCTGCTCGGCGCTCACAGCTAAGGCAAGAGCGCGCAGAATCGCAGAACTCACGTGATCGGAAACCGACTCCCCCGATGGAGGGGATTCTTTCCTTGAGGCTTTCACCTTTGCATTTTCCATTGAGCGCAAGGGTAGCGGTCGGATCTTCCGACATTTGAATTCCTAATGTCGTCATAAGTAATTTCTCCGCTGTACCACACCAAATATTGAGTATTTGCTGTTACCAAACCGTTATGGCAAATGTCCGATTTGCACCTTTCTTGGTATCGGCATTTTGAGCTTTTTCAGTTACTTTGCAGTCACCGAGTACTACCCATGGTCAAAGCAGGTTTGATCAAGTACTCAACACCTTCGAAAGGTATACGAACAGATGACAAATCGTCGTTTCGCGGCAGCAGTTGCCGCAGCATCACTAGTTGTTTCTGGTTTTGTTGCAACAGCAACTGTTCACGCAGCAGGTCCACAAGTTGGAGTCGTACTTCCTGACTCAGCATCTTCCCCACGTTGGGTGACAGATGATCAGCCTCTACTCGAAAAGGCATTCAAGGCCGCAGGTGTTACTTATGACATCAAAAATGCGAGCGGAAGCATTCCTACATTTACAACAGATGCTCAAGCAATGCTCACAGAGGGTGTAAAGGTTCTGATTCTAGTTAACCTCGATTCACCATCTTCAGCAGCTGTTGAAGCAACTGCTAAGAAGCAGGGTGTTGCAACAATCGATTACGATCGTCTAACCCTCGGTGGTTCAGCTAACTACTACGTTTCATTCGACAACGTTGCTGTTGGCGTACTTCAAGGTAAGGGCATCGTTGCCTGTCTCAAGGCACACAAAGTGGCACACCCACGCGTCGTTTACTTGAACGGTGCTCCAACTGATAACAACGCAACCCTTTTCAAGCAGGGTTACGCTTCACAGGTTGGTCCATACCTCAAGGCAACCGGCGGAAAGCTTCTCTCTGACAAGTCAGTCGCTAACTGGGATAACACCCTTGCTGGCACAATCTTCGAACAACAACTCACAACAGCAGGCGGAAAGCTTGATGCTGTAGTTTCAGCTAACGAAGGTCTTGGCCTTGCAGCTGTTGCTGTTCTTAAGAAGAACAACCTCAATGGTAAGACTTGCGTATCAGGACAAGATGCATCTGCAGCTGGTCTTGCCGCAATCTTGACCGGTGATCTTTCAAACACCGTTTACAAGCCAATCTCTCAAGAAGCTAATGGAGCTGCATCACTTGCAATCTCATTGGTTAAGGGAACAAAGGCTGTTACAAACGGCTCGGTCAAGGATGGAGCACGTACAGTGCCTTCAGTTCTCTTGATCCCAACAACTATCACAAAGAAGAACGTCGAAGTAACTGTTAAGGACAAGTTCCGTACAGCTGCTGAGATTTGCGCCATCGCTGGCGCTGCTGCTTGTGCTGCTAACGGCGTTAAGTAAGGGTCATTCCTCTTAGCAGTTAGTTTCAAGTAGTAAATTATGTAAAATAGACCGGAGAGAACCTCTCCGGTCTATTTTTATTAGTTATAGTGGCGCATTAGTCCTAACGCATTAGTCCTAACGCATAACCGAGTTTTATCGACAGGAGTATCTAGTGAGCGAACCCATTCTTTCGCTGCGTGGCATCAATAAGTCTTTCGGCCCAGTGCATGTCTTAAAAAATGTTAACTTTGATGCATATGCCGGGAAAGTTACCGCTCTTGTTGGCGACAACGGGGCGGGTAAGAGCACCTTGATTAAATGCATCGCGGGAATTTACACCGCCGAATCTGGAGAAATTTTCTTTGAAGGTCAGAAGGTAGAAATTCATGGCCCTCGTGATTCAACCGGGCTTGGAATTGAAATTGTGTATCAAGATTTGGCTCTCTGCGACAATTTAGACATCGTTCAGAACATGTTCTTGGGTCGTGAAGAGCGTAAGGGGATCGTCCTTAACGAGACTCACATGGAGTCACTGGCGGCCAAAACGCTAGATGGACTTTCCGTACGAACCGTTAAATCAATTCGCCAAACCGTTTCGTCACTATCTGGTGGGCAGCGTCAGACCGTTGCCATCGCGCGAGCAGTACTCTGGAATTCAAAAGTAGTTATTTTGGATGAACCAACTGCAGCCCTCGGTGTAGCTCAAACCGAGCAGGTATTAAAACTCGTACGTAGGTTGGCTGATAACGGCTTGGCCGTCATTTTAATTAGCCACAATCTCAACGATGTATTCGCCGTTGCCGACTACATCGCCCCGCTCTACCTTGGAACTATGGCCGTGCAAGTCGAAACAAAGAACGTGAAGGCAAACCAAGTGGTCGAACTCATTACGACCGGTAAATCTGAGGGAGTCGTAGGGGTGAACGCATGAGTGTCAATACGGATAATCTCGCCGGCGAGAAAGCAAATCTCAAGAGTGTTTTCACTGATTATGTCTCCAAAATCAAAGCCGGTGACATTGGAGCACTTCCCGCCTTCTTGGGCTTGATTGCTCTCGGTCTCGTCTTCACCTTCTCATCTCAATTCTTTTTAACCGCACGCAATATGGCAAACCTCTTAACACAGGCGGCCCCAGTTATCGTTATTGCGATGGGGCTAGTCTTCGTCCTTCTTCTCGGTGAAATCGATCTTTCAGCCTGTTTTGCATCTGGTGTGTGTGGTGCGACGCTGGTTCTGCTCATCAGCGATCATCACTGGCCTTGGTACGCAGCGCTCTTTATTAGCATCGTTGTCGGCGTTGGCTTAGGTTGGATTATGGGAACCTTGGTCGCCAGGCTTCGCATCCCTTCTTTCGTCGTTACGCTCTCCGCCTTTTTAGCTTTCCAGGGAGTACTTCTCCTGATGGCGGGAGATGGCGGAACCATCTTGCTTCAAGATCGTTTCATCATTGCGGTCGAAAATAATAATCTGACGCCGATCGTCAGTTGGCTCTTTTCTATTATCGGATTAGTCATTTACGTTGGACTCGGCTTAAATCGGATTCTTCACCTACGTCGTAACAATTTAAAGTCCGAACTCTTTAAAATCTGGCTGCTCAAGAATGCGATTCTGGTCGTCTTGGGCTTAGGTGCAACCTATGTCCTCAACACCCAACGCGGTAACCCACCCAATAGCAGCATCAAGGGAATGCCGATCGTAGTACCCGTCTTGCTGGCCATTTTGGTGATCGGAACATTTGTCCTCAATCGCACCGTCTTTGGGCGTCAGTTATATGCAGTAGGCGGAAATGCTGAGGCTGCTCGTCGTTCGGGTATCAATGTTCGCCGTGTTCGTACCTTGGCATTCATGATTTGCTCCGGGCTAGCTGCAATCGCAGGAATGCTCTTTGCCTCGGTATCGAACTCGATCTCACCAACAACCGGCGGCGGAACAACTCTGCTTTATGCCGTAGGCGCTGCCGTTATCGGGGGAACATCGCTCTTTGGTGGCAAGGGAAAGTTGCGCGATGCAATCCTCGGCGGGTTAGTTGTGGCCATTATCAATAACGGAATGGGTCTCCTGGGTTTCAGCTCAGGAACACAATATCTCGTAACTGGAGGCGTACTACTGATCTCGGCATCTGTCGATGCGCTATCTCGTAAGGGCGCGAACGTCTCTAACTAGTTAGTTTTAACTTAACTAGGCTTTGACGCCCATGAGGTGCTCAATAGCGAGTTGATCAATCTTTTCGTAGCCGTACCCTCGCGCACCGGCGAGTTCAACATCAAAAGATTCATCTCCAAGATCGCGCCAAGTTTCTCCTGTTGCGAGCGTTGGAACTTCAAGTTGATCGATGCGTGAATCCTTCATCGCATCAATAACTCGCGGATCGAGGCGGAAAGCCAGGGCTCGCTCCTTCAGCGCTAGATAGGTCCGCATATTGGCGGTTGCAGATTCCCAAACGCCAGCATCATCTTCGGTACGAGCGGGCTTGTAGTCGAAATGCTTTGGCCCCTGGTAGTTGTAGCGCTCCAGAAGATCAACGAGGAAGAAGGCAGACTTGAGGTCGCCATGTCCAAAAACGAGGTCTTGGTCATACTTTGGTCCATGTTGACCATTGAGATCAATATGGAAGAGTTTGCCCTGCCAGAGCGCTTGCGCAATTCCATGGACAAAATTGAGTCCCGCCATCTGTTCATGTCCGACCTCTGGATTTACACCAACCATCTCGGGGTTATCGAGAGTCGAAATAAAGGCGAGAGCGTGGCCAACCGTCGGTAGGAAAATATCGCCGCGAGGCTCATTTGGCTTGGGTTCGATAGCAAACTTAATGTCATAGCCCTTGTCCTTCACATAAGAACCGAGGACGTTGAAGCCCTCGCGATAGCGCTCCAAGGCAACGAATGCATCCTTCGCTCCATCTGATTCGGCCCCTTCGCGTCCACCCCAGCAGACGTAGATCTGGGCTCCCAGTTCTGCGGCAAGATCGATATTTCGCATTGCTTTAGCAAGGGCAAAGCGCCGAATATCTCGATCGTTAGAAGTGAGTGCCCCGTCCTTAAAGATCGGGTGAGAAAAGAGGTTTGTAGTGGCCATTGGCACCTTCATCCCGGTCTCTTCAAGTGCCTTTTTAAAGCGATGAATATGGCCATTGCGAGAGGCATCATCGCTGCCGAAGGGAATCAAGTCATCGTCGTGGAAGGTGACGCCGTAGGCGCCGCGCGCCGCTAACTCATTGACGGAACGAACAGGATCCAACGGGGCTCGGGTTGCATCCCCGAAAGGATCGCGGGCCTGCCAACCAACGGTCCAAAGACCAAAGGTAAATTTATCGGCGGGGGTAGGTGTTAAAGACATCCTCGTACTCCTTCAGTGTCGTATGCAGCCCAAACGCGTTTGGCTCTTGGCCTAACCTACCCGTACCCTTACCGCTTATCTACCCTCCAGCGGGAGTGGTGAAATGGCAGACACGCAGGTCTTAGGAACCTGTGTCTTCGGACGTGCGGGTTCAAGTCCCGCCTCCCGCACCAGGGATTTTGCAGGGATTTTGCAGGGCTCTCTTACAGCGCCTTTCTACCCCCTTTACTGTCGCACTATTTTTGGCAAAGATTAAATGGAGTGAACGTCAGAATTAATCGTTCGGAATTTAACTACGGAGGGACCCCTGGATGGCCGAGAAGAATTTTCTCTCATGGTTAGGCTTCAAAGAAGAAGAAGACGCATCTTCGTCAGGGTCAACCAGTTCGACCCCGACTCAGCCCGGTAAGGCTTCTACTTCATCTAAGTCCTCGGCATCTTCCGCCACCACATCAAGCAATACCTTCGATCGAATTCGCGAACTTGAAACTGAACTTGCGGATCTACGCGCTCGTCGAGACATTACGGGTCTTACTCGCGAAGAGTTCGAAATTCTCGCCACAGAGACGGCGATGACTCTTATCAAAACCGCGCAAGCCCGCGAGGCACGCGCCGTAGCAACGGCTAAGAGCGCGCTCAATGAAGCGGGGCGGGCTGCCAAACAACTAACAGAAACGGCAGAAAGCAAAGCTCACTCGGTCTTGCAGAGCGCTGAAGGTCGTGGTCGTAAATTTATCGAAGCTGCCGAACGCGAAGCAAAAGAAGCTATAGATAACGCTTCGCAAGCGGCGCAGCAATTAATAGATTCCAAGAATCGCGAAGCATCCACCATCACTTCAGCTGCTCGCCGCGAAGCAGAGCGGGCGAAGGCGGAGGCCATTTCGGAGATTGCTAACTTCAAGAATTGGTTGAGCGGAGCTGTTACAGAATCTGAGCGGTTACAAAAATTACATCTACAAGCGCTCACTTCTGCAGAAGATGCGATTCGCCAAACCAAAACAAAGGTAACCTCAGCATTTGAACGGCTCGCTGCACTTGGCGTAGATATCGAGGACGCGCTAGATGGCGAGCACCACCCGAAGGAGAAGGAGTTCACTCGCCCGCAAGCACAACCGGCGGCAGCACAGAAGCGCACCAGAAAAGTTTCCTCTGGCCGAACATCCTCTGGCCGAACAGCTAGTAGCCGAACAACTACTACTCGCAAGAGCGTAGGGAATAAACCAAAGCGTAAGTAATGAAGGTAAAACCCTCTCGACATATCGCCCCTATTGATGGCCTTCGGGCGATAGCAGTGACGGCCGTCATTCTTTATCACTTGGGACTCCCCTGGATACCTGGCGGATTCTTAGGTGTTGACCTGTTCTTTGTTATAAGTGGCTATGTCATTACACGGTTGCTTCTCGATTCAATTATGATCAAAAGCGCCCTTGATTTACGAGAGTTTTACGCGGCACGATTGCGACGCCTCGCCCCGCCCTTATTATTTATGCTGGCTGGAACGACGCTCATTATTGCCCTCTGGAAGCCCGATGGGATTCATCGATTTTTAAATGATCTCCCTTATGTATTAACTGGAAGTGAAAACTGGCATCTCGTTGCTGCTCACCAAGACTACTTTCAGGCTGTTGGTCGCCCACCTTTGTTACAACATACGTGGTCCCTTGCTGTGGAGATGCAGTTCTATCTTTTCTGGCCTTTAATTCTCCTTGCAATATTGCGATACTTAGGGAAAAAGAGCGTCGCGAAGGCTTCTCTCGCAATTGCATGCACCTCCGGTTTGGCACTTTTCATTTACTCACTCAAGGTGGACTCGACTCAAACAAGTCGGATAAGTCATATTTACTTTGGAACGGATACGCACAGTTTGGGGCTTTTTCTTGGTGCGGCGCTTGCCGTCAGTTGGGTACCGGCAAATCTTAAAAAAGATATCTCACAACGTGCGCAAGATTTTGTTGATGGAATCGGTGTCGTTGGCCTACTTGGAATATTAAGCACCTTCTTCTTCATTGACGAAAACAACCCATCCCTGTACCGGATTGCATTTCCGCTGGCAGCACTCTTTGGTTGCGCAATCATCACCTCACTGGTTCATCCAGCCTCGCGTTTCTCACCGCTATTAAGTAGCAAACCATTGATGTGGATTGGCGCACGTTCGTATGGCATATACCTTTGGCACTGGGTAATTTTCCAGGTTACCCGACCAAATGTGGATTTGGCTGGAGCAAGTTGGGCTATTAACTGCGCCAGAATTCTCGTTGTCCTAGCTCTCGCGGATATTTCATTTCGATGGATTGAAATTCCGGTTCGTCGCGGACTCCTAAGTAATTGGTTACGCGGTATGAAATACCGTACTTCAAGAATTCGCAGGACGGAAAAAATGTGGATCCTGCTTGCAATCGTTGGAATCACTTCAACTACGGTAGGTGCGTCATGGGCTGCTGTAATGGAGGATAGACATACAAAATCTGTTGAATCCACAATTATTTCTAGTATTAAACAAACCCCTGCTCCGGATGAGTCTGCTACGCCAGTAACCCCTACAGGTAATCTAGGGCTCTGGGTAACGGGAGATTCAGTAATTTTAGGAATTCGGGCGAAATTGGCGAGCCACTACCAGATTGCGCGAATCAATGCCCGCGTCGGCCGCCAGATAGGCGAATTAATTCAAGTCGTCCAGAGTGACCGAGTCGGTTTAGAAAATTCAACGGTGATCTTTGACCTGGGAAACAATAATCACCTCACTGAAAGTGATGTTCGAACACTTTTCGAATTGCTTAAAAACCAGCCTAAAATAATTGTTGTAGATACTGCCGTACCTCGAAGTTGGCGGGACGACAATAATCGCATAATTCGCAAGGTCATTGCTGACTACCCGCAAGCGCGATTAGTCGATTGGGCAACCCTGTCCAGCAATCACCCTGAATATTTCGCCCCTGATGGGGTTCACCTCGACGACGCCGGCGGCGATGTCTACGTTAACGGAATATTAGAAGCCTTGAAATAGTCCTCGTCTGATTCTTATTAGGCGTATTGGCCGGGTAGTCCAAAGACTTTCCCTGCAACAGTTACCCCATCTGTATAAACAGCAGAAATTTTAAAAGATGTCCAACCATTGGTATCCGTCGCGGTTACGTTGAGTGAAAGTTGAGTTGCAGGAACGGTTGCTATTAATTTAAACGCTCCACCACTCGATGACGCTTCGACATTAAAGGTGGCTATTGCGCCAGCTCCAGTTGCCGGATACCAGAAAATTGCCGCACCCGTTGGTGTGTAGTGAGCGACAATTCCAACTGGTGCGAGATCCGCTGCAGCCGCGGTAGACGCCGTTGGAGTTGCAGCCGCGGTCGGTGAAGTCGCGGGAGTAGGCGAGGAGGTATCAGTAGGTGTCGCTGAAACGGTAGGCGTCGGTGAGGTTTGGGGAGTTGTCGTTGAATTGTGATTGCGGGCAACAACCAATATTGCGATCAATACCACGCCTATAACTACCCAAAGTACAACCCGAGAAGAGGACTTTGGACGTTCAGCCGGAGTTTTAGGGGCGGCTGGAGTAGGCGTCGAAATTAAAGAGGTCGGCTTTGGGCTTGAATCAATTGAAATAACCGGAGAGGTATCGATTGTCGAGAAAGTCATTGTTGGTACTGGCGGGATAATAAAACGGGACGAGGCCTTCTTCGCTGCCGCCTTCTTCGCTGCCGCCTTCTTCGCTGCCGCCTTCTTCGCTACGGCTTTCTTAGCAACGGCTTTCTTTACAGGTGCCTTCTTAGCAACGGCTTTCTTGGCAGCGGCTTTCTTTACAGGTGCCTTCTTAGCAACGACTTTCTTTACAGGTGCCTTCTTAGCAACGACCGTTTTGGCAACCGCTTTCTTAGCGGCAACTTTCTTGACGACCGATTTCTTAGCAACGGTCTTCTTCGCGGCAACTTTCTTAGCCACGCTCTTCTTTGCAGCAACCTTCTTCGCAGGGGCCTTCTTAGCGGCTGACTTTTTCGCGGTCTTCTTGACTGCCACGGTTGACTCCTCGGTTGGATGTGATCTTGTCTCTGATCAAATGGGGTTACTAATACCAAAATCGTACCTTAGTTAAATTAAACAACAGAATAGCCGCGGGCTAATATTCTCTTTATTGGCGCACCAAGAGTCGAGTCAATTCGGGAAGAATTTTTGCGAGCGCCTGACCTCGGTGACTAATTTGGTCCTTGATCTCTGCCGGAAGTTCGGCTGTAGTTTGCATATATCCATGTGGCTGAAATATCGGGTCGTAGCCAAATCCATTCGATCCCCTTGGCCCCATGACAAGACTGCCGTAGATCTTCCCCTCTCGAAGTACCACTTGATTACCAGAACCGTTCTCATTTGGTACGACTAAGGCGACGGCACAGGTGAAGTGAGCCTCCAGGGAGGGGTCATCCAATTCATTGATTTCGCGGAGCACTTTCTCCAGATTGGCCTGATCATCACCGTGGGAACCCGCCCATCTGGCTGAAAAAATTCCAGGTGAGCCAGCTAAAGCATCAACACATAGTCCGCTGTCGTCAGCGAGCGCAGGAAGTCCGGTGAATGCCGAAATCTGCTCGGCCTTGAGCAAGGCATTCTCCGCAAAAGTCGTTCCAGTCTCCAGGACATCGGGCATCTCGGGGTAGTCTCGTAGCCCAAGTACCTGAATTTTCACCTCAGCTGCTTGTAACATCCGCTCGAACTCCGCCACCTTGCCCAAGTTTCTGGTGGCAAGAACTACCTTCTGTTGGGTCATAAATCAAGCAAGCGCAGCGACTTGAAGCCGAGCGAGTTCGGCGCACCCAGCGACTCCTAGATCAAGTAGTTGGTTTAAAAGTGCGCGATCAAAAGGGACACCTTCAGCGGTTCCTTGAACCTCTACAAAGTTGCCATCACCCGTGCAGACGATATTCATATCGGTATCTGCATCCACATCCTCTTCGTAACAGAGGTCGAGCATCGGAACCCCTTTGATGATTCCAACGCTGACTGCCGATACCGATTGGCGAAGGGGTTGGCGATCTCCAATGATGTGCCCCTTACCTTTTGCCCAAGTAATTGCATCAGCCAGTGCGACATACGCTCCTGTGATTGCAGCGGTTCGAGTACCACCATCTGCCTGAAGTACGTCGCAGTCGATAACAATGGTGTTCTCGCCAAGTGCATGGGTATCAACAACGGCTCGGAGTGAGCGCCCAACAAGTCGCGAAATTTCTTGAGTTCGACCACCAAGTTTGCCTTTTACACTTTCACGATCTGAACGGGTGTGTGTGGCCCGTGGAAGCATCGCATACTCGCTGGTGACCCAACCCTGTCCCTTGCCGGTTAGCCAGCGTGGAACTCCTGGCGTGAAAGAAGCGACGCAAAGCACCCGAGTATTGCCAAACTCAACTAGGACTGATCCTTCAGCATTCTTTAACCAGTTGCGAGTAAAGGAGATCGGACGAAGTTCATCCGCTCCGCGACCATCGATACGTGAACTCACTTATATTTCCCCTTCGACGCTTTTTACTTCCGGACCTAAGAATCGACGCGCCAGTTTGCTAAATGAGTCAGTATCACCTGTAGCAATAAATTTGTAAGTTGGTTCCCCTGAGGTATTGAGTAAATCCTTTTCAACAAGAGTGCGGTATAAATCCTTTGCGGTCTCTTCAGCGCTGGAAACCAGGGTGACCCCATCACCCATAACATATGAAATAACGCCGGTGAGCAAGGGATAGTGAGTACAACCCAGCACCAAAGTATCTACATCTGCCTCAATAAGTGGTTGTAAATATTCTCGCGCGATCTTAGTGATAGCGGGTCCAGAGGTTTCCCCCCGCTCAACAAAATCCACAAATTCTGGGCATGCAACAGAAGTTATCGATAACTGCGGTGCCGCTGCGAAAGAATCCAAATACGCGCCAGAATCAATTGTCGCGATGGTTCCGATGACGCCTACCCGACCAGAGCGTGTTGCTGAAACGGCACGACGCGCAGCTGGTTGGATCACTTCCAAGACCGGGATTTCGTAACGTTCTCTGGCATCGCGCAAAGTGGCTGAACTCGCAGTATTGCAGGCAATAACTATCGCCTTCACACCTTCCGCTACCAATTTATCCATGATTTCTAACGCAAAAGAACGAACTTCTGCCAAGGGTCTAGGTCCATAAGGTCCACGGGCATTATCACCCACATAAATAATTGATTCGCCCGGTAATTGATCGATAATCGCGCGCGCGACTGTCAATCCTCCTAATCCAGAGTCAAAAATCCCAATGGGCGAAATGGAAGTGGGCGCAAACACGCGGTCAGTCTAACCGTTGGAAAGTAGGTTCAGGAGGCTTGATTGAAGCCAGCCCAACCAAAAATAGACCGCAAAAATCGGTTTCTGCGGATCCTCCTCCGATAAGGTCTCAAAATGGTCATATGAATCTGGCGTAACTTCCAGTCGGACAGAAAGTGCAAGTCGCAAATCGTTGATCGCCATCAGCCAGGTTTCACTATCTAAATCTTCAATAATGCCGGCGCGATCAGCATCGACAATAATTTCAAGTGCGGAGCGAACTTGAACAAGCGTTCGCTTCTTCTTGCCTCGAAGAGTTGGTTCTGTATAACGGCGAAAATCAGCTGCAGACTCTGGGTCTGCATATGCGCTCGGGAGTAACCTTAAAAGTACCGGATCCTCTGGAACCGTAATTTCTTCAGGCGCTGCTTTTAGTTGGGCCATCAATTGTGCAAGCGGATCGCTCTCATCGTAGTGGTGATTGAAATCCCCTTCGCCGAGTAATTCCAGTAACTGTTCGACTAAATTAATCAGGATGTGTGCCTCATCAAGTGATAGGCCAAGTGAGTACATATCTCCGTCACGTGAAAATTCTGACATTAAGGTTTCCTAAAACTTATCGTCACGTTGCAGAGTTGCCCAGAGTCCGTGCTCGTGGAGTCGCTGCACATCTCGCTCCATCTCCTCGCGTGAGCCGGTCGTTACAGCTGCTCGACCCTGAGTGTGAACTTGCATCATCAGCTCGTCCGCATGTTCTGCGGTGAATCCAAATAGCTTCATAAATACAAATGATACATAGGACATTAAATTTACTGGATCATCCCAAACAATCGTTACCCAAGGCTTATCGATCAGTTGAGATATATCGAGATCAGATTCAATAATCGTGTCAGTAGCCACGCGACCGTCCTCCTAGATTTGTCATCGCACCCATACTGTAACAAGCCTTGACTGAACACCAGCATAATTGGAATCAGGAGCAATGTTTACGCGAAATGGAATAAATCCAAGTGAGTCATTTGTAACGGCAAAAGTTGCAGTTCCCGTTGCATCGGTAACCGCGTGTGAACCGTTAGTTAAATTGACTGCGACACCTAACACTGCCGGTAGGACATGAACCACCACAGGGTAGGTTATGCCCGCTTTCATCGAGGCAGGAATACTCCATGAAAGTATCCGTGAAACGTTGATCGCGATCGTAGGCGTATCACCTTCAAGTCGCTGCCAGGTTGCATCGCTATACATCCGAATATTCGTGTTTCCAGTCAATTGCAGGGTCGCCGGGTATGTTCCATCCGTTCCTGTAACCCCATCCTGAACGGTCGTCCACACTCCACCAGCACTTTGAGTCTGGAGATGAACTGGGATTCCTGCGGCCGGAGTTTTGTCGGGGAGCACGAATGTCCCGGTCACATTTGTCGGAGTTCCGATTGAAATATTGGTTGAATCAGCGGTCAATTTCGCACTGACCGAATCCGGAGAGATTGCTAGAGCTACCACGCGAATCGCCTGAAATGCAGTGGGATCTTCCATCCCGAAGGTCCACTCAGAGAGTCCACCGAGCCGGTACTGCGCAACCAAGTTGGCCCTCGCCGTGAAGCTTGCGGCATCTTGATACCAGGCGGTTCGATAAGCGGTACATGTTGTTAACGTCCCGCTTGCCGTTGTCCCGTTATAAATTTTTTGATATGTAAAAGAGGATTCGGCAAAAGTTTGATTATAAGTTGGAGTCGCACCGTAGGTAGAAGCAAGCGTGCCCGCATTGTGCATCACAAACGTGCTCACTACACCGGGTGCGACAGCTTTACTGTAGTTAATAGGTAGTGTGGGACAGGTACCAACAACTTTCGTTACCCAGTCCCGTCCGTAGCCGGGAATTCCTATAAATATTTTTGATGCAGGAATGACAGAAACAGCATATGTAACAGCGTTAGTTGTCCATTGAAGCGGGCCTATTGGACCGGGAGATGAAGTCGAATAGTCGTAAGCCATAATATGCAATTCATCGATCATTGCCGCCACTTGTGACCAAGCGTAGACGTAATACCCTTTTTTGCCCGAGGATGGATCAAAGAGCGGAGGAGTAGTTATTGAGAGAATCTTTCCCTGAGCATGCAGAGCAGTCGACAAATCAGATAGAAACTGCACCCAACGAATTTCTGTAGTCGGCCAGGTGGAAATAGAGTCTACAAAGGCAAAGTTCTCAAAATCTAGATCAATTCCGTCGAACTTATTTGTGACGACTAAATTGAGGATGGTGTTTACTACATTTGCTCGTGAAGTCGGGTTCGCCACTAAATTCGAAAGAACCATCTGTGATACTTGACCCGTTTTAGGGTTCACATCAGTTCCATCGGTTATGGTGGGAATAATTTTAAAACCAGCGGCTTGCATCGATTGCAGTGGGACTGTCATGGGCACGCTTGGATTAGCCGGCGTATATAAATCAGTAATGGTTTTCTGATCCTTCAAAGAGAACCAAAAGGGTGAAACCTCCGGAATTAAATCGGCATTTAATATTGCCGCTGGGAGAGCGGTTTTCATCGAATAGTAAGGAATCCAACCGGTAAGAATTTTTCGCGGAGGGCCGAGGGCAGATGAGTCGGTTGGAGTTGGAGTGGCTGAAGGAGTCGGTGTCGCTGAAGGAGTCGGTGTCGCTGAAGGAGTCGGAGTCGTTGAAGAGTCCGTCGGAGTTGGACTTGGGGTGGCATCTGCCTGTGCAACATCGCTCCGCACAAAACCTACGCCGGCGTTAAAGACGCCGCTGCTAAGGAGCAAAAGAGCGATCACAATTCCGACTTTGGGAGCGAAAGCAAACCCGCGAGGTTTCACTCTTTCTTCAATCCGTCATATATCTCTTTGCATGTCGGGCAGATCGGAAATTTCTCGGGATCTCTACTTGGGACCCACTTTTTTCCACACAATGCGCGGACGGGCTTGCCAGAGACCATAGCTTCGGTGATCTTCTCTTTACGAACGTAATGCGAAAAACGCTCGTGGTCACCCTCGTCGGTTGGAGCTAATCTCTCCTCTTCCAAGGTATCGGTGCCACCACTCCCTATCGGCTCCCCCCGGGTCGGGGCAAAAGGGTTTTTCATAACCTCAATGTTATCGCCTACCATTACGCAATGAAGGATCTACTCCGCACCTCCGACTTGAGTACCGCTGATGTCGAGCTTTTATTGGATACTGCCGCCGAATTCGCGATCAAACCCTTCTTGGCGAAGACTGCGCTAGCTAACCGCACAGTCGCCATTTACATGACAAAGCCTTCCACGCGAACTCGATTAGCCTCAGAGACTGCTGTTGCGCATCTGGGTGGAACTCCAATCTTCATTCGCGGGGATGAATTGCAAATTGGCAGGGGCGAAACCATTGCGGATACCGCACGAATTATCAGCGGCTACGCCGCAGCTCTCATCATTCGTACATTTAAGCAATCCGATGTGGATGAACTTGGAATCAACTCAACGATTCCTGTGATTAATGGCTTGACGGATGAAGATCACCCGACGCAGTTGCTAGCGGATTGGGTGACTATCCGAGAAGTCTTCGGCAAAAATATTTCTGGACGTAAATTTACTTATGTCGGTGACGGAAACAATATGGCACACGCATGGCTGACGATGGGTGCAATCATGGGTGCGCATGTGGTGGTTGCCACACCAGGTGGGCGGTACGCACCTTCAGAGTCCGCGATAAATCAGGCGCTATCAATTGCTTCCAAAACTAATGCAAAAATTGAGATTCTCACCGATCCGGAAGCAGCAGCAAAAGATGCCAGCGTTCTTTATACGGATGTGTGGATGTCAATGGGCGACCCTGAAATAGAACGAGCCGAAAAACTTAAAGCGCTGGCCCCTTTTTCAGTTACGCCTCGGCTAATGGAGCTAACGACGAAAGATTCAATTTTCATGCATTGTCTTCCCGCCCATCGCGGCGAAGAGGTTGCCCCCGAAGTCATCGATGGGGAACGATCAGTAATTTGGCGTGAGGCATTTCACCGTCGAACCACAATCCAGGCACTTTTGTATCACCTGGTTCGTGGAGAATTGAGTGGGAACACCTATTAATTCGGTTTTAACCGAAAAGTGCTACTTATTACCCCATTCGGTCGCTAGATTTACGCCATGCGTTTAGCCGTTCCTAAAGAGACAAGACCTGGCGAAAAGCGAGTCGCCCTAGTTCCCGACATCATTTCAAAGCTTACAAAAGCTGGACTTGAGGTCATCATTGAATCCGGCGCAGGAGTTGAGGCGCAATTTGCCGATACGCAATTTGCTGCGGCCGGTGCTACCGTCAAAAGCGGAAATGTAATCAGCGATGCCGATGTAATTCTCTCGGTGCAACCGCTGACTCCCCAGCAGATGGCCTCCCTTAAAAAAGGTGCAATAACCATCTCTTTTCTCTCCCCCACGACAGCAAGCGACTCAATTGAAGCCGCCGTCACTGCTGGCGTAACCGCACTTTCACTTGAACTGGTGCCACGCATTTCTAGAGCGCAATCAATGGATGCCCTCACCTCGCAAGCGTTGTGTGCTGGCTACAAAGCTGCGCTGGTGGGAGCCGATCTTTCGCCTCGATTCTTCCCGCTGCTGATGACGGCTGCTGGAACTGTAACTCCCGCCAACGTAGTTGTACTTGGCGCCGGTGTTGCAGGACTGCAAGCGATTGCGACCGCCAAGCGTTTAGGCGCAGTAGTAAGCGCTTACGATGTTCGTCCAGCCTCTGCTGACGAAGTTCGATCGATGGGAGCAAAATTCATCACGCTTGAATTGGAGGCGCTAGAGGGAGCTGGTGGTTACGCCCGAGAAATGACCGAAGATCGCGCTGCCAAACAACGCGAGTTACTGACTCCGTATATCGCCGCCGCAAACGTCCTGATTACAACCGCAGCTGTTCCTGGTCGCCCGGCTCCGCGTTTGGTGACCGCTGAGATGGTCGCGACAATGTCACCTGGCTCAGTGGTCGTAGACCTCGCTTCCGAAACTGGTGGCAACGTGGAAGGAACTAAGCCTGGTGAAATAATTGTCACCGCGAATGGTGTTCGTATGTGGGGCGGCAAGGACGTTCCAAGCCAACTCGCCTTTCACGCGTCGATGCTGTATTCGCGAAATGTCGTAAATCTATTGCTCTTGATGGTGAAGGAAGGGCAAGTTGTTCCAAACTTTGAAGATGAAATTATTGATGCCGCAACCGTCACGATGAACGGCGAAAATCGCAAGGGAGCCAAGTAAATGAGTAATGGTTTAGCGCTGCTATCCATCTTCGTCTTATCGGTATTTATTGGATTTGAAGTCGTATCGAAGGTATCAACCACACTTCACACACCGCTGATGTCTGGCGCAAACGCAATTCACGGAATCATTTTGGTGGGTGCAATTACAGTTGCAGATCGCGCCGACACCAACCTTGAACTTGGTCTAGGAATAGCTGCTGTGGTACTAGCAACCATCAATATGGTGGGTGGCTTCGTAGTAACTGATCGAATGCTGGAAATGTTTAAAGGCAAACCCCGGGTTAAAAAAGAAGTTGAAATTACCGGAGGTGAAGCAAAGTGAACCAAAATCTCTATGACGTGATCGGCCTTGCCGTAGCGGCCTGCTTCATCATGGCGCTTAAAGGTCTCTCTTCGCCAAAATCAGCACGGCGCGGTAACTTGATTGGTGCGTTCGGTGCTTTTGTAGCAACTGACCTCGTTTTCTTTGCCCCTGGAATGACGCACCATCACAAGTGGTGGATTCTCGGCGCAATTGCCGTCGGAGTGCTCGTCGGAGTTCCCGCTGCGCGCCAAATTCAGATGACGCAGATGCCACAATTGGTGGCGCTGTTCAACGGAGTAGGTGGCGGAGCGGCGGCGCTAGTTGCAATCGTCGAATATTTAAAACTTGGATCAACGGCTAGTACGCCAGTAGTGCTCGCAACTGTCTTCACGGTCATAGTCGGGTGTATCTCCTTTTCGGGTTCAATTGTTACCTTCCTAAAACTTCAAGAAATTATGACTACCCGTCCGGTGATTTTCCCTGGTGGTCGATTCGTAATCGCCGGGACCCTGCTAGGCGTGCTCGGTACTGCTGAATGGGTTGTCCACTCACTGGGTAACACGTCAATCACAGTCATGGCAATTTTGGCACTGCTCTTTGGTGTTCTTTTTGTACTCCCTGTTGGTGGCGCAGATGTTCCAATCGTCATCTCGCTTTTAAATGCCTTCACCGGTTTAACGGTGGCCGCGAGCGGGTATGTATTGCAGGCCACGCTACTCATTGTCGCGGGAACTCTGGTTGGTGCATCGGGAACTATTCTTACAAGATTGATGGCCGCTGCGATGGGTCGCTCACTCTTTGGAACGCTCTTTGGTGCATTTACAGCGAAGCCAATGGCAGCTGCGGCGACTGGCGAGGTTCGAACCGTAAAATCTGGGTCGCCTGATGACGTCGCTATCCTGCTCAACTACGCCCAGCGTGTGGTTATCGTTCCAGGATTTGGATTGGCGGTGGCGCAAGCGCAACATACGGTCCGCGAGTTAGCTGATCTTCTTACTTCGCGAGGCGTGGATGTCGCCTATGGTATTCACCCGGTTGCAGGACGCATGCCAGGTCATATGAATGTCTTACTTGCTGAAGCAAGCGTCCCGTATGAGCAGTTGGTAGAGATGGATGAAATAAATCCGACCTTCCCGCAGACCGATGTTGTTCTGGTTGTTGGCGCTAACGATGTGGTAAATCCGGCTGCCAAGACCACGCCGGGATGTCCTATTTACGGAATGCCTATTTTGGATGTTGCATCGGCGGGCAATGTCATCTTCCTCAAGCGTTCGATGCGTCCAGGTTTCGCTGGTATCGAGAACGAACTTTTGTACGACCCAAAGACAACTTTGCTCTTCGGCGACGCAAAAGATTCATTGACAAAGGTCGTGAGCGCGCTTAAAGCCCTTTAAGCGCTTTAGTTTTTGCCTCGTTCTATTTGCACGGGCCATTTAATGTCTAACCCGAGCACTTTGGCAGCATGTAATGGCCATCGTGGATTGCGCAAAAATTCGCGCGCCAACATCACGGCATCTGCTTGACCAGAATTGATGATTTCATTTGCCTGAATTGGATCTGTAATCATTCCGACAGCGCAAGTCATCAAAGGTGCGCCTGCTTTGATCGCTTCAGCAAATGGCACTTGGTATCCAGGTCCAACTGCAATTTTGGCAGAGGCTGCATTTCCGCCGCTTGAAGCATCAATGAGATCAACCCCCAACTGACTCAAGTCATTTGCGAGGCGAACGGAGTCCTCAATTGTCCAACCACCTTCGATCCAATCTGATGCAGAGATGCGGACGAATAATGGTGTGGAGTCCGGAATACTAGAGCGAACTTCTGCAACTACTTCCCTTAAAAAACGGGTTCGACCTTCGAAGCCACCACCGTATTTATCGGTGCGAAGATTCGAAAGTGGAGAGTAAAACTCGTGAAGAAGATAGCCGTGAGCTGCATGAATTTCCACTAAATCAAAACCAGTTGACATCGCCCGCTTGGCCGCAACTCCAAAACTTTTTACCAATTCTTGAATTTCGGGAATGGTTAATGCGCGAGGTTCGGGGTATCCCTCAAAAGCGATTGCACTGGGAGCGACTGCTTGCCATCCACCTTCTGCGGGAGTAGCCATTCGCCGTTCCAACCAAGGAATAGTTGTTCCGCCTTTTCGTCCCGCGTGCGCCAATTGAATCCCAATTTTGGCGCCCATCGAATGTGCAAATGCCACGATCGGCTTCCACGCCGCCACTTGCTCATCGTTGTAGATGCCAGGACAACCAATGGATATGCGTCCTTCAGGTACCACGCCCGTTGCTTCCGCCATTATTAGTCCAGCGCCGCCTGTCGCGAAGCTTCCTAAATGCACATGGTGCCACTCACCTACAACTCCGTCAGTTGCAGAGTATTGGCACATCGGACTTACCCATGCGCGATTCTTTATTTCAATGCCGCGGATAACAATCGGATCAAATAGTTGTGGCATCTATTTCCTTCTATTAGTTCTCTTGAATTTCCGTTGGAGTGTTATGGACTCCGGATATATCTTCAGCCTTGCTGTGCAACACATGATCGGCGGGAACCGTTCCCAATACCCCGCGTTGAAAATCTTCAAAGGCTTGCATTACCTCTGCTTTGGTGTTCATGACAAACGGTCCCATCCAAGCAACGGTTTCACGGATAGGTTCCCCGCCCAAGATCAAAACATCCATTGCGGGTGAGCGAGATTCCTGAGTTTGATCCGCTTTAATAACAAGCGTTGTACCGTCAACTAGAACCGCAAGTTGCCCCATCTTTACAGGTTGAGCGTTGTCGCCGACCGTGCCCTTGCCATTAAGTGTATAAATTAGCGCGTTGTAATCTGACCGCCATGGCAAGCGAAGTTCGGCCCCCGCAGCTAGGGTTGCGTGCACCATCGTGATCGGTGTCTGAGTCGAACCAGGACCGTCATGCCCAGCAATTTCTCCAGCGATGACGCGCAAGAGTGCGCCACCATCACTGGTCGTTAAAAGCGCAACGTCGTTTGCCCGAATATCTTGGTACGCCGGTGTCGACCACTTCTTAGCCGCCGGTAAATTTACCCATAGTTGAAAACCATGAAATAACCCACCACTCATGACGAGGTGTTCGGGTGGAGTTTCGATATGCAAAATTCCTGACCCTGCAGTCATCCATTGGGTATCACCATTTGTGATGGTTCCGCCACCGCCGTGGTTATCTTTGTGATCGAAAATTCCATCGATTATGTATGTAACCGTTTCGAAACCGCGATGGGGATGCCATGGAGTTCCTTTCGGCTCCCCCGGCGCATACTCAACCTCGCCCATTTGATCTAGGTGAATGAAGGGATCTAGGTCAGCCATATCAACACCCGCAAATGCACGTCGCACGGGGAATCCTTCGCCTTCAAAACCCTGTGGGGCCGTTGTGATGCTTTTAACCCGACGCACTTTTCCAAGCGGATCGGCGGCTACGCGAGGTAGAACGGTAAGGTCACTGACGGTGACTGCTGGCATGGCATGAACTCATTTCCCTTGGATGCCCGGCACCGGGTGGTGCAGACATTTAGTGCACATATAAAACTACGATGATTGAATGTTCAACTAACTGAAGTATAGAACGCGCGCGGCGCGCTATCCATTCCCGAGCCTTCATTTACTGCTATCCACTTCGGGCCTCTTTCCCGAGCGCATTTCCTACCCATTTCCGAGCGCATTTCCTACCCATTCCCGAGCGCTCATTTACCCTTATCCACAGTTTCTTCTGTTTCCACCAATAAATGCCCCTCCCTGTCAGCCCATCCCCCAAGTATTAATCCATGACCGCAACGCAAGTACAAAAACTACTTGAACGAAGTGCAAGCATTGAGGTCTTGGCCGATTTGGTAAAGATCGATCCGATGACACTTAATTATTCGGACCGAATCGACTATTTGGCCGCCTTAGAAAAACAGGGTGCATGGCTACAGGCCCTGTTGCAAATCGCAATCGTCGCTGTTGCTGGGGTTGAGCCAACGGTTGATCAAGGCACTTACGCTGGGGTTGACGACCCGCAGCGCGAAGAGATCGCTTCGACTCTTAATTTGGCGCCAGTTACCGCCCAATCGCGCATTGATGTGGCGAGAATATTGACTCAACACTTACCCGCCACGTGTGCGGCTCTGGCAAATGGAGAAATATCAAGTGCTCAGGCAACTGCAATAGCAAAAGAAAGCGCCGCCCTGCTACGCCGTGGTATTGATTTAGATCAATTGAAGTATTTGGAAGGGGAAGCACTTTCTTATAGCGAGTTCCATACCCCCACCCAGGTAACCAATAAAGTCAGAAGTCTAGTTGCGAAAATGGACCCGGTGGAATTTGAAATTGTTGCTGCAGAAGCCAAGTTGGGGAGGCGGGTAACTCTGACGACGCAACCCCACGGAATGGCTCAAATTGTTGCACTGCTTCCAGCAGTGGAGGCGCAAACAATTTGGATTGCTATCGACAAGCTGGCTCGAGTTAACCGGGATAAAAAAACTAACCTCAACTTTCCGGACGGTCATTCTCCCAAAAGTTCCACCTCCTCTGCCTGCACCTCCTCTGCCTCCACCTCCTCCACCTGCACCTCCTCCACCTGCACGTCAGAAATGAACAACGTCGGCCAAGAATTCCCGGATTTCATTCTGGCCAATCTTGAACCAATGACTCTCGATCAATTTCGGGCAGATGCCCTCGCTCAAATCGCCGATAAATTTTTAGCCGATTCGGAAGATCAAAATCTCGCTCATGGACGACCGGTCACCCTCAATCTCACGCTTGATCTACCGACTTTCTTAGGACTTAAGGAAAATCCAGGTCTCTTGGCCGGTTACGGTGAAATTCCAGCTTCAGTCGCCAGACTTTTAGCTACCGATGCAAAGTGGAAGAGGTTTATAACCGATCCCGTCACCGGGAACCTAATGGACTATGGACGACTAACCTACGAGCCCCCGCAAGCCCTCGTCGACTTTGTAGTTGCTAGGGATCGTCGTTGTAGATTTCCTGGGTGTAGACAACCCGCAAGAATCTGCGATATCGATCATGCGGTTGCTTGGGAAGATGGGGGTAGAACATCTAACGAAAATCTCGGCCTACTCTGTCGTCGCCATCACCGAATGAAAACGCACGGAGGCTGGAAACTAATTTCGTTCGAAGACGGTTCATGCCAATGGACTTCCCCTATAGGAAAAATCTTTCGCGTGGCTGCTAGACGCGTAGACGAATTAGCTTGAAATATCCACGCAAATCAATCGAACGGTTAATATTCTCGAATCATTAATTGCGATAGGAGTCGATATGTTAAAGGGATTTAAAGAATTTATTATGCGCGGCAATGTCATTGACCTCGCTATTGCAGTGGTCGTGGGAGCAGCATTTACTGGAATCGTCACCCAATTAACAAAGTCATTTATTCAACCTTTGATTCAGGTTATTGGCGGAGGGGGAATCCATGGAGGTGCCTTTGTAATTCGCGGTGTGGCATTTGATTGGGCTGCTTTTATCAATGTAATCATCAATTTTCTGATTATTGCTGCATCTCTCTATTTCCTCATTGTGCTGCCCATTAACAGAATTAATGCACGTCGCCATCACGCCAACGCTGAATCTGTTCCAATTCCGGAATCTGAAGATCTAGTGTTGCTCCGCGAAATTCGCGATCTCCTCAAAAAACAAAACTAATACTTTTCAATCAGTTATTTCGCGAAAATCATAGTGTGCGTGAGATCACAACTTCTATTCTTACAACTCACTTACATTCGTCTGAGTCCCTTTACTTTCCCTTTGCGTAAGCGAAGTATGTAACTGCAAAGTCGTTTTGCATTCATACTGAAGGGCAAGTACCAAAATGAAAGCTCTCGTGTACGGCGGGCCAGGTCTTAAGTCATGGACCGATGTTCCAGATCCTGCCATTGAAAACCCAACCGATGTAATTGTTCGTTTAGACACAACAACTATTTGCGGATCCGATCTACATATTCTTAAGGGTGATGTACCAGCTGTGGTACCGGGTCGAATACTCGGACATGAAGGCGTCGGTCACATCACTGAAATTGGCTCATCGGTGACTACCTTTAAAGTTGGAGATCGAGTCTTGATCTCCTGCATTAAATCGTGTGGCTCATGTTCCAATTGCAAAATCGGGCTTTACTCCCACTGCCTAGGAGATGAAGGTGTATCAGGAATTGGGTGGATCTTTGGCCACCTCATCGATGGAACACAGGCAGAGTATGTAAGAGTTCCTTATGCAGAAAACTCACTCTATCTTCTACCGGAAAGTGTCACAGACGAAGAAGGAGTAATGCTTTCAGATATTTATCCTACGGGTTTCGAAATTGGAGTCCAATATGGAGGAGTTAAACCTGGCGACATCGTCGCCGTCATTGGTGCAGGACCAGTAGGTTTGGCCGCAATGGCAACAACAGGTTTTTACGGGGCAGCAAGAATCATTGCAATTGATTTGGATGCCAATCGCCTGGAAAAATCACGAGAATTTGGAGCGACCGATACGGTTCTCTCTGGAACCGCCGATTGGAAGAAGAGTGTTATGGCTCTTACCGATGGAGCAGGCGTTGATGTAGCAATTGAGGCAGTTGGAGTACCCGATACCTTCACAATGGCAACCGAAATCGTTCGCCCAGGGGGACATGTTGCAAATATTGGTGTTCACGGGAAACCAGTGCAGTTGCATCTTGAAAATCTCTGGATTCACAATATCTGGATAAGCATGGGATTGGTAAACACAAACACCACCCCGATGCTTCTAAAGTTAGTTGAAAGCAAGAAATTGCCAGTCAAGAAGATGGCGACGCATCACTTCACCTTCGATCAGTTCCTCGATGCATATGACACCTTTGCACGAGCTGCTGAAACCAAGGCACTCAAAGTAATTATCTCCCGCTAATCCAAAAATTCGCTGCGGGTCTGTGAAATTCCCTAAGTGTTTGATTATTTAATAGAACACTTAGGGAATTCTTCTAAATGCCCTTAACCCACTTCACTTTAGAATCGAGTCGAATTAATGACCGGATGCATCTAACTCCTTTCTTATCTACTGTCCTACCTCACCGTTCACGACCGAACAGGTTTTTACCGGTAAGACAGCCAAGTATCCAAATTAAAGTAGACGAGGTAAATTCATGGGAAATGTAGCGGTCATAGCACATGCCAACAAAAATCTAGGCGGCGGACTAACCGAACTCCGTGAAACTTTAGCGCGGGCAGGCTATGCCGAACCGCTGTGGTATGAAATTGAATCAAGTGGAGAAGCCCCGAAATATGCTCGTCTCGCATTATCAAATAGTGCCGATGTTATCTTCATATGGGGTGGCGATGGGACAGTACAAATGTGCATCAATGCACTCGTCGAAACCAAAGCTGTAATTGCAATTCTTCCTGCCGGTACTGCCAATCTTTTGGCTGGAAATCTAAATATTCCAAATGATATTTCAAAGGCAGTATCCATAGGATTGCAAGGAACGCGGCGGAAACTGGATACTGGCTCATATAACGGTGAACACTTCGCTGTTATGGCTGGCACGGGATTTGACGCATTCGTAATCAAAGAGGCGAGCGTTAAGTTGAAAGATTTGATTGGCCGATTAGCATATTTTTACTCTGGGACTAAGAACCTCAGCGCACGTCGGGTTAAGGCGATAATTGAGGTGGATGGAGAACAGTTTTTCAAAGGAAAGGTTTCGTGCGTCCTTGTTGGCAATGTCAGCAAAGGCATGGGAGGTATTGAAGTCTTTAAGGAAGCAAAACCAGATGACGGAATACTTGAACTTGCTGTCGTCACGGCAAAAAACCCTGTCGATTGGGCCAGAACTCTTGGACGCGTCACTCAGGGGAAGGCGGAAAAATCACCATTCGTTAAACTCACCAATGGAAAAGAATTTCGATTCACGTTCGGCAGGAAATTCCCCTATGAAATTGATGGAAGCGACCGCAAAGCGGTAAAAAAAATGCATATCAAAGTCCATCCTTCTTCCATCACGATTTGCGTACCGGCGAGTGGGGCCATCGCTTCCTGATCGTCAAAACTACGGCCCCGCTTGACGCCAACCAGGTAAGTGCATAGAGCCACCCTCCAACCACATCCGTGGGCCAGTGCACTCCCAACCAAATTCTTGAGAACCCGACAGCAACTGCATAAAGCACCGCACCCGTCCAGAGAAGAACGCGTGGCCTCCCCGCGTGAACTCGTGTCGCGATTAACCAAGCACAAGAGGCTGCAAACAGTGAGGCAACTGTCGTATGGCCAGATGGAAATGAGGGCCCCCCCGCCGTTCCCGCCCAATCAGCGATAGGTGGGCGCACTCGCCCTTCAAAGTGATTGATTTGAAGGCCAAAATAGGCACCGACGCTCGCAACCAGTGCAATCAGGACGCCGGATTTGAGACGGCGTGTGAGAGTGTGTCCAGCTTCGGTTGCAAGAACTCCAACAATTATGAGGATCGGCAAGGCAATTTGGGTGACACCTCCCCAAGTAACTCCCCGGGCAAATTGAATATTTGCGGAATTTCGATGTGAGATCACCCAGTCATGAATTGTTTGATCCAGACCATCGCTTGTTTTTCCTTGCCCGGTGATCCAAATAGAGAGGAGCGCAAAGGAGAGCCCTGCGATGATCGCTACGACAAGGCAATTAACAGGAGTAAATACTGTTCGCCCAGCGGCGACTTTGGGGGCGTCGTCTTTTATGTGAGTGCCAATGATCTATCTTGCCTGTACTTCGACCTCACTTCTCTAGGAAGAAGCAACCCAATGACCAATGAGAGCCATAGTCCTCCTCCTAAGGCACCCGCGAGAACATCGGTTGGATAATGCATTCCACGATAGAGACGGGACAATCCGACTGTAATCGGTAGCGAAAAAAGAAAAACTGCGACCAAGGTGGTTTTCCAAGTTCGACCGTAGATAAAAATCAAGATAACAGCTACTCCTCCGTATAGAGCCACTGCAGCCGCGGTATGCCCTGAAGGATAACTTAAAGTCGGAGGTGATTTATCCAACTTAATTACATTTGGGCGTACACGCTGGACTGTGAATGTCACCGCCAGAAAGATGGTTACCTCTCCAACCATTGCAGTAAGGATGACACCGGATTCGTACCACCTTCCCAATCGCCAACGAAAAATAATTACGATGACAACTACTAATCCAATGACGGACCACGTACCTCCAAGCGCGTTCGCATAAGAGGTGAACGTATTTAGAGATCCGCGCCGATGTGCCGCAAACCAAACTTCAACGCTTCGATCCCACGTTCCAATCCGACTGTAATCAAGGAAGTGTCGAATAAGGAGACCTATAAGGGAGAGCAAGCCCCAGAGCCCAATGGCTCCAACGACAAGCTTTGAAGCAATTAATCTCTTATCCAACTTCTGCAGTTTCATTTACTATCCCTTCATCCAGGAAATGCTGTGGGGTATTCTTGAATTAGATTTGACGGTAACGGGCTTCGGCAAGTCCATAGATTCCAAAAATTACTAATCCTGATGCAACTAAACCGAGTAAAGGTCCGCCAAATGGCTGATTCCGAAGAGACTTCAGTGCTCCATCCAACCCTGTTGCCTTTGTCGCATTTCGAGTCCATGCGGCGTAAATAAGTAAAACTCCCACAATGGCAAAGACGAATCCTCGAGCACTAATTCCAATTCTTCCCAGGCGACAAATCCAAATCCGTGTAACTGCGGAAAGTTTTGCCCCTTGAAAACTGTGCATAAACTTCGTATTCAGGCCATCGCTCAAGCCAGTTAAACCTACCGCCACAACAATAATTCCTAAAAGACCAAGCGCCGCGCGCCCGCCCGGCTTCGACAAAACGTCTATTACGTAACCTCGTTGTTGAGTACTCTGGCGTTGGCGCGAACCAGTAAAAATAGAAATCGCAGTCAAGGTGAGCGAGGCGTAAATTAATCCGCGAACTAATGAGATCAATCGAAATCTCACTCCTTTTTTTTCACCCGTGACTCCGAAGCCAGCTTCAAATAGTCGCCATAGCGCGTAGCATGCGAATCCAATGGCGACTAGACCTACCATTAACCTGCCTCCAGGTCGAAGTAGTAACTGGTCAAGTACGCTTCCTTGGTCAATTTCTGCTCGTGAGCCAGTGGCGACGAGATAGGCAAGAAAGCCAATTAAAATGTAGACGATTCCTCTTGCAGTTAAACCAATACGGGCGACGACGACTTCCAATTTTCCGCCACCATTCTTATTCACATTTTACAATTGTCCAAGGCGACTAAGGTATTTTTTAATTTATCGGCAAAAGTCGACTTGCGCAATAAGAAAATTGCCAAATGCCTCGCTAACTCCTTACGAAATTTTTGCTATCTTCTATTGATTGGCTACGAGTCATTGCCACCTGAGGATTCGCATCAAAATTCCCACTTTTTTCGTCTTACCTCGTCACATAACCATTATCAGAATCCGAGAACTTTTTTGTATCGGGCTCCCTGTTCCTCAATGAGATTCGCAAAAGTATCGATGGACACCGCGGTGAGCTCCAAAGGTTTCGGTAGTGTAGAACTTCGCGGTAACAGGCTCTCACGTTTAACTCCGAAGGGTTATGCACGCCCGAACGCAACTTGGGATTACAAGTCAGGTTGACTATTGCGGATGTCGAAGTTTGAATAAAATCGTCAAAAGGGTGACAGGTGGTCTTTACTGCCCCTGGCTCACTAGGACTCTTAAGAAATCCAACTAACCAATTTCTCCGGAGCTACCTCCGATTTTTCAAAACTTATTCGAAATAGCACTTCTACCTGTCGAAATCTCCGCCACTAGTCAATCCCCCGTCGATGACAATGCTCTGTCCAGTAACGTAGGAAGAGGCATCGCTCGCCAGATAGAGAACGGCTCCAACAATTTCCTCGGGATTTGCGAGTCGGCCCATCGGCACAAATCTCTTAAACCATTCGGCGCGGTGGGGTTCATCCCATACCGGACGCGTAAATTCAGTTTTTACATAACCAGGCTCGATGGAATTGACGCGTATTCCCTCCGATACCCATTCCCGGGAAAAAGATCTAGCCATGGAAGAGATCGAGGCCTTTGTCGCCGCATAGACAGAGCCCATGGCAAAACTGTATCGAGATGTAATGGAACTGATGTTCACGATGCTACCTCCGCCTCGCATCTTCATAAACGGATAAACCGCTTGCGAAACAAAGAAAACCGCCTTCATGTTCACCGCGACAATAGTGTCAAAATCTTCGTGGGTGACTTCTGTGATTGGTTTACGACGATTAATGCCCGCACAATTAATCAAAATATCTATCCCGCCCAATTGTGCAGCGGCTGTAGAAATCATCGGCTCTAAAGTCGTAACATCCGAAAGATCACTGACAAATTCGAAGGCGATCCCACCGGCGGCCATTATTTCTGCTGTAACCGCTGTGATTCCCGCGCGGTTAACATCTTGCAAGAAGACCTTGGCTCCCGCTGCAGAAAGCGCTTTAGCAATTGTCGAACCAATTGCTCCACCCGCACCAGTAATTACCGCACATTTCCCATTGAGAGAGAAAATTTCCGTTCCAACCATTTTCCAACTCTAGCGAAAACTCACACTTCAATACCCATTCCTGTCGTGTTGAAAGCTCCCACTCCGATGAGGCTCCTGAACCATGTTGAAGGCTCCCGAACCATGTTGAAGGCTCCCGAATTAAATTGGAAGCTCCCGAAAGCCTTCCAATTGCCCGCTGCTCAGATATTCACCGAGTAAATCCGGCAAGTTGGTTGGGACCAATCGACCCACGCCCTTAAGCATCTCTTCTAGGGTCCACCATTTGGATTCAATGACGTTAGATTTCTCAAATTCAGTAAATCCGGTTACATCTATATCTTGGGTTGGCACCGTCGCATAAAACCAAATTTCCTCAAAGATTGTAGGGACTTTATTAAATATGAAACTGCTCCGCCGAGAGCCAAACGTTGTTAAATTCACTAACTCTGCAATCCCAGTTTCTTCGAATATTTCTCTTCTAGCTGCTTCTTCATAATCCTCTCCCCCCTCCACTCCACCTCCTGGGGGATACCAAAAGGATTCACCCGTGGTTTCGGAGAGGCTTCTAAATAGCAAAGTTCTTCCTGTGGCATCGATCAACAATACTCGAGAGGTTTTTCGGACCAGCGCTTCTTCTGCCATTCCTTTTTCCTCCGCAGAAGCTGTTGGAGTCACCCCTTCTGCTCGCTCAACTTCTCCTGCTCCCTCAACTTCTCCTGCTCCCTCAACTTCTCCCTCGGATCTTGCCATCGTGGTTCCATTTCCGTTCCGCCTCGATAGTTTGAGCCATTTAAATAAGGAGATCACTATCCCCCGCACATTTTATGCGAGGGATGGTGCACCGTGGAGGTGCCGGGAATCGAACCCGGGTCCTCTAGCACTGACACAGAGCTTCTACGGGCGTAGTCCGCTAAACGCTTTCTCAGTCCTGACTCTCACGCGAACATGTAGCCAACGAACTCATTTGTAGTTAATTTCCCCGGATGCACCTACAACATTGCATCAAGGTAAGCCCTCTAGCGACGCTAGGTTCCGAGTCGAAGGCGCACTCGGTCTAACGGATTTCTATCGCTTAAGCAGCGAGTGAGAAATCAGCGGCAGTTGTACTGGCGCTTATAGTTTTGCCAGGGTTATTGGTTAACGAGATCATCCCGGCTTCCTCGGCCCGCTTCCTCTGCCTCAACATCTAAAGTCGAGACCGTTCACCCCCGTGGGTTAGGTTGCGCGCCAATTCTAAGTCAATTCTTGCCAATTGTGGTAACGGCGATTCTTGCTTCTCGCCGTTCTTGCTTCTCGCCGTTCTTGGTTCTCGCCGTTCTTGGTTCTCGCCGTTCTTGGTTCTCGCCGTTCTTGGTTCTCGCCGTTCTTGGTGCTCGAGGCTTTCTAAAATTTCCTTCCCTGAAACTCAGCCCCTAAAGGTGTTGTGTATCAATCTTTTCCTGAAGTCCTCCGCGACAGCCCGCGCGCCATCTCTCGGTTAGCCTCTTTCTCCTTCAACGATTCTCTCTTATCATGGGCCTTCTTACCCTTCGCAAGTGCAAGTTCTACCTTGGCTTTTCCATCTTTGAAGTAGAGCGAGAGTGGTACGAGAGTTAGCCCGCCTTGCTTAATAATCCCAGCGATTTTGTCGATCTCTTTTTTGTGCATCAACAATTTTCGATCGCGCCTTGGCGTGTGATTGTTCCACGTCCCTTCGGTGTACTCAGGAATATGCACATTACTCAACCACAATTCGCCATGATTCATCATCGCAAAACCATCGATGATGGAAGCGCGTCCAGCCCGAAGAGACTTAACTTCCGTGCCGGTCAACATGATCCCGCATTCCCAGACATCCTCGATGAAATAGTCGTGGCGCGCACTCTTATTTTGCGCAATTAATCTACGTCCGATCTCTTTGACCATTTCATCACCCACCTTTCGCTCTCTTTATCTGGACCAATAGGGGTCAATGGTACCTGCACAATAGTTAGAAAATTTTTGGGTTTAGGTGTTCCGCTACGGGAAAGGCGGAAAATCTCGAGATTGATTTCATTTTGCTGCACAAAGATGACACATCTTGGCAATCGAGGTCGTTCCACACTTGGCGCCACAAGGAGTGAAGCCAATTGTCTAACCTGAGCAAATTCTTACTTTTTGACGGGAGCAGCTTTTCCAGAATCTAGAGCAACTAAACCGGCAAGGATTGATATCGCTTTTGAAATCTCGGCGCTCTCGGAGACCTTGAGGTCAGGAGTAATTCCTACCTGGTCGATCGCGCGCCCCGAGGGTAAGTGATATTGACCGACAGTTATCTCTAACTGTGAACCATCAGTCAATGTTGTGCTCTCTTGAACCGTACCTTTCCCGTAGCTCTGATCTCCAATGACGACCGCTCTATTTCGATCCTGCAGAACTCCGGCGATTACCTCGGCAGAACTTGCCGTGCCGCTATTGATGAGGACGACGAGTGGAGCCGTATCAGGGGATGTATTAGTCGAACTCATGACCTGTGGAACGCCGTCTTTGCGGGAATAAGAAACTATCGGCCCAGGGCTTAAGAATTCAGAGACTAAGGTAACCGCCTCACTTAATACTCCGCCGGGATCATCTCGTAAATCCAAAATGACACCACGCGAGTGCGGATACTTTTCCAAAGCAGTCGCGACATCGGCGGCAGAGTGGAGTGAGATTGCGGAAACTTGAATGTATAAAGTCTTAGGAGCAACTTGGGAAGCAAGAACATCGCCTGTAAGAACCGAAGCGCGCTTTATAGATACATTAAAGACTCCGACACCCCGTTGCAGCCTTAACCCCACCGCTGTGTTCGGATTTCCTCGAAGCGCTGCGATCGCATCTGCAACAGTCGCATTTGTGACATCTGCACCATCGACGGCCAATAGCTGATCCGAAACCTTTATCCCGGCACGTGATGCTGGTGAATTCGGCTGAACACTTGAAATTTCGAGGGCGCTCGTTGGCGTTTGGCGGAGCCAGATTCCAATTCCCGAATAGCGCCCTTGTAATGTGGCATCAAATTCCGATGCAGCCACAGGTGGAAAGTAATTGGACCAACGATCCTTCGTAGCTTTGAGGACGGCTTCAATCGCAGCCCGTTGTAGCAACACTTGAGTCGGGGAGTGTGGGTCCCCCGAAGATACTCGAGAGATCGCTTGGTCGACGATTGAAGGAGGGTGCTTGTGATCGCCCACTAAATAACCTGCGGCGTAGGAAAGAGCTGGGACAACTAATACAAAGATTGAAACTACCGCGTAACGAACTCGCCACCGGTTATTAGGTATCGGCTTCACCGCATCGCTCTGGATCCAAGAACCAGCATCCTCGCCATCAAATTCCAAATTACTATTCGTCATAAGAACCTACTAATTCAGCCTCATCTTTTTATTTCGCTTGTTTTGGTTGCTCCGCTTGTTCTAATCATGACCCCGAAGCCCAAATCAGACCTTTAAATATTTCCGTAAGGTGGCCACCGACGCAAGGGAAGAGACCAAGAGCCCAACAGCTAATAATCCGCCTGACGCAACCCATACATCCGTCCAACGAAAGAACCGGGTAAAGGAGAGCAATGGCGCCACTTTTGCATCAACCAAAGTTTTGAATCCCGCCAACAAACCTGCCGATACCGCCCACCCCAAGATGGCGGAAATTAGACCCTCTAAGAGAAATGGGAGTTGGATGGAGAAAGAGGAAGCTCCAACGAGCTTCATAACACCCGTTTCGCGGCGCCTGCTAAAAGCTGCTAAACGTAAGGTATTACTAATAAGGAGGGCAGCCGTCAAAACGCTAACTATTCCAATCAGAAGTGCGCCATCACGAAGTACGCCAAGCAATTTAAAGAATTTATCAAGAATCTGCCGTTGATCCTGCACCGTATCAACACCGGGCCGCCCAGCAAATGCGCTCTGAATAACATTAAATTGCGTTGGATCTTTTAACTTTACGCGAAAACTCTCAGGGAGCTGATCCGGAGTAACATTTTGAGCAATTGCGGAACCTTTGAATTGATCTTGAAAATGTTGATACGCCTGTGATTGTGATTCGTAATAAACTGTTTGAACGACGGGCAAAGATTTCAAATCATTTTGAATTGACAGGCGCTGGGCATCGGTAACCGGACCTCCGGAGCAGGATGCAGACTGCGAAAGTGATCCACATAAAAATACAGATACTTCGATTTTGTTATACCAATAATCCTTCATAACACGCACTTGCGAATTAGCTAGGAAGCCGACACCGAGTAGCGTGAGTGAGATAGCAACGGTGATAACGACAGCAAATGTCATGGTGAGATTTCGGCGGAGTCCAATTCGAACCTCGCTAAATACGAAACCTGCGCGCATTGTTACCTCCTCATTGCTGTTAGGTGCTGCTCTATTATCACTGCGTCTCCATCACCGCTTCTCTAGCCGGTATACCCATAGACCCCTCGAACTTGGTCACGGATCACATGGCCGCTTTCGAGTTCAATTACCCGCTTCCGCATCTGATCAACGATTCCGGCATCGTGGGTGGCCATAACAACCGTTGTACCGTCTCTATTTATCCGATCTAGCAATTTCATAATCCCGACGCTTGTGGCAGGATCCAAGTTTCCGGTTGGCTCATCTGCAATCAAAATCATAGGTCGACTCACATATGCCCGAGCTATCGCCACCCGCTGCTGTTCACCGCCCGAAAGTTCACTTGGCTTGCGATCACCTTTTTCTTCCAAGCCAACCATTTCAAGAACCTCGGGTACCTCCCGATTTATTTCCTTCTGGGAATATCCAAGAACATGCAAGGTGAAAGCAACATTCTCTGTGACCGTTTTATTGGGTAACAACCGAAAGTCTTGAAAGACGGTCCCAACCTGGCGACGAAGTTCTGGCACCTTATGAGCCGCCAACGTCCCGAGCTCCTTGCCGGCAACAATAATATTTCCACTCGTTGGCTGGTCTTCGCGAAGGACCAGACGAAGAAAGGTCGACTTCCCTGAACCGGAGAGCCCTACCAAGAAGACAAATTCACCTTTGAGAATTTCCAAGTCGACCCTGTCGAGCGCTGCTCGCTCCTGCTTCGGATAAATCTTGGTGACGTTCTCAAATTTGATCACTTAAGACTCCTGGGCTCATGACGAGGTCTAACACTAGGGCGAGGGTACCCCGCCAGTTTAGTTAGGAATCCGACCGTTCTTGGGTAGATCGGTGCTGGATTGACTGTGAAAAAGTGCATAAATATGGGCAAATCGGGTTCACGGCGATCGATTGAACCCTTGGTTCGCAATATCCAAGACATTAATCCTTGTTACCGCTTATGAATCCTTGTTACCGCTTATTAGTCCTTGTTACCGCTTATTAGTCCTTATTACCGCTTATTAGTCCTTATTACCGCTCATTCGCCACCTGATTCCGGCCTCAATAAAACCCTCCAAGTCGCCGTCCAAGACCGCCGCTGGATTTCCCACCTCAAAGTCTGTCCGGAGATCCTTCACCATTTGATAGGGAGCCAATACATAAGAGCGCATCTGATTTCCCCAGGACCCGGTGTTGTCTCCTTTAAGAGCATCAATGCGAGCGCGCTCTTCCTGCCTACGACGAGCTAGGAGCTTTGACTGCAATACAGCCATTGCGGTCGCCTTATTCTGAATTTGTGATCGTTCGTTCTGACACGAAACGACAATTCCGGTCGGGATATGAGTAATCCGAACCGCCGAGTCCGTCGTGTTTACGCCCTGCCCGCCCGGTCCAGAGGAGCGGTAAACATCGACGCGAATCTCTTTTTCGTCAATATCAATGTGATCCGACTGCTCTACGACCGGCACCACCTCTACACCCGCAAAGGAGGTGTGTCGACGGCTCTGGGAATCAAATGGAGAGATTCGAACTAGGCGATGAGTTCCTTGCTCCACGGACAACTTTCCATAGGCGTAGGGAGCGCTAATTCGGAAAGTCGTGGATTTGATTCCTGCCTCCTCCGCGTATGAGGTTTCGAGAACATCTACCTTGTAATTGTTTCGCTCGCAATAACGAAAATACATGCGGCTTAACATTTCCGCCCAATCCGCTGCTTCAACTCCACCTGCTTCAGAACGAATAGTCATAAGCGCATCACGCTCGTCATATTGTCCGCTCAGCAAAGTTTGAACTTCAAGGTCCCCAATTGCTCGAGTTACGTCGTCGAGTTCGGCCCCGGTGTCGCCAAGCGCCTTCTGATCATTGTCCTCCGCGGCCAATTCAAGGAGCAACGGAATATCCTCCAGCCGTCGGCGAATTGTCGTAATCCGGTTGATCGTTGCTTGCACTCGAGAGAGTTTGCTTGTGACCACCTGTGCCTTTTCTGGGTTATCCCATAAATCCGGAACACTAGCCTCTGCCTCGAGCGTGATCGCATCCAATTCCAATTTAGGTAGGTCTAGCACTTTTTCAATACTCACCAAGGTGGCGTCAAGTTGCTTCACTTCCTGAAGGTATTCGCGCGCAGCCATGGGTTAAGAGTAATGGGTTAAGTAACCGCTCTAACCTCTCGCGCCTCCAATAATCGAGGTAGCACCGACAGTTGAAATGATGGCCGTTCCATCGCTCCCGATCCCAAAAGGCAGTTTAATTAATAATGGGAGCCTTACTTGAAGTGTTCCCGCTACTTCATCCCCCTGGCAACTCCAAGATGAAATTTCGATCGAGTGAGTACGAAGAAGTGAATTAGTGACTTCAGATTGGAAGGCTAGGAAAGCTGCCGGGCAATCAATAGGGATCCGAAACTGTGCTCCATCAGCCCCTGATGTATCCATCAAAATATTCCCCGAGTAGTACCGGCTTAGTGAAATTTGATGTGCCGCTCGGGTGATCGCTACCTCTCCAATCGCGATTAGCTCGCGTTTGGCTAAAAATGTATCGGAATCATCTATGACCGCTAATGATGAAATCAACATCAGCAGGAAGAGCGTAAAAATAAGAACCACAAGACTCCCAGCCTCATCATGGAGAATTTTCAAAGGCATGAATTTCACCTCCAGGCGTCGACAATCTGCACATCGCTTTCGGAAAATTGCCGTTCTGGAGTCGATATAAAGCGAAAGATGCCGGCGAGATTACTTTGACGATGAATGAGTGAAGCGGTGACTTTTACTCTGGCGTCTGGAGTTAAACATGGAGTTGCAGAACATTCGACCTGGACAACTGGGATTTCATTGATTCCGCTCGGAATAAAGACTCGACTTTCAAATTGATTGAGAACACTTTGCAATCGCGCCACTTCATAACTCTCGTTTGAACTGGTAATAAATGCGCGCGCACTCTGACGAGCCAAATTATGTAGATCGCTACTGATAGTAGAGCTCGAGTGCACGACTCCGAAATAAATTGTGAGAGGGATAAAAAGTGGTACTGCCAACAGAATGAATTCGATCACCGCACTTCCTCTTTCACTACACATTTTCCGACCTATGCGAATAGCTGGTTCGCACCTCCAAAGGGATTTAGACCTCATTCTTGAACCGCGATTCCAGTTGAATCAAAGTTATCCCCGGCAGGCAAAAGTGGGGTGATTGATGGGAGACGGGTCTCTTCCTGCCCAACAAGAATCGACCCCCCTCCGGGGAGCGGCAGGGCAATGAGCGTTTGCGTAGATTTGGAGCCACTCTGAGTCGAGAGAGACTGTGGAATACCCATAGCGGAATATGCCACCGCCCCTTGGCTTAGCTCTCCAGCGGTAGTACGTGAATATGCTGCTAAGCCAATTTGTGCCACCGTTAGAAAGAGAATCATCAGAGGAATCAGAACGAGAGCGCTTTCGACATTTCCATCTTCTGCCTGTAAATCACGCAACCACTTCCGCTTAGCCTCCGAATCACTCATCTAATTCCATTCATGGAATCGAGCGAATTGCGAAGTATTGAATCAATTCGCGGAGCGGCAAGCGTCCAAATCCCAGTTACCAACCCAGTAGTCATAAGAACTACTAGGACCCAACCTGGAACATCTCCTCGTTCGTTCCTAAGAGTTTTGCTCACCAAAATCATGGTTTTGGTTATTTTGCACCGGAATTCATCCAGTGCCTTTAGGCTACGCCTCCTAGTGGCGCTCAATTTCATTTCAAGTAGCTCTTTCATCTCCTGCTCTCCTCACAATAGTTACTCGGGTATCATAAAAAAATTACTTAAAAGCCAATGCTCCTTCCTAGTGAAAAGTAAGAGGGCCATAACGCAAACAAAACCGAGATCGGCAAGATGAGAAAGACGACTGGAATCATGAGTGCAATTTCGGCTTTACCTGCCGCTGCTAACAACCTAGAGCGTTGTTCGTTACGCACCTCCTCTACCTGGCGATTAACCACATCTATGAGAGGGGAGCCACGTTCAACCGCGATCATCAATGAGTCACAAAAACGTCGAACCATTGGTGATTGAATACGAGCGCTCAAGAGATCAAGAGCCTGTGCAAAATTTGCACCTTGGCGTATCTCTAGTACGGCTTCACGTAACACCGTCGCAAATTCTCCTTCAGTACGTTGGCTAATATGATCCAACGCCGTTGCGGGACTCTGATTTCCTGCCAGCAAGATCGCAAAAAGTTCAACGATCATTGGGAACTCCAACTCAATCCGTGCTCTGGATTTTTTATTTTCCACTTTATGGCTCACTTCGTCATAACCAGTGACCATCTCAAGTCGAAATTCCTCCCAAAGGACATTGAGCGCAACAACGAGGACGGGTGCCAATGCGATCAATGCAAGGAGCGTCCTCACGAGCGACCCTTTGTGAGGAAAATTCGAGGAACCATCTGTACGCGACCAACTCGGGACATCCAGAAATACGCCAAAGCGCACATAAATACACCGGTGAGCAGTATCAGAATTCCCGTACTAGTTGCGAATGCCTGAACGGTGCTCGGTTGCGAAGAGAGAATAAGCAGCAGGATCCAAGGCGCAATAGCAGCCACAAGCGCAGAATTCTTGACCCAACTCAATTTTGCTTCTATCTCGCCACGAACCGAAATGTCGCTGCGAATGAAATCGCCTAGCGTCCGTAACGTGATCGCAGTGTCCCGACTTCCCGTACTTCGTGCGAAATCCAATACCTCACAGACTTGGTCGGCTATCGGATCATTGAAAGAGGTTTTGATGAAATCAAAGACCAACCCGATATCGTTCCCGGAAGTCAACTGTGATTGGCATTCCTTGAATATTGGACGCGACACCTCTGGACCTCTCGTTGCCAATCCTGAAAGAGTTTCTGCGATTGACAATCCCGAGCGAAGCCCAGAGATCATGTGATCCAAGAGTTCTGGCCACAACTTTCCAAGCAGTGCCTGGTTCCGATCCTTGCGACGTTTTTGGAGGAGTGAAGGAAGGAGTCCACCAACAAAAGCAAAAACAAGTGCCAATAACTTCTCACCCAGAATCAGATTGCCTAAAGTGAAACCAATAAAAACAAAGAGGATTGACTGCTTATATCTAAATTCACCCTTCGATGGTTTCTGATGACTGGGAAATTCACCAGTTGTGTTGACATGAATACTTGGGGAATTTACATGAGCAATTGAAGTTCCTTCATGGGCTGGGAACGTTCTTAGTCGACCACCGAAAGATTTGCGATCTTCACGCCTGCCGCTAAGCATCAAGTGAGCCCACCTTCGCGCGCTGATCTAAAAATCCGATGTGGATCTCCTAACCCAACTTNNTTTATAGGTATAAATCGGTTCTGTCTCGGCCCGATCATTTTCGATGCGGCCAGTCACGTAAACGATTTCTGCAATGCGCCGCTCACCCGTCTCTCGGATTATTGTTGTGTGAACGATCAGGTCAATCGTGGAAGCTACAATCGGAGCTACAAAATGATGTGAGATATTCTCACCCGCTAATAATGGAAGAGTCTGCAATTTTGCGATGGCTTCACGCGCCGAATTCGCGTGAATTGTGGCCATCCCAGGTAAACCAGAATTAAGGGCAATTAGTAAATCAAGGGCTTCCGCTTCTCGTATTTCTCCAACTACAAGGTGTGAGGGGCGCATTCGTAATGCTTCCTTAATTAACTTACGCATAGGAATTTCTCCCTCCCCTTGTAAGTTGGCTGCCCTGGTTTGAAGCGCAACACAATCTGGCAATAGGGGTTTAAGTTCAAAGACTTCTTCAATTGTTATGACGCGACTCTGAAATGGAGTTGCGCTAATCAGTGCATTAAGAAGGGTGGTTTTGCCCGCTTGAGTAGAGCCACTCACGAGAATGTTGAGGCCTTCACGGACCGCTTGTGTTAAGTAATCAGCGATTGGCTGGGTCATTACCCCAAGTTCAGTCAGGTTGCTCAATGACTTTCCGCGAATCAAGTGCTTGCGAATATTGACCGCCCAATGGGTTGCCGTGACATCAGGGATAGCTACGTGAAGTCGGCTTCCATCTGGCAATCTGGCATCCACAAACGGATGAGAGAGGTCCAACCTTCTACCTCCCCACATGAGCAACCGCTCCACCAGATCGCGAACATCTTGCGCCTTGAGCACCAAATTAGTTAATTGACTGATGCCCATGCGCGCAATAAATATCCGGTGTGGCGAGTTAATCCATATCTCCTCCACGGTTGGGTCAGCCATCAATTCCGCTAGCGGACCAAATTCGTTTACGGGTTGATTCACGTGCTCAGAGAACTCTAGGTTCTGCAGTTTGCCTCGCGACTCCAAGTTGGTCTGGGGATAAAGATTGGTTGTGGATAGTCAACCTTCGTTTTTCAATGAAGAATTGCCCCTGATTAAAAGGATTAGTATGGAGCGTGCCCACAAACCGACGCTCACTCTTAGGTATTGCTACGGCATTAGTCGGTGTTTTTTTACTTACAAGTTGTGGCGCTCCTTCTGGCGATGCCAGACCAGCCGACAGCAACCTCATCGCCGGAATCAATCTCTTAATTTCAAACCTTGGTGCTAATCATCCAGAGATGATCAACTGGAAAGTCGCAGATGTTAAAGCACAACTCGCAGAAAAATTACCCTTGGGTATTGATACTGAAGCGGGATGGGTTCTGCAATGGCCACACGCAAAACAAGGAGAGTTATCCCAGGTCATCGTGCCTTGGACATTGTTGGGGCAATATCCAAATAATCCGCAACCTTATTTTGTGAGGTACAAGGGCGGTTCACTTGTCCCCCAGGCAACAATTACGGACCTCGTCACAACAATTCAGAACGCAGAAATGCTGGGTGATCAATACTTCGGCGCGGTAATCGGAATTCGTGCATCGAAGATTAATCCACAATGGATAATTTTCACCACAGTTCCATATTTGCCAATCACCGATCCCGCGTACGGTTTTGCTACAGTGAAGGACAAGCACTGGAGCGTGATCGATTTTGGAACTGCTCTCGTTGGATGCGGAACGGTTCCGCTGCAAGTAGAAAGTGAATTCGGTTACAAATGTCCGTAAGACTTATTTATACATCACGACATCATCGACCGCAGTCCAGTCTCTGGGAGTCCATTCTGATTAAAAGGACATCCAAGGCATCTGCGTTCTTCACCTCTGGAATTTTGATCGCGGCTACATTAGGACTATCCGCGTGTGGCGCCGCTGTGTATTCGGAATCTTCTGGGTTGCCAAATATCAAGCTAACCCCCGGGGCCATCAACCCCCAAGTAACTCAGGCAACTATTCGCGCAACAATCTGCGTCGTAGGGTGGACGGCAACTGTCCGACCCCCAGTGAACTACACCAATCAACTTAAATACAACCAACTACACGCTGGGTATAACCTCAATGGCGATCTAAATATGAAGAACTACGAAGAGGATCACATTGTTCCTCTTGAAGTCGGTGGGAATCCAAGTAGTCCTCTCAATCTCTTCCCGGAACCTCGTAACATCAGACTTGGTTCATATGTAAAAGACCAACTAGAGAATCGTATGCATCAATTGGTTTGCACTGGACAAGTGTCACTCAACACCGCTCGAACAGTCTTTCTCACTAACTGGGAAAAGGGCTACCAAAAATATGTAGGTCAACTACCTTAAATTCTAAAACCAAAGACTTCCGCGATTGCCATGACACTTTCGGTTCCATCATGCCAACGCTTGGCGTATTCAATTCCCGATGTGGGGGTTGGTCGCTCACGTGCAACGCGCCGTAGTTCAGATTCCAAAGTATCGGGAGTGATATTAATAATGGGCACCTCTCCAGCGTCGACCGGCACATAACTCATGACAAGTCTTCCTGCCGCCAGCGCTTCAATTGGAAAAACCCCGATGACTCCCAAGTATTGATCTATAACGAGATCAGCTTCGGCCATTGAAGCCGGGATCTCAGAGTGCTTCAGGGTCTGCCCAGCCGCAAAGTAACTGTGATAAGAAATGACTCCCTCGTCCCGTAATTTAATAAGAACCGGCTCAATAAGATCGGCTGATTTTAACCAAGAACGGCTAGGCAGAAAGAGAACACGAATTTTCTGGTCCGGATCGGGAAAAATTGGCGAGTTCAGAGCAACTTTATAAAATCGATCAAAGTCGACGGTGACTGGTAGCCAATGCGCATCAGGAAGATCGATAAGCAAATCTTTCGTGGTTACAAAGATTGGAATTTTTCGTTCTCGTAACACTGGAACGAGTTCCGCATTCTCAGCCTGACGTTTTCGCATTTTTTCAAGCTCGGAACTCCCAGTGTGAAACGGAGAGTATGGATTTCGAAGTGCATGTGCCTCGGTATTTCTAATATCGCTTCCGTGGAAGATGACACCGTACCGTTTCCCCACACGAGACATTAACTCAAAATCTTCAAGTACTGGGTTCCGTCCATCTCTTGCGTTGAGCAACCTAAAGATAGGTCGTAGAGATTCAAATAAGACGATGTTTTTACTCTTTGCAACGCTATCAGCTAACTTCTGACGTGTATCGAAGTCAAGCCACTGCGTTCTATTCAACGCATAGTCACTGGTAAACCACTCATCGGTTACATCTGCCGAAATCCGAAGTGACTCGGCATTCAATCCGAATTTGTGCAATGCGCTACTCCAAAGGGTTGCCTGATTCGCGGAATTGGTCGGGCCAATCAAGAACGCCGGGCGGAACCTAAAAGGCGATCGCAGGAATTGAAAAATTCTTCCTCGCCGCGACAACTGACGTAACCGTGATTCACGCTTATAACGAACACTCCATTTATCAAATTGCGCACGTTTTACTCGACGATATTTACGCACAACCCTCAAAGGCTTAAGCAAACGTTTCACAGTAGAAGTATGTCAGTACAGAGTAACTCCACCCTGAATTTCGGTAACTACCCCCTGGCTTCGCGCACCGATTCGTGCCCGTAGTCTTTAAGCCTTTCATGAGCCTTGCGGAGTTGTAATTCAAAACTCTTGACTGCCAAGTCAAAGGCGGCGAGGTCATTAAAGGCTTGCCCGTCAGACCGGAGAAAGGGACCACTACCGTTTGATGAAAGGGTCACCGAATGTGAGGTCTTGCCAAAACGCGGATTAGGTTCATGAATGATTTCGATCTTGATACCGTCTATTGTGACACCAAATCGTTGCAGCGTATGTAGCTTATCTGTGGCGATGGAGCGAAAATCTTCTGCGAGTACTGCATTGCGTGAATGAAAGATGATCTCCATGAAAAGAAGTTACTCCCTATAAAAAGGTCCCACAAGGGGAAGTTTGCGAATGTCGAAGGTATTTTCCTATAGAAGAATGTGAATATACCTAGTTGGAACGGAACGTGAAGACCTTGGCGCTCATTTGAGTGAAACTCAACCTTGTTCTGAGTTAATTTAGTCTTCACGTTCCTTACTAATCCCTTGCTTTTATTTAGTTATGGGAGTACATGCATCCGACGCATACGAACTTTCTTCATCGGCGCCTTGACGGACTTCTTGGCTGTAGTCGGTTTCGAACCTGCCTTTGCTGTAGTCGAATTTGCACCTAGCCCGCCTTTGACTGCGTTAGCATCTGCAGGAATTTGCCCCGTAGTTCCCCCGCTACCACTCCCAGATACTTCAGGAGAAGTTGTTGTGGATGTCCCGGAAACAGGTATCGAAACAGGGGCAGCGACTGCACCTTTACCTTCCGACTGAGCTGTTTTCTTTTCGGCAAGATTCTTCGAGACTGCTACACCTGCAGCGGTTCCAGCAGAAACGGCCGCTGTTTGTGCACCTAATTTTGCAACTTTTTTAACCTTTGTCGTTGCGGCTGTTTTGGCAACAATTTTCTTCGCTGCTCCCTTAGCCGTGACCTTTTTTACTGGTGCTTTCTTTACCGGTGCTTTCTTCGCTGGTGCTTTCTTCGCTGGTGCTTTCTTCGCTGGTGCTTTCTTCGCTGGTGCTTTCTTCACTGGTGCTTTTCGCGTTACGGCGCGTTTTGCAACGGCACTTTTCGCTTGAGCATTTTTCCGAACTGCCGATTTTGCAACAGCCTTCTTGGCAGTGATCGATCGCTTAACAACAGCGGAGCGGGCAGGAGCTTGTCGCGTAGAGCGGGCTGTTCCTCCCGTAGCCGCAAAGGCGCCTCCTCCGTCCACAATTGTGGGGAGTGAGATTGCTCCCATCAGGGCAACGCTGACTGCTCGAACTAGCCATTTCTTACTTACCCCTTTGGGGGTCACCTTCGCTTGGAGTACATCCATTTGGATTTTCACCTTTCATAGTTAGCGGCAGTAGTGGACTGCCCGAATGGACGGAGTCTGCTTGCCGCGCAAGGGGCGCGTTCAGGCTCACACAGGAACCTGTGCATAGAAGATGGCTTGGGATGGCACACTTACCCCCATGCCCGTGAACGAAAATTTCGTCTCTAAGATTCAGGTTTTCGAACCTCACCGAGCCTCTCTTCCTCCCCTGATCCCATACTTGAAGGAATTTTGGAATCGAAGGAGTTTTGCGACGGAATTAGCCCGATTTAATGACAAAGCCGAGTATCTCGATTCACGGCTCGGAAAAGTTTGGCTGGTTCTAAATCCGCTCCTTTTAGGTTTCATCTACTACTTGGTGGTGACGATCATTCGGCCCGGAGGAAGTTTGCCTGGTTTAACTCGACTCGATCACCTCCTGATCGGACTATTTACCTTTTACTTTGCCCAGAACTGTGTAACCGCGGGTGCGCTCTCGATCACTATGGGTGGCCGTTTAATATTGAATCAAGCCTTTCCTCGGGCGCTCCTCCCATTTTCATGCGCGATTCAGGCCTTTCAACAATTCCTTCCAACAATTCCCGTCTACATATTTGTACTGCTTGTGGGCAAGTGGGCGTACCCGACGACACAAGTCCCAGGTTGGACATGGAACTTCCTCTGGATTCCATTTATCTTGATCTGCACGGGGCTTACAGGTTTCGGTTTAGCTCTTGTCTTTGCAACTCTCAATGTCTATTTCCGAGATACAAATAAGTTGTTAACTTACATCACCAGAATTTGGATGTACCTTTCCCCTGTCCTCTGGTTGCCAAATAGTTTGCGTGGAAATATGAAAGTTTTGCTTTACATAAATCCGCTTGGTCCGGTCCTCAATGCCACTTCCCGCGTCTGGGTGAGTGGGGAATCACTGAATAATTCAACTATTTTGTGGTGCATATTTTGGGCGGTTGCCTCCATCATGGTCGGCGGTTATTTCTTTATTTCTAGGGAGCGCGATTTTGCAATCCGTATCTAAATCACCAGCCGTAATGCCGCAAGATCTGGCGATACGTATCGAGGATCTATCGATCACCTATAAAGTCAGTTTGGAAGCAAAACGAACTCTCAAGAATGCCGTAATGCGAGCTAGTCTGAAACAGAAAGAACGAACTCGCACTATCGAGGCGGTAAAAAACCTCACCCTTGATATCCCTCACGGCTCTGTTTTGGGAATCGTTGGATCAAATGGCGCCGGCAAATCAACACTAATGCGCTCCATCGCCGGAATCCTTTCTCCAACCGAAGGACGAATCATCGTCAATGGCAAAATTTCAACTTTGCTCGCACTTGGAGTCGGATTTAATCCAGCCCTCTCGGGGCGGGACAACATAGTTTTAGGTGGACTCGCCTCCGGATTAAACATGGAGGAAATCAGCAACAAGACCGATGAAATTGCAGATTTTGCTGCGCTCCCAGATGGATTTATAGATCTCCCAGTACGTACATATTCCAGTGGTATGTATGGACGTCTTTCATTTGCGGTTGCCGTGAGCATGACCCCCGACATTTTGCTTCTCGACGAGGCTTTATCTGCGGGTGACGCAGCGTTTAAGGAGAAGTCCTTTGAACGAATGCGCCAATTGTGCGCAGAAGCACGTACGATTCTGATTGTTTCGCACGCACTTGCGACGGTCACTGATCTCTGTGATATCGCAATTTGGATGCATAAAGGCGCGCTTGTCGCTAAGGGCAAGCCGGAGGAAATTGTCGATGGCTATCTCAAATTCCTTAATGTTGGATCTCTACCTTCCAACTACGAAGATATGTAAAGAGTCGATCAGATGTCGCAGAAAATCGATATCTCGATCATCTCCTCGGGTGCAAATCTCGCGGATGCCAGACTTCACCGCCTCACCCGAGCACTTCTTCGCGCGGGCTTAACTATAGAAATATTTGCTCCCGGTAACCTGATAGATGCTCCAACAACCACTGATTCGACTCAACTCCTCATCATCCGCACACCGTGGACTTCGCAGCAGTGGCGGAAAACAAATCTACTTGCCCGATACCATCGCTCGCGACTTTTCGTATTTCGTGCGCGAGGTCGCGTTATTTACGTGATCTCACCCGAGGCGATTGCACCGACCTTCGCTCGAGCACGGTTCTTACATAAAAAGTTCGCAGTAGATCTCTTTGAAGACTACTTGCAGTTACTAAAAGATCGCGCTTGGGCGACCAAGTATTTTGGAATTATCGGGATGATTGCAAAGAGTGATACCAAGTCTGCACTTTGGTTTGCAAAGCGCGCGGATTTACTCACCGTCGCTGATATTCAAGTTCCACCGTTAAGCGCTAATAATCGATTGGTGGTTCGCAATCTTCCAGATTCATCCATGCTCACGACGAGCGGCGTGCGAGATGAAACACCAAGAGCTATTTATATTGGAGATTTGCGCAAGAGCCGCGGGTTGCATTCAATGTTGCGCCTTGCTGAACTTTCACCAGATTGGGAATTTGATTTTGTGGGAGGAGTTGCTGCGTCCGATCAAGATTTCGTTGATGGTTGGTTATTCAAAAACGGAATTGCAAATTCTTTTGATTCCATGAATTCCAGAGCGAGAGTACGATTTCATGGCAAGTTGGCCCCAACGGAATCTTGGAAAGTGGCAGCCGGTGCTTGGGTTGGATTGTCCCTTTTGGAAAGTACGCCGGCCTTCATCGCGGCCGTTCCATCCAAACTCTACGAATATATGAGCGTAGGCTTAGCCACTATTTCATCTCCACTCCCGAGATGCATTGAACTCATCGAGAAGAGCAAATCTGGAGCCATCGCAGAGAATCCCAATGTTGCGGCGCAGTACTTAAAGCGCTGGTATGAAAATCCAATGGAAATTGATCAACTTCGACTTCAGGGAATTTCATGGGCCGAAGTGAACCTGGATAGTGAGCGGGAATACGCTACTTTTGCCGCCGAGATGGCGAAGTTGACCCGCTAGACTTGCCGGTATGGCCGTAAAAATCCTTCCAAGCGCCGATGTCGACAGTTCGGCAACACTTGGAGATGGAAGTTCGATCTGGCACTTGGCCCAAATTCGCGATGGGGTTGTCCTGGGCTCCAATTGCATAATTGGCCGTGGTGCTTATATCGGTAGTGGCGTTACCCTCGGTAACAACTGCAAAGTCCAAAATTATGCGCTGGTTTATGAGCCAGCAAAACTAGGAAATGGCGTATTCATAGGACCAGCAGCGGTCCTCACCAATGATCAATTCCCGCGTGCGGTGAACCCCGATCTGACCCTCAAAAATGGGAGCGATTGGGAGGCAGTGGGTGTCACTATTCATGACGGCGCGAGTATCGGTGCCCGCGCGGTTTGTATTGCGCCAGTGACCATTGGCAAGTGGGCGCTTGTCGCTGCCGGGGCGGTAGTAACAAAGGATGTTCCAGATTTTGCGCTTGTCGCTGGAGTTCCAGCCAAGAGGATCCGATGGGTAGGTAAGGCAGGAATTCCATTAGAGGATTTAGGTAATCAACGCTTCCGTTGCCCGCAAGATCAGAGCTATTACAAAGAATTATCGGAAAATGAACTTGTTGAAGAGTAATCGTGACCCATCGAAGAATTGCCGACAGTATTAAATAATGTTAGATAAAAATCTAGTGGAGAAGAGAGTCAATTGATTCCAGCAGCCCGTCCAATTATCGGTGACGAAGAGCGCGCAGCGGTAGACCGTGTCCTACGAAGCGGGATGATGGCGCAAGGACCAGAAGTAAAGGCTTTCGAAGAGGAATTTGCACAATTTGTCGGTGGCAGACGCTGTATCGCGGTTAACTCCGGCACATCTGCACTGCACCTTGGATTTTTAGCTGCGGGCATTAAGGCCGGCGATGAAGTAATCATTCCATCTTTCTCATTTGCAGCCACCGCAAATTCCGTAGCTCTGGCCGGTGCAATCCCAATCTTTGGAGACATCGATCCCAGGACTTTCAACTTAGACCCTGATCACGTGGAGTCGTTAATAACTCCGAGAACAAAAGCGATCATGCCGGTTCACCTTTACGGCCATATCGCCGATATGGATCGCTTTGAAGAAATCAGCACGAAACATGGACTCACAATTTTTGAAGATGCAGCTCAAGCACACCTCGCATCGCTCAATGGTCGCATGGCTGGCGAATGGGGATCCGTTGCATCATTCTCGTTCTATCCAACGAAGAACATGACTTCTGGTGAAGGTGGCATGATCGTCACGGCCGACGCCAATATTGAACATCAAAGTCGTATGCTACGAAATCAAGGTGGAGTTGTCCGCTATCAAAACGAAATCGTTGGATTCAACAATCGAATGACCGATATTCACGCTGCTATCGGTCGAGTTCAGGTCACGAAAGTAAAAGGTTGGACAGAGCAGCGCCGAAAGAATGCCGCATATCTAGACGCCAATCTGAGAGGAGTCATCACTCCATATGTGCGTCCGGGAACAGAACACTCTTACCACCAGTACACAATCCGTCTTGAAGGCGTTGCGAGTGAAGCTCGTGATAGAGCAATCGAATTGATAAAGGCAGGTGGCGTAGGTTGTGATGTTTATTATCCAACTCCCATTCATCGCCTTCCATCGTTTAGTTCTGTGCACGATCTTCCTGTCACCGAAGAATTAGTGAAAGAAGTTATTTCAATTCCGGTACACCCATCCCTTACCGAGGCAGAACTAGAACAAGTCGTCAGTGTCGTTAACGATGCTGTGACCCGAATTTAAGCGAGCATAAAACATGACCGGTTCCTCTCAATCATCAGCTGGCACCCGCAAGTTACGAGCTGGACTCGTAGGGTTAGGGATGATGGGTCGCCATCATGCTCGCGTCCTTGGTTCACTTGACGGGGTTGAACTTGTAGGAGTCTGTGACCCAATGGGTGACCCACACGGAGTTGCAGGAAGCAGACCACTTGTGGCTTCCGTACAAGAGTTAATTGCGCTTGGAATCGATTACGCCATGGTCGCCGCGCCTACTGCCTTCCACGAAGATCTCGCGTTAGCGCTCGCCGAGGCCGGAGTTCATGCCCTCATTGAAAAACCCCTCGCTGTTGATAACGAATCAGCGCAGCGAATCACCGATGCCTTTACAGCAAAGGGTTTAGTTGGGGCGGTCGGACACATCGAGCGATATAACCCCGCGCTACAACAATTGCGCGCCAAACTTGATAAGGGCGAACTTGGTAGCGTGTACCAAATCGCAACCCGTCGCCAAGGTCCATTTCCGGCCCGTATCGCAGATGTTGGTGTCATTAAGGATTTAGCTACTCACGATATTGATCTCACCGCATGGGTGGCGCGTTCACCATTTGTAAATGTATCTGCAAAGACCGCCCTTAAGTCAGGACGACCTCACGAGGATATGGTTGCCGCAATCGGAGAACTCGAAAATGGGATTATTACTAATCACCTCGTAAATTGGTTGACTCCATTTAAAGAACGCTTAACCATCGTCACAGGCGAGCGCGGAACATTCCTCGCAGATACTTTGACTGCAGACCTCACTTTTTATGCAAATGCATCAGTTGATACAGAGTGGGATGCCGTGGCCTCTTTCCGCGGTGTTAGCGAAGGAGATGTTATTCGCTACGCATTTGCTAAACCTGAACCGCTGCGAACCGAGCATGAGGCTTTCCGCGATGCCGTTCTAGGGATTCCTGGTGCGAACGAAGCTATTGTCACTATGGAGCAAGGACTTGCGACTGTACGGGTTGCCAGTGCAATGATCGAGAGTGCAAACTCAAGATCGGTTATCACAATTTCGAAGGGTCGCTAATTAAATGAAGATCGCGGTAGTTGCACTTGGAAAGATTGGCCTCCCGCTCGCGGTTCAATTTGCAAAAAAAGGGCATCATGTCATTGGATGTGACGTAAATCAGAAAACCGTCGATCTGATCAATGCTGGGCAAGAGCCATTCCCTGGAGAAAATTTCCTCGCAGAATACCTCTCTGAAGTGGTTTCATCCGGGCACCTTACGGCGACCACTGATACAACAACCGCCGTGGGTGAAGCAGACGCGGTTGTCATTGTCGTGCCTCTCTTCGTTAACAACGAAGGCATACCGGATTTTGGGTGGATGGACGATGCAACGGCAAAAATCGCCGCAGGGTTAAAACCAGGAACCTTGGTTTCGTACGAGACCACTCTCCCCGTTGGTACTACAAGAAATCGTTTTGCCCCAGCTCTAGAAAAAGGTTCTGGGCTCCGAGTTGGAATTGATTTCCATCTGGTCTTCTCCCCCGAGCGTGTGTTAACGGGTCGAGTATTTGATGATCTCCGAAAATATCCGAAGCTGGTCGGTGGCATTGACGCCGCAAGCACTAAAGCTGGAATTGCGTTTTATGAAGCGGTCTTGGATTTTGATGATCGTCCTGATTTATCAGAAAAGAATGGCGTCTGGAATCTAGGAACATCTGAGGCAAGTGAAATGGCAAAACTCGCAGAAACCACCTACCGCGACGTAAATATCGCCTTGGCTAATCAATTTGCAATTTTTGCGGAAGGTGCCAACATCGATATCGCAAAAGTTATTGCAGCCTCTAACTCGCAGCCGTATAGCCATATTCACCAACCCGGGATCGCCGTAGGAGGCCATTGCATTCCCATCTATCCCCGTTTCTACCTGTGGAATGATCCACTAGCGACGGTCGTTCGTTCGGCCCGCGAAGCAAATGCTGCGATGCCAGCTCACGCTGTAAAACTTCTTTCAGATGAAATCGGAGACTTAACTGCTAAGCGAGTAGCCGTACTTGGAATCTCCTATCGTGGTGGAGTTAAAGAGTCTGCTTTCTCCGGTGTATTTGGAGTTGTTACCGCGCTCAAGGCCCGTGGAGCCGAGGTCTTAGTTCAAGATCCGATGTACACAAATGAAGAGATCACGAATCTGGGGTTTGTCCCCTATGCATTTGGTGAGGCGATCGATGCCGTGGTGCTTCAGGCGGATCACAGGGAGTACAAAGAACTAACAAAGAGCGATTTTCCTGGAATTATTGCAATCGTTGACGGCCGACGTACTTTTAATCCGAAAAACTTTGCAGGAATAAAATTCCGAGTTATCGGAGCGGGGGCCTAATCGACCTCCTGTAATACGACAGGTTCTGTAATAACAAATGGCATATGGGCTCGCGCCGTCGGTGCAACCCCCGCTATCTCGTTATAGGTAGCTAATAATATTTCTGCCTGTCGCTCCCAGGAACGCTCCGAAAGTACTTCAGCAGTATATGCAGAGCGATAATGAGCGGGATTGGCGAGTACTAACTTTGCAACCCGAACAAAGTCTTCAACATCTTCTGCAATGAAAACTTCACCGTTCCCTAGTCTCTTTACTTCAGCCGACATAGTTTTCACATCGCTTACGAGAATCGGTAGATGAGCTTGCATATATTCACCAAATTTAGTGATGAGTGAGATCTCGTGATTCAATCGATGCAAGATTGGGATTAAACCAATATCTGCCGTAGATAGATAAGAAACCAATTCAGAATTTGGGACGTAAGGAACTACGTGAAAGCGATTCGAGACCTCTTTTGCGCTTTCGACCAAGTCCATAACCGATTTATTTTTAGGATTTGCGATGAGAACTAAGTGGACACCTTCCAGTTGAGGAAGAGCAGCCAAGGCAGTTTGAATTCCGCGCTGTGGAGCCACGGCACCTGAGTAAACGAGCAGCGGAACATCAGGACCAATTCCAATGTCTTCGCGCAGGTTCCGGGCGGAAACTTGCTGACCTTCTACTAGTGGATCATTTGCGACGACTATTGGACGTCGCTTAATTTGAAGTTGTTCCACGAGAAGATCATTCATGGGCTCACTCACCGATAGCACGGCAGCGGATTTTTTGGAATATTTACGCTCGCTTTTTGTGTATAACGCGGCCATTGGCGCAGTCAAATGTGCCACTCCCGGGACATATTCGTGCGCGTCATAAACAAGATGTACCGATTTTCCCCTGGCGCGCAGCGCATCAACCACAGCGCCTGCAATAGGAAGAGCCGTGTAATCATGCGCGTGAATAATATTTGGTTCATATTCCAATGCAAATGGAGTAATTATTTTTACTGAACGATTTAAGTTGGGAATAACGACTTCAGTCTTGGTGCCAAGTTTTGCAACCAGTTTTCGCTTATATCGGCGTAGCCTTCTGAGTATTCCCTTGACGAGCCACTCGGTTTTTTCGCCGCGAATCAATAATAGGAGGATTGATTGCTTGCTCCCTTTAGCGATAACAATTTTGAGTGGTAACCGGAGAATTCGGGCGTAGCCGATACTCAAGGAATCTGATTGAGCTAATGCGGTAGCGCCAACTACCGTGACATCCCAACCCGCATTACCGAGAGACCAGGCACATTTAAGTACCCTAGAATCTTCAGTCACTCCATTTAAAACGATATGTAGCGTTTTGGGAGCTTGATTCATGGGGGTATCTTACCCAGCGCTATTTACTTGGGATGGGAAGCAATAAGACGAAAACTGTAACTACCGCGGCCAGGGTCATTGCTTCCAGCAACAATCGGATCGCCGCGTCTCGGTCAATCTTGCGGTCTTCCTCTGAGATTACTCGTGTCGTGTTGCCAAGCGTTCCAAAGTTGAAAAGTCCAGAGAGACCAAAAGCCAGACAAAATCTCTTACGCGCCTGTAGGTATCCGATAGACATAACAACGGCTGGCAAGAAAGTGGTCAAGCGATCGATCCGGCTTGAGTGTTGGTGATAAAAGCCAAGGACTGTCGAAATAGTTAGAAATAATCCGATACCGCCAACTAATTGCCGACGACGTACTTCACGGAGCCCGATATTGCACTTACCCGGTGAATATTCAATTGCCGCACCTTCTTCGTGAGTGAGGTCAGCATTATCCCCGTGATGATCGTCCATCATTCATCACCAATCTAAAATTAAAAACACTTAGAACTGACGCTCCGACTCTTCTTCATCTACGAAGAGTTCATGATTATCATTCTCACTATTTGCGAGCCAAGCGAAGACCGATTTGAGGGCACCCAGAATTACCACCAGTACGGTGAAGAAGCTTACGAGGCGACGAATGGTCTTAAACATGAAGTAAATCTACTCTCTCAACCTTGTTACTTGCTGGAAGCCCACTGTGTGAGAGCCGAGATTAAAGTGAACTGTGGGTTAACCACCCAGTGAGGCAAGTAACGCTGCATCGATATCTCGCCATAGATCCTCAACATCTTCAATCCCGACCGAGAGCCTTATCAAATTCGTGGGGATACTTGGGCTTTCCGAGCTCCAGCGATGCCGGCGCTCCCACAGGGATTCCACGCCTCCTAGTGAGGTGGCGTAGGCAACTAATTGTGAGGATGCGCATGCCTTATCTGCCGCCTCTGCACCACCCTTGTGGTCGAAGGAAATAATCGCCCCATAGCCCTTCATAAAGCTTTTAGCTCGCTCATGGTGTGGATCCGTTGGCAAGCCGGGATATCGCACCCGATCCACTGCTGGGTGGAGGGTCAGCCGAGTAGCTATCTCTAGCGCGTTCTTCTGCGCTCTCTCCATTCTTACGCCTAAGGTGCGCAATCCCCGCAACGCCAACCAGGTCTCAAATGGCCCAGGAATAGCACCGTTAAATTTTCTCACCTCTTGCAAGCGCTGGTAAAGGGCGGAGTCCTTCGTTGAAATTGAACCAAGTATCACATCGCTATGGCCGGAGATATATTTTGATAAAGAATGGACAACGACATCGGCACCCATCTCAAGTGGCTGCTGCACGAGCGGAGTCGCAAAGGTGTTATCGACTGCCACTCCGACGTTGAGCAACTTCGCAGCCGGGATAATGGTTGGCATATCCGCAACTTCAAGGGCAGGATTTGTCGGAGATTCTAACCAGAGCATTGTGGAACCACTGAGGGCGGCGAGCACCTGATCGGTATCGGCAACATCGACGTATCGAACTTCAGCGGCACCGGAAGCCTCCGCCTGCTTGAGTAAAACCATGGTTCCGGAATACCCATTGCGGGAAGCCGTGATGACCGCACCGCGCGGCAAAATTGAAAAGAGCGCAGAGATCGCGGCTATACCCGAGGAGAAGACCAGGGTTCCGCCACCCTCAAGAGATTCAATCGCACTTTCAAGCGCACTCCATGTTTTGTTTCCAAAACGGCCATAGCCAGTTGCGCCTGGCGCCAAAAAAGTGGAATTTAATTCAATCCCTGGGTTTACACCGGCATCCTCACCGCGTGGCGGACGGGCAACTGCAACAACCCTGCTCTGCAGGTTAAGTGACTGCAGCAGATTTTCTTCGGCAGATTCATTGCTAAACATGGCAGTAGCCTAACGCAACGGGAAAAGATGAGGGATTATTTTGGATCTTTGCGAACTTTGAGCACGCTCAAAACCGCGGTCACCGCAAGCGTGCCAATTACGAACAAGAGCGAGAAAGTCAGAGAAATATTCGGGACTTTTATGCCTTCGATCTTCTCATGTCCTTGGGCAATCGCCGCTTCAAAGACTAATTTTGCTCCGATGAAGGCGAGTATTACCGAGAGTCCTTCACTGAGGTAAACCAACTTATCCATGAGGTCGCCGATAAGGAAATAGAGTTGGCGAAGCCCCATAGAAGCAAAGATCGTGGCTGTAACAATCACATAGGGATTTCGAGTGAGGCCAAAGATTGCTGGAATGGAGTCAAAAGCAAAAAGTAGATTTGTGAAAGCGATTGCCGTCATTGCGATAATGGAGATCGATGCGCCTCGCTTGCGCAAATATGAGATAGCACGACCTTCCTTCCACTCCTCAGTTTCACTCTCTCGAAATAGTTGTACTGCTGTGTAAATCAAGAAACCACCAAAGATATAGAAAATCCACTCATACCGGTTGACAAGGGCTGCTCCCCCAGCGATAAAAACACCCCGGAGCAACAATGAGGAGAGGATTCCCCAAAAGAGAACCATCTGCTCTCGCTCTTTTGCGATTTTCAGCCGTGCCATGATTAAAAGCAAGACGAAAAGGTTATCAAAGGAGAGTGAATATTCGGTCAACCAGCCAGCGAAGAACTCAGCACGACTTTGATGGGTTGACCAGATGCCGAGTGAGAATCCAAAGACGATGGCGGAGGTGACATAAAAGATGGTCCACATCGCAACATTTCGAAGCGGCGTAACTTTCTGTCGATTGCGATAGGCGAAGATAAAATCGACTACCAAGACCAAGATCAATGCTCCGAGGGTAATTGCCCAAGTCAGGACACTCATAGTATTGATAATCACGGAGTTAGCCTACCCAGTAGGTTATGCCCGTGGCACTTACGAGCGTCGAAGAGATGACTAAACACGTACGGGCGATCGTCAAAATAGATCCGGCCTTTGCTCCAATCATTAAGAGGAGCCCGCTTTGCACAATAAATCGCAAGCGTCCGGGACAGGGCCATTACGAAACGCTAGTAACCTCGATTATTTCTCAACAACTTGCAGTTAAAGCGGCCGACACCATTCGCGATCGGGTCCGCACTTTGGCAGGTGGTTCACTCACGCCAGAGTCACTTGAAGGGCTTTCTGCGCTTGATTTACGTAGCGCAGGAGTAAGCGGTGCGAAAGCTCGAGCGATTAGTGAACTGACCCAAGCTACCCTTTCTGGCGAAATTAATTTCAAAAAGTTTTCCAAACTAACGAACGAAGAAATATCGGCGGAGTTAATTGCGCTCTGGGGTATCGGTCGTTGGACCGTGGAAATGTTCTTGATGTTTCACTTGGGAAGATTGGACTTATGGCCGGTAGGGGACCTAGCGATGCGTCGCGGATGGGAGAGAATTCACTCCCTTGATTATGAGGTCGAGCCAAAGAAACTAGATCTTGTCGGAGAAAAGTTCAAAGGTCGGCAGAGCATTGTCGCCTGGTATTGCTGGCGCGCGACTGAGGGTGATTCTTCGAGTTGGTAGTCTCGAGCTTTACCCAATAAACACTTGCTCCGGATAAGCGATACCGGTTGAAGAATGGCAGTCATAACCGCCCGGATTCTTTTCTAGATAGCGTTGGTGATAGTCCTCCGCCGGCCAGTATTTAATTCCATCCGCACTTTTTATTTCGGTGCAGATTTCGTCAAAACCCTTCTTCAGTAATAACTCGTTGTAGATATTTCGTGTAGCGAGCGCCTCATGAAGTTGCTTCGCTGATGTGGCGTAAATTGCGCTTCGATATTGCGAGCCGATATCACCGCCCTGCCGATTAAACGACGTTGGATCATGCATCGTCCAAAACTCTTCAAGTAATCGGTGATAGGAAATTAATTTCGGGTTGTACTCAACTTCAACCATTTCTGCATGTCCAGTATTGCCGGTGCACACTTGCTTGTAGGTCGGATCAGACTGGTGACCTCCCATATAACCGACTGAAGTTCGGAGCACGCCTTGCAAATTCCAGAATCGCCGCTCCGCTCCCCAGAAACATCCGGTAGCAAAAAACGCTTTCTCCAAGTGGGTGACCGTGTTTGCCTCTTGTCCCGTAACCGGCTCAATAACTTGATCCATGGCTCCCCCACTCCCAGAGTACGTACTCTCCGACTACGCCTGCCTGTTGGCTCGCGCCTGCCTCTTAGACCGCCATACTTTCACTGCTACCCTTAGCAGGCCTCCTGAATCAGAGATTAGGTCTCGTGGATCAACTGGCGATAATTTGGCCCTCGTAGCTCAGTGGATAGAGCACCGCCCTCCGGAGGCGGGTGCGCAGGTTCGACTCCTGTCGGGGGCACCCAAATCCGTCCGCTCCTCCAATCTCAAGGCCAATGTGAGGAATCTTTTACGATTTGTCCTTGTTATCTACCTGGTCCTACGAGAGAATAGGCCAGTATTCAACGCTACGTCAGCTCGGCTTTGGTAGTTTTGCGAAGTTTGAGTTGATTTTGTATGAATAAGTATCTCCCCAGGTCNNTTCGCCCATGAGTGAATCAACTGGCCACCAGGAGGTCTTCCCTAGTTTGAAGGAGAACATGATGGATTGGCGACACGAGGCGGCCTGCCGCGATGAAGATCCGGAACTCTTCTTCCCCATAGGAAATACCGGACCAGCCCTAGCTCAAATAGAAGAGGCAAAAAAGGTCTGTAACCGCTGTATCGTCAAAGAAGCATGCCTCGCCTGGGCCCTAGAAAGTGGTCAAGATGCCGGTGTCTGGGGTGGCCTCTCCGAGGATGAGCGCCGTGCCCTCAAGCGCCGGGCAGCTCGTAACCGCGCCCGCATGATGGAGAGCCAGAACCAGTTCTAGACCTTAAAAACGATCATTGCAACGGTCTCATCTTCTACCCGCTGCAGCGAGATGCTCCCTTTTAACTCGTTTTCGGTAAGGGTTCGAACTATTTGAAGACCAAGATTTGAGGATTTCTCCCAATCAAAATCTGCGGGCAGTCCAATTCCGTTATCAATTACCTTAATCGTGTACGTAGTTTCGCTTCGGGACACCTCAACACGAACTACATCTCCACTCTCGGCTAACCCGTGCTCCAGGGCGTTGTGGATCAACTCTGTGACGACAAGCGCTAACGGGGTAGCGACCTGGGAATCCAATATTCCAAAATCACCGATCTTTTCCGGCGTAATCGGCCGGGGACTCAGCTCGATAGCGTTATGGACTATTCGATCATAAACCTCATCAAAAAGTACGGACTCGGCGGAACTTGTCGAAAGCGTTTCGTGCACAATTGCGATTGAGGCAACGCGTCGAACTGCTTCTGCAAGCGCTGCGCTGGCCGTCGGATCTTCGACGCGACGCGACTGTAGTCGCAATAACGCCGAAACCGTCTGCAAATTATTTTTTACGCGGTGATGAATTTCTCGGATAGTTGCATCTTTGGAAACCAGGGCGCGATCTCGCCGGCGCAGTTCGGTAACATCATGAACCAGAACAATTGAACCAATTCGATCCCCACTTTCAATAAGGGGAATTACCAAGAGATCGACGATTCCATTTCCATTGTCGAAATCCGCGCGGCGAAGTGTCTTCCCGCTTAATACCGTCGACCAACCCTCTTCACTTGGTTGCGACTGATGACGGTGCAATGAATTAAAAATTGCGCCTAGCTGGGCACCTTCAACTTCGCTATCCCATCCCAGTCGGCTGATGGCCGAGCGTGCATTAGGGCTCGCATAAGTTACCGTGCCTGCGGCATCAAGGCGGACAAGTCCATCACCAACCCGAGGCGCATATTCCGCCTGATAAATACTATCTTGGATAGGGAAAGTGCCCTCGGCGATCATCCGAAAAACTTTATGAGCGATCTCGCGATAGTTAATTTCAAGCGGCGAACCCGAACGCATTGCAACGGCATTTCGGTGACGAGATATCACTGCAATTGTCTGACCTTCGAAATGCACCGGTACGGTCTCCTCTTTGATGAGAATATCGCCCACCATTTCTGGTTCTGCATCCCTAATAATCAGCCCTGTTGAAAGAGACTGGTCGATACGAGCATTTTTACCCCAGGTTAACTCTTGCCCAATTACATCTTGTGCAAAAACAGTAGGGGCAGTCGTTGGACGAATGTGTGCAATTGCAATGTGCCCCTCAGGCCAGCTTTGATAGTCCTTACGCATGGGCACCCAGAGAATCAAGTCGGCGAAGGAAAGGTCTGAAACAAGTTGCCACTCAGAAATTAACTCAGAGAGCCGCCCACGATCCTTCACCGTCAACGCGGTATGCGAATAAGCCAGATCACTTCGAGAGCTAATCGCCATGGCCCGGCCTCTCTATTCAGACTAATCGCTACCGCAGCGAGATCGCAATCTTAGCAATCTCCTTTCGTCTGGAACTTCCCGGGCGAATGGAGTTTAAAATTCCACTCGTGGTCGTCGACTCCAATTGATTCTCTCGAAGAATATGCCTGCTCTCACCCGCGGTCAGGGAGAGAAATTTACTCTCCCATTCTCTTAATTCCCGCGAGTGCCCCGAGAGCACGCAAACATAGGTGACTGGAAGGCGTTTCTGAAGGAGGGGATACTCGCGCAAGAACGCTGATAGTTCAGCCATGCTTGAAGAAGTCGATTTACTCAAATAAACCAAATGTGAGGCGCGGTCGAGAACATTATTTATGAGGGAGCCGTGCCATCTGCGATCGTTCACGGCCTCTGCTAAACCCGGCAGAGTTCCAAGGTCAACGACCGTCGTCTCCTCTCCATCCGGAATCTGCGTAGGTCGATTTTCTCGGTCGAGAGGAAAGACTTCAATATGATTCTTTTGCGAATTGGCGACATGGTGAGAAATTCCATGTGATCGAATATCCGCATCAATCAATATAACGGATGTTTGTTGTGAGAACTCCTCTGCCAACACCGTTGCAAATCTCGTTCTGCCAGGAGCGCCGGTACTACCCGTAATTGCAATTATCTTTCGTTCTCGCTGACGGGTACCGGGCGGCCGATTGAGTCGCTTGATTGAAGACGGAATAGATTTTGAACTCGACAGTGGAATCTCTTCGCTTTCAATAGTTTGCGAATTACCGGCGTGAAGCATTGGGGAACGCAACTTTCCTCGTATCGCGACCATGATCTCATGCGAAGTGAAATCAATAGAATCGAGTGAGATGAAGGTAATAGTCGGGGAAGAGAACTCAAGAAGAGTCTCTTCGTTAAAACCGGGAAAGCCACTCTGGTAGACGATCACAGTTCGTAATTCGACGCCACGTTTTCTCATGAATTCATTAATAGAATTGGTATCTAGAGCTCGATGAACGATACTCCAGCCCTGTGAGTAAAGAAGTTGTGCGAGGAAATCCTCGCTCTCTGCATCTGGAATTGCAGTAACGACCTCCAGTTGTGGAATTTCAGATCGCGTCACGGGCCAGTACCAACCTTCCTTGAGATTCAGCAGTCACGATTATCGATGACACCGACGTACTTGCAACCACACTCACGGCAACGCTCCCACCTAGCGATCTGGATTTCTGATCAATGCTCTGAACTACAACTCGGCGTGCTACCAAAGCCGGCAATATGGTTTGATCTTTGGGAATTACATAAATATCCACCAGATCCCCCACCGCTAAATCCATGGGGAGGTCATCCACAGCAATACCTATGGGAAGAAAACTTGTCGTGGTATTTGCACTTGAACGGGTTACATCGGTCAATGCGATTAAATCACCGTCTTGCAGTAAACGGGTTGCATATTGACCGATCACATTATCGGAACCACTCTCAAAGTGATTAGCATCTGTCATCAAGTTTGCTTTCACAATTTTTACGTCGTCAGCGGCGATTTTTGATCCACTTGGTACCGGATTTACCACCATCCAAAGCGTGGTTTTTGGACTGGTGTTGAGCAAGAGAGAGATCGCAAGAAGTGAGAGAACTACTCCCCCCGCAGCCAAAATTCTTCGAAAATTGCGTTGCATAAATTTTTGTAAATCATCCATAGGAGATGAATAGCGAAAACGAGGAATAGGCGCATTTGACTATCCACAGCCTGTGAAAATCTTTCATCCGTTCGTATGATCCGCTTGCCCAAGTTCAATGCCACTTTTAAGCCATGAGCGCAGAAACAGTCAAGTTAGTTACCTCGGCCCCTCGAATCGTGTACCACGCTAGGCCAGGACTATTGGAGCCAACGCTCGATAGCAGTATCGCACCAATGCTGCAGTTATCTATGACGGATAACTTTGAAGTCACCGTGAGCAAGCGAAAACTCTTTCTGGTTCCAACTCCGCACCATTTGGAAGGTGAAGAGGGCGACGGCGAATATCTTCCTAAACCCTCCGCTTTGGATGACCTTCCACCCCTCCAAGAAACGGTGAGTCGCTACGTCCTAGGGATCGTCGAAATATGGGGCGGAAGGCGCCAACCCATGCAATTGGCGAGACTTTCACATCGATTGGTTTATGCAAAAATCTTGGATTTAGCCGGGAATCAAAAAGAAATTCCAAAGATAAGAAAGGTTTATATCCAAGAACCGATAGAGGGAGTGGCAGAAACAACTGTTACATTGCGATTTAACGATCGCGTTCGTTCACTTGTTCTCCGCTTTGAAGGGGTCGACAAGCGCTGGTTATGCACCGAACTCGCCCTGCTCTAATCGTTCTCTAATTAAACTCCTGTTGCGCCTGCATCAAACCGCTTTCAATCAACCGCTCAACAGCTTGGGCGCCACGAGCAATGAAATCTTCTAGCTCTTTCTTCTCGGTACTTGCAAATGGTTTTAACACATAATCCGCGGGATCCTGCGGGCCAGCCGGCCTTCCGATTCCCATCCTGACTCGATAGTAATTGGCACCACCAAAATGCATCGTTATATCTTTCAATCCATTGTGGCCGTTGTCGCCACCACCTTGTTTCACGCGTATTGTGTTAAATGGAAGGTCGAGTTCGTCGTGAATGACGATTAAATTATCAACTGAAACCTTGTAAAAATCCGCGAGCGCTTTACACGGCGCGCCTGATTCATTCATGTATAACTTAGATTTTGCAAGCGAAACTGAAGCACCGGCAATACGAATATCGGCTATTTCCGTGCGCGATTTATGCGCGGTAAATTTTGAATTGCTCGCCAGATAATTAACAACCATCTGTCCTATGTTGTGGCGAGTTTTGGCGTATTGATCGCCGGGGTTTCCGAGTCCGAAAACCAGCCAGCGATCAGCCATGTTATGAAATTAAGTCGAAACTTATTCTTTTGGAGCAGCTGCGACAGGAGCAGCTTCGGTCGCGGCAACTACTGGAATTTCTTCTGCAGCGGTTGAACGCTCTGATAAGTGAACAACAACCAACTCAGGATCTGAAATAAGGGTTGTACCGGCTGGGAGTTTGACATCTCCGGCGGTCTTGCTTGTACCAGCAGGCATTCCAGTCAGATCGAGAACCAAGAATGACGGAATAGAGGTTGCTTCGGCTTCCACTTCAATTGTGTTGTTGACGTGCTCGAGAATTCCGTCCTTATCGAATGCACCCTCGGTGTGAACGGGAACTTCAACCGTTACTTTCTCGCCTTTGCGAACTACAAGTAGGTCGATGTGCTCGAATATTCCAGAGAGTGGATTCTTTGAAACTGATTTTGGGAGAACGAGTTCACTCTTTCCATCAAAAGTGACATTAAGCAGCACGTTTGAAGATTTCAAAGCGGTCGCAAGTTCACGTGATGGGAGTGAAACATGTTGTGGTTCTGCATTGTGACCATAGATGACGGCAGGAACTAAACCAGCCTTACGATCGCGGCGTGACGCACCCTTGCCAAAACTAGTGCGCTTACTACCGTTGATTTGAATCTCGGCCATTTGTAACTCCCTTATAGTGAACGGACACAACACGTTCCAAGAGAGAACCCGTCGATCACGGATATTTCTATCCCTCGCCGGAACGAAGCCTAAGGTTAGCGAACCAAGGGCATGATTAACAAATTACCCATAAATACCCTTATAAATCGCTGTTAAGAGAGCCCATCGAAAAGACTTGTGACAGATCCATCTTCGAAGACTTCTCGAATGGCCCGACCAAGCAGCGGCGCGATGGATAACACCGTTAATTTCTCGAATCTAGATTCCTCGGCAATTGGAAGGGTATTAGTTACAACCACTTCACTCACCCTCGAATTGCGTAGCCGCTCCACGGCAGGCCCAGAAAGGACGGCGTGTGTTGCAGCCACTATTACTTCCTTGGCACCTTCATCAAAGAGCGCATCTACGGCCTTAGTGATAGTTCCTGCAGTATCGATCATGTCATCGATAACGACACAGGTTTGCCCTTTAACATCTCCAACTACCCGACCAGTCACAGATTCATTTGGAATCCGTGGATCGCGAGTCTTGTGAATGAATGCGATTGGAGCGCCGCCGAGCATATCTGACCAGCGCTCTGCAACTCGGACACGGCCTGAGTCTGGTGAGACAATGGTTAATCTAGATCGATCAACTTTGCTTCCAACGTAATTAGTAAGGAGTGGAAGTGCAAAGAGGTGATCAACTGGGCCGTCAAAGAAGCCTTGGATCTGGGAGGTATGAAGATCAACGACCATAAGTCGATCAGCACCTGCGGTTTTAAATAAATCCGCCATTAATCGTGCAGAGATCGGCTCACGCCCACGATGTTTTTTGTCTTGTCTGGCGTATCCATAAAATGGCGCAACAACAGTGATTCGTTTTGCCGATGCTCTCTTAAGCGCATCAACCATGATCAACTGCTCCATGATCTGTTTATTAACAGGTGTTGCATGACTTTGAATGACAAAGGCATCGGAACCTCGAACGGACTCTTCGAACCGAACGAAAATTTCTCCGTTTGCAAAGTCATATGCGGAAGTAGGGGTAATTGGAATACCAAGTTCGGCGGCGACATCCTCAGCTAACTCGGGGTATCCACGACCAGTAAATATTCGTAGTCGTTTTTCCGAGCTCAGTCGAAGTTCGCTCATGCTTCCCCCTGTACCTTGGTCGGGCCATTAACGGCTCCGGCTTTTTTTGCAGATTCTGCTGACTTTGAGCCGGGACGCTTACGCAGGACCCACCCTAAGACATTTCGCTGCTTTGCTCTAGCAACCCCGATAGATCCAGCTGGAACGTTTTCGGTAATGACAGATCCGGCTGCGGTATAGGCGCCATCGGCCACGGTTACAGGGGCGACAAGCATCGTATCGCTACCTATCCTGACATCATTTCCAATGGTCGTCTTGTGTTTCGCTTCGCCGTCAAAGTTAACGAAGATAGTTGCGGCGCCAATATTTGTACCGGTTCCGATGGTTGCATCACCCACATAAGAAAGATGGGGCACCTTGGAACCGGCCCCGACTGATGAATTTTTGATTTCCACGTACGCACCGACCTTGGTGTTTTCGGCCAATACGGTACCTGGGCGAAGAAAGGAGAAGGGTCCAACTTTGGCGAACGCTCCAATTTCGGATTCTGCGGCCCAAGATTCCAGGACACTGGCACTTGGTCCAACCACAACGTTATCCAACGTAGTCCGAGGTCCGATGATCGCCCCCGTTGAAATTTTGGTGTTGCCCATAAGGCTTGATCCTGGATAGATGGTGACATCGTTGGCAATTTCTACGGTCAGATCGATCCACGTTGTTGTCGGGTCAGTAATGCTTACGCCACTTTTCATATGAGAATCGTTAATTCGATCACGCATGATGGCGGCGCACTCGGCGAGTTGAGATCGATCATTTATTCCTAAAGTTTCGGTGTAATCATTAGAACGAATGGCCATCACACTTTGTCCAGCAGCCTTTAACAATCCAATGACATCGGTGAGATAAAGCTCCCCCTGTGAATTTCCAGTCTTAAGTCCGGCGACTGCCAAACGCAGGGCCGCAATATCGAAGAGATACACGCCAGTGTTGATCTCATCTATCTCTTTTTCAAAAGGGTCCGCATCACGCTCTTCTACGATTTTTTCGAGATCTCCATCTTCACTTCGGACGATTCGACCATAACCAAATGGATCTGGGACAACGGAGGTTAAGACCGATGCATCCGCGCCCAGCGAATCATGAAGATCAAAAAATTCCTGCAGAGTGACTGCGGTTAAAAGCGGAGTATCCCCCGCGAGGATAAGAAGGGAGCCGACCAAAGGTGCACCTTCTAGCGCCAGCTGTGTGGCGTGGCCCGTCCCATTTCTCTCTTCCTGAATGACAATATGTGCGTCTGGAAAGGCCTGGTGAACATGTGACTCAACTTGCTCCCGCGCCGCCCCAACGACGATTCGTAACTCTTTTGCGCCTAAGCGCGCAGCTGCTTGAATAACGTGATCCAAAATTGGCAAGCCGGCAATTTTGTGGAGGACCTTAGGTGTAGCTGACTTCATCCGGGTGCCTTCGCCTGCGGCGAGCACAATAGCGAGGTCGAGCTGCTTCATTGCTCTCCCCCCAGTTGAATCGGTGGTCAATTTCCGCTCCGCCACCAGGTATCGATCCTGGACCCTGGGCTTCAAAGGCCCATGTGCTAGCCACTACACAATGGCGGAACCTGAATTCTCCCTTAAAACTTCGATTGCGCCAAATACCCGCGCTTTCCGAGAAGATTAGATCGGCTAGAGGGTTTCAATCACCCGCGCGCCATGAGTCGGCCCAGTAGCCCGAATAACCCCAGCCACGACCCCGCTAGCACTGAGTGCCACAGTAAGGTCCAAAGCCCGCTCCTCATCTTGAACCAAAAATGCCACAGTTGGTCCACTCCCCGAAACGATTGCTCCCAGGGCCCCGTAATCAATTCCCACATCAAGCACCAATCGAAGAGCGGGTCGCAAAGAGCAGGCGGCCGCCTGCAAATCATTCGAGAGAGACTTCCCAACCCGTATCGCGTCTCCTGCACGAAGCGCCTGCAAAATCTGATCACTAACTTGCGGCCTCGCAATTTCTAATCCAGTTCGCAACCGGTCACACTCGTTGTAGACCGATTGAGTAGAGAGACCCTGTGATGCCATCGCCAGGACCCAATTGTAATTTCCACGTGCTAAAACTGGGGTGAGATGGTCACCATGACCACGCCCGATCGCGATCTGTCCCGTTATTGCGAAGGGAACATCGCTCCCGAGCTGGGCACCAATTTTCTCCATGCCATCGCGCGAAAGTCCAAGTTCATACAACGCATCAAAGGCGACGATTACCGCCGCAGCATCGGCGCTACCGCCAGCCATTCCGCCAGCAACAGGAATCTCCTTTTTAATGTGAATCGCAATATCTGAATCAAGGTCATGGAGATCAATCATTAATTGTGCAGCGCGGTAGGCAAGGTTTGTCGCATCCGCCGGAACTCCCGATGCCGTTGGTCCTGTAACCGATATAGAAATTCCGGTTCCAGATTCCGCGAACCTCACTGTTACATCATCGTAAACTGCAATTGCTTGGAATACGGTTGTCACCTCGTGATAGCCATCAACTTCTAAAGGGCCAACTGAAAGTTGCAAGTTCACCTTTCCGGGAACTCGTACAACTACTCCGTTACGCCTCATTGCTCTAGCGTATTGGCAATCGCAATAAAATCGCGGAGTAGAAGGGTCTCCCCTCGAGCAGTTGGGGCTATTCCTGCGCTCAAAATAGCCTGCTCCGCTTCCCCGCTAAATAGTTGAGATAAAGCGCTACGTAGCATTTTGCGTCGCTGCGCAAAGGCGGCATCAATCACTCGAAAGGTCACCTGTCGCTCGCGCTCGCTACCTGCAGGATCGTGGCGAACAAAACGAACTAGCGATGAGTCAACATTTGGAGTTGGCCAAAAAACTTGGCGACCTACATTTCCCGCCCCGGTTAAATCAGCCCACCACGTGGCCTTCACCGAGGGAGATCCGTAACTTTTACTTCCTGGCACAGCAACTAATCTGTCGGCCACTTCACTCTGCACCATAACGACTCCGGAGCGGATCGTTGGAAATTTCTCCAAAAAGTGAAGGAGTACCGGAACTGAAACATTATAGGGAAGGTTTGCAACTAAAACTGTTGGCTCTGCGGGGAGAGTTTGGGTCGTAAGCGCATCCTCATTTTGAACATGCAAACGATCAACATCAAAACCATGTGAAGCAACCGTGATCGGCAACTCGTCTGCAAGCCGTTTATCAATCTCTACCGCGACGACTGAAGCAGCAATCTCCAAAAGCGCCAAGGTTAATGATCCAAGTCCGGGTCCTATTTCAAGTGCAACATCATCACTTCGGACGTCGGCAATTTTCACAATGCGGCGACAGGTATTGGCATCCACGACGAAATTTTGACCAAGTTTTTTCGTTGGATTTACGCCGATTCGTGCAGCTATCTCGCGTATTTCTGCTGCTCCAAGGAGGGTACCCACCTAATCAAAACTTCCAAAGAGCCCAAGCGCATTTTCGGTAATTCTGTCGCATAAGTAATTAACGCTCTCGCCGCGAAGGTCTGCAACAAACCGAGCGATGTTGGCCACCTGAGCGGGAGTGTTGAGTGCGCCGCGGTGTGGTGATGGGGCAAGGAATGGTGAATCGGTTTCTACGAGGAGTTGGTCAATCGGAACTAGCTTTACTGCCTCGCGAAGTTCTGGTGCGTTTTTAAAAGTGACCGTTCCTGCAAAGGAGAGAAAGTAACCAGCGTCAATACATTCCCTCGCCATTTCGGCATCCCCTGAGAAGCAATGGAAGATGGTTGCCGACGGGGCTCCCACTTCCAGCAAAGTATCTAACACGGCGCGATGCGCATTTCTATCGTGGATGACGAGCGTTTTTTCTACAGACTTGGCGAGCGCAATATGCCGTTTAAAGGAATAAATTTGTTTCTCGCGAAGTTCAGGAGGAGTCCGATAGAAATCTAACCCGGTCTCTCCTATTCCTCTGACTCGTGGGTGTACGGCCAACTCTTCAATAATGGCTAGGTCGCGTTCAAGATCTTCAACCACCGGAGCTTCATTGGGATGAAGCGCTACCGTCGCAAGGACGCGTCCTGGAAAACTGGTCGCGCACCTAACGCCCCATTTTGATTGCTCAGCAGAATATCCAACTTGAACCACCCGGTCTATGCCTACCCGCGCTGCCGCGTCTAGGAGGTCTCCAATAGCATCTGAGTCAGGTTCAGACTCCGTGACAAGCTCCATATGGGCGTGGACATCGATACAAGGTCTGGCAAGTGGTTCAGGCACCGGAGCGGGCGGGCGTGGTTCTTTCAGCGAGTGACGATCGGACATTTACTCTGCTTTTTCTTCTAATCGAGGGAAGAGAACAGCGCCTTTCGTGACCTTTGATCCAGCGGGAAGTTGTCCCCAACCAGCAACGTCGCCGATTCGTTGCATTGAGATCGGACCCATGGATTCATCGGCTCCAAGACTCTCCCAAAGGGTCTCTGTTGTCGCAGGCATTACCGAATGAAATAACACAGCAAGAGCGCGAATTGCATCGGCAGTGTTATATAAAACCTTATCGAGTTCCACCTTGTTTGCTGGATCCTTGGCCAATACCCAAGGCTGTTGCTCGGTTACATAACCATTGACTCGCTTGCAGAAATCCATAATCGAATTGATGCCACCCTGGAAATCCAGTGCAATCATTGCGGCATCTGCGTCAGATACCGTCACGTTGAGAGCAGCCTGCAAGGTGTCATCAAAAGCAATTGCAGGAATCTTTCCATCGCAATATTTCTCGATCATCGCAATTAATCGCGATGCCAGATTTCCGAAATCATTTGCAAGTTCAGAGGTATAGCGCGCGCCCATATCTTCCCAAGAGAATGATCCATCACTCCCAAATGGAATCGCTCGTAAGAAGTAGTAACGAAATGCATCGATACCAAAGTGATCGGTTATATCGGAGGGAGCAATTCCAGTTAACTTAGATTTACTCATTTTTTCGCCGCCGACCAAGAGCCATCCGTGCGCAAAAACTTTCTTAGGCAGTGGGAGGTTGGCGGCCATCAACATCGCCGGCCAAATAACCGCATGAAATCTTAAAATATCTTTACCGACAAGGTGAACGTCTGGGGGCCAAACCGACGCAAACTTTTTGCCGCCAGGGGAATCAGCAGAATCCCCTAAACCAACCGCCGTTGCGTAGTTAAGCAAGGCATCAAACCAGACATAAATAACCTGCTTTACATCCCAAGGAACAGGAATTCCCCAATCAAAGGTGGAACGTGAAATTGAGAGATCTTGCACGCCACTTTCGAGAAACGAAATCACTTCATTTCGTGCGCTTGCCGGCTCGCACGCCTCTGGATGGTCTTTATAGTGTTGAAGCAATTGTGGAACAAAAGCACTTAACCGAAAGAACCAATTCTCTTCACTCACCATCTCAACCTGGCGGCCGTGGATTTTGCATTTACCTTCATCTAAATCTCCGGGCAGTTTAAACTCTTCACAATCAATGCAATAAGGGCCTTCGTACTTTCCCGAATAGATATGCCCCTGGTCTTTTAAGCCCGAAAGAAACCTTTGTACGCGCTCCATATGGCGCGGCTCGGTGGTTCGAATAAAGTCATCATAAGCAATATTAAGGTTGGCCCAATTAGGTTTCCAAGCGGTTTCAACTAGGCGGTCGCACCATTCTTGCGGTGAACTCCCGTTGAGATTCGCCGTGTTCATAACTTTTTGTCCGTGTTCATCCGTTCCAGTCAGGAACCAGACAGATTCACCGCGTTGGCGATGCCAGCGAGTGAGTACGTCCCCGGCGACTGTCGTATAGGCGTGGCCTATGTGTGGAGCATCGTTTACATAATATATTGGCGTCGTGAGATAAAAAGATTTAGATTCGGCGCTCATTGGACAATCTTATCTACCAACGGCTTTGCTACCGACCATAGCATCGAAGACCATTCGCTTCGGCAAATCCAATTCTTTTGCTACAAGTGCGATGGCTTCTTTACGACTGATTCCAGCGCTCTCTCGAGCTTGAACCATTTCCACTAATCGTTCGCGCGGATAACTTTGAGAACTGGTGTCGAATCCCGCAATCGCAACCGTTATTTCCCCCAAGATATCTCGCCCGGAACTCCACTCAAGTAATTCTTGGATGCTTCCACGAATAGTCTCTTCGTAAGTCTTCGTCATCTCTCGACAAATTGCCCCGCGGCGGTTCGGGCCAAAAACTGAAAGCGCGTCGACCAGGGATTCTTGCAGGCGATGAGGTGCCTCAAAGAAGATGATTGTGCGCTCCTCGCTAGCCAATTTTTCGTACCAAGTAACGCGAGCGCCGGCGGTCCGAGGTGAAAAACCTTCGAAGCAGAATCGGTCAGTCGCAAGACCAGAAAGGAGAAGCGCAGTCGTTACGGCACTTGGGCCGGGTAGAACTTGAATTGGAACTCCATTTTCAATGGCACTTTGAATTAGGCGATATCCCGGGTCACTTACTCCCGGAGCTCCGGCATCAGTAATAACTAAAAGATCCGCACCAGAGATAAGGATTTCGGTGAGTTGAGCGATCCGCTCACTCTCATTGCCTTCAAAGTACGAGATGACCTTGCCGCTATATCTGACTCCCAAATCATGAGCAAGGCGAGTCAGTTTTCGGGAGTCTTCAGCGGCGATATATGGGGCCGACTCCAAAGCGCTCTTAATCCGTGAAGTCGTGTCACCAACGTTTCCTAGCGGGCCGCAGGCGAGGATCAGCATCTGGCAATTCTCGCAGGCTTTACGCTTACCTCATGACGGATTCCCAGTTACAAGATAACCAGGCACGTGACCGATTGACCGCCTGGGGCCTTGGAATCGTTGCGCTCATTTTCCGGGTCTGGCACCTTCAATATCCCAAAGGCTTCGTCTTTGATGAGGTCTACTACGCCCAAAATGCCAATTCCATGCTTCACCACGGCGTTGAACTTGACCCTAAAACGGGCGCGGCACAATTCATCGTTCATCCCCCGATAGGCAAATGGTTGATTGCTGCGGGAGTCAAGTTATTTGGATATCACGAATTTGGTTGGCGAATTAGCGCGGCACTAGTCGGAACCGCATCGATTGTCATGATCTTCTACATAGCTAAGCGCTTGTTTAACAACTACTTCTTGGCCTTGAGTGCAGGAATCTTGATGGCCGCTGATGGATTACATCTGGTGATGTCTCGCACGGCATTGCTCGATATCTTTTTGATGTTTTTTACACTTCTAGGTTTTTTATTTCTACTTCGGAGTCAACATTGGGCAGCGGGCATCGCACTCGGTTTGGCTGCGGCAACCAAGTGGAGTGGCGTCTACTATCTAGTTGCTTACCTTGCCTTTACGCTCTATGCGGAATATCGCCAAAACCGTGCACTAGAAATTGAGCAGCCCGTGAGACAAACCGTTCGCGAAAAACTTTTTCTGCGATCCATGCAATACCTGCTAATTCCTATTTTTGTTTATGCTATGAGTTGGATAGGTTGGTTCTTCAACACTTCCGGTTATGATCGAAATTGGGCGAACTCCCAACATGGCGGATTCTTTAGCTTTATTCCAAGGCCCATCCGATCGTTATGGCACTATCACTCGGAGATGTGGGACTTTCACACTACATTGACCGCATCTCACCCATATGCCGCCAATCCTTGGAGTTGGCTAATTATGGGTCGACCCACCTCGTTTTATTATCAAGCTCCGCAAGGATGTGGCGCAAGAGCGTGCGCCCAAGAGGTACTTGCACTTGGTACTCCACTCTTGTGGTGGTCTGGATGTATAGCAATAGCAATCACAATTGGTTATTGGATTACGCGTCGAGAGTGGCAAAGCGGCCTTTTGTTGTTGAGCGTAGCAGCCGGGTATTTGCCATGGTTTGACTGGCAAAAACGTACCGTCTTTAATTTTTACACAATCGCATTTGAACCCTTTGTTATTTTAATTATCGTCTTCGTGCTCTCGAAATTTTTGGAACCAAACGAAGAAGGGGTCATCCCTCGCTCTCGACAATTAGCGAGTTACGGATACCTCGCAGTGGTAGTGATTAATTTCTTGTATTTTCTCCCGCTTTACTTGGGAAGCATTATTACTTACAACCACTGGAGTTCTCTAATGTGGTTCCCGAGTTGGATTTAGCACCTACCGACTTACAAGAGATTATTGGTTAGCTGCCCAATCTTGGGCGGCTGCAGCTTGTTCAGCTAATTCTTGATCAAATAGTTCATCTTTTGAAGGCATTTCAAGGGCTTGAGCACGTTCTTGTTCGGCGCTCCACCTGCCCGGTGTGGTTAAATCAATGGTGCGCTTTGGTTTGATTGCTTTTGGCGCAGTCACATAAATCGGGCGAGGAACCGCCACTGGAGACCAACTTCGTTCCTCTTCTTTTTCGATAATTGTTATTGAAGAATGAAAAGTACGCTCACTTAGCGGAACCCAATGGTCTAGAACTTGTTCACTCTCATTCCTAGAGCGTCTAGAGAGATCAATGCGAACCTCTGGATCAAGTTTAATTTCCACGGCTGTAATTGCGGCTAGCGCTTCCAAACGACGTTTTTTAATTTGGGCTGCAATTACTTGTCTACGAACATTGATGACGTAAATCGCGAGCGCAGTGATTGGAATCAATATTGCGATTACAGGTAGGTAATTCAAAGCAATTACTAGCGAAAATCCAAATAGTGCCAAGGTTAAAAGCGTAAGAATCCAACGGCGAATCTGCAGCGTCTTATCCTTTTGGTCTTGATCAATCGGATCAGGAAAATTAGGAGTGGAGGCAACAATTTTCATTGCGCTCTTGTAGCGCTCCCCCTCGCGACCGGACTGCGTTTCATGCTGGCGCATCCAGCGGGGTAAGAAATAGGCCACCCACATCCCGATGATGATGAGATAAATCAGTCCGGAGGCCATGGAATGAAACAGTAATTCACAAATGCTCGAAAAGTGGGCATTTAGACCTTATGTCCTAATTGAAATTATTTGGATTTTCGTGCACAAAAGTGAGGTGATCCCGCCAATCTCCAGCAATATGGAGGTACCGTGGACGGAGTCCTTCGTAGTAATAACCGCTCTTTTCTGCAACTTTCCGGGACGCTAAATTCTCGGGTCGAAGGTTGATTTCTACGCGGTGCAGATTCAACTCGGTGAATGCAAAGTCAGTTAATACCTGAACAGACCGTGTCGCGTAACCCCGGTTGGCATAGCGTTGGTCAATCCAGTAGCCGATATGGCCGCCTCGGTAGGCACCAAAGACCAGGCCTCCCAAAGTGATCTGCCCAATGAATTGCTCTCCAGATTGAGATTTGAGCCAAATCCCCAACGAGATCGAACGCAGCTCGCGAGCCTCTCTGTTGTAATAACGAATCATCTGGTAAAAAGTCGGGAGCGGGTTATCGGAATCCAGCGCTGGGCGCGTCGCCTCCCAAGGAGCAAGCCACTCCGCATTGATTCGGCGAACCTCATTCCACTGGGAGCGATCTCGATATCGAAATGGTCGAAGGATAAGTTCTTTATCAACGATCACTACTGGCCAGCTCTTCATATGCTAAAAAGCTCTCTCCAAAATAATAATGTCTGCTTCTTCCCCTTGGAGGTATCCCGGGGAGTCCGCTGCAACCGTAATGAGAGCAACGGCTTGAGCTAGCGTAAAAATCTGGTCCTGGTCCGCTAATACCGATACCAGTAACTCTCCCGTAACTGTCCCCGTCATGCTCGCCCTGATAAGGGAAGTTTGGCCGATTGGCGACTCGATATCACTTGTGACGATGGCTTTTACGGTTGATCGAAAGACATTTTTTACACCTAGCATCGTGCGAATCATGGGACGAACAAAGAGTTCGAAGGAGATATAAGCCGAAATAGGGTCCCCGGGCAATACGACCACCGGAATATCATCCTCACCAATTAGCCCGAAGCAGTGCTTGGAACTACCCTGCAACGTGGGAATAACACTTTTGGTCGCCCCAAGATCTACGAGTACCTCCTCGATTAAACTAAAAGATCCATCGTGGCGCTCTCCGCTTATTACGATGAGGTCGGCTCGGACCAGTTGATCCTCGATAACCGCCTTTAACTGCTCGTGATTTTCTGGAATTGTGTGAACCCGATAGGCAACGGCGCCGGCCTCTTTTGCGGCAGTAGCCAGCATCCAGGAGTTGGTTTCATACTCATCTTCGTCGTGGTCCAAATCTTGGCCAGGTTCAACTAGATCATCGCCCGCAGAAATTATCACGACTCGTGGGTGAGGCTGCGTTGGTAATCGCGAGAGTCCGATAGAAGCGGCCAAACCGATCTGCGGGGAGCGAATTCGAACTCCCTTTGCAAGAACTACGCGATCGCCAACCGAGATATCGTCGGCCAGAGTTGCTCCGTGAGCATCTAAAAGTGGCATCTCGAAAGGGGTCAATGGGTGGGAAATCGCTAGCAAATCCGCCAACATTTTCTTTACAGAAATCTGCGAATCCATGGTTTAACCTTACTTCTTTCATAAGGTAATCCTGTGGATTCCGAGATGCAGAGCAAGCGCAACCTCCGCGCACAACTAAGACGTGACCGTGAACTTGCTTACACACCTGAGAGCTGGCTCCACATATTGCAATCTCGTGAAATTGAAAACGCTAAAATTGTGGCGACATATGTCTCCTATGGAACTGAACCACAAACGTTCGATATCAATGAGGCGCTTTTTCGAGAGGGAAAAACGGTGCTTCTTCCCCGCACCTTGAAGGATAAAGATATTGAATGGGTCATTTGGGATGGTTCCCAATCTACCCTCAGAAAAAATGGCAAGGTGCCAGAGCCCACTGGAGAAATTTTCAAGAAACTTGAAGAGATCAGCGTTGTGATTGTTCCGGCGCTATGCATTGATGGAGTGGGAAATCGTATGGGTCAAGGTGGTGGCTCGTACGATCGAGCCCTTGCAAGGGTGTCTGCTTGGAAAGTTGGACTTGTGGGAGCAAATGAAATCACACAACAACAACTACCGGTCGAAATTCACGATCAACCGGTTGACGCCGCTGCAACGCCAAATTTACTCCTTCGATTTAATCGGGGCTCGTAAGGTCTCGTTTAGCTAAGCCAGCCAAATATTTATTGTATTTGGTGAGTTCATCTTCTTCACCCATTGCTGCAGCTCGATCCGAAGCACGATCAATTCGTTTTGACTCTCGTGAATCATCGCGCATCCATTGAATGAATGTAGCTATCAACGCGATCAAAATTGGAATCTCTCCCATGGCCCAACCCAAGGCAGCACCCACGTGCTGATCAGTTAAGAGATTGGTGCTCCAAGGACGGTTAAGCGATGAAAAGTAGCCGGCGTCGAGCAGAGTTGTCGTCGACAATAGCGCAATTGAAAAGAAAGCATGAATACTCATCGCCGCAAAAAGCACGATGATCCTCACTATATGCGGGATCTTTCGCGGATTTGGATCCACGCCAATAATCACATAGAAGAAGAGATAACCCGCAAGTAAAAAATGAATGTCCATTAAAACGTGACCACTATGCGATTGCATCAACTTACCAAATAGCGGGGTCATATAGAGAACGAAGAGTGAGCCATCAAAAAGCGCCAATGCAACGACTGGATTAGTCATAATCACAGAATATTTAGAATGAATAATCGAAATGAGCGTTCCACGAAAACCACGCTCGTCCGGCGTTCTACCTTGCGGGAGCGTGCGCAGTGCCAATGTGATCGGCGCACTGAGCACGAAACCAATCGGCGCAATCATCCCTAGAATCATGTGTGAAACCATGTGATAGGAAAAAGCGAAGTGAGCGTACACACCAACCCCACCACTGGTCGCATAATCAACTAAAAAAACAGCTATCGCGAATGCGAATGTTCGACCTATCGGCCACTTGTCTCCCCTGCGCGTCAATACAACAACTCCATAAATGTAGAGAGCGGTTATCAGGAGTAAAATTCCTAAAATTGTTCCATCTGGTGAATATGCAAACAAAACTCGCCGGAGTGTTGGTGGCCGCGGCATGGATAGGCCGGTGATCGAAATTACAGGATCTCGTGCGGCAATCAGACCCGTGGGAGATATCGGAGGAAGAGTCGAGCTAAGCCACCCCCCAATGGCGACCGCGGCGATCATTACACCGCTTTCATTTATCAAAAGCCGAAATACTGACGGCCCTTGGTGCAACTTCCTTGCGATATATGTTCGGTGTTTTGCGCCAATAAAGAGCAGAATTACAAATAAAGTGCTTTTTAAAATGACAAGGAGGCCGTAGCGACTCTGCCATCCCGCGAGAAAATTAAGCCGCGTCCATGCATTCAACACGCCGCTCACTCCAACGATGATTGCACACCACAAGGCAAGGGAACTAAAACGCGAGATGGAAGCGGAACGTTCACGGGGCGAGATGACAAGCAAGCCGATAACTCCTCCAACCCATAATGAAACAGCCCCAACATGGAATAAGAGCGATCCAATCGCCAAGCCATGATTTCCTGCGCTGGATGCATGGCTCTGAAAGAGTGGAATCAGTAGTGCCAGCATCGTTCCAGCGAGCGCGAAGTAAATCGCACCAACCTTCTCTACGCGATTGATTAAGGCTACTGCGATGACCCCCATTGCAATCTGAAAGAGAAAATCTCGGCCAATGCTTGTCGATGAAAGAAAACTTGAGATTACAGACCAATTAAATGCATCGAGGAAACCACCACCGAGTAAATTGGCAAGTTCTACGATCACTCCTCCAATTGTGCAAACCACCCAAACAATCGTTGCCAGTAAGGCGAGGCTCTTGATTCTCAGTGCTTCTTTATCGAGCTTGCCATGTGTCTCGGGCAATAAAAAACCAATCGCATAAAGCAAGCCGATCGCTACGAGAGTTGAAAGCAGATATAAATCCTTGACTACCGGTAACAAGACACCAACAAGTGAATTCGCGCTCTGCAGATGGGCGTGAGAATCCACCAATACGGTTTCGAGAATTATTTGGCACCTCGGTCATGTGGCGTACGCCCGTGAGACTTACGATTTTTTCGGTATTGCCTCCAAATCATTCCCGCGTACCAGATGAGAAAGAGGGCGACGATAGTTGCCAATCCAAGAAAGACGAGAACAGCAATATTCGCTGAAGAATTACTAGATGAAGTTGGCGCGCTCGTCACAGATGTCGCGGGCGTGGGAGATGCAGTTGGGGTCGAAATTGCTGCAGGTGCGTTGTAGAGAAAGGTATATGAGCCGGTCAATGGAGTGTCTGTTGCGCTCAGGAGTGTGTAGGCGACGGTATATATCCCAGTTGCGCTGAGTGGTTTCAAACCGACGACTGCCGTCGTGTCCGTAATAGTTAATGAGCCATCATCTACCTGTGTGCCACTTGGGTCAGTTACAGAGAGACTATTCCCGTCACTCAGCAAAGTCGTCGCCGCCGTCACCGAAACCGCGTTTGGCGCTTGAGTTAGCACAGCTCCGACCGCCGGGACCTCTGAAACAAGGGTATTGGCTTGGGCGGCAGGGGCAAAGAGCGCGCTTAGAATTATTAGTGAGACTGCAGAAGTTATCCGCGCTGGCTTGCTCCGAATCAGAGTGCGCATTCCTAGCCTTTCTCCACGCTTAAATCGGCAGAAATCCTTTAAATCCCGATTGGATTAGAACCTATCCTCTCACCTCTTTAGACTTACCTCCATGCCGACCTACCAATATCTCTGTTCTGCCTGCGGCCACGAGTTTGAACTTTTTCAGTCGTTCTCGGAAGATCCCATTTCGGTCTGTCCACAGTGCCAGGGCGAGGTCCGCAAGGTTTATTCCAACGTTGGAGTGGTCTTTAAAGGCGGAGGATTCTACAAAACTGACTCGCGCCCAGCCCCCACCAGTTCAACTGAGTAGGCGATAACTCAAAAAACTTAGCCGTGATGCGGTGGCTTTTCGGCGGCGATTTCCGCTTCGCGTTTAGCCTCATCATCTTCGCGCGGATCAATTTCATCCGCTGTCACCTTCGGTAAAATATTTGAGTCACTCATTTACGCCCAGCCCCCATGGCAATTTCAAGTCCATCAAGTAACTCCTCAAAAACTTCTTCTGGAAGATGTCCTTCAACAATGAGCGTAGAAGCACCTTGCACGGCGGACCAAGATAAAAGTTCACCGTACTTGCGCATCCCAATTGATATAACGCCAGTTGCCAACAGGTCATCAAGGCAATTCGTTAGCATAATAAAGGCCTCATCAGCGACGTGCTCGCCCTTCTTTTGCACTTTGCAAAAACCACCAAACATCAATCGAAAAAGATTAGGTTCGTTGTTTGCCCAGCGAAAATAGGTTCTTCCAAGCTCGCGGTAGCGAAGTTTGGCCGCCTTGGCGGATTTGCCAGGGACCTTACTCAAGGCTTCTCTTTGCATGGTCGCGAGGTCTACGAAGAGTTTGTCGCCAACTCCAGAAATCAGCGCGTCCTTATCTGGAAAATAATGGTAAACAGCACTTGGGCTCACCCCCACCTGCTCGGCAACTGCTCGCAAGGAAAGATGATCAGGCCCGGTCTTTCGGACCAGCTCAATGGCCGCATCTATAAGGGCAACTTGCAAATCCCCATGATGATAGTTTTCTCGAGAAAAGCGCTTGGAAGGCAAGACAGCAGGAGACGACACGCCCTAAGTATCTCTTGAAACTTGACAGTGTTCAAATCAACACCCCATAATCTGAACACTATTCAGATATCGACCTTACGTGAAAGGCAAAACCAAGATGTTCGAAAAGCTAGGCCACCTCCTCGTTCGCCGCAGGCGAGCAGTTTTAGGACTTTTTATTGTCATCCTCATTGGCGCCGGAGCTAGCAGTTCACTTCTGTTCCCGCGCTTAAATAGCGGGGGGTATAACGATCCCAATAGCCAATCGGCCAAAGCGGATGCATACCTGACTTCCACCTTCCACGTTAAAGACCCAGCCTTAGCGCTCATTGTTCAGAGCACATCTTCGGTCTCTGACCCCTCCACCATTGCAGATGCCTCGGCACTCGAAAAATCTTTAGCAGGTGAAAAGGGGGTGACGAAAACCCTTTCATATTGGTCTGCAGGTGGCGCAACGGCACTCAAGAGCATCGACGGAAAATCTGGATATCTCTTTATTTACACCGCGGCTAGTGATCCGAGCACATCGAAGAACGTTGCTAAATTAATTCAAAATAAATACGACGGGATATACAAATCTCTTCACGTTTATGTAGGCGGGTATTCACTCGTCAACTACGCGATCTCTACCAAGGTCTCCAAAGATCTCGCCGTCGCTGAATCAATATCTATTCCCCTTACATTCTTGCTCCTACTATTTATTTTTGGCGGACTGATCGCTTCGGCCATGCCACTCGTTGTAGGTCTAAGTGCGATTCTCGGAACCTTCTTGATTCTCTACCTCATTAGCTTGGCAACAGGAGTTAGCATCTTTGCTCTTAATCTCACCACCGGTATGGGATTAGGTCTGGGAATCGACTATTCGCTCCTTATTGTTAATCGATTCCGAGAAGAGTTGCACTCTGGAAAATCGGTTGAAGAATCAGTGGCTAGAACCGTGGCGACCGCCGGTCGGACAGTCTTCTTTTCGGGTCTTACGGTTCTAGTCACGATTTCTTCCTTGATGTTTTTCCCGCTGATGTTCCTCAAATCATTTGGTTACGCTGGTGTTGGCGTCGTCTTTATGGCGGTTTTTGGTGCGCTCATTCCACTCCCGGCCATATTGGCTATCTTGGGAACGCGCATCGACAAGTTTGTAGTTCGTAAGAGCGCCATAACCCCAAAGGAAGATGGACGTTGGGCGCAGACCGCTCGTTTCGTAATGAAGCGCCCCGTTGCAATCGTCACCTTCGTCCTAATAATTCTGGCAATTTTAGCCACTCCACTTAAAAACATCGTCTTCTCTGAAACTGATAGTCGGGCCCTTCCAGCAAATAATAAGGCGGCCGTTGCAACTGCGATGAGTATCAAGGAATTCAATGGACAGAGTGCAAATCCAATCGAAATCATCATTCCTGGTGGTGCTGCACATCAAGATCAGTTGGCCGCATATTCTGCCGAAGTTGTAAAGGTGAAGAACGTAGTCGCTGTAGCAGCTCCCCAAATCGTAGGTAATGACGCCCGAATTTCTGCGGTCTTTTCCAGTGGTTCTCGGACCACAACGGCTGAAGAAATGATCAATTCTATTAGGGCTATCCCCGCACCATTCAAGACTTACGTTGGTGGCATCGCGGCGGACTTCACGGACACGCAAGCGGGTATCGCGCGTACATTGCCGTGGGCACTGGGCTGGATAGCTCTTTCAGTCTTAATACTTCTATTCATGTATACCGGTTCCATAGTCCTACCGATTAAAGCGGTAATTCTCAACATCCTTTCACTAAGCGCAACCATTGGAGCGCTTACGTGGATTTTCGTCGAGGGACACATGACTTGGTTAGTGGGCTCGTTCACAAAGACGGGAACTCTAGATACCTCAATGGTGATTCTGATCAGTGTGGTGACTTTTGGACTCTCGATGGACTACGAAGTTTTCCTGCTCTCGCGTATCAAAGAGGAGCATGATGCTGGTCGTTCCAACGTCGAAGCAGTCGCAACGGGCTTACAACGGTCTGCCCGCATCATTACGGCCGCGGCTGTTCTCCTAGCCGTTGTCTTCGCGGCGTTTCTGACCAGCGGAGTCTCTTCGATCAAAACGCTGGGCTTTGGAGTTGCCTTCGCCATTCTCCTAGACGCAACTATGGTTCGGGCACTTCTGGTGCCGGCCCTAATGCGATTACTAGGAGAATGGAATTGGTGGGCACCAAAAGCCCTCAAGCGCTTCACGGTTAGTCACTAACAATTAAGTACCGCATCTGAATCTTGTACTTACTCCAAACGAATGGACGGATCCTTATCAATATTTCTGAGTGTCCCAGGCCGGAGTTGAACCGGCGGCCTACCGCTTAGGAGGCGGTTGGATAAACGCTATTTCCCTAGCTTTGGTCTCAAATTAGCCGATATTCACGCTTAAAACCAGCCCCCGCTCAAAGTTAGCGTGCCACCTTACTATTTTAGGACCGTGGGAAAACTGTGGGAAAGAATGCACGTTTCAACGTCTCGCTAATCCAGTTAATCGCCCCCGATTTAGCCCAATCACGACAGATGTAATTTGCGCCCGATTCGGATCCTCAGGCTTAGGAGCGATTTACGAGAACACCATTTGCGCTGTCACCCCCGGTTTTGGACCCAGTCGAGTGACTTGCAGCAGTCTGAAGGCAAGATCTCTAACACCTGGAGAGACTCTCTAGGTTTTGGGAGGTGTCGTCGTGCAGCAAGAGGAAAGCGTTCACATTGAGTTAAATCCAAGCATCGAGAAGATTAAGAAGGATCTCGAAGCTATGGAGCAATTAATGGTGAAACTGTGGGTGTTAACAGAATTGGAAACCCCCGAGAACCAAGAAAAAATTACGAGTGCGCGACAGGGGCTAACACCCCGAGAGAAGCAACTCATCGCTAGTGCAACATCGGATGAAGGTTACATTAATGAAGATCGCCTGACGGAAGATTGGCTTTGTAGATTTCGCCGTGTCTCGGGGAAGTGGGAGGGACCCCTCTTCGCCGATAAGCCTCCTTTGGAATCTGTCAGAGCGCAGGTTCCAAACATAGAGCCACCCGCTTTCGTAGAGTTTGATGGCGGAAGAATCGCCACCATCACGTGCGGAAACGAAGCACCGGTGGAGGTACAAGTTAACTTTCTAACGAGCGCCATTTGGACGCTGATGAGAAATCTTTGGGAATTCGTTGAATGACGGATTTTCGCCCCCGGTTTTGAGGAGGGTTGATTGCGAAGGCCGCAATCGCCGACACAGTAGAGAGAGCCAGGGGAAAACTTCTGGAACCCGCTTGCCGGGTTACATAATCAAAGAAGGAGAATGGGATGGGTCATAGAAGCAAGGAAGCGGAGGGTCGAGAGACTCTATTTTTAGCTGCCGATGGGAGCTGGGGTGAATTAGAGTTTTTGCAACTCTTAAGGCCTTATGACACGCATAGGGATAGTGCCAGGGGTCGGTATTCAGGGAAGCTCTTTGTCCGTGAGTTTGGTTCGGAGGAGGCCGGCCAAAATGTTTCTTTCACGCTGGATGAAGATGATGAAGTGGAGTGGTTTGATGACCTCGGGCACTCAATGAGTAGCCCCCTCAATCAACTCGATAGTGAAATCGACTTCATACAATCTTTATGCGATTAGCAGTTCATTTCACCTCTCAACTTTTATCTACAAGTGAGGTGGGTAGACGTGTTCACTTCCCCTCTCAGCTCTGAGAACTAGTGATCGACTGGTTTTCAGCTCGCCCAAGATCCTCGCAAGTTCCTCCTCAGATTCCGCGAACTTAACCATCCCCAAAATCGATTCGAGTAATCAATCTGTATCAGTGGTCGTTTTGGTAGGAGATTTAACAACGTGACGGGAGGAAAACTCAATGAAGGTTACTTGACAAATCTGGTACCCGCCGGACAAGTCTTAATACCTAGAGAGAGTCTCGGGTAACAAGGAGGAGAGAAATGCCACAACAAGAATCTATTAATGAACCAGCGTCGAAACTGGAAATTTCATACGCAGAGCAGATTATGAACTCATTGCGCGAGCTTGATCGATTGATCGAAAGGATTATTCGGGTTGAAGANNTTGAAGACTTACGTTTTGACTCTGATTACGCGATGGAACTCGCGTCCCGAGGGTCGATCTCCGAAAAAGAAGCGGAACTTCTAGTTGAGCTGATCCCCGAGGGTCGTCACCTGTCTGAAACAGAGTTGGTTTCCTGTTGGTTGAAGAGGAAGCTCGCAGTCACCGTCTCGGGTTCAGCAGAACTTGGGCAGCGTATACGGGAGATCGACTTAGTACAGGTCCAAATAACTAGGGGCGGCCCTTCAACGGACGCCGAGTTCGGTGATACAGATTGGGTCAGAGTGACCAGCTCTGGAGATGAACCAGTAGAGGCAAGGCTTGAAAACCTTGCACGTATTGTATGGGACATCGCCACCGATCTTCAGGAGTGGGTAAATTAAAAGTTAATACACTGAAGGACTCACATTCATAGATTGAGGGGCTCTGGAAGCACCATACTGCAGATCGGAGAGCGATCCTAATGATTCACAGCCTGCCGGACGTCCGTCAGGACGCGGGCGTTATTCTCCTGGCTCGTTGTCAACCAAGCGCGAGCCGGGCTGAATCGAGCGCTTCATCAACAGGCATTGACCTGAGCAGGTCTATCACTAGAAGTCGTAAATGCCGATCATTTTCTGTTTCCTGCATAATGCTGACAAAGATACGGAAGGGTTCGGTGAGCAACATAAAATCATTTTTGTTGAACAGCCATTGAATCCGATCCTTAAGGGCCAGACAGAGGAGCGGGACAAAAACGCTAGGCGGAAAATCACTTCGTAAGTCATCGTAAATGTAACGTCTTCCCGAAGTACTCAACACAAAATTCAACCTCCCTACCGAATGAAAAACATCAGGCGGGAGTTGATTCCCTTCGCAACCCCTGCTCAAATTCCAATTCAGGTCACAGAGTAGATACGAGTCAATGTCGGACTGGATTAATGTGATAGCTCTTTTGACCTCCGCATCACGTGGACCGTACCTACCCTCACTCATAGAGTTCCGGACAATCAACGAGAAGTTCGGCGACCGATTGCGAACAAATCTGTGGGTTGTTGCCAACATAGTCTGCGGCATAATCCCAAAGACTGTCTGACAGTGGGGCACCTGAAAGTTCCACGACAAGTGACATTGCAGCCTCAAATCTGAGAGTTTTGGTTACGTCGGTGATCGGGCAATACATTCCTCGTGGGTTGTGGCGCTCGAAGTGAATGACGCAACCATTCTCAAAGGTTCCTCTGACCAGCTTTCCACAACGGTAGCAGTGCTCACAGGACCTCGGGTAGACCACCTCCTCGTCTTCGACGTAATCTAGAAAGATCAACTCCGCACATTTTTCGCTGCAAATGCTATGGGTGGAGCCATCGTCCGGCTCGTACGCTCTTTTCACGCCAGGGACTCGACAATCCCTCTATCTGTATGATGCGTAACCGTTGAACTGATGGTTGAAAACGTCAGGGTTTGACCTGCGAACTCGAAGATGGCCGAAATGGAAAGAGAGACTTTGGTGATCGATGGCTCTCCTTTCGATCGCTCGGGGTTGACCGCCTTTTGACTGGATTCTTGCTCCGTAATTGGTTTCATACTCGAGATTTTGACGACCTCTTTAGACAGCGCACTCGCCTTTGAGTGGTTAATTGAGGATTCTTACCGTTCGACCAAGATCAAAGTGGGTCAGCGGATGGGATTTAGGCTTAAACCCCAAATCCCTCGGATAGAGATTCCCCCATCCGTCTCAAACTCTCGTAATCGGGGATGCCTAGTTCCTGCCTCCGGGGAGCGGGCAACCCAGAAGCCACCAGGTGGGCATCATCGGGGTGAACAAATACCGCTTCTCTTGCGGTGCTTAAAGAGCATTTATTTAACCAACTCGCATAGTCGGTTGTGCCAGCGATTCTAAGATCTCTGGCTCCAATTTTTGACTTTCCCCCCTCCTGCGAGGGCCAATCCAGATAAAGGCCAGTACGTCGACTTACGGGGACGACCACTCCTTGTGCATTCAAGACCCCAACACCCATCCCGGCCGGATGACTGGTCGACGGAATGAGGGCCACCGGATGATCACTCAGCAAAAGGGCTCTTCTCTCAAAGCGAATAATTCTCCATTCTCGTGCGAGCATAGTTTGAGTGATCCCTTTAAGCTCTTTCAAAATAAGCCTGACGTGCTCGTTTGGGTGGACCACAAACTGGTATTCACCGGTCCGAGAAAACGCCTCAAATTCCTCATCGACTTCTTCTTCGGTCGCAGCAACTGAGGAATGGTGTTCGAGCGCCCTACGCATACCTTCTCGCCCCTGAACAACGATCTCCATTTTCGCAGTCATATCGTAAAGTTCATTTAACATTTTGCGTTGAGCCGGTCCTCGTAAATGTTGCAACGCAATCCACGCGGACACTCGATATCTTGTAGTAATAGAAATCGGCCATTCATTACGATCGAATAGATCGATGAATCCCCTGGCTCCTTCAGATTCAATCCTGGAAATTTGCTTCTCTATTCGATCACTAGTTGTTCCGTCTTCTTCTTGTATTAGATAAAAGTTGTTGACAACCGAGGCATCTGAAATAGATACCAAGTTTGCCCTTTCTGGCTCGTCGAGTGGCACGCGTAAAAGTCGGCCTTCATCGTTAGCAAAGCGCGAAAGGTAAAAACGAGGAATCGTATGATGCCTCCGCTGAACCACTTGCTACTCTGTCCAGTCTTCGGTTGAGAGAAGCGCCTGGTTGAGACGAGCGGTACGTCTTCGCCAATCGGGAAGCTTGGCGTCCATCACGGCAACAAAGCGCTCCCCGTGATTACGCTCATAGAAATGACTGAGTTCGTGAACTATGACCGCCGTCAAACTTTCGTTGTTCTGTTTGGCAAGCTCTGGATTAAAGGTGATTATGCGTTTAGAGACATCAACCGTCGCCCATTTAGTCTTCATCCGCCTGATGCGCCAGTTGACGTCCGTAAGCTCAAACTTCTGGGCCCACTCCTCGAGGAGGGGTGGGATGACATCAGACAACTTCCGGCGATACCACGAGTCCAACGCAGCTCGCTTTGCAGTAAGCGAGGTATCTGCCGCACACGACAAGACAATTGTGCTCCTGTTTGGGATCGAAATCTGGGTTGGTCCAGGACGCTCTCTGACACGCATACGGTATCGCTGACCGAGGAAGTAATGAGATTCCCCGTCAACCATCTCCCTTGGCGACTGACGTGGAGCAAGGGCAATCTGCTTCTGAGCCTTTTTCACCCAAACGAGGCGCGTCACGACTGCAACTCGGATCGCATCAAGGGACATAGGTTCTGGAGCCGAAACGGTCACGCGACCGTTGGGTGGATAAACAGCCAGGTGAAGGTTCTTGATGTCTTTTCGAGTCACTTCAACAGTTATCCCCGAGACTTCAAGAGTGTCATTAATACTCATTGTGTTCACTCACCAAATCTAGAAGTTCAATGATCCTCTCCTCGAAAGAGGAGACTCCAACTGAATCCAACACCTGAACGACGGCATTTCCGAGAACTTTCCGCTTGGCTCTGTTAGCTCGCCAACCGTCTTGGGCATACTCGTGGAGGGTGCTATCGACCACAAGTGTCGTCTTCTCCTCATTCGGGAAGAAGTTATCAAAAAGCGCCCTCTTTCCCGGGGTATCCAAGGATGCTGGATAGTCGACCAGATTTGGTGACTTCACCAACTTGGCTAACTCTGCAATCTGTCGCAAGTACTCCTTGTAATCAATTGCATCTCGGCGACGCTGCTCAACAAGTTCTTCTAGCAGTAGCGACATCTTCTCAAAATACTTTGGATTTACGGGATTCTCTTCAACAATAACCTTGCGAATGTTGTTCTCAATTGCAAGAGAACTTGCTCGCTCACTTCGCTTTATTCCCTCGGGCATTGCAGCCATTGCTGCTTCTGGATCAGATACGAATAGCTCCACGAACGTGAGCTCGTCAAAGGCAGAGACTTTCTTCGACTCATCAGATTTGATGTAGGTATCGATTAAGTGCCGCATACCTGGCTCGAAGAGTTTTAAGTCAGCGGCGTCTCCACTGGCCAGTTTCACTTCACTGCGGAGGGCCTCAAAGTGAGCTACCTCTAACTTGATCTTTTGAGTTTGCTCGTCTGTGTACCCAGCTTCAGACATCTCGTTTGCTATCTCAACGTAGCTGCGAATGTATGTACTCACCAGCCTGTATAGGGTTAAACGATTGCGTTCATCTATCTGTATCTTGGTTTCATCTGCACCTTGGGGTGAGATGAAATAGTCTAAGTAGGCCTGCGNNCCGTGATCGTGCATCTCCTTGTCTATGTACAAGTAGGTGGCGGAGGGTGCATCAAATCCAGTGAGCAACTTATCAACAACGATCAAGAGTTTGAGTTGCCCCGGCTCCTCGATAAAGCGTTCTTTTACTTGCTCCTCAAACTTTTCGATCTTCGTCACGGCAATCTCGGCAGGTTCTCTAAACCAGTCCGCAAGCATCTGTTTGTAGGTTTCATACTTCTCGATGGCTTCGGTCTCTCCTTCACCCGACTCCTCACCCTTAATATCTGAGATGTGTGGGGCGTACGAGGTGATTATTGCAACCTTGCCTTTTAGTTCGGTGCTATCAAAAAGCTCGTAATACTTACAGGCTTCATAGATGCTGGAGCTCACCAGTATGGCGTTCCCGTGGCCACTGATCAGGCGGTCCTTAGTTTCCATATCGAGAACGATGTCCGCAACAATGACACCGAGCCGGGTTTTGGATGAAAGTACCTTCTGCATTGTGCCCCAACGTCTTTTAAGTTGAGCCTTTGCAATAGCGTTGAGCGCCTTGGTTTTGGAGTCAAACCACTGGTCGATCTTCTCTTGGGACGTGATTCGCTGCTCGATCTCCCGAGCTTCATAGCGAAGGTCGAGGACAACTCCATCGCGTACGGCCTCATCGTATTTATAGGTATGAATGTAAGGACCGAATACTTCAATGGTTCTGCGTCTATCACTTTTCAGCAGAGGGGTACCGGTAAATCCGATGAACGTGGCGTCGGGTAGTAGTAACTTCATTGCCGCGTGAAGGTCTCCAGATTGAGTCCGGTGAGCCTCGTCGATAAAGACGAAGATCTTTCCCTTGGCCTTGAAATCTTTAGGCATACCTCTCTTCAGCTCAGCCACATACTCGGCGACCTCAGAGTCCGTTACTTCATCCTTTCCTCGCGATCCGAACTTGTGGATCAGAGAGCAAAGCAGGCTCTTTTCTGGCGCGTTTAACTTCTCCAGTAGGTCTGCTCCCGAGGTAGCGCGATAGATTGTCTCAGATACTCCCTTAAATACTTTCTCAATCTGCTCGTCAAGTTCATCACGGTCAGTGACTATGAGGACCCTCGAATCATCGATGTTCTCTCTGATCCACTTGGCAAGCCAGACCATTGTCAGAGATTTGCCAGAACCTTGGGTATGCCAAATGATTCCGTTCTTGCCCTCCAAAGCAAACTTATGAGCTGCCTGCACACCGAAGTACTGGTTATGCCTGCATAGTTTCTTAATACCTGCATCAAAAACAATAAAGTTGTGAATGAGATCTAAAAAGCGCTCTTTCTCGCACATCTGCGCAAGACCTCTATCAAGCGGATTCACGTAATCTTTGGATGGTTCTTTCCAAGTGAGGTAGTACTTTTCTTTCGTCTCAACGGTCCCGTATTTAAGACCCTCGGTGTCGTTACCAGCCATAACCCAGGCCATCGTTGGAAAGAAGTGCTCAATGAACTCGGGCTTTTGGTTGTCCAAATTCTGGCGAATACCCTCTCCGACAGAGATCGTTGAGCGTTTTAGTTCCAAAACTCCCAAGACGATTCCATTTACATAGAGCACTATGTCCGGACGCTTTGAGTGCCCCAGGGCACTAGTTGGAGGAACCGTAACTTCCTCGGCAATGGCAAAGTGGTTGTTAGTTGGGTTCTCCCAGTCAATAAACCACACTGTCTCGGTTACCTCGCCGTGATCTGGTTTTACCTTTGCTCCGTACCTCAGCAGTTGGTATACATCTCTATTTCTAGCGTAAAGACTTTGAGATCTATCCCCAGCCGTAGATTGAAGTAGAAAGACGGCACGATTAGTAAGATCAGGGGTCACGCCCTGAGTGGTCAAGAAAGCCCGTAGGTACTCTTCTTCAATACAGGATGAGTCATCTCGCTCTTCCCAGTTCCCGAGGTACTCGTAGCCAAGGTCCTCTGCAAAAAGTTTAACTACGCGCTTCTGGGTGGAGCGTTCAACTGCCCCTACATCGCTCATAGCAACCTAGTCCTTCCAGTGAGGCGCTCTTGCATCATTCCAGTTTTGATAAGTGCCGTCTTATCCCTCCGGGCAATAAGCGCATCTATCTCGGCATCCATATCTGAAAGGATTTCAGCGATGACTTGTTGCTCGCGGATGAGAGTCGGCAATTGGCAAGAGATTTTCCGTAATTGCTGATTGTTGATAGAAGGGAGAGCCGTAGCCGCGACAAGATCTGAAAGTCTGAACTGCTGGAACCAGTGATAAATGAATGCTTGGTCAATGTCCGGGGCCTGCAGAGTAAATCCGGCCATATTGTTATCGAGGCAACTGTCAGCGGAAAGCAAACGCTTGCGCTCCAGAAAAACGGCTGCTCCAACTTTTGCGAACACTATTGAACCCTTGCTAAAAGATTTGGCTCCAAGCGACTGCAGCCGACTCCTCTCGATGTAGTTATTAGCCTTGCGCATATAAATTTCATTTCCAGGGTTATTCATATCTGATACTTTGTAAAAAGGCAGCTCTCCCAAAGTCTTCCCTTGAAACCGCAAGGGAAATCCAGTACCTCCACGGAAGTTTCCGATGTCCCCCAACGTTACTTCTTTCCACTCTCCGCTGAACCCGGGGAGTCTAGTCTTGCCTGTAAGCAGTTGTTGCATCGCACCTTGCTTTATGTCTTTCTTCTTAGCGATTAGTTTGTCGAGTGACACTATTAATTCATCGGTCCGAGTTAAAGCATCCGCAATAAGTTGTTGCTCCTCAATTTTGGGTAAGTGAAGTTGAAGAGCCTTTGCCTCACGAGTAGGAAGTTCCAGGAAAGTGGATCCATAGGACCTATGAATCATNNCATTTCGTCTTTCATTGTAAGTAATTTGTAATACAGAAACTCGTTACTCACCCCTTGCTTGGCAACAACAGACTTGAATCCCTGATTAGTACAAATTGGGACGGTCGAGATTCGGAGCTCACCCACTGTTGCTCGGCTGCACAACAATATACTTCCAGGAGGGAGCATCCTGGCGCCGCTATTTTTGAGGCCACTCAAAGTTATACGCCTCTCAGTTTTTGATAGGTATTTTGTGCGAGTGGCAGTAATGTCAGTTGGGGTCGCCCACCATATGTCTCCGTCCCAATATTCTGCGACTTGAGTGCTGGGCGTACCTCCGCTGATTATGTCCGCTAGGTCCTCGTCACCGAGCCGCTTTTCAGTCCAGTCTTCAGGGTAATTGATCCCCAATTTCTTCGCGGTCAAGATTCAAGTCCCATCGAAAGGAGGTAGGCGTTCACGCTTTGTTGAAGCCCGCTACTTTTTCCACTTAGTGTTTCTAGCACTTCATCGTACCTGTTACCGAGCAAAGAAATCCGGTCTGCTAGTAATTGCGATACTCGAGAGCGGTCTGACTCAATTGCGGTACTTAGCGCCGAAACCCACTTGATGAGAGCAAGCCTTTTTACTTCCGCCTCGTCCAGATTCTTGTACTTAGTTAGTAGAGAAGTTGTAAGGGTTGCGTCGGTTGTTTTGACCTGATGTTTGGCCAGTTCTAGTTTTTCAACAATTCCAGTACAACGATTTAGCACTTCAAGCTCATCTGCAAATTCTGAGTTACTAGCGATTTCAGCGATGCGAGCTGCGCGTAGTTTTTTATCTGCCTTACTTGTACCGGCCAAATCCTCGTCAATTAAACCACCGTCACCCGCGTGCTCCTCAACAACGGCTTCAAGTTCAGATTCTTGGAAAGCGACGTCAGCTTCTGTCGTTGCCAAAGAATCGCGTATCTCTGGGAAACACTCATCGATTAGGACTCTGGCTGGAAGCAAGTCCGAGCGAAACTTAGTCTTGCCAACGCGGAAATCAAACTCCTCACCCTTTGCGGATACCGAGTGAAGCTCCGCTGCCTCTAGCCACCCCACGGCAGCAACTAGGAAGGCGTCATCTTGGAGGACGGCGGTCCAATAACTCATCAAAACTTGATAAATCCCATACGGGTCAAGAAGTGGCAGCGAGGTCGATTTCTGCAGAAGTGACTCCCCAAGTTCCTCAATCACTTGTTTTGGCTTGGAACCTTTCTCCAGGGCACCAAACTCCGAAGTGAAATCGGAGAGCCAAGCTCGGAAGTTAGCTTCGGCCTCAGCAATAAAGTTCTGGTACTGAGAGTCAGCATAAATGGTTGTAAGCACATCATCAGGAGAGACTCTGAGCAATGAGTAGCCGTCCCTACTGAAGGGCTCAAACAAACTTTCCCTAAGATGTGGGGCTACATTCCAATAAGCACCGAGCTCTTCAATGTCACGGTTTGGTATTCCACCAAACAAATGGGCGCTGAGGTCTTGGATGTCTTCCGGAGTACTTGAATCTATATAACGGGGTAGATTCAAGTTGTAGTCGTTCTTGGGGTCAACTATTTCACTTACTGGTACTAAACGAGAGTAGCCATCGATCTCAAAACCTTGTGTAAGTGTCTCAACGATCTTGTGTATGTCTCTGTCGCGAAGGCGATTCTTTGGGCCGTCTTTGGTGAAACCTTTTGACGCATCAATCATAAAGATACCTGTCCGCGCCGCTGCTCCTTCTTTATCCAAAACAACGATTACCGCAGGGATCCCCGTTCCATAAAAGAGATTTGCTGGCAGTCCGACGATCGCCTTAATAAAGCCCCGATTGATTATCTCCTTACGGATCTCTCCCTCGCTACCTCCGCGAAAGAGAACACCGTGCGGCAAGATGACCGCGCCCTTACCGGTTGCTTTCAAGCTCGCAAGAATGTGAAGTAGGAATGCATAATCTCCGTTTTTGGCTGGAGGTACGCCGTACTCAAAGCGCTTGTATTCATCGTTGAGGGGTTTGACACCAGTAGACCAGTTCTTAGAGGAGAAAGGCGGATTAGCTACAACAAAGTCAAAGGTTTTAAGTTGAGATGCATTTCGCTCGTCCTTGAATGCCGGGTGAGACATCGTACTGTCGGCAGGTGCAATCTCTGCCGTAGGGCAGTTATGCAAGATCATATTCATACGAGCAAGGACAGCAGTCGCGTTGTCTTTCTCCTGTCCGTAGACCGCTAGGTCAAAACCCGAGCCCGCCTTGGCCTCCGCGTGAGCTTTCAATAGCAAAGATCCAGAGCCACAAGTTGGGTCGTAGATTGTCTGCCTCGCGCTAGTAGCCCCGCCAGCGCCGATTGCTTTAGCCATAATGCGAGATACTTCGCTAGGAGTGTAGAACTGCCCTTTTGACTTACCAGATTCAGTTGCAAAGTGACGCATCAGGTACTCATAGGCATCACCTAAGAGATCATCGCCGTCTGCTACGTTATTGGAGAAGTTCAACCTCGGATCATCGAAGATAGCTATCAAGTTGGTTAGGCGCTCAACTAGATCAGCGCCTTTACCTAACTTATCCTCGTTATTAAAATCAACATCCTTGGTGATGATTACATCTTCTAGTCCATTAGCTTTTGCGAGCTTGGCTATAACCTTGTTCGTTTTGTCGCCGATGTCCACTTTGTTTTTCAGCGCTACAAGGTCGGCAAAACTTCCACCCTTTGGAACCTCAAGGATAGAAGAAGGTCCGGAGTAGCGGTCAGAGACATACTTTACGAATAGGAGAGTCAGTACGTAGTCCTTGTACTGTGACGCATCCATACTTCCACGCAGCTCATCGCAAGACTTCCAGATGGATCCATAGAGCTCGGATTTTTTCACAGCCATCTCAAGTAGTACCTCTCGTTTTTGCCTCCGGCTGGCAGGAGCTAGACCCTCAAGTCCGTAACCAATTTTCCTCCACCAAGGGTAAAAGGTTCGTCCGCCGAATCCTCCTCTTCTGAGGAAGTTTCGGATGACACTAGCCTTCCGATGTGACAGATTCTCGACCAAGGCGAGGGCCCAGACCTAAACCTTTCGAGTATCGTAACCTTTGGTTACAGAAATGCTGGGAGGTCTCGCAGAGGAGGGAGGATCAGCCCCACCCAGACACAGAATCCATTAAATTCAAGCGATGAGAGGGCCAAGTCCGACCAGAAGGCTTGTGAACTAAATCCAAGCGCCGCGATTTTCTCATCCAGCAGACCCAATAGACACTCGATGTAACAAGTTACACTTGGCATATGTCACGTGTAACTTGTTACATTAGATGTCAAAATTCTTCTGTCAGCGGGTAGTTCGAGGTTTCTTTTGTAAGCACGCATCAACTTAAATTGCGTAAACGCCCAATTCCAAAACATTAGGTATTGACGGAAAGCGCATCGCTCCCCATCAATACCTAAGTTAATTAAAACTCAAATTAGATGCTCTTTGACCCTGAGGTCAAGTCTTTGGAAGAAAATCTCCCTCAAACATCCATTCGGCAATTTTCAGTTTGGCTTCCTAGCCCTCTTTCTTATGAGTCTGTCAATTTGCCTGACTGTATCGTCAAGGCTCTTTTCTGAGAGGCGATTGAGTTCAATTTGTTTGCTCTCGTTAGTTGGGTCAGCCACCACGGCTTCAAGTGCGGCAATAACCTGATCGAATCGAACTTTTGGCATTTGGGTCTTCTCCTGGATGTTTTCTGCCGGCCTTTTGCCGTTCAGTGAGTTCTACTATGCGCGCGAGAAGTGGTATCACAAGTTCCAGTGCCCCTGAATGTGCTATCCCTTGAGTTGCTTACGAACGATTGTGGCCACTGAAGCAGGCGCCTTGAAAGAGTAAATTTCGACCATCTGGCGGGTGAATTCCCACAGTGTGTCGGAGATTTCGGCCTCCTTCGCAATAATTAGAAGCGTCGATTGGAAAAGCTCAGTTGATGTCCAGTCCACGCGTGGGCACTTGGAACGTTTTGGATTTTGGGGGTTTAAGTGGATTGAGCAACCCATTTCGCTGCTTCCGGGCAAAAGTCGTCCGCAGCAATAGCAATGCTCGCAAGACCACGGTGCAAACCTTTGTTCCCTTAATCGTAGATTTATGAGTTTTACTCGACTTCCACACCTCTGATTGCATACTCCAATAACTAGGCCACTCGATGGATCGGTGCCTACCCTTAGGGCAACTTGTTTGTGCAGTTTCTGAGTAGTTGTTACGACCCTTTTTTTGACCCAACTGCCAATCACCCGGCTTAGTTCAACTGGTCTTGGAATCAAGAATTTGAGCGCAAAAAAGCCGCAAGTAGCGAGATACAAGTGCAAAATAGCTTGCCGCGTCAGTTGGTCCATTTGTCCCCCAAACAGGGATTTTGCCGGCAAGCTAATTCAAGGCAATCGCGCCACCCTAAACTTGGTAAGAACACATTTTTTTAGCCGGCAGTCCGACCTGGAGGGAAAGTAGCCACAACTGAGAGAAAACACCCCCTTAAAATGTATCGATGGACCAAACAACTAATCACTTGTAAAACTGGCGATGACAGATTCACTTTTCTATATCTGGATGAGAAGTAATCTTCTGTCGTGAATCTCGAAATAAGTGAACAGACGGAAACTTCGCCGGATAGCTCTACCCTAGGTTTGTTTCGCATCCCATTCATTTTCGGTCAGGACCAGATTCTCAAGACAGACGAATTTAGTCAAAATTCCGGGAAGCGCGGTTATCCCCTGAGCTTGTCAACTCTTCAAGCGCTATATGAACACAAACTCCTTGTTCCCTTCTTTTACGTGGATGACGAAAAAAATGATCGGTCACGAATTAATCTCATAACTCCCGTGACTACAACTTCTAATCATTGGATATTCGAAAGGGCGGCGGAGGGCCGCGTAAAGGATTGCGCCGAGATGGAATTTAGAAACTCCCGACCTTTTGAGATCCCATCGGGTGAAACAAGTGAAACGTGGTGGAACGGTTACATTTACTCCTCTTGGCAATTAAATCGAGTACCACGTGCCCTCCGGGCACTAGCACAGATGGAGAGAGCAAATCTGGATGGGATAGTTCTGGAGCAAACAGACCAATTCCGGCCAGAGCAGCTTGCCCTTTGCACTCTGGCAACTTTGTACCTCCCAGATGTTTTAGGAAGACTTATCTCGCCTGGAGATGAGTTGGAGCCTGACTTAAGGCGTTTCATAAAGCAAGTCGACGTCGGACGATGTCTCGCAGTGAGTGGTTTTGATCCAACCAAACTTGTGACGTCCGCAGAAGAATTACTTAGTCAAGCAAGGACGAGCGACCCCCTAATCGATTGGTGGCCCCTTATCAGACACTCTAATATCTCAAGTTGGGAGAAACTTAAGGGGATACCTCTTCACTCTTTGTGGTTACGAATCTCCGCTGAAGTACTTTTGAGGGCTCACGAAGATCTCGCAAAAATCGGAGAGCTAGATCCACTGCCCGATTTAGAAGGATCGAAATTTCGACAAAGTTTGCACGACCGCATTAAGCCTCATTGGAATAATGAAAGACCCCTCGAGTCAGAGTTAGCCGTTTTTGGCCTATCCCCGCATCCCCGAGTGCTCCTTCTAGCTGAAGGCGACACAGAAGAAGTTCATTTTAATGCGTTGTTGAAAGAAGTTAAATTGAATTTTCCCGACAGAGTTAGGGTGCAAAATGCTGAAAGTTCAAGAGCAAATCCTGATCTGTTAGCCAGATATGTCATCGCTCCTAGGCCCAGTCATTCCTTACGCGAGTACCAATGGATGTTGCCTCCGACGGTCTTGGTCATTGCTGTTGATCCAGAAAACAGATGGGCAACAATTGAGGGTCAAGAGGAGACTAAAAGAACTATTCAGAGTGCCGTTAAGCGAGAAGTAGTCCGCCAAGGTGGTGAGGTAACAGATCGTGAACTTGATTTATTGGTCACTATTTTTGTGTGGCCAGGCAATACCTATGAATTCGCTAACTTTGACGATCAAGAACTTACCGAAGGGTTGATCTCCCTCACCTCGAAAAGAAAAATTAATTTTACTTTGACAGATAGTTGGAAAAAGTCAGTAAAGCAAGCCATTTCAGAGGCAAGATCTCAACGGATCAACTTTAGTGAAAAAGTTGGCCCATTAGGCGTTCCAGATGACAAACCTGAATTAGCACAAATTCTGTTACCTGGTTTAATTGAAAGATTCAATAAAGAATACGCATCTCAACAATTAGAAACGCCTATTTTTAAGGTTGTCCAGAAAGTGCAAGACCTTTACTCCCAATTTGCCACAGGGGTTTTTACTTTTGAGAGCAAATCAAAATAACTGCAACTTCGTTTGTAAATTTTTGTCTATTTTTACCTCGCCTAAATTAATCTACTGATTTTTTTGGTTTTAGTACTAATGGAACTTTTATACCCACCGACGTCGCAATACTTTCGATTTCGTTAATTCGTGGTTTTCCTTCGCGTAGATCTTCGTAAATCGACGCTGCTAAACTTACCGAGAGCGCTGTTATGTGGAGAGGCGGAATTGGATCGGACATTACTGCCTTCCACCGCAAAGTGACCTGTGAACCATCACCGGAGTACTCTATGTACTCACGCGCGGTTAAATTTCCGGGATGCACGGATCCGCTCACGAGTCGATAGATACGATAAAGATCTTTCCCGTCCTCAAAGCACAAGCAAACCTGCTCGAAAGGTTGGTCATCAGAAGGTATGCCTATCGGATTTTTCATTTTAGTCTCATAGAATTCAGCAATTTCGTCGGGGAAGACGAAGCCCTCTTTAAGTCCGTTATACAACTTGCGATAGGAGGCGGCTTCCTTTGCAGATAGACCAAGCAACCCTTCCGGATGTTGATAGACCCACTGAGCGAAAACAGCGTGCTCCATCGCCACGCGTGAAAGCGCCTTGGCAGCAGAAACCTGAGAAGCATCTATAAGCATAAGAACGGCCCGCGCCATCTCAAAAGTATGCGCGAGAAGTGGATGAATCATTGCTAGTCGAGCTTCTTCTCCGGGAGTCACAACCAACGCGTCATCGCCTTCGTAAATAGCCAATAGTTCGTGGATAGCACTCTTAAAAGCCTCAGGGCTTATTTCTTGGGTCATCCTAAAAGGGTACAAGCCGGGAAGGTTTAGAACAGGCTAAACGCTGAACTAATTCATAATTCCGAGCACTGGAACTAACTTCCTTCAAGTTCCGAAAACTAAAGTCTCAGCAATCGAAAGCAGAATTGTATGGCCAAAAGTTCATCGCCTTATTAGTCCCACTCTCTGAAAACTAGATTTCAGAGCGATTCCCAATCCTGTCAGTTCGCGGCACTTAACTTAGAAATCGCAGTCTTTGCCGCTCCTACGTACATCGAGTAAGTGGTCCAGGGGCTGGAATGTCCGACGGCTATCGCAACGTCACTAGCCTCCTGTCTTAACTCTCCTAGGTAATAGCTACAAAAGACGTGGCGTAACGAGTGAAAAGTCCAAATGAATCGACCACTTTGGTCTTTTGGCCATCCAGCTTTGTTCTGGGCGGGTATACGCACGTTTTTCGCGAAGGAGCCTTGTGAAATCCACCCGCCTGTTTTGTTATGGAATAGTAGGAGGCGTCTCGTGCCATCCTGAATCAACGGGACCTTTTTGAGAGCTTTCAGTTCCTTTATTCGTCTCTCCATTTGCTTCGCGAGCGGGTACCCAGATGGGGTCTTCGTTGGGTAAATCGTCGTGCGCTGCTTAGACATCTTGGGTAGTACACGCGTCTTCCTTCCGCCAACCTCTAGGCACTGCATAAGCACTTGAACTGTCTTGGCTTTGGTATCAATGTGTGTCACGTCTAGATCGAGAATTTCACCGATTCTCATTCCAGAATAAGCTGCCAGATTGAACATCAGTTCGTACCACCAGATGCCGGTGTTAGCCGCTGCTGCCTTAGCTAAGGCATCAACTTCAGAGTGAGAGGGAATTTGGTCAGGATTTATGTAGAGGATGCCTTGCCCAGACTGCTTAGCTTTTGTCTCAGTCCTCATTTGATTTGTCGTATTTTTCATCCCGTGCAATAGCTCTAGGGGGTCGGCAACGACCCATTTCTCACCCTTCCCCCAACGGATCCAGGCCCCTATCGCCGAACGTAAATGTTCGCCATTAGAGACTGTCCCCCCACTCCAGACAATTCCCTTTAGTAAATCATTCGTTATCTCTGTGCATAACTTTGTTCCTATCGCTGGACGAACGTAAAGATTCATCAAACCTTTTCGCGCAAGAGCGTGCTTGGGTCCCCACACATTCCCGGACTTTTCTCTTAGATTGGAGTCTAGGTACGCATCAAGGAAATCATTAACCGTCAGTTCAGACCGGAGATCGCTACCACTCTTAATCTTGCGCGCTATCCGGAGCGCTTGCGCAACCGCAAACTCCTCGGTAGTTGCGGTGGTATCTCTGAAACCTCCGTTGTGGGGATAAACGATGCGGTAATACTTGCCTTTCCCAACATCCGAAGTCGGGCTATAGATTTTGACAACTTTGCCTATTTTATGAGTAGGTTTACGGCGCGTTGCCATAATTAGACACCCACCCGTTCCACTTCAATCCCGTCAATAAAGTGAATCTGTTTGGCCGACTTATGCGTACCCCGGACTTTTGGTTTTAGACCTTTTCTGGAGGTGAGCCACTGCTCGACCTCGCCCAAATTCCACAAGTAATGGCGAGCGGTAATCCCATAAGCCTGTGGGAAGGAAGTGTCGTGAGTAAGTTGATAGGTCGCTGTGCGGCCAAGGTTTAGGAGTGTGCAGAGACCTTCAATGTCGATGGTCCGCAGAGAGTTAAGTGCATTTTCATTGTTCATACACTTCGACTGTGCTCGGTAGGTTCGCCAATGGTGCAGATTTTGACCAATTTTGGAAATTATTTTTATTTTTTTTTGATTTTTTATTGCAAGGCGGTCTATAAACACGCATCGCGATACAAGGCGATACAAAACGGACTGTGGGAAAAACTGTGGGAAAAAGTTAGACGATCGAAGGGCAAGCACGAAATATCCGCTCTCTTGAACGGGAAATAACGTGTCCCAGGCCGGAGTTGAACCGNNGCTCTATCCACTGAGCTACTGGGACCAAAAAATGACTCGCTGGGATAGTTTAATCGGGCAAATTCACACGGTTTTCACATCAGGAATGGGGACTTTTCAGCGTCTTCCTTGGCATTAGACTCTAGAATTATCTGGTAATTACGTGGAACTGGACACTCTGGAGGAATCAATGTTGAAGAAACTCACACACCGAAATCTTACGAGCCTTTTATTGGCAGGCGCACTTATCGTGGGTGGATCGATCGTTCTGAGTTCATCCGCTGACGCCGCCGGAAAGCCTGGAAAGCAAGGTACTAGTTGTACCAAACTCAAGGCAAAGTCCGGCATTTATACCTGCTTGACGAGCCCACTTTTGCCAACA
>PLXJ01000039.1 GCA_003151395.1 Actinomycetota bacterium | reverse complement strand
TAGGCCTCTAGACGATGGGGACGAGAAGCGAAGGCTAAGGGTATCGGAGAGTTGCCTTCCATCAAAACCACTCAAACCAGGTTAAAACTACTTAATTGCCCATTCAGTGGTCACCGTAACGGTGACATCCTGTTGACCGAGGTCAAGTTGAGCGGGAGTAGTTGGGGTACCGGCTTTAGATGCGGCCATCATCGTAATTGGTTGTGGCACCGAGTTCTGAATTGATTCATCGATCGAGATGATCTTGCCTATCTTGGCACCGGCCAACGTTGCGTAACTTGTGGCCTTTGCCTTGGCGATTGAAATAGCTTGAGCACGGGCAGTTGCCTCTGCAGCACTTTCATCAAACACATAGGCGTTTGTTCCATTGATCTGTAGCGAGTTACCAACAGCGTTTTGAGCGGCGCTTACTATCGCTCCTGCATTTGCCGCATTGCGAATAACCACGCTGAATTGCTGGGACGCTTGGTAGCCCGTAACTTTTGAGGTGCCATTAGGTAAATATGTGTAACTTGGAGTTACAGATAATGTTTGAGTCTGNNCGCAGATTTACTTGTGTCAGAAAGCGCTGCACTACTTGAACTAGTGGTAGTTGAGACAGTCGCCGCCAAGCGGACGGCATCTGGAACTACCGTTGTGGTTCCCGTACCCGTTACATTTACAAAACGGACCGTAGTCGATGGATTTTGATGAATCGCAATCGCAAGGACAGAGAGCGTCAGAATTGCAAAGAAGATACCGCGGAAAATTTTCATGCCTAATCCTCTCACATTCGAACTACGCCAAACTGAATTTTTCATCCGCATTTAGTGAGAGAATCCTGTCATGTCGCTCTTATCGATCTGTACAACAGAGTCGTTAACGAACGCTGCGCTCTCTCTTAAAAATGGTCAACTAGTCGCTTTCCCCACGGAAACTGTTTACGGATTAGGCGCTGATGCTTTGAATTCCGATGCCATAGCCCGAGTGTATGAAGTCAAAGGCAGGCCAACTGATCATCCTTTGATCGTACATATCGCTTCACTCGACGCAATCGAAGAGTGGGCTCGAGAAATTCCGGAATATGCAATCACCCTTGCGCGAGATTTTTGGCCCGGACCAATGACGCTTGTACTGAATCGATCAAAGCTTGCACCAAATTTCATTACTGGCGGCCAGGATACGATTGCCTTGCGAGTTCCTGCACATCCAGTTGCGCTCGCTCTGATTAAGGAATTCAACTCGATTGGTGGAAAAGGTATAGCGGCACCGAGTGCTAATAGGTTTGGCGCAGTATCTCCGACAACCGCACAAGCAGTAGAGGAAGAGTTATCTACTTTCCTTCATCAGGATGATCGAATTTTAGATGGCGGCCAATGTTTGATCGGTGTTGAATCAACAATTATCGATTGCACTGGATCTGTTCCCTCGGTCCTTCGGTTAGGAGCGATCACTCCGTTAATGATTGAAGAGAGCACGGGATTGGTTGCAATTGAATCGAATCCATCTGCAATAAGGGTTTCGGGATCTTTGGATTCCCATTACTCGCCACACGCAAAGGTGATCCTTGATGTGGTGGCAATAGCGGGAGATGGATTAATCGCCCCTGATCAAATTCCGACACCCAATGGCGTCATTCGACTAGCAGCGCCAAGTTCGATAGAAGAGTATGCGCGAGTTTTATACGCTGCCCTCAGGAGTGCCGACCAAAAAGGTTTAGAAGTGGTTGTGGTACTGCAACCGGGTGGAGACGGGTTAGCCGCAGCAATTCGTGATCGATTAAAGCGCTCTGCGACTAAATAACCCCTCCTGTTTGTAAATATCTCACAAAATTGAATGAAATTGGGAGTCAGCCCAACGGACTGCTAACCTCAGCGCACAACAAGCCGCGTAAGCGCTTGGGCCCCTAGCTCAGTCGGTAGAGCAACGGACTTTTAATCCGTGGGTCGTCGGTTCGAGCCCGACGGGGCCCACCCAACAAAAATTTAACTCGTCTATGGCTCTATGAATGTGGTCCTTGCCGCTCTCTCAGCAGGCGTACACTGCTTGAAATCCAGGTTCTGGAGGCGCTGTATGAATAAGTGGTATTTGCAAAAATTTCAACAGGTGTCGGTTTTTGGTGTTGTAGGTCTCCTCATTGTATTTTTTTCGTTTTCTAATGGCACTCCCGTACAGGCTGCGGGTTCGATTTCACTTGGAAATGCCACCACTTTTGGGATTCTTTCTGGGGCGGGAACTACCAACTCAGGCAATTCAGTTCTAATGGGGGACTTGGGTAATTTTCCCTCTGGAAGTTATACGAATACCGGATCTCTTAATTTAATAGGAACAAATCATTTTGCGGATTCTGTGACTCAGGCTGCGCAGGTGGATCTGGCATCCGCTCTTACTACCGTGAATTCACAAGCCACTACCGGGATTATTCCACTTGAACTTGGTGGCCAGACATTAAGTCCTGGAGTTTATAAGGCTTCTAATATCGAGCCCTATTACACAATGAACGGGGTATTGACGTTAGATGGCGGTGGGAATTCGAACGCCATATTTATTATCAAAGGAACTCGTCTTGCTACAACTCACGATATTGCCAATGTCAAATTAATTAATGGGGCACAGTCGTGCAATGTTTATTGGTCATTCATAACCCAGGCTACCGCGGCCTCAGTGAATTTAGGTTCTGGTACCAATTTCACCGGTTCCATTTTAATTGATAGAAATATCACGGTGAATTCAGATGTTGTAGTCAAAGGGCGCTTGCTTTCTACTTCAGGAAGTGTCTCTACTGACTTCGATTACATTTATGTCCCAACATGTTCCACACCGACTCCAACTCCGACTCCAACACCGACTCCAACTCCGACTCCAACTCCAACTCCAACATCCACTTCAACTTCATGTGGAGCGATGGGACCTTGCGCACCGATACCTACTCCTTCTCCTAGTCCCACACCAACACCAACACCAACACCCACACTTTCGGTGACGCCCGCCCAAACACCCACACCATCTCCGACACATTCGAATCCGCCACAAATTCCAATTAAACCAAAAGGCTTTGTTGCCACTGGTGAAGGTGACTTTTTGAAATCTCAAGGAGAGTTGCCCGCTTACCTTGTCCGGTCTGCACCAGTAAGCATTTCAATCCCTGGGATTTCAGTAAAAGCAAAACTGGTCACGCTTGGACTTGATAAAGCCGGAGCTTTGCAAGTGCCAACTACAGGAACGGTTGCGGGTTGGTTTACTGGCGCACCGACTCCGGGACAGATCGGTCCTGCAATCGTCGTGGGCCATGTTGACTGGAATGGAAAACTCGGAGTCTTTTTTCGGCTCAAAGAACTTAAAAAAGGCGACCAAATTTATCTTACGCGGGCAGATGGAAGAACCGTAACTTATGCCGTAACCGAGATGCTAACCGTTCCTAAGTTGAGTTTCCCAACTGAACGTGTTTATGGCGACATAAACTTCGCGGGTTTAAGACTGATTACCTGCGGAGGAAAATTTGATTACAAACTCAAACGGCATGTGGACAATGTAATTGTTTTCGCAAAAATGATTAAATAAAATCCACGAGCACCAGGGATCTCTCCGACACGCCCAACTGGAAGAAAAAGGATGAAATGAGTGCTAGCCACTCACTTTTCACGCTAGACCTCGCCTTACTCAGTTATCGTTTTCGTAAGCGAGAACCGGGGAGTCGATGCGCAATTTTAGTAACAGAGTGGTGAAGAAGAGAGCGACAGTTCTTGCTCTTGCCTCAACTGCGGTGGTTGGTGGAATCTTTGCACTCAATTCAACTTCCACAACTGCAAGTAATAATTCCACGTCAAGTGGAAGTGGAACCGAGAAAGATTTGGCAAAAAGCCAAACCGCCGAACAGTTATTGATGGATCAGATTCGACAAATTCAAAAAGATGTTCAAACAGCATTAACCGCCCGCACGGCCGCGGTGATCAAGTACGCAAATGCGACTGGTTCCGCAACACTTCAAGTTCAAAAGCGTGCAATACCGAAGCCAACTACCCAAGCAAAAACAGGCGCGAGTGGGGGTGCAAAAGGAGGCGGAGCTGAATTCGGAAATGATTAAATTCATCCATAGATGGTTCGCATGGATTCTGGTCGTACCGATTACTGGTCTTTCTTTTACAGTTACTTCCTATTGGACCTTAAATCACAATCCTCTGACTACAGATAATGGCCTCGCCGTTGCGGGTACTCCAGGCCTGCCAACTCAATTGGCAAGAAGTCGGGCACGTCTGGCAAAACTTCAAATTATTTTGGGAGCGACGCAACAAGAGTTACAACAGATTAATGCTGACATAGTTAGCTATAAAGGCAAAGCGGTAGCAACAACGAAGTGGGCGGCAACTCAGCCGACGACACCCTTGCCGCCTGGCACGAGTGCTACGACCGGTCCATCTGGGGTGGTGAAGAAATGAAAAATTCAGCTCCCTCGGAAATGATGGCTGAGACTAACGGTCGTGATGTAAGAACCTCGGTAATCACTGCTAGCGCTTTCGCACTATTGACGTTGCTAATAGGTACTCGCTTGCTGGATACCGTCGAGAATGTGCAATCCGCTACTGCACCGAAGTGGATCCTCGGTAGATCGACTGGACTTGCCGCGTACGTACTCCTTTTTCTCCTGACATGTATGGGATTGTTTCTCGCTCACCCTGGACGGACTCGTTGGAATCGCCCGTCCGCGCTAACGAGAATTCGAATTCACGTTTCGCTTGCGGTTTTCACTCTAGTTTTTTTGATTTCGCATGTGGTCGTGTTGGCATCGGACCCTTACGCAGGAGTTGGTGTGGTAGGAACCCTTCTTCCATTCACCGCCCACTATCGCCCGTTTGCCGTTTCCTTAGGAATCCTTGCAGTCTGGTCTGGATTGATATCCGGGATCACCGCAAGTCTGGCTGGAAACCGCCTACTGGTCCGAGTGTGGTGGCCACTGCATAAAGTGGCGCTCGTAGCTTTCACCCTCACCTGGTTTCATGCGGTCCTTGCTGGAAGCGATACCTTGCAATTACATCTCTTTTATGGGGTATCTGCAGGAGTACTAATTATTCTTGCGCTCTGGCGTTATGTTTCACCAGATCACAAAGAGCAGATACAAAAGGTGGCTTTCCGGGCTCAGTTATGGCGCCACGATAAAGCAGGTAAAGCGAAATGAAGATATTTAATGGTGACATCGTTTACAGCGCGGAGAATCATGAATTATCTCTAGGCGGCACGCGAGTCACATATGCAGAACACATCAAAACGCACCCAAAATCAATCGCGATGGTTGAGTCAGATAATGAAAAATTTCTAACGCTTCTAGACGAATCTGGACTCACGGGTCATGGTGGAGCTCACTTCCCAGTTGCACGGAAACTTCGCGCTGCAATGCAAAGCCCGCCGGGCGGGAAGGTAGTTGCAAATGCGGCAGAAGGTGAACCTGGATCGGTCAAAGATGCGGCTTTATGGCAATACGTCCCACATACTGTGTTGGATGGAATGTTGCTCGTGGCTCATTTAATTAAAGCTGAGCGACTTGTAATTTGGGTTCATGATGAAGAGCGGGCAACTCTGCGCTCGATAGCAGATGCAATCGCTGAACGCGAAAGCGCGGGAAATCCAATTAAACTCGACATTTTGCGAATGCCAGTTCGGTATACAAGTGGCGAGAATAGCGCGGTCATTGCTGGAGTCCGTGGTGAAGCCATTGCCCCGAGGTATGGGTTGGATAAGGCACGCCCGTGGGGAGTCGGCAATCCTGCGATCCTTTCTCATAATTCCGAAACTTTGGCACGTATCGCAATGGTGCATAACTTTGGGCGAGAAGCTGCTCGGCAGCACTTGCTCAGTATTCTCGCCCAAGATCGACGAATTGTCAGGGAAGTTTCCTCTTCAGAAACCTATCAACAGGCGATGCCCGAAGTTAAAGGCAATCCTGCAATTTTATTTGGCGGGTACGGTGCAAGTTGGTTGTCATGGGAAACAGTAAAGCATCTACGTGCTGATCCGTTGATGCTCAGAGCTGCGGGCTTATCTTTTGGTGCCGGGATAGTTGGAGCGCTACCTGTCGACGCATGTGTGATAGAAGAGACCGGCCGGGTATTAACTTGGATGGCGTCGCAATCCGCACGTCAGTGCGGTCCTTGCTTTCAAGGATTGGCCGACGTTTCGGATCGCTGGAATTTACTTGTTAGGGGTGGGATGAATCAAGAAGGATATTCGATTTTATTAGAAAGGATTGGCTTAATCCCAGGCCGAGGTGGCTGTGCTCACCCCGATGGAGTAATTCGCTTAGTCCGTTCTGCAATTACTTTATTCGGGGACGAAGTTGATGCACACCTAAATGGGAGTTGCACGCTCCTGGAGTCAATACCATTTCTTCCAATTCCAGGAGTGAGCGTGATGTCGTGAGAAACCGAAATCCGAATCTGGAAGTCTTGAGAATTGATCCAACGATGTGCCAAGGAATCGCAATGTGTGCCCACATCGCGACAAATACGATCACACTCGATCCCTGGGGGTATCCGATTCTTCCTTCGGATGATCTGACTGAGAACCAGGTGAAGGAAGCTCATAAAGCAGTACGTGCTTGTCCTAGAAGAGCGCTCTTTATTGAAACTCGAGAATTCGAAGATTAACTTCTCTTTCGTGTATCCCCGTCGAGGTCGGTGACGTCAAGTGCAATCCACAAAATACAAATTTAGTTGCATGGCGAGTGACGTTAATTTTGAAATTGTCGAACCGATAGCCGGTGTTGAAGATGGAATTTTGTTAGCTGAAAGAGTTTTTAAAGAGATTGAAAGTTCATGTTCAAGGTTTATTGCCGATAGTCCGCTGATGGTGGCGAATGGATCGCCGCATTTGTGGCACGAGTTGCCAGAGTTAGCGGTAAGCCTTATTTCCAATGCTTTTGCGGCTTATTGTCTAACTGGAGGTGTATTCGATCCGAGGATCCTCAACGATTTGGTTGATTCCGGTTACGACTCCGCCATGCAATTTCTTGTAGGTCCAGTTGGCAGCGAGTCGATCGTTACCGCTACCTTTCCCGCAAGCGGCCCTCACGGGCGTTTAGCCAAAAAGTGGAGTCCAAAATTTGATGGAGTGAAGGTTTGTCTTGGCCCAATACCTATTGATCTGGGAGGAATTGGTAAAGGTTTTGCGGTTACGGAAGCGATGGCGATACTAAAAGAATTTGGTTCCGGAGTTCTTATCGAAGCAGGTGGTGATATTGCAGTTAGCGGTAAAAATTCCGAAGGCGACCTCTGGCGAATCGGAGTTGAAGATCCGTGGGCACCTGATTCCGATCCAGTCTTGGTAGTCGAAGTGGAAAACTCGGGAATTGCAACCTCATCAATACGGCTGCGTTCTTGGAAAAAGGACGGTGCACTTTTCCACCACCTCATTGATCCTTCAACCGGAAAGCCGGGAGGACGAGATTTAGTATCCGTAACCGTAATTGCGGAGAGCACGGAACTTGCCGAAGTGTGGAGTAAGACTCTATTTCTGGCCGGCGCTCACGAAATTGAAACCATCGCCAAAGGACGCCAGATAGCGGTAGCGTGGATTGAAACAAATCGGACGGTGCACACCAATGTGCAATTTGATGACTCTGTTATTTGGGCAGCCCCAACAAATCAGCTTTGAACTCTGACCGAAACCGCCTGGCGAAAAATGTGTTTAGTTAAGTTCTAGTGGACAAATGCACGGATTCTTTCGGCAGAGATCGCAGATTACATCAGTAGATTTTTCAAGGGTATCAACCATGACTATCCTTCCAAGGAAACAATCTGTCTCCTTCTATTTCGCACTCTTGTCTAGTGAGAACTCACTGTCAATCAAATCAACTCGAATGGCCTACTAGATGACTTTCACCTTCCTCAATTAATTCTTACAGATCCTTTTATTGCGTTATAGGCGGCGCTAATCAATAAGAACGGTGCTAAGTTTCAACTGGTTGAACTTCCTTCGGGACAGGCCAGTTGTAATACGAGTTCGCAATACTTTGTCTGTGGTTGCTATACCCCCGACGATCACGGCGAATTTTTGGCCTAGAAAGGGTCATGTTTGGTGAATTGCCTGCGAGTTGAGGGACTCTAAATTGCACCGTTCATGACCCTTCTTTAAGATTTAGGCACCCACCCGGCGACCTAAAGGGGATTCTTGTGCCTGAACAAAATACTGCGAAACGATCACACCGCCGCCTGATTTTAGTCGCTTCCGTAGTTGCAATCATTTGGCTGGTCATTAGTAGTGCGACTGGACCCCTATTTGGAAATCTGTCCACGGTTCAAAAGAATGATAATTCCAAATTTTTGCCGGCTGGGTCCGAGTCATCAAGGGCCGCCGATGCGATCTTAAAATTCTCCAACAACTCAGCAAATAATCAATTTCCAACCTTAATTCTTTTCGAGGGAAAGGTTGACGGGGCAAAAGTTCTCTCTGCAAATGCATTCGTCCAAGCACTTGCAAATAAGGATTTGGTAGATTCCAAAGGTAATTTGATTGCTGGTGCCGATGGCAAACCGGTATCGATATCAATTTCAAAATATTTAGCTACTGGTGCACAGATTGTTGCCTTTCCTTCCGCCAAGAACGATGCAATTTTGGCGAACATTCCGCTGGACTCGAGCTCTGCGGGTGACATCCTTCCCAATAAGAAGCCGGTACTTCCAGCGATTGTGACGACCATCCGGTATTACGCAACTCAGTACGCAACGGCGAATGGATTCATTACTCATACGACTGGTCTCGGCGGGCTGTTCGCTGACCTCTTTAGCTCATTTAACGGTTTAGATTCCACACTCTTACTCGTAACAGGTTCAGTAATCGCTTTGATTTTGATCGTCGTGTATCGCTCGCCCTTTCTTTGGATATTGCCCTTAATGTCCGCAGGCTTTGCGCTGACTCTTGCTGGGGGAGTCATTTACGAACTTGCAAAACACAACATCATAACCTTGGATGGGCAATCGCAGGGCATTCTTTCGGTTCTCGTGCTTGGTGCAGCAACGGATTACGCATTGTTGCTGATCGCTCGATATCGCGAGGAACTTCACAATTATGAATCTCGCACGCAGGCGATGAAGGTTGCCTGGCGAGGTGTTGTTGAACCAATAGTTGCTTCTGGATCCACCGTGGCCCTGGGTTTACTTGTTCTTTTGTTATCGCAGTTGACGAACAATCGTGGCCTAGGACCAATTGGTGCCATTGGCATCGTTTGCGCCATGATCACCATTTTGACTTTGCTTCCGGCGCTCTTGGTTATTTTCGGCAGATGGATTTTTTGGCCAAAGCGTCCCAAGTTCAACACCGAAGATGAAAAGTTAACCGGAATTTGGTCGAAAGTTGCTCGCTCTACAGAGCGTAGCCCGCGTAAATATTGGTCTATAGCACTTCTCATCCTTGTTGTTCTAGCGGCTTTCGCTGCAACCTTGCATTCGAATGGTCTGTCTACGGCACAGTCATTTACGACCCGAACTGATTCAGTCATAGGACAAGAACAACTGACTACTTATTTCCCAGGAGGACAAGGCCAACCTACTCAGATCGTTGTCAGCGCTGATAAAGCTCAAGCAGTCACGAGTCAGTTGTTAGCGACAAATGGAATTAGTCAGGTTGTCCCACAGACCGTTACTCCTATAGTTGCTGGACAGCCAATTCCAGCAACAAAAATAGTCGACGGAAAAGAATTGCTCAATGTCACTTTGGCGTACGGTCCAGATACTGGCGCGGCGGTTAAATTAATTCCTCCACTTCGTACATCTGTCCGAGAAATAGATCCGACGGCTTTGGTCGGCGGCACATCCGCTGTATACAACGATATCAATGGGGCAACAAGGCATGATCAGAAGTTAATTATTCCGATCATCTTATTATTGATCGCTATCATTTTGGCGCTTTTACTTCGATCTATTGCAGCCTCACTTCTCTTGCTAGTCACTGTAGTCATCTCCTACCTCGCAACTCTTGGCGCTTGCTCGATTGTCTTTCACCATATATTTCATTTCGCAGGAGAGGACTCTTCCTTCCCACTCTTTGCGTTCGTCTTCCTGGTAGCGCTGGGAATTGATTACAACATTTTCTTGATGACTCGCGTTCGCGAAGAAACCCTTAAAGTTGGTACGAGGGCTGGTATGACAAAGGGAGTGACAGTTACTGGCGGTGTTATCACCTCCGCCGGAATCGTACTGGCCGCTACTTTTAGCGTCTTGAGTATTCTCCCCTTAGTTTTCTTGGCCGAAATTGGATTTGCCGTTGGTTTCGGTGTTCTGCTGGATACCTTGCTGGTGCGATCGATTTTGGTTCCGGCTCTGGTTCACAGTATTGGGCCAAAAGTGTGGTGGCCTTCTAAACTGCAGCATGATTAAATTTTCGTCAGAAGTAAGGGAGGCCGAGGGGGCTAACAAGCCGATCGTCGCCTTAGAGTCGACGATTATTAGTCACGGGCTTCCCCGTCCGCGTAACCTAGAGGTCGCCCGTGAAGTTGAAGAAATTGTTCGAGCGGCAGGGGCGGTTCCTGCGACGATCGCACTTATTGACGGAGTTATTCACGTCGGCCTCGAGGCAGATCAATTGGATCGAATCGCTAATGATGACAATGTAGTGAAGGCGTCAACACGTGACCTGGCGATTGTGGAGGCGACCAAGAAATCTGCCGCGACCACGGTAGCTGCCACGGCTCATATCGCACACTTTGCCGGGATTTCGGTATTTGCTACTGGTGGTCTTGGCGGTGTGCACCGCGGCCATACCTATGACGAATCTGCTGACTTGATCGCGCTCGCCGAAACACCAATCGTGATTGTTTGCGCCGGGGTTAAATCGATTTTGGATGTCCCGGGAACCCTCGAAAGATTAGAAACATTTGCGGTTCCAGTATTGGGATATGGAACCACTAAATTCCCGGGTTTCTACCTAACCGAGTCAGGATATGAGATCGAACATCGTGTCGATTCCGTCGCAGAGATTGCTGCAATCTGGCATAACCGCTTTGAACTGAAAACGGCTGATCGCGCAGTAGTTATTGCTAACCCAGTAGTAAACCAGATGGATTTGAAACTTCACAACGATATTTTGGAATCAGGATTGAAAGCCGCTGATTCTAATCACGTAACGGGAAAGGCTGTAACACCTTTCTTGCTTGAGTATTTTCATACTCACAGCAAAGGCGAATCTTTGCGCGTTAATATCGACATCATCAAAGCTAACGCAAACCTGGCCGCGTTGATCGCGATAGCTCTCAACAACTAGTTGGCAACATCACTGTGAAAAGAATTCTTTGTCTCGGCGACATTATGCTTGATGTCACCGCAGTAGTTGGCTCACCCATAAGGCAGGGCGTAGAAACCCGAGCAGCCATCTCCACACAAGGCGGCGGTGCGGCCGCGAATGTTGCTTCGTGGTTGGCGGTAAGTGGAACCCCGGCACACCTGGTAGCAAGAGTTGGTGATGATGCTGCGGGCCGAACTGTTCTCGCAGAACTCGATCGATATGGTGTTACCCATTCCAATACCGTAATTCCTGATGCCAATACAGGCGTTGTGGTTGTGCTTGTAGATGCGCTCGGTGAGCGGACGATGTTTCCAGATTCGGGTGCAAATTCAGGTTTAAGTTTGGCGGATTTACCGTCCTTGGATGGATTTACGGCTGTGTATTTATCAGGATATCCCCTCGTAAATCCGCGATCTCGAAATGGTGCACTGGATATTTTGCGAACGGTAAAAGCGGCCGGTTTACCAGTCATATTTGATCCCTCTACGGTGGGGGTTTTACTAGAAGTTGGTTTAAATCAGGTCCGCGAGTGGTTGTCGCTGGTTGATGTAGTTGTACTAAATGAAGAGGAGGCGCACTTTTTGAGTGGCAAACAGAACCCAGTAGATGCTGCAACAGAGTTGCTCAGATTGACTCCGCTGGTAGTTATCAAGAGAGGTGGCAACGGTGCGCTTGCGCAGGCGCGCGGTTGTGCACTCGTTCAAATACCGGCAGTCGATGCGCAAGTGGTAGATACCACTGGCGCGGGCGATGCCTTTGCTGCGGGCTTTATTCAATCTTGGGCTGATGACACCGACTTAATTGCGGCACTTCAGCACGGAGCAACTCTTGCGGCGGAATGCGTGTCACATGTTGGGTCGAGACCAGCGATCAATCGCTAGAGAGTCGCTAAGGAGTTGTTCTTAATTAAGGCCGTCGTCAACGGGTTGCTCCTGCAAATAGTCCGCGTTTAGGTTAATTGACGGTTGAATGTGAAAATAACGCCATGAATTCCGCCATCATCGTTGTAGCAGTGCTAATAATCGCGACGGGTTACGGAATATTTGATCGCAAACGTACCGGAAAAATTAAACCCAAAGTAGATTCACGGCACCAGATTCTTGCAGATGAAATTGGCGGAGAACTTGGGGAAGCGGCCACCGTTCTGCAATTTTCAAGTGCTTTCTGTACTCCATGCCGTACCACGCGTAGCACGCTTGCTTCTGTTATTTCGCATTACCCAAAAATTAAACATGTTGAAGTGGATGCAGAAAGCAATTTGCAATTGGTGCGCCGACTAGATATTCGTCAAACTCCGACCACCCTTTTTTTAAATTCTGTCGGTAAGGAAATTGCGCGCGCAGTTGGAGCACCAAAGCGCGACCAAGTTATTACCGCCCTTGAGAGAATCTAGAGGAGCAACTTAATTGCAAATGATTGATGCGAGAGGCCCTCGTTGGTCTGCGGGCCTGACTTCAATTGTGTTGATTATCGCTTTGATCACTCGTTCACCAGTTCTCATAATTATCCAACTCGTTCAATTCGGAATCGGTGCTTTCGCGGGTCCACCAAAGTCTCCCTATGCGTGGCTCTATAAAAAATTTGTGCAGCCTCGCCTCTCAAAAAACTTTGACTCTGAAGATGTACGGCCGCCGCAATTTGCGCAGTTGGTAGGTTTTGTTTTTGCTCTTGTCGCAACTGCTGGGGTGCTCACCCATACTTGGCTGGTTTTCACTATTGCTACGGCCTTTGCCCTCTTTGCCGCATTCTTAAATTCGGCTTTTGGTTATTGTTTAGGCTGCAAGATGTACCTCTTGGGGGTTCGTTTCCGTTCAGTCTAGAGTGGGGGCATGAAAAGCCTCAACAACTTTATCGCCGGTTCAACCAGGAAATCCCAGTCTGGTGCCACCTCTGAAGTCATCAATCCTTCTACGGGCGCTGCCTACGCATCCGCTCAGTTATCCGATGCGTCAGATGTAGACCAAGCCCTCAACGCCGCAGCGCACGCCTTTCAAGAATGGCGCGAAACTACCCCTGCCGAACGTCAGCGAGCGCTATTAAAGATCGCCGATGCCCTTGAGTCACGTGCCGAGGAAATCGTGGCTATCGAATCCGAAAATACCGGCAAACCAATCGGATTGACGCTCTCGGAGGAAGTTCCACCAATGATCGATGAAATTCGTTTCTTTGCCGGAGCTGCTCGTCACCTTGAAGGCAAATCTGCCGGTGAATATATGCGAGGAATGACCTCATTTGTTCGCCGTGAACCAATCGGTGTTTGTGCGCAAGTCACACCCTGGAACTATCCAATGATGATGGCGGTTTGGAAATGGGCTCCTGCTATTGCGGCTGGAAACACGGTTGTTCTTAAACCAAGCGATACAACCCCGGCATCGACAATATTTATGGCAGAGGTGATGTCAGAATTTCTACCTGCTGGCGTATTCAACGTGGTAACTGGTGATCGCGATACCGGAAGGTTGCTGGTCGAACACAAGATCCCAGCGATCGTTTCAATTACGGGTTCAGTTCGGGCCGGTATGGAAGTCGCAAAATCGGCGAGTAATGATCTAAAGCGCGTTCACCTTGAACTCGGCGGCAAAGCACCAGTGGTGGTCTTCGCAGACGCTAACCTCGAGGCGGCGGCCGAAGCAATCGCGGTAGCGGGATACTTCAATGCTGGTCAAGATTGCACCGCGGCTACTCGGGTATTGGTAGAAGAAAAGGTTTATGAAAAGTTTGTTGCACTCCTTGCAGATCAAGCTACAAATCAAGTAAAGACCGGTGCTCCTGGCGAAGATGTGCTTTATGGACCTCTCAATAACGCAAGTCAATTGGCCCGTGTTAAGGGATTTATCGATCGCGCTCCAAAGCATTCTGAAATAGTTGCAGGAGGATCTGTTGTCGATCGTGCGGGATACTTCTTTAATCCGACTGTGGTTGCCGGTGTGCAGCAGGAAGACGAAATGGCGCAGAGTGAAATCTTTGGGCCGGTAATTACTGTTCAAAAATTTAAGACCGAGACAGAGGCAGTGACTTTCGCCAATGGAGTTCCATATGGTCTGGCTTCTAGCGTATGGACTTCTAACCACGGACTGGCAATGCGTATGTCCAAAGCCCTTGATTTTGGTGTTGTTTGGATAAATACCCATATCCCTTTTGTCTCCGAAATGCCGCATGGCGGGTTCAAGCACTCTGGATACGGGAAAGACTTATCTGCTTATGGGTTTGAGGATTACACCCGCATCAAGCACGTGATGACCAACCTCAACGGGTAGGGTTTCGGCATGGAAAATCGTTTCCCCATTTTCGATGTCTCTCCTGTGGTGCATTACGGGGGCGAACTAATTCCGGTTAAGGCAGTTGCCAAAGAGTCGATCAATATTCGGGCGACGGTAATTCGCGAAGGTCATGATGGGTTGATCGTTGAAGTAGTACTCCTAGATCCACTGGGGGTCGAGGTAACCCGTACTGCTATGCGTGAGTACTGGCCAGGAACTGATCGTTACGAGGCAAATTTGTCCGCCACCTCTCTTGGAGTTTGGCATTTCCAGATTGAAGCTTTTAGTCCCGATCGCAAGTTATCGTCCCGATCTCCGCTCTTTCCAATTTACGCAGAACCTGAACGAGCGCTTGTTGGAGCTTGGTACGAATTTTTTCCACGCAGTGAAGGCGCCACGATAGGTTCTGATGGTTCGATCAAATCCGGAACCTTTAAAACTGCAGAAAAGTCGTTGCAACGCGTAGCCGACATGAATTTTGATGTTCTCTACCTACCGCCTATCCATCCAATCGGATATGCCTTTCGCAAGGGGCGAAACAACACGCTCAATCCAACGCCAACCGACCCGGGCGTTCCGTGGGCGATTGGTAACGCGGATGGTGGTCACGACAGTATCAATCCCGATCTTGGCACGATGAAAGATTTTGAACATTTCGTTAAAGCGGCAGCTAAACTCAAAATAGAAATTGCGTTGGACTTTGCGCTGCAATGCTCACCTGACCACCCATGGGCAAAGGACCATCGCGAGTGGTTCACGATCCGAGCTGATGGCACGATTGCTTACGCCGAAAATCCGCCCAAAAAATATCAAGACATCTATCCAATCAACTTTGATAAGGATTACGAGGGAATGCTCCAAGAGTCCCATCGAATCCTGGAACTCTGGATATCAAAAGGCGTCAAAATCTTTCGCGTAGACAATCCCCACACTAAGCCGGTGCAGTTCTGGCACGAACTCATCAACAAAATTAATCTCCAATACCCAGATGTTGTATTTCTCTCAGAAGCTTTCACCCGCCCTGCGATGATGCATGCGCTTGGCAAGGCTGGATTTCAACAGTCATATACCTATTTCACTTGGCGTACGACCAAGCATGAGTTGATGTCGTATGGAACCGAAGTCGCCCAAGACACGAGCGCATTTTTTAGGCCTAATTTCTGGGTTAACACCCCAGACATTTTGCCCTTCCATCTTCAAAGTGGTGCTCCTCCTATCTTTGCGATGCGTGCTCTACTTGCAGCCACAATGACCCCATCGTGGGGAATGTATGCCGGTTATGAGTTATATGAGCATCTTCCGATTCGCGAAGGCGCCGAAGAGTATCTGGACTCCGAAAAATATGAGATCAAAATTCGGGATTGGACCAAGCCGACTCTGGCCTCTTTCATTGGATTGCTTAACTCAATTCGCCGTCAAAATCGCGCGCTGCAGCGATTGCGCAATTTGCGATTCCATGAGACCGATTCCGAAAAGATTATCGCGTATTCAAAGCGCGACGGCGAAAATTTGATTCTGGTCGTTGTTAATTTGGATCCAATTCATGCTCAGGAAACGATCGTTCATTGGAATTTCTTTGATCTTGGAATCGAGGAACGCTCTTTCAATGTCGTTGATTTAATAACCGGCCACTCATTTGAGTACACGCCGCATACGTGGATTCGAATCGATCCCGCTTCTCCCGGTACCCCAGTCGGCCATATTCTGAAGGTGACCCTGTGAGTGATAATTATGGAATCGGTGAACTCGATCTCTATTTAATCGGCGAAGGCCGCCACGAAGAGCTTTGGAAAAGTCTCGGATCACAAGTTCGTCGCGGAACTGATGGAAATTTGCTCGGTACAAATTTCGCAGTGTGGGCCCCAAATGCGCGATCTGTCGCATTGATTGGCTCATTTAATTACTGGGATAAAAAATCGCACCCTATGGTTAGTTTAGGTAACAGTGGAATCTGGCAACTTTTTGCCCCGGGCGTTGGACCTGATACGCCGTACAAGTATTCAATTCTTGGACGTGGTGGTAACTGGATTGATCATGCTGATCCGATGGCGAGGGCAACGGAACATCCCCCTCACACCGCCTCGGTTGTTACAGAAAGTCGTTATGAGTTTAAGGATTCGAAATGGTTAACCAAGCGCTCATCCGCGAAGCCTTGGGATGAAGCACTATCGGTATATGAAGTCCATATTGGTTCCTGGAAACCTGGATTGACCTATCGGGATCTAGCAACGGAATTAGTCGCATATGTGAAAGAAATGGGCTTTACTCACGTTGAATTTTTGCCGGTATGCGAACACCCCTATGGTCCATCTTGGGGTTACCAAGTAACCTCGTTTTTTGCTCCAACCTCTCGCTTTGGTTCACCGGACGAACTCCGATATTTAATCGATTGTCTGCATCAGGCTGACATTGGAGTAATCGTTGACTGGGTGCCTGCACACTTTCCAAAAGATCAATGGGCACTCGCACAATTTGATGGTTCAGCATTGTATGAACATGCTGATCCCCGCCAGGGAGAACACCCAGACTGGGGAACTTTGATTTTCAATTACGACCGCAATGAGGTTCGTAACTTCCTGGTTGCCAGCGCTTTGTATTGGCTAAAAGAATTTCACATAGATGGAATTCGAGTGGATGCGGTCGCTTCGATGCTCTACTTAGATTATTCACGTGAGGAAGGGGAATGGATTCCGAACGTTTTTGGTGGTCGCGAAAATCTAGGAGCTGTTAAGTTTCTACAGGAGCTCACATCGACCTGTTACCGCGAAGTCCCAGGTTGCATGATTATCGCGGAAGAATCTACGGCGTGGCCGGGAGTTACTCGCTCAACAGATCAAGGTGGACTTGGTTTTGGGTTTAAATGGAATATGGGTTGGATGCACGACACCCTTGAATATATTCAAGAGGATCCGATTCATCGCATGTACCACCACAATGAAATTACCAAATCAATTCTCTACGCCTGGTCTGAAAATTACCTCCTACCTTTTTCACATGATGAGGTAGTTCATGGCAAGGGCTCTATGATCGCAAAAATGCCCGGCGATCGCTGGCAGCAGTTGGCAAATCTGCGCGCGCTCTATGGATTTATGTGGGCGCATCCCGGCAAGAAATTGCTCTTTATGGGTTGCGAGTTTGCACAATCCCAAGAATGGGATGCATCCAAATCTTTGGATTGGCACTTGACGGAGTACCAAGAACATCACCAGATTCAAAAGACGGTTGCAGATCTCAATTCAACTTACAAAATTCACCCAGAACTCTGGGAGCGAGATATCACTCCAACTGGTTTTCAGTGGTTAGTTGTTGATGATGGTGCGGCGAATGTCGTCGCCTTTGCTCGATTCGACCACGATGGAAATCCGCTCGTCAGCGTCACAAATTTCTCACCTGTTCCGCAGGAAAGGTATACGTTGCCACTTCCAGGTGACTTCAGTTGGACTCTCGCGCTCAATACCGATGATCTGAAATACGGTGGCTCGGGCGTTGCACCGACCAATATTCAAACAATTAAGGGCGAATACAAAGGGTTACCGACTCACGCCGTAATCGCCGTTCCTCCACTAGCGACCATTTGGTTGATACCGCACCCCTGATCACGTATTGAGGCTAGATATTTGACGCTATCCTCTCCCAATGGCTAAAGGCGACCAGAGATATTTAGGTTCGCATCTAACCCACGAGGGCACCAACTTCGCTATCTGGGCCCCTTCCGCATCTAAGGTCGAACTCTGTTTAATCGATCTGGTCGATGGAAAATTTATCGAAACTCGCCACGATCTTGTTGACCGTAACGGTCCGATTTATCACGGTTACTTTCAAGGTGTCCGAGCCGGTCAGCGCTACGGATTTAGGGTTTACGGACCATGGGATCCGGCAAAAGGTTGGCGTTTCAACCCAAATAAATTGTTGATCGACCCGAGTGCTCATACCCTCGTAGGCGAACTCCAATATGTTCCAGAAATCTACGCACATGTGGCTACGGATGGCATTGGCACCGGAGATCTTTCAGTTTTAGATACTAGGGACAATTTACAATTTGTTCCGCATTCAGTTGTTGTCGCAAGCAGACGCGCGATAGATAGTCGCCCAATTACTGGTTGGTCGACCACAATTATCTATGAGGCACACGTCCGCGGATTGACCGAGTTCAACCATCAAATCCCAGAGAACGAACGCGGGACTTATAAAGCCCTCGGCCACCCGAGCACGATCAATTACCTGCAAACTTTGGGTATTACTGCGCTTGAACTTCTACCTATTCACCAATTCATCACGGAACCGGCAATTCATGCTCGCGGTCGCGTCAATCACTGGGGCTATAACGCGATTGCATTTTCAGCGCCACACGCCGGATACGCGGCAACCGATGATCCAGTTTCAGAATTGCGTGAAGCGGTATCTAAGTTGCATGACGCTGGAATCGAAGTCTTGCTAGATGTCGTCTATAACCACACCGCTGAAGGTGGCGTTAGTGGTCCCACGCTCTCCTTCCGGGGAATTGATTCGCGCAATTTTTATCGCCGCTCCACCGAAGATGCCTACGACGATTTCACAGGTTGCGGTAATACCGTCGATGTTCGTCGTCCACATGTGGTGCGGATGATCATTGATTCACTCCACTGGTGGGCAGAGGAAATCGGGATTGATGGTTTTCGTTTTGATTTAGCTGCTGCGCTTGCGCGAAGTCATGATGAAATCGATGGAATTTCTGCGCTCATTGTCGCGATGGTTGCCGATCCAGTCTTGCGAGAGCGCAAACTTATCGCCGAACCGTGGGACACCCGCGGATATGCGCTCGGCTATTTTCCCTATCCGTGGCGGGAGTGGAATGACAAATATCGGGATGCGCTCCGAAAATTTTGGCTCGCCGAGGCCGGGGGATCTGCTCCAACTGGAGTTGGAGAATTGGCAACAAGGCTTTCTGGATCACATGACATTTTTGCCTATCGAGGGCCAACGTCAACAATTAATTTTCTAACGGCACATGATGGTTTCACCCTTAATGATCTAGTTACCTATACCCGCAAACATAACGAGGCCAACGGCGAGGAGAATCGCGACGGCACTGATGCCAACTATTCGTGGAACGCAGGAATAGAAGGCGTAACAAATCATGTCAGTATCAACGAAATTCGACAGCGCCTCAAGAAATCAATGATGACTTGCCTCCTTCTTTCTGCTGGTATTCCAATGATCACCATGGGGGATGAAGTCGGACGTACCCAGATGGGATCGAATAACGCTTATTCGCTTCCCAACCTCAAGCGCGGTGAAGAGCTACTTGATGAAAACGCTTTTAATGGTGGGTGGGCTCTGAGTTGGAAATTCGATGCAAAGCAGATTGACATGCTCGAAACGACCATCAACTTAATCCGTTTACGTAAAAACTATTTGATGCCGGTGGCCAGAATGTTCTTTACGGGACAGCTCGACCTCAATACTTCCAGAAAGGATCTAGCTTGGTTTTCTCGCAGTGGACTAGAGATGACGCAATCGGATTGGGACAAGCTCGATAACCGTAACCTCATGATGTATGTGGAGGCGGGTGAGGATCGTGGCTTGCTATTGATGTTTAACGGTTCGATTCTCCAAAAAGAGTTCACGCTTCCAGGGTCACATATAGGCGATTCATTTAGATCGGTCTTTGACTCTGCGGAAAACGTCATGCATTACTCTCCACGATTGGCCGCGCCCGAGAGCAAGGTAATCTTGCAGTCACATGCCGTTCAGGTCTGGCTCGTTAACAGAGCATCCGTTTCTAAGTAACGACTTGTCCTTTACCAACAACGACAAGTCCTGATTCGGTAACGGTGTAACGCTTGGCATCCTTTTCCAAATTCACACCAAGTTGAGCTCCAGGCTCGACTACTACACCTTTATCAATGATTGCATTGCGGATGATTGCCCCACTACCTATAACAACGTTAGGCATTACAACAGAGCTTTGAATAACTGCCCCTGACGCGATCCGAACATCGTAGGAAATAACAGAACTTTCTACTCGTCCGCCAGCAATAATTGAACCGGCACCGACTATTGAATCTACCGCGCTGCCTGAGCCACTGAACTTAGCGGGGGGTAAAGGCGGTAGGTGGGTAAGAACTGGCCACTCCCGATTGTATAAATTGAAGATCGGGTGGATGGATACCAAATCCATGTGTGATTCGTAATAGGACTGAAGAGTTCCCAGATCACGCCAATAACCGTGATCGCGTTCGGTTTCACCGGGAACGATATTCAAGTTGAAGTCATAGGCAACGGCTTGGCCGCGACTCGATAACATCGGAATGATGTTTGTCCCTAAGTCATGTTTACTAGATTCATCTCGAGAGTCTTCGATGAGAACTTCTTCCATTGCCCTGCGATTGAAGATGTAATTACCCATCGAAATCAAGGACCACTCGGGCTCACCCGGAATTGATGGTGGGTTTGCAGGTTTTTCATGGAAAGCCTTGATTGTTACACCATCTGGCTCTAACTCGATTACGCCAAACTCGCTCGCTTGATTTTGAGGTACGCGGATCGCGGCGACTGTTACCGCGGCACCGTACTCTTTGTGAAAATCAAACATCTGGTCTGGATCCATCCGGTATACGTGATCTGCACCGAATACGAGTACATATTTAGGGTCCTCGTCGTGAATCAAATTAAAATTCTGCAAAATTGCATCAGCACTTCCGGTGTACCAACGTGGACCGAGGCGCTGTTGAGCTGGAACAGTTGTAACGTAGTTATTGGTAAGTGATGACATACGCCAAGTAGTCGTGATGTGTTTGTCGAGTGAATGAGATTTATATTGCGTGAGCACCGCGATTTTGCGCATGTTGCCATTGACGAGATTGGATAATACGAAGTCGATCAACCTGTACGCACCACCAAATGGGACCGCTGGTTTTGCGCGATCGTGTGTTAGTGGAAGAAGTCGCTTGCCCTCGCCACCCGCTAGTACGATCGAAATCAGTTCGTCTCTACTACTCATGGAAAAACGGTATCTCAAATTTGCCCGTAAGATAAGGGCTTACCCGATTGATGGAGTGGCCGATGAAAGTTGGAATTGTCACCAAAGAGTGGCCCCCACATATTTATGGTGGCGCGGGCGTTCATGTGAAGTACTTAGCCAAAAGCCTTCAAACCTTGGTAGAAGTGGATATTCACTGTTTCGGCGAACCTCGGACCGATGCGACTGCTTACGAATTGACGCCGGCGGAACAGCAGCTTAACCCCGCAATGCAGGCCCTGATCACAGATGCGCAGATCGCCTCAAACTTAGCGGGCGTCGACATCGTCCACTCCCATACCTGGTATGCCAATATGGCCGGCCACTTTGCAAAGATCTTGTACAAGATCCCGCATGTCATAACCGCTCATTCTCTGGAGCCAGATCGTCCATGGAAAGAAGAGCAGATCGGTGGTGGGTACCGAATTTCTTCGTGGGCCGAAAAGACAGCATACGAGGCCGCCGACGCAATCATCGCGGTATCGCAAGGAATGCGACGCGATGTCCTAAGAGCCTATCCAACGCTTGATCCCAATAAGGTTCATGCAATTTTAAATGGAATCGATACCGACACTTACTACCCACAATCAAATCCCGAACTCCTTGCATCCTTAGGTGTTACTGGACCTTACGCAATTTTTGTGGGTCGCATTACCCGCCAAAAAGGGTTGGCACATTTATTGCGTGCGTGGAAGAACGTTGATCCACAATTCGGATTGGTGTTATGTGCTGGAAGTCCAGATGAAGCCGGTATAGGCGCTGAAGTTCAAGCCGCCATTGAGGAATTGCAAGCAACGCGTAGCAATGTTATCTGGATTAGCAAGATGGCACCACAGCCTGATGTTATTGCGTTGCTTTCAAGTGCCGATTTATTTTTATGTCCATCAATTTATGAACCACTTGGAATCGTTAACTTAGAGGCAATGGCATGCGAAACTGCGGTACTCGCAAGTGATGTTGGCGGAATCCCCGAAGTTGTTGCGGACGGTATGACCGGAGAATTAATTCATTACTCGGGCAATGCTGCAGAATTTGAAGCGGCTTTCACCGAAAAAATAAATGAACTGATGAGTGATAGAGATCTATTGCGTAAATATGGTGAAGCTGGACGAGTCCGAGCGATTGATCAATTTAGTTGGGATTCAATCGCGCAGGAAACTGTAGCTCTCTACAAAAGCCTTATAAAATAACGCGATAGGTTGCTAGCGAGGTATCCGTTGCATATGCGATTCGAACCCCTGCAGCCTGAGCGGCGGCTAGACCAACCACTATCTGCTCAGTCAAAACTTCTCCAGGCGCGATTACCGCAACCCCAGGTGGGTAGGGGGCGATCAGGTCAGCGCTAATACGTCCTGTCGCCTTATCTGCCGCCACCATTTCTGTTTGAGCGAAATAGGCGTTTCGCATGGTGGTGCCGACTTGGGGCACAACGGACCAACTCAGGGCTGTTGCTGAGGGACGTGGTTCCTTCTGGAGTTTTTGAAGAATTGGAATCAGACGATCGGCTAGTAGGGCGAAATCGTCAGAGGTATCAGCGATTGTGGCAAGAAAAACCATTGTGTCTCTGTCGGCCATTTCGACGCGGATGCCGAACCTTACTAATTCATTTTCGATATCAACCCCACTGGCTCCAAGCTGATTGGCGCGAAGCACAATTTTGGTCGGGTCAAAACGACCAGCAGGGAAATCACTCGCATACAGAAAAATGGGGAGTTGAAAGTGCGATTGAATTCGCGCCTTAAAATCGTCAACATTTTGGAGCAGGTTCTCCAACAACTCTTTACCTCGAAGTGACAACAAAGCACGTACTCCATCAATCGACGCGAGTGGAGCTCCAGCCGGTGACGTTGTGTGCGTTGTTTCAAAACTCTGTTCCACGCGCGCCAAATCTATATATTTTCCTTGAGCGAGCAATAAAGCTGATGCGCTGTAACCAGGAAGCGCTTTATGAATACTAGTAACCAAGACATCTGCCCCAAGTTGCAAGCAGTTCCTAGGAAATTTATTGTTGATTCCAAAGTGACCACCCCATGCAGCATCGATGACCACGGGAATTGATTGTGCGTGAGCAGCGGCAACAATTGGCCCAAGCTCTGACATGGTTCCTAAGTAGCCCGGTTCAGTTAACAAAATTGCTATGGGATTTTCTTTAAGCGCTCGCTGGATTTCGCGTAGCCCAATCCCAATCGGAAACCCAGTCACAGGATCGATCTCAGGAGTCATCCAAATGGGTTCTAAACCTGCGAGCACCAGCGCACTTAATACTGAGCGATGTGCGGTTCGAGAAACCGCAACCTTTTGACCAGGCTGCCCGAGCGCCAGAATGATCGCCTGATTAGCGTGGGTAGAACCTCCAGTTGAAAATCTGGCGTAGTCAGCGCGCCAATATTCCGCGGCCATTTGTTCAGCGCGCTTTAAGGTGCCATGAGTAAGTTTGATCTCATCTAGGCCACCGTAGAGCGGGATGTCGCGATCTACCACCGCGCCTAAGCCAGCATCCAGTTTGTGGGCTTTCTGCTTGTGCCCAGGAATTGTGAAGGCCGGTCCGCCTCTCTCGAAATACTTTAAGTAGGCGTCCAGCAAAGGGGCGTGGGAGCGTAACGGTTCCTTGTGTTCCGAGTCGGCTTCCCTCCTATTTACATCCACGTTCATATCGTATCTCTGCTCCGACTATCCTTGGGACGCGAGTTAGAAAACTGGTCGTACACTTTTCCCATGACAACACTTACAAACCTCGATCAAGTTCGTCGCGTGGTCACTTCAATCCCAGGACCAAAATCTAACGCTGCAATCCAGCGTCGCGCTGAAGCTGTTGCTGGTGGACTAGGTCTTACATTCCCCGTTGTAATCGAACGTGCAAGTGACGCCATCTTGCTAGACCTTGATGGCAATCAGATCATTGATATGGGATCTGGTATCGGTGTCACAAATGTCGGTAATAGCGCTTCACGCGTTGTCGCTAATGTGATCGATCAAGTGCAAGCTTTCACCCACACATGTTTCACCGTTGCCCCATATATTAATTACATCGAGGTGTGTGAAGCGCTCAATCGCCTAACACCAGGTACTCACAAGAAGAAGTCGATGCTTGCTAACTCCGGGGCCGAGGCAGTAGAAAACGCGGTAAAGATTGCGCGCCATTACACAAAGCGTCAAGCAATCGTCGTTTTCGAACATGCGTATCACGGCCGCACAAATCTAACCATGGCATTGAATGCCAAGAACATGCCTTATAAAGAGGGATTTGGGCCATTTGCTCCCGAGATTTATCGCGTGCCAATGCCATACGAGTATCGCTGGATTGGACCGAAGGCAACAATTACCCAAGATGCCATCGAAATGATTACCCACAAAATTGATAAAGAGATAGGTGCACATAACGTTGCAGCAATTTTGATTGAACCGATCCAAGGTGAAGGTGGATTCATCGTTCCGCCCAAGGGATTCTTACCAGCGCTCGCCGAATATTCTAGGCAGCATGGCATCGTTTTTATGGCAGATGAAGTTCAATCTGGTTTCGCTCGTACGGGTCACATGTTCGCTATTGAAGAGGAGAACGTTGTTCCAGATATTTTGATCACTGCTAAAGGAATTGCTGGTGGTTTACCACTAGCCGGAATTACTGGTCGCGCAGAAATCATGGATTCCGTTCATGTATCGGGCCTCGGAGGAACATTCGGTGGTAACCCTGTTGCCTGTGCAGCAGCACTTGGCGCAATAGCGACCATCGAAGAAGATGGATTAATCGAACGCGCAAAGCACATTGGCCAATTGTTAGGTGCAGGACTTCGGGAACTTGCCGTCAAGTATCCAGTTATTGGTGAGGTCCGCGGCCGAGGAGCAATGCAGGCGATAGAACTTATTGTTCCTGGATCAATCGAACCAAATAGCGCTGCAATGAGTAAGGTCATTAAGTACTGCACCGCAAACGGTGTTTTCATTTTGACTGCTGGTACCTACAGCAATGTCATTCGATTCCTGCCGCCATTAGTTATTAGTGATGAGTTACTAACAGATGCACTAAGTGTTTTAGATCAGGCTTTCGCAACTCTTTAATTACAAGGCGATCCACTTTCATTTACCTTGCAATTAATTTGCAATCTTCATCCAGACCCCTAAAAACACTGTTCTCACAACCTATTCACAATATCTCTCGGCTACGGTGAAGACATAGAAATAAGACAGCACGTGCGTCTCATTTCGCGGTCAATAAAAAGCTTCTCGCGTTCTGCGAATTTGCTCTACGTGGCTAGGTCGAGCGGAAGAAATACTTCAAATCGACTCTCTTTGAAAGGAAAGCAATGTCTACAAAAACAGTATTCAAGCGAGTCGCACTTATTGCGGCCGCTGCAGTAGCGATCGGCGGAATTTCTGCCGTTTCAGCCAATGCCTTAACAGCTCCAACTCTTGCTGGCAGCGCAACTAGTTCAACGGCGAGCCTCATCACTGGAAATTACACGACAGAGGTCATCGCTGCAGGCAGCGCTGATAAGTACTACACCATTTCTTCAACTGGTGGCGTTGTTAACTATCCAACTGCCCCAGCAACAACCACACTTTCTACCAGTGGCGCTGCCGAAATTTGGTCAGCAGGCACCGGTGCAATTGGTACCACTAACTTTGCTGGATCAGAGACCATGACTGTTTCTGTCTACTCAGCAACTGCTGGAACTCAAGTTGTGACCCTCGCTGGTAGCAGTTCAACTGCAATTACTTTGACTATTACATGGGGCGCTCCAGCAGTAGCTTCTGCAGCAAATTCAGTGGTCGCATCAAACACTGCTGCAGATATCTCTGGTGGAACACCTAAGACAACAGTCGCAACCGAAGACACTGGTCTTTCTGCGATTTACACTGTGAACACCCTTGGTGGCGGCGCATACGTTCTTTTGAACAATAACGCTTCGACTCCTGTTGCAATTACGACCGACGTAATTTCAGCATCCGTTACCGGACCTGGAATTCTCCAAATCGGTGCAACTTATGCCGCAGCAGCAGCTGCAGCTGGTGGTCGTGCTGTTAGTAACGTAGCTGCTGGTTCAACAGCCTATGTTTTGATATTCGGAGACGGAACTTCTGGAACTTCAACAGTGACGGTTTCTGACTCAACTGCTGGAATTGTGCTTGGCACCTTCTCAGTTATCTTCCATAGCACAGTCGTCGCTTCACTCGTTGCAACAACTAATACGAACGTCCCACTCACTATGCCTGCAGGATTTGTTCCAAAGGCGACTGAGGGAATCAATTCAACTGTAGTTGTAGCTGGCATGGCGGCAGTCTCTGTAGTCGCTAAAGATGTAAACGGAAATGCAATTCCTGCTTCAACCGGTATTACAGTTACTTCGGGAACAACTTCCGTAGCAAATGTTGGTGCGATTACTTATGACCCAGCAAACGCTTCATCATTTGTAAACATCATCCCGGTTGCAGAAGGTTCAACAATACTTACCTTCTCTGATACCGCTACAGGCAAAGTTGTAGCTACAACAACCGTTTTGGTGGTTTCACCAGTTGTTGCAAAAGTTGTAGCTTCTACCGATGCAGCAACCTATGCTCCTGGTACCAAGGTTGTGTACACCTTGACTGCAACTGATGCAGCCGGACGTCAAGTGGCCGATGGTACTTACACTGGATTGTTCTCTACTGCTCCGACTTCAAATATCGGACTCCAAGGAGCACTTCCTACTACGGGTGCAATTACATTCGTTGGTGGAGTATCTAGCGTGGTCGTTTATTCCCCAGCATCTGCAGCAAATGTCGTGATCGCAGGTGGAACGCTTTCTTCACTTGCTTTCGTTGCGCCGGCAGCTGCAGGTATAACTACCAACAGTGCACTCTTCGCGGTCTCTGGCTCAACAGGTTCTGTTCAAGGTGCAATTGACGCTGCTAATGAAGCAACAACCGCTGCTAAGGCAGCAACAGTTGCTGCTACTTTGGCTGCTTCCAACGCTGATGCCGCCACCACGGCTGCAAAAGCCGCTGGAGCACAAGCAGCGGCAGCAGTAGCTGCCATGGTGGTTTTGAACGCACGTGTAACCGCCGTCCTGGCAAAACAGGTCGCCCTTATTGCACTTGTGGCTCGACTCATCAAGAAGTTGAAGGCTTAACGCTTTCCGATTCAGTCGGGCTTCAATCTTCCTGACTGACTCAGAAACCCGGTTCCCAATAAAGGGAGCCGGGTTTCTGACTTTTTTGAGGTAAAACCCGAGAAATATCCCAAAAATCTTCAAATTCCTGCCCTCCGGAGGACAACATTTGGACTACTTGCGTGTCTTTACTAGTAGAAGGTACTTTTCTTAACGTGGCCAGGACGCTGACCTACGGGGGTACCACCAAACGGAGTAATCAAAATGGCATTTCGCAAGCTAGCGAAGATCACGGAAGCGGCGCCTCTTCAAGCCGTATCCGACTGGTCAATTGCCGACCTCTCCGCGCTCTATTCAGAACAACGCTCCTCTTTGACCTCCCAAGCCCGTCGAATTCTCCGTTCCGAGGCTGATGCGGTCGAAATCGTGCAAGAAGCCTTCCTCAAGTTCATTTTGGCTGCCCCAGAACTAGATACCCGTGATCGGGCGCTTGCTTACCTGCGTACCACCGTGAACAACCTCTGCCTCAATCAGATTCGCGCCACCGGTTCTCGCCCCAACCTGGTCGCAATTGACTCCGACGCCACCCAAGAGCGCTTGGATGAGTTGGCCTTTGATGCTCATATTCCTTTTGATTCCACCTTGGCTGCCGCCGAAGATGCCTCGATCATTCGCGAAGCCCTTTCTCGTCTCTCTGCAGATCAGCGCACCGCGCTTGTCATGTGGGAAATGGAAGGCCGCACGACCGAAGAGATCGCCACTGCCATTGGAACAACTCCCGCAAACGTCCGCCACGTTGTGGCTCGTTCTCGCGCCTCTTTTGTCCGCGTTCTCTCCGAGTGGATTATCGACGAGCAGACTGGTGCTACTGCATTAGACGCCTTGTCATCTTCCTACAAGAAGGCAGCAGAACTTGCAAAGAAATCATCCAAGGTCGCCTTGTCACTGGTTCTTCTTTTTGCCGCATTTATCGGATTCAATTCCTTTAACCACAAGAGCGTCCCACTGACTTCACCAACAGCTTTGACAACAGTCGTCACGCCACCAACACCTTCTTCAACTCCATCTGCCTCTGCCTCTGCTTCGGCATCAGCAACTCCGTCAACGTCCCCAACCAAAAGTTCGACGCTATCGAAGCTCGATACCTTGACTCCAACTGTCGATGCAAAGATTGCCGGTCTGCAATTTAGTGGACTCGACACTGGCGGAATCCCTACCGGTTTTACTGTCACAGATCTGACTGGTGATACCGGCACAATTATCATTGGCAAGCCTGCTCCTGTGATCACCGATAACGGCATCACATTGACTGCGCCTGTCATGTCTTACGATCCAAAAGCGGTCAATGTACTTATTAATCAGGTCATTAACGTTGATGGTTCTGGGACTACATACACACCAACAACATCTGTCTCTATGCACGGCGGTTGGGTCGCACTCAATTCTTCTGCTATCAGTACAGATATCTCACGGTTACCTGACGGTAACTATCTCGTCTCCAGCACAATTGTCACTGTTTCCCCAGTAGACGCAGGTATACTTTTACCTGTAAGTCAGGGTGTCGATGTTACTTCGATACCGACTTCTATTTCTGTCCGACTAGTGCTCAATCCTGGTAAGACTCAAATTCTTGCCGAAGCGATCAAGGTCGCCGCGAACGGAGTCACAAAATGATTTCCTTCGCACAACAAGTTTCCCGCGCAGTCCGGATATTGCGAGGGAATAGAGATGAGTCAGCACGTGCGTCTCATCTCGTGGTTAACAAAGGTCAGTTCGCTTATAACGAATTGTTATTTGTTGGCCAAGCCGAGCGGGAGAAATGCTCCCAATCGACTTTTTCTGAAAGGAAAATAATGTCTACAAAGACAGCTTTTAAGCGCGTCGCGCTTGTTGCAGCTGCTGCGTTGGCGATCGGCGGAATTTCTGCCGTATCAGCAAATGCTGCCGCAACACCAACACTCGCTGGTAGCGGAGCAAGTTCGACCGCTGCCGCTATCACAGGTACCTACACGGCGGAAATAATCGTTGCGGGTTCTGCTGACAAGTACTACACAATTTCTTCAACTGGTGGATCTGTTAACTACCCATCTGCTCCAGCAACTACAAGTTTGTCTGCTGCTGGTGCTTCTGAGATCTGGTCAGCTGGTACTGGTGCCATTGGTACCGCTAACTTCGCTGGAACAGAATCCATGACAGTGTCTGTTTACTCAGCAACTGCTGGTACACAGGTTGTTACTCTTACAGGTAGCAACAATGCCGCTATCACTTTGACAGTCACATGGGGCGCTGCTCCAGTCTTGTCTGTTGCAAACTCGATCGTTGCCTCAAACACTGCAGCAGATATCGCAGGCGTACAAAAGGTAACAGTTGCAACTGAAGATACTGGACTCACTTCAGTAAGCACCAATGGTTTGCTCGCTGGCGGCGCATATGTTCTCGTGAACAATAACGCCTCAACTCCAGCTGCAATCACCACCGATACAATTTCAGCGTCCGTTAGCGGTCCTGGAATTCTAAAGGTCGGTTCTACCTACGCCAACGCAAATGCTGCAGCAGGTGGACGTTCTGTAAGCAATGCACAGGGTGTTGGCTCAACTGCCACTGTACTTCTGCTCGGCGATGGAACTGCTGGAACTTCAACAGTTACAGTCTCTGACTCAACTGCTGGTGTTGTTCTTGGAACATTCAGCGTTATCTTCTACAGCACCACAGTTGCAAAGCTTGTAGCTACTGTGCACACAAATGTGCCAGTCGCACCTGTTGCTGGTTTCGCTTCAACAGCTACCGAAGGTATTAACGGTTCTGTCTTTGCTACCGGTGGAGCACCAGTATCAGTCAAGGCAACGGATTCAAATGGAAACACAATCCCAAGCGCAGCTGGTATCACTGTTACATCTGGAACCACTGCTGTTGCAACCGTTGGTGCAGTTACCTACGACGCAACAAATGGTTACTCATATGTAAACATTCTCCCAGTCTCAGAAGGTTCTACAGTAATTACCTTCTCTGATACTGCTACAGGTCTCGTTACTGCTACAGCAACTGTTTGGGTAGTTCCAGCTGTTGCAGCATCAGTAGTTGCATCAACCGATGCTGCTACATATGACCCAGGCACCAAGGTTGTTTACACATTGACAGCTGCCTCTGCAAAGGGAAATCCAATTGCAGATGGAACTTACACTGGATTCTTCTCAGCAGCTCCAACTTCAAACGTTGGACTTCAAGGAGCACTCCCAGGTCTAGTTTCAACAACCTTCGCTGGTGGAGTTAACACTTCAACTGTTTACGCTCCACTTGCTACCGCTAACGTAGTAATCGCTGGCGGAACAGTTATTGCTGGATTCCTCTCAAGCGCAACTGCAACTGCAACTAACGAAGCAGACTTCACTGTTCTCGGTTCATCTGATACCGCAGCTAACGCTGCTGTAGATGCTGCTAACGAGGCAACAGATGCTGCTAACGCTGCAACAGACGCTGCTAACGCAGCTGCTGATTCAGCTGATGCTGCAACACAGGCTGCTCAAGATGCAGGCGACAAGGCTGATGCTGCTCTTGCAGCTGTAACAGCATTGTCACAGCAAGTTACAACAGTCCTTGCAAAGGTTGCTGCAATTTCAGCACTCCTAGTTCGGATCATCAAGAAGGTAAAGGCATAACAGCCTCTTCTTTAAGTCAGTCTGACTGACTAACAGAAACCCGGTTCTCCACTAGGAGAGCCGGGTTTCTGGCTTTTCAAGCGCTTAAACAATTAACCTAAATCTCTGAAATCTCACAGGAATCCCTCATAACTTTCGGGTTACATTGGGGCATGGCAGTTAAGCGGAGTAAGCGTGATCTAGCCGTCGGGCATCGTATTAATGCGGACTGGGCCTCAATTGCGCTCGGAGTCGGTCTAGGACTGACGCTAGCACTTGAACTAGACAGCATGACTTCTGGAGATTGGGTCGGGGTTTATCCGTCAATAACATCTATTTCACGATTGGTCGCGTTAGCGGGCTCCTATTTCGCTCTTGTCGGGTTAGTTTTCGTTGCGCGTATTCCGTGGATTGAAAAATCCGTCGGTCACGACAAGTTAGTTAAATGGCACCGAAAATTAGGTCCCTGGTCCTTGTATCTAATTTTATTGCATGTACTTCTAGTCGGACTCGGCTACGCCGGTGGAGATCGGATCTCTACCCTTTCAGAACTTTGGCGTATGACGCTTAAGTATCCGTGGATGATCCCCGCCGATATCGGTTTTGGTTTGATGATGGCTGCTGGTGTGTCATCCTATAAAAAGGCTCGAGCAAAGATGAGTTACGAGACTTGGTGGACAATTCACTTATACACGTACTTAGCTATCGCTTTGGGCTTTATGCACCAAGTATTAACCGGCCCGATGTTTGCCGGACACCCTTTAAACAAAATTTACTGGGAAGGTTTGTATATCGCTTCAGCAGCAGTAATCCTGCTTTGGCGGTTTGTAATACCGGTTGCGCGCTCACTGCGTCACAATTTGCGAGTAGACCAAGTCGTGGTTGAGGGACCTGGCGTGGTTTCAGTTGTGATGCGGGGGCGTCACCTCGACCGCCTACATGCACAAGGTGGTCAATTTTTTAGTTGGCGATTTATTACCTCCGGCCAATGGTGGATCTCCCACCCCTACTCCTTATCTGCAGCCCCAACCGAACATTTTATGCGGGTAACAATTAAGGATTTGGGCGATGCATCGGGTGCCGTCTTAAACATCAAACCCGGAACTCGAGTCTTCTTCGAAGGACCTTATGGAACCTTCGTCGCCTCTAAGGCGGCACGGGGTCACATCGTTTTGGTCGGCGGCGGGGTTGGTATAACACCACTGCGAGCGCTCCTTGAAGAGTTTGATGCTACTAAAGAAATTGACGTTCTCTATCGCGTAGGCAGTGAGAAGGAACTTGTATTTCGTAAAGAGTTAGATGCAATCGCTGATTGGCGGGGGGCTCGAGTTCATTATTTGGTGGGCAACCGAAAGCAGCATCCAATGGATGCTCGCTACATTAAGAAGTTTGTTCCGGCCTTTAGTGAGTCTGATGTTTACATCTGTGGCCCTACTGGACTGGTAGAAACCGTTAGAAAAGCGGCGCGTGATGTTGGAATTCCTCACGACCGTTTTCACAATGAAGAATTCGAATTTCACTCGGTTGAGTAAGGGAGAAAATAATGATCGGTAAACGCTTCTTTTTGATTGCTGGTGGAACCATTGGTGGACTTGGTGCAGTCTTATCTATTACTCCGCCACAATTTGGAGCAACGACTGGTTTGACGTTGGGCACTGGGACTTCACTTTCTGGTGGGACTTCGCTTTCTGGTGGGACTTCGCTATCTGGTGGAACAACTCCGACTCCCTCAGCAAGCGCAACGCCAACCCCAACAGCGACCTCCACCCCAAAAACCAACACTCCAACTCCGTCGACCACTAAAAAAGGGACGAAGAAACCAACAACAAAGAAGACTCCGAGTACAACGAAAACAACGACTCCATCTACTCCTACTCCTTCAACCCCAACTCCAACCCCAACTCCTAAGGCAGCCGGGGTCAGTGGAACATTTACGGGCGATGCCGGTAATACTCGCTTCGGTCCAGTACAAGTTCAAATCGTTGTTGTTAACAACAAGATTACAAATGCCATTGCGCTCACATATCCAACGGGTTCTTTTCGTGACCAGCAAATCAATCAACAGGCAATCCCATACTTGATTCAGGAGACACTAGCCGCGCAATCTGCAAACATTCAAGGAGTTGGTGGAGCCTCATATACCTCGCAAGGATGGGCTACTTCCTTGCAGTCAGCGCTAACAAAAGCTGGCTTGTAATTGTCAGAACGCGCTCGGACTACTGCCGAAATTGATGTCTGGGGAACCATCCTTTTTATCGATGTCGCATCAACGAAAGTTGGATTGGAGGAACTCGAGGCTGGGCTGGCAGAAGTCACCGAATACGTAAAAGTCATTGACCAGGAGTTTTCGACATATAAACCCGACTCCCAGGTTTCAAAGATTCGCCGTGGTGAACTAAAGATCCAAGAGGCCTCGGCGCAGATGCAAGAAGTCTGGCAGTTATGTGAAGTTGCCAAAGGGCTAACCGATGGCTCCTTTGATCCATGGTGTGTCAAAGGGGGTTATGACCCATCTGGGTATGTAAAAGGCTGGGCGGCAGATCGATGTATCCGAATCTTGCAGCGACATGGGGCTGAAAATGTTCAAGTTAACGCCGCGGGAGATCTCTCTCTAGCCGGAGGTTTTGAGGCCGGTAAACCTTGGTCGATTGGGATTCGCAGTCCTGAAAATCGATTTGAGGTGGTCAAGGTTTTTGAGATTTTCGAGGGAGCGATTGCAACCTCCGGAACTTACGAAATCGGCGCGCATATTAAAGATCCCTATACCGGCTTAATCGCCATCGGGGCTTTAAGCGCGACCGTGATTGGTCCAGATGGCGGGCTCGCCGATGCTCTTGCAACTGCCCTGGTAGTTATGGGTCGCGATGGTGCTGTCATCTTTTCCAAGCCAGAACTCGCGGAGTACAAAGTTTGGGTTATTGATCGCCATGAGGAGACTGCTTGGACAATTGGGGAACTACCCGTTTAACTCACAGTCAATTAACAGGAATATGGCGGTTTAATCACAAAAACGTTATCTACGGTGCTCTTATGAATAAATCCCGACTACGTATTCTCTCAATAAATCTCATAATTTTGGTCGCTATTGCGGCGGTTGGTTTCTGGGGGTATTCCTCACTTCACCCCAAAGCAGCTCCAGTGGCCCTTTCTACCGTAACCGTTGCCCGCGGCGATGTTTCCTCGACGGTATCCTCTTCTGGAACTGTTATCAGTCCAACAGATATCGCACTCGCACCCACCACAGCAGGAACGCTGGCTAAGATCAACGTCAAGGTGGGTGATTCAGTTCGCGCCGGTGAAGTTCTCGCCACGATGGATACGAACAGTCTCAAAAGTTCGCTCGCTCAGGCTAAAGCTAGTCTAGTTCAGGCGCAGGCGAATCTATCGAGCGCCAAGAGCACTGCTGCTGCGACAGGGGCGCTACAACTTCAGAACGACCAGGCGGCAGTCACAAACGCCGAGAACAATCTGGCTTACCAACAGACATTGATTGCTGCGTCGCAAGCCACCGATAGTACAAATGTCACGTCAGCGCAGAATAACCTCGCTTATCAGCAGACCTTAATTAGCGCTTCTGAGGCTACAGACAGTCAAACGACTGCGACAGCCCTAACAAAGTTAAAGAACGATCAAGCTACCACGACACAAAATCTTACTGTTTATCAATCCAGTGTAGACACCGCGAAGAATAATTTGGCAAATGCGCAATTGACATTTAACGACTATTCGGGACTTTATGGTCCCAATGGAATTACTTTAAGTTATTGTGCAACTATTAATACAATTAATCAAAACTGTACAACTCTTGTTGCTGACAATAATGCTGTTGTGAGTGCGCAAACTGCATATAACAATGCTTTAATAACGCAGCAACAAAATCTCGCCAAGGATGCGCAAACTATTGCGGCCGATCAACAAAGTTATAGCGATGCTCAGGCAACTGCGGCGTTAAACATTAAGAAGAATTTACAATCACTTGCAACCTATCAGCAGAGTTACGCCGATGCAAAGACAACAGCAGCGCTGAACATTGAGAAGAACACCCAAACTCTTGCCTCTGCGCAGCAATCGATTACTTCGGCGCAGTACTCGCTTAAGCTGTATCAATTGCAGAACAACAGCTCGACTACTTCAACGACAATTGCAGTGGATGCGGCCCAGGTGTCAGTCGCCGATTCAAATTTCATTACGGCTCAAAAGAATCTCAAGGGAGCCTCAGTGGTAGCGCCAGTTTCGGGGAAGGTTGCATCGATATCTAACACATTGATTGGTTCTTCAATAAGTCCAAATACAACTCCAACAAATGGAACGACGGGAGCAACTGGCTTTATCGTTCTGACTGATGTTGGGGGACTTCAAGTTACTGCCGGATTCTCCGAATCTGATGTTGCAAAAATAGCTGTCGGCCAGAGCGCTTCAATGGCATTTACGGCGCTACCAAATGCTGCAGGTAACGCGACCGTTTCGACAATTGCGCTGCTCCCAACTGTTTCCGGCGGAGCAACGACGTACACCGTCACTTTCCAGCTTGCAGGAGTCGTCCCCGGTCTTAAGCCAGGAATGACTACGACTGCGACGGTTATTGTCGCGGATTCACCAAATGCGATTTCGGTGACATCACGTGCGGTCACAACGAGGGGTACTCGCACTACCGTCAACGTCGTAACGAAGGTAAATGGCAAACAAGTAGAAACCCCAACTTCCGTCCTTGTGGGAATAGTCGGTGACTCATCCGATGAAATCCTGTCTGGTCTCAAAGTTGGTCAGGTAGTTGGACTTCCTGCAGTCGTTAGTACTTCTTCCTCTCTCGGTGGTGTCCCATCAGTTCTTGGCGGGGCAGGCATTGGCGGGGCAACAGGCGGAGGCGGTCGTGGCGGAGGCGGTGGATTCGGTGGTTGATATTCAACCAGTCATCGAAGTCCAAAACGCCGTCAAACGTTACGGAATAGGTGACTCTACGATTTATGCACTCAATGGAGTTAGTTTGACCATCGCTCCGGGAGAATACGTGGCGATCATGGGTCCTTCGGGATCTGGAAAATCTACGTTGATGAACATCCTAGGTGCCCTTGACATCATGACGAGTGGAAAGTATTTCTTGGATGGAATTGAAATTTCATCCATGGAGGAAAATGAACTCTCCATCGTCCGTGGTAGAAAGATCGGATTTATTTTCCAATCCTTTAATTTAATTCCACGTACTTCCGCTCTGCATAATGTCGAACTTCCCATGGCGTACCAGGGTATTAAATCCAAGGTCCGACGAGAACGTGCATTGGTAGCCCTAGGTGTCGTTGGACTCAGCGATCGTGTCAATCATGAACCAACGGAGTTGTCGGGTGGGCAGCAACAACGTGTCGCGGTAGCTCGCGCGCTGGCAACTCGTCCTGCACTTCTACTAGCCGATGAACCAACTGGCGCACTTGATTCCAAATCAACTGCAGATCTGTTGGATCTCTTCGATCAGATTAATGCAGCTGGGCGCACGGTTGTAGTTATTACCCACGAACTGGAAGTAGCAAACCGAGCCAAGCGAGTCATTCGGATGCGCGATGGCAAAATCGTGAGTGACGAGCTCAATGGGGAGCGCGTCGCATGAGTGTCCTTGAAATTATCAAGTTCGCGATCCGGGGATTATTTATTAACCGATTGCGTACTGCGCTAACGACTCTGGGGATCATGATTGGTGTTGCCTCGGTCATAATATTGCTGGCGGTTGGTAATGGTTCGAGCAAGGCGATCCAGGCTTCCCTTGACCGTCTTGGTACCAACTCATTGCAGGTTCGCTCTGGCGGAGGTGGGTTTGGAGCCCGCGCTCGGGCAAGTGCCAGCACAATAAAACCACTGACAATTTTGGATACTGTGGCGTTGACTGATAAGACTCAAGCTCCTGATATAAAGCAGGTGGCACCGATCGCATCCACAAATGGAACCTGCGTTGTCGGTGCAAATACAACTTCGCCATCGACTTTTTACGGGACATGGCCTGCGTATTATGAAGCGAGCAACACCTCGATTCAGTCCGGCTCCTATTTCACCAACGACGATGTGACGCAGGCTAGACGTGTTGCACTGATCGGGCAGACAACGGCGACTGCGCTCTTTGGCACTAGTAGCCCAATTGGGCAGACGATGCGGTGCTCTGGAATTGAGTTCACGGTTATCGGTCTGACAACGGTCAAAGGATCATCGGGTTTTCAAGATGGTGACAGTTTAGTTTTGATTCCGATTACGACGATGGAAAATACCATTACAGGTAATCAACCGTTATCAAATATCTTGGTAGAAGCCACAAAATCAACAACGACGACAGCGGCCCAAACTGAATTAACTGCGATCTTGGATGCACGTCATGGAATCTCCGGTCGCAAGACTGCGGATTTCAGCGTATTTAATCAAGCCTCACTATTGAGTACCGCTTCCTCTAGTTCGCAGACATTTACTACTTTGTTGGGAATGGTTGCTGCAATCTCGCTTCTCGTTGGTGGAATTGGCATCACAAACATTATGTTGGTGACCGTCATCGAGCGAACTCGTGAAATCGGTATCCGAAAGGCTGTCGGTGCTCCTAAATCTGCGATCTTGACCCAGTTCTTGATTGAAGCGACGATATTGTCGCTTTTGGGAGGCATCTTGGGAGTCATAGCTGGATTTGTTGGTAGTCACTTCACCATCGCTGGTACCAAGCCCGTCATTGTCCCAGCATCAGTCTTCTTGGCCTTCGGAGTAAGTATCTTGATTGGTATTTTCTTCGGCGGCTACCCAGCATCACGCGCCGCATCACTACGACCAATCGAGGCACTTCGCTATGAATGATGAACTAACCCCTGACGCACCGAAGTTTGATCTCTTCGCTACCGAGGTTGAAGATAATCTCAAGGAAGAGCTTGCTAAGGGCACATTCCAATGGACCAATAAGTACACGAAGGTGCTCGGAGCCCTCTTTGTTATTGTCGGTCTCTTCTCGGTTGGCACTTGGTATGGTCATTATGAAGCGACCAAAATACCATCAATATCTGGGGCAGCGGGATTTTCCGCGCTCCGAGCTGCATTTGGAGGAGGTGCTGGAACCGGGACAGGGGCTGGCGCCGGGGCAGCGGCTGCTGGAGGGTTCGGTGGAGCGGGTGCTGGTGGGTTTGGTGGCGGAACCCGCATTACCGGAACTATCAAATCGGTAAAAGGTTCAAGTGTCACAATTACTTTGGATGATCCAACGCAAGCATCTTCGCTAGTCGCTGGTGATGCAGCTCGTGTCACTGATACCGGCGCTGCTACGACTGGTGGAACTTCAACAGGTGGAACTTCAACAGGTGGAACTACGACAGGTGGTTCTGCTGCGGGTGGTGCCGCGACAGGTGGATCCGCAGCCGTTGCTCCTGCCCCGGTAGCTTCTAAGGCAGGAGCTCCCACTGCAGCGGCAAGCACTGGAACCGTAAGACGTGCCGGTGGTGCTTTTTCAAATCCGAAATTGATCGCTTGCTTAACAAAAGCCGGTGTAACTATCGCTGCTGGAGCTCGTCCTAACTTCCAGGATCCCGCAACAGCAGCTGCGCTGCAGACCTGCTTTACTCAATTGGGAATAACACCTGGAGGTGGTTTTGGTGGAGGTGCTGCTGCAGGGGCAGCACCGGCACCAGCTGCAACTAAATAAGAACATAAGAAGACCAGAGTTCCCGCTAGCGGTGCGGGAACTTTCCTCGGCAAAATTACTTTTTTAAATATGTGTGATGGATGACAGCATCTGAAGCAACAGAGTCAACGTGCTGGTAGTGCTTTAGTTGACTTTCGGGATTTGAAAAAAGCAATTCACCAGCATGTAATTCGATCGGAACTTCGGCGATATGTAATTCATCTAAGAGCCCGGCTTCCAGAAATTGTTGAATTGTTTGAACTCCTCCAACTACTCCAACGTCTTTACCTTCCGCTACCTCAAGCGCCATTTCATGAGCCTGTTTGATTCCTCCGGTCACAAAATTAAATACCGTGCCGTTTCCCATATCTACTGACTCTCTTGGGTGATGGGTCAAAACAAAGACGGGGTTTTTGTAGCCAGGTTTCGGACCCCACCAACCTTTCCACTCGTTATCCATCCAGGGCCCTCGAATTGGTCCAAACATATTGCGACCCATGATATTTGCGCCCAGGTTAAATAAACCGCGTCTCAAAAAATCATCATCTATACCAATCGTCCCGCCAGACAAGCCAGACCATTCTCGAATTGATTTCGTTCCCCACGCCCAAGAAGAGAGAAGTTGTTCGCCATTTTCACCAAACGGGGCAGATTCTGACTGATGTGGACCAGCCATAAATCCGTCGCTAGATACTGCAATATTTAAGGCACGGAACTTAGTCACCGTGAACTACTTCGTTAAATCTGAGAGTTCGTTAATTTCATCATTGGTAAGGGTGGTGAAATTAACAATCTCTTTAAGTTGTTCAACTGTTCGGGCACTTGCTATCGGAGTGGCCACTCCAGGCTGAGCAGCTAACCAACCGAGTGCAACGGATGAAATTGATGTGCCATGAGCCTTGGCAATCTTCTCCAATTGATCAACAAGTCTGTACCCCTGATCATTCTGGTATTCAGTTACCCCTCCAGAACGAACGGATTCGACAGTAGCACCAGGACGATATTTACCCGACAAAAATCCACGCGCAAGACCAAAGAACGGAATTCCCGAAATACCCTCGGCTTCTAACACGGGAGTAAGGTCCTCTTCGTATTCTTTACGGTGGAGTAAGTTGTACCAATTTTGCAGGGCGATATATTGAACGAACCCTTCGGATTTAGAAATTTCGATTGCTTCTGCCAAGCGCTCTCCAGTGTAATTTGATGCGGCGATATAGCGCACTTTTCCTGATTTAATGAGTTCGTTAAATGCGCTGAGAGTTTCACGTAAAGGCACTTTCTGATCATCCTCGTGCGCATAATAAATATCGATGTACTCAGTTTGCAACGCGCGCAATGAATCGTCGACCGCCGCGTTTATATTTGCTCCGGAGAGTCCAGGGCGAGTAGAAAGTTTTGCCACCTTTGTTGCAAGAACGATCTCGGCACGATTGCCTCGTTCTTTCATCCACTTTCCTAAAATCCGCTCGCTATCGTGACCGGTATTGCCATCTTTCCATTCGGAGTAGACATCGGCGGTATCTATGAAGTTTCCGTTATATTCGGTGTATGCATTAAGGACGGCAAAGGACTCTGCCTCATCGCTACTCCAGCCAAATACATTTCCACCGAGACAGAGTGGGTAAACTTTGAGATTGGTCTTATTGAGGGGGATATGGTTCATGCCGAGAAGTTTATGGCTCTCTATTAGAGTGTGCACATGACAACTGGAGGGTTCACGAGCGAACAATTGGAGTTGGAAGAACGGGTTATGGTTCTCCCTCACTTTGATCTCAAAGACGCTGTAACCATTGGCGAAATTGCAGTAGGAATCGCTAGACGCGAATCACTTGCAGTATCTCTAGAGGTTCGTCTTGGCGAGTGGACCGTATTTCATACCGCGCTACCCGGTGCCAAACCTGAGCAACCCTCGTGGATTGCTCGCAAAGCACGGGTTGTAAGAGCCACTGGCCACTCAACAATGTTGGAGCGCGTCAAGGCTGAGGAAGCAGAAATCAATTGGTATGAAACTAATGGATTGCCCGAAGAAACGCATGCAATTCATGGCGGGGGTTTGCCGCTCAATGTAGTTGGAGAAGGGCTACAAGGGATTTTGTTAATTAGTGGATTGCCACAGGTTGAGGACCACCTATTTGGTATTCGAGTGATTACCGAATTTTTGGCTCGAGTCGGAGAGAATGAGTGAATACCCCAATCTGGGTTGCCGGAGAAGTCCTCATTGATTTAATTCCCAAAGATGGTCAGAGCGTAGCGATCGTCGGCGGAGGACCTGCCAACACCGCGCGGGCGCTGGCGCGACTCGGGTTTGATTCATATTTTATTGATGGAATTTCAACCGACGATTATGGTCAACAAGCGCGCGCTGAATTATTGGCTTATGGCGTGAAACTTGATTACACACATACATCAGACGCCCCGACCTGCGTCGCGACAGTTACTCTTGATGCAACAGGCGGTGCTTCTTATGAATTCCTCATCGATGGAACAGCAACATTTGAATTCTCCGAATCGTGGCTTCCCAACCCACACAATCCGCCGGCGGTCCTTCACGTTGGCACTCTGGCAACCATCGTAGAACCTGGTGCAACAAACTTATTCAATTGGGCAAAACAAGTTAAAGCCCCACTTGTCTTTGACCCTAATATTAGAAGCTCCGTCGTCAATGATCGAGAGAGATATCAAGGGATCGTTCAGAAGTGGGCCACAATTTCCGATGTAATAAAGGTGAGTGAGGATGACCTCGCTTGGCTCTATCCGGAGATGGACTTTAGGAGGGCTGCCGAAAATTTTATTACCGAAAAAACGCAGTTGGTTGTGATCACCAAGGGTGCAAATGGAATAGACGGCTTTACTCAGGATGGTGAAGTATCAGTACCTGGAGTCAAGATAGATGTTGTTGATACCGTGGGGGCTGGGGATACGGTTGGAGCGATTGTTGTAGAAAGTATCGTCAAATACGGTCTTCCAAATCTGGTAGGAGTTACGCTCGAAAAAGTTTTGATGCGAGCAGCAGCGGCTGCTGCAATCACCTGTTCACGCGCCGGCGCAAATCCTCCCACCTTGCAAGAGTTAGAAGGTTTGTAATGCAACACATTGACGGAGCAGAAATTTCAGTCTCTATCGATCTAGATCAAGGCGGAAGGATCGCATCGCTACAATGGCGCGATCTGCAATTCGCGGTTCCGTTTCGCGGCACGCCAATATCTTGGGGCTGGTTTGCAATGGCACCGTGGGCTGGTCGGATAGATGAGGGGCTTATTACTAGTGAATCTGGAATAGTTCACACCCTTCCAACGACGTGGTCACCACCACACGCTATTCATGGCTACGGTTTCACGAGTTCCTGGGAAGAAACCGGTATTGGACGTGCGAGGTTAGAACTTCCAGCGCCGTATAACCGCGCAGTCGTTGATCAAACCATCGAAATTCTCGATGATGCTGTCCGTTGGACTTTGGAGTACACGCCCAACGGTTGTGATCTTCCCGCTTGGTTGGGATTTCATCCTTGGTTCCCACGTGAACTCGAGCGTGGAGATGCGGCCGAAGTTGAATTTACAGCAGCTCGAATGATGGTTCGTGGCGAAGATGGTCTTCCTACACTTGAGTTTGTTCCGCAGCCAAAAGAACCGTGGGATGACTGTTTCACCGATATAAAAGGTGTGCCATCTGTCGTTTGGCCAGGAGCGGCACGAATAACGGTCGAATCCGATGCCCCATATTGGGTTGTTTATACGGAGGACAGTGACGGAGTCTGTATTGAGCCTCAAACCGCACCTCCCAATGCGCAGAATTTAGGGATAACGGGTGAGCACTACATCGAGGCTTTGTTCACATTCTCAGAAGAGGTTTAGGCTAGGACCATGGCTGAACAGAATGAATTACGCGAAAAAGGACTTCGTTTAACCCCACAGCGTGAGCTTGTGCTACAGGCAGTGCGCGACTTGGGGCATGCAACACCTGAAGAGGTTGCAACAAGAATTCACATCACGCACCCAGGGATTAACTTGTCCACGGTTTACCGGAATCTGGAAACCCTCGAGAATGTTGGTTTGGTACAACACACCCACCTCGGGCACGGTGGCGCGACCTATCACGCCGCTGAGGAGTTAACGCATCTCCATCTGGTTTGCGGAGTGTGCGGTTCGGTTGGTGACGCACCTATTGAGGCAGCCGCGCCATTCGTTCAACAGTTATCCGATGATTACGGTTTCAAAACGGATGTTACGCACTTTGCAATTTATGGGACTTGCGCGACGTGTGCCGCTCTTTCTAATTAATTTATGAGCGCAGTATTAGTTGAGTCTGGATTAGACGCTGGTGCGATTTGGCACTTTGGCGAACCTAACCAAGAGCAACGGGCACTTGCCGCGGGAACCGCTTGGGCGGATCTCTCTCATCGCGCCGTCATAACTATTTCTGGCGCAGATCGTACTAAGTGGCTAAACGACATGATGACACAAGAGTTAGCAACGATTCCTAAAGGCGCGTGGACGCAGACCTTATTGCTAGATGCACAGGGCCACATTGAGCAACATCTTTTCTTGGTTGATGACGGGGAATCAATCTGGATTCACACTGAATCTGCCAAAGCACAAGAGTTGATTTCCTACCTAAACAAAATGAAATTTATGCTTGATGTTGCGGTTCAAGATCGAACCGCGGATTTTGCGGTGCTTCGCGCACCAGGAGCCCCCGATTCAATCGGTGGTCCTTACGCACTTGTTCCGCGTTCAGAACTTTCTGAAGTTGTGAATGCCTTTTCCGCCGCGGGATATACACAAGTCGGAACTTGGGCGCTAGAAGCGGAGCGGATTGCAGCTGGACGTGCTCGCATATTGCTCGAAACAGACCACAAGTCAATTCCCAATGAGTTGGGTTTCCTGCATACCGCCGTGCACATGAACAAGGGTTGTTACCGGGGGCAAGAAACTGTCGCTAAAGTTTTTAATCTTGGTCACCCTCCGCGTCGATTAGTTCTTTTACACCTGGATGGAACGATGGTTCACATGCCAGAGCATGGCGCTAAAGTGGTTTTCGAAGGGAAAGAGATTGGTTTTATCGGCTCTATGTCACGGCATTATGAGCTCGGGCCAATTGCGCTAGCGCTTATAAAGCGCACCGTGCCCATCGACGCAACCTTGGATATTGATGGGGTTTACGCGACGCAAGAAGTGTTGGTACCTGCAGAATAGGATTATCGCCATGAGCCTTGATCCTAAAAATCCCTTCGCCGCCCAAAGCACACTTGAGTACGAGATGCCTCCATTTTCACTCATCAAGGATGAGCACTACTTGCCTGCATTTTACGGCGGTATGGAAGAGCAGCTTGCTGAGGTTCAAGCGATCATTGGGCAACCAGATCTCACATTTGAAAATACGATTGTGGAGCTTGAAAAGAGCGGACGTACCCTGCTTCGCGTGACTCTTGTGTTTTTTAACAAATCCTCAAGCGATACTTCGCCAGTACTTGACGCGATTGAAGAAGAAATTGCTCCAAAACTGGCAGCTCACTCTGATGCCATAAAGTTAAATCCAGTCCTTTGGGAGCGAATTGAGAAACTTTATAACTCCCGTGATTCACTTGGATTAGCGGGCCAAGATTTGCGATTGCTCGAGTTGTACTACAAAGATTTTCACTTTGCCGGAGCACACCTCTCTGCGGAACAACGCGAGGAACTTAAATCACTCAATGAGGAATTATCAAAACTAGAAGCCGAATTTTCACGGAAAGTACTGGCTGATACCAATGACTCAGCGATCGTTGTTGATACTTTGGAAGAATTAGCCGGATTGAGCGAAAATGAAATCGCCGCTGCAAAGTTGGCGGCAGAGGTTCGGGGATTGGATGGCAAATGGTTGATTGCCGCCGTTAACTTCAGCGGTAATCCCGTGCTTGCGAGTTTGACCAACCGCCCATTGCGGGAGCGCGTCATGAGGGCGTCAATGGTACGAGCAAATCGTGACAATGAAAATGACACTAAGTCAGTATTGAACCAGATGACAAAATTACGGGCGCGGAGAGCGACACTGTTTGGTTACCTGAGCCATGCCGCTTACATCACCAGTGAAAATACTGCGAAGTCGCCAGAGAATATTCACGCGATGTTACAGAGATTAGCCAAGCCTGCCGTTGCAAATGCCAAGAAGGAGGGAGACGTACTTCAGGAGGCTATTGGTCGCTCGGGGGAATCCTTTAACCTCGAAAGCTGGGATTGGGACTTGTACTCAGAGCGAATCCGTGCCGAAAAATATGATGTGGATAGCGCGGCCCTCAAGCCGTATTTTGAACTAGAAAAGACCTTGTGGGATGGGGTGTTCTACGCTGCCACGAAATTGTATGGTATCACTTTCAAAGAGCGTCCAGATATTGTCACGTACCACTCTGAGGCTCGCGCATTTGAAGTCAATAATGAGGACGGCTCCAAACTCGGGCTCTTTATTGGTGATTTCTACACTCGTGATTCAAAGCGCGGTGGTGCATGGATGAACAATCTCGTTGATCAGAATTTTCTCTTCGGTCAACTACCCGTCGTTGTCAATAACTTGAATATCGTAAAACCTCCGGCGGGGGAACCGACGCTGTTAAGTTTTGATTTCCTTACGACCCTGTTCCATGAATTCGGGCATGCACTTCATGGACTCTTTTCACAAGTCACCTATCCGAGGTTATCCGGCACCAATGTTGAGCGCGACTTTGTCGAGTTTCCTTCACAAGTAAATGAAATGTGGATTTTTTGGCCAGAAATTGTGAATAACTTTGCGGTACATTACAAAACAGGTGAGCGACTCCCTCAGTCGATAATTGATAATATCGAAAACTCGTCAACTTTCAATCAAGGGCATGACACAACTGCATACTTGCAAGCAGCAATATTGGATCTCGCACTTCATCAAATACCAAACGGGTATGAAATTGAAGATGTAGTTGCATTTGAGGCAAAGGCGATCGAAGACTATGGCTTGGAATATTCTCCGGTACCAACTCGATATCGAGCCACCTACTTCTCCCATATCTTTGCTGGCGGTTACTCGGCAGGGTATTACGGGTATATCTGGTCTGAGATATTGGATGCGGATACCGTTGACTGGTTTAAAGAAAATGGCGGCTTAACCAGAACCAATGGGGATCGCTTCCGCAATGAGTTACTAAGTCGAGGAGGGTCTATCGACTCGATGCAGATGTATCGTAATTTTCGAGGTAGGGATGCGGTCGTTGAGCCACTCATCAATCGCAGAGGTCTCAGCTGAACTCCGCAGTCCCAATAAGCCCGCTATTCATTGCACTTTTAGCGGGATTGATTGTCTCCAATTTCTCGAAATTTGTAGAGTGGGCCAAACCTGTTCTTGATTTTGCTGCCAATCGCCTGCTCCGATTGGGTGTTGCCCTTCTTGGCTTCCAAATTACTTTCCATAAATTTGCCGATATCGGGGTCAAGGGATTTGCGGCGATTTTATTGATAGTAATTCTCACATTTTTCGTGGTTAGAAGCAGCGCTAAATTCTTCGGAATATCTCCCGAGTTAGCCTTATTAATTGCCGGAGGTTTTTCGATATGTGGTGCTTCCGCAGTTACCGCGATTGGAGCATCTAAGAAGGCTCGAAGCGAAGATGTCTCCTACGCCGTGGGCATAGTTACCCTGTGTGGAACGCTCTCTATTTTTGCGATTCCTCCAATTGCCAAAGCGCTTCACCTTACACATCGCATTGCGGGAGCATGGATTGGAGCTGCGGTTCATGACATTGGGCAAGTAGTTGCAACGGCATCTGTGGTTGGGGGGACGACGCTTTCTTACGCTGTGATTTCTAAACTTGCTCGTGTCGTCTTGCTCGCGCCATTGCTTGTTCTTATAAATGTGAAGCAAAGTAACTCTAGAGAATTTAAGTCCAAATTTTCACTCACAACTTGGTTGCCGCCATTCATTATCGGATTCCTGGCTATCACCTTGTTGAATAACGAGTTACATCTCTCGGCTGGTGCGACCAATACTCTCATTAATATTTCAAAGACCTGTTTATCCATGGGGCTTTTTGCGATGGCAACCGGCGTGAAATGGCAGCAGATCCGGAGCATCGGAACCAAACCGTTACTTTTTGGATTGAGCGCATGGGCAATTTGCGGAGCCTTTTCATTAGCGATTATTCGACTGATTTAATAAACGAGAGCTTGAACACCTTCAGTCATTATCTCCTCAACAAAGGATGCGGATCCCTTAATCACGATTCCAGAGATTAAGTCGTTCTGTGCAATATCACGTCGAAGAGCGCACTGAGTACAAAGTGTTATAGAACCCCCGACCAGGATGGCATCTCGCAATTCGTTTAACTTGGCTGAATGGGGCAAATTAAAATCTTCGCATCTACCAGGCAGCGCAAAATATGATGCTTCGCCAGTAAGCCAGAGCGATACTTCAAAACCGGAAGCGAGCGCTGTCGCTGCGACCGAAAAGGCTTGGGCTACTCGCTCTGGATCATTATTACCGGCCATGGCTTTAACGACCAATTTTTTCATAAATCAATCGTAACGGTTACGATTATCGCGTGGCGACGGCAACCTCTCTTGCGTTAATTGCTGGGGCCGGCGTATTTGGCTTATTTTTAATTATTTTTGGAGTGCGCGGTGCCGTGCGCCTTTGGCGACAAGAAAGGGCAGAGTAAATGGCTTTTACAATTCCCGAGGGCTTGAACGAAGAGTTGTACCCGTTGGCGTGGCTTATAGGTACATGGCGCGGCAAAGGACGCGGTGAGTACCCCGGCATTCCGCCCTTTCAATTTGCACATGAAGTCACGTTTAATCATGATGGTCGTAATTTCCTCAATTATTACTCGCGTACCTGGTTGATTGATGATGATGCCAACATCACTCAACCTTTCGACAACGAAGTTGGTTTTTGGCATCCAAAACCTAAGAAAGTTCTTGAGGTTGTCCTCGCGTATAACACGGGCCGTGGGGAGGGATGGGTAGGAATTTATGATGGCCCAAAAATTCAACTTGCCCTGGATCGTGGCTATGTTTCGCCATCGGGGAAATCAGTGGAATCTGCCTCTAGGTTGTATGGACTAGTTGAAGGTCAACTATTTTTTGCGCACGATGTCGAAATGGATGGTCATGAGTTGCAGTCATATATGTGGTCATCTCTTGAGCGTCAATCGGAGTAAGTATGAGTAATTTTTCAGGGAAACCACTCGTGGAAATTTTCCGTGCTGGGATTGTTGAATCAGTTCATAGCGGACGCCTGGCGTTGATCAATAGTGATGGTTCGGTTCGAGCAGCGATAGGTGATGTGGATGCTCCGATGTATCCCAGATCAGCTATTAAGTCCTTTCAAGCCGCAGCGATGGTGCGCAATGGCCTCATACTCGCACCTAAACAATTAGCGCTGGTTTGTTCGAGCCACTCTGGCACTACGGAGCATTTCGAGGTTGTCGAATCTATATTGCATGGGGCTGGTTTAACTGTTGCCGATTTACGTAATACCCCCGATCTACCTTTAGGTAGAGCCGAACGGCAGGACTGGGGGGCACAGCCACCATCTCGATTGGCGCAGGGATGCAGCGGCAAGCATGCGGGAATGCTTGCTACATGCGTGGTCAATGGATGGGATACCCAGACTTACCTAGATGCCGGGCACCCGTTACAAATTGCAATTCGTGAGGAGATTGAGTCGCTCATTGGCGATTTAGTTTTAGCGACCACTATTGACGGATGTGGGGCTCCACTTTTTGCTATGACAACAAAGAACTTTGCACTTGGTGCCCACAAAATTCGAATTTCGCAAGATCCAGTTCATCAGGCTGTTATTGCTGCCTGTCTCCTTCACCCCGATATGGTTGCCGGTGTGGGCCGTTTGACAACAACGCTCATGTCGCAAATTCCTGGGCTTTTTGTAAAAGATGGTGCAGAAGGCGTCAAGTTGCTCTCACTTGAAGATGGAAGAGCTTGCGTAATTAAAGTGAGCGATGGCTCTGATCGACCAATTCCTCCAATCGTCTTTGCAGTGCTCAAGGCGTGGGACGTTGATACTTCGATCGAATCAGTTCTCGTCAAGAGTGGATCACCGAACACAGGACAAATTCGAGTATCGAACTTGTTGACCGAGTTATAGACTTTTCCTGTGATTGGTAGCCGAAGTTGAAGGGCCGCATAGCAACTTTAATGGTGCATACCTCCCCGCTCGATCAAGCGGGTCTTGGCGATGCTGGCGGTATGAATATCTACGTCGTGGAAAGCGCGATAAAGATGGCGGAATCTGGTGTCGATGTAGATATTTACACCCGTGCCACCGACCCATACTTACCTAAGATCGTAGAGATCGCCCCAGGAGTCACCGTTCGGCATATCGAAGCTGGACCATACAAGGGGTTGTCCAAAGAAGAGTTGCCATCCCAAATAGGTGCACTTACGCACGGGGTGATGGAACTTTTCGATACCTTGCCAAAAAATTATTACAACATTTTGCATTCCCATTATTGGATCAGTGGACAACTCGGTTGGATGCTTTCTGAGCGAACTTCAATACCACTTGTTCATACCATGCACACAATGGCCCGCGTTAAAAATATGAATATGGCCGATGGTGACTCTCCTGAACCAGCGATCCGCGCAATTGGCGAAGAACAGATCGTGAAAAACTCGGCGGCACTTATTGCAAATACAGATGCCGAAGCCGCAAGTTTGGTTTCTTTATATGACGCTTGTCCTGACAATGTATTTGTGGTGACGCCTGGAGTAGATTTGAAGCGATTCACGGTCGGCTCGGGCAAAGCGGCGGCACGGACCAAACTGAATATCGCGCCGGATGCTCTGATGGTTACCTTTGTTGGGCGCGTTCAACCTCATAAAGGGCCAGAAGTATTAGTTCGCGCCGTCTCTGAGATGTTGGGTCACTCGCCTCATTTGCGCGCCAAGTTAGCTCTGGTAATTATGGGTGGAGCTTCAGGGGCAGGTTCTGCGGAACCTGACCGTTTAAAAGCGCTAGCAAAATTTATGGGAGTGGACGATGTCATTTCCTTTTTGGAACCGGTACCTCGGGAGCAACTTCCAGATTGGTACCGTGCATCTGATTTGGTCTGCGTTCCAAGTTACTCTGAAAGTTTTGGTTTAGTCGCGCTAGAAGCGCAGGCGTGTGGCACGCCTGTAGTTGCGACCGCAGTCGGAGGACTCCGTACCGCAGTTGCAGATGGATTTTCAGGTTCATTAGTTGACGGTCATGATCCACGTGCCTGGTCAGCCGTTATTTCAAGGTTACTCACCGATCCCGCCCGCCGTATTTCACTCTCATTTGGTGCCATAAGTCACGCCGCAAACTTTGGATGGGAATCAACAGCAAGGCGAACGCTGGATGTCTACGACTGGGTGCTGTCTAGAGGTCAGGAATCTGCTATTAAACTAGTGCAATGACTACACAATTAATCTTGCTTCGCCATGGCGAATCCGAATGGAACGCTAAAAACCTCTTTACCGGATGGGTTGATGTACGACTATCCGAAAAGGGTCAGGCCGAAGCAAAGCGTGGAGGACAACTTCTCAAAGAGCGGGGCTTACTCCCAAACATTGTGCACACTTCACTACTTCGCCGCGCGATCATTACTTCACAGATTGCCCTCGATGAATGTGACCGTACTTGGATTCCAGTTCATCGCACCTGGCGCTTAAACGAACGTCACTATGGTGCGCTGCAAGGCAAAGACAAAGCGCAGACCTTGGCGCAATACGGTGAAGAGCAATTCCAATTGTGGCGTCGTTCTTTCGATGTGCCACCCCCACCAATTGAAGATAACGATGAATTTAGTCAAGCCCACGATATTCGCTACGCAGAGTTAGGCAGTGCGCTTCCAAAGGCAGAGTGTCTGAAGGATGTCGTTGATCGCATGCTTCCTTACTGGTTCGATGCGATTATTCCGGATCTGGTAACGAGTAAAACAATTCTGGTGACGGCTCATGGCAACTCACTTCGTGCGCTTGTAAAGCATTTGGATGGAATTTCTGATGCTGATATTGCAGGGTTAAATATTCCGACAGGTATCCCATTGCTTTATGAGTTGAACGACGATTTTTCACCGCTTAAAAAGGGTGGGGAGTACCTCGATCCAATTGCAGCGGCAGATGCCATTACCGCAGTGGCGAATCAAGGAAAGAAGTAAGAGCTAACTTTTTGGGACGAAATCGCCAGTCTCGGTGTAGTAAACCCGTTGCGCTATAGATACCGCGTGATCTGAGAAGCGTTCGAAATATCGACTGGCAAAGGCCATATCGACAGCTGACTCGACACTATGAACCCAATCGGGGCCAAGAATCGTGCCTATTAATTTGCGTTGCAATTTATCCATCTCATCATCATCTTTATCGATTTCAAGAGCACGGTTGAGATCCCGAAATTCGAGGACGACTGCCATCTTTTCAACGATTCGCTGGGCGGCCATTCCCATTTCTGTAATGACATCCACAACTTCATCCGGGACGGCTCTGTTTGGATAGCGCATCCGGGCCAGCTTTGCGATGTGGTGGGCGAGATCGCCCATGCGCTCAAGATCGGCGCTAATGCGAAGTGAACTGACAAGTCGGCGTAAATCGGAGGCAACTGGCTGTTGGCGAGCCATAATATTGATCGTTCGCTCATCCAGATTGTGCTGCGTGCTGTCTAGGGCAAGATCATCAGCTATTACCTTTTCGGCTAGTTGAAGATCGGCAGTGAGCAGGGCAGTCGTCGCGGATTCAATAGCATCACGAACTAAGGACGTCATTTTAAGGTGGTCAGCCGTAATGGACTCGAGCTCCTCGTGGAATACATCGCGCATTGGTGCAGGGTACCGCTACCAACCCGCAGATACAGGTCTATATGTGAACATGCCCTAAACAGAATCTGAAGATTTGGGGCTGTTTTTCGAGAGATACCCTTGTTGGAGAGGGATATACCGTGGAGGCTCCTACGATTAGGGAGTGAGTTGGATGACGCGAAAGAGCCGAAAGGGCCGAAAGAGTAATGCAGCGGAGTACTCCCGTCCGAATGAGATTTCTCCCGCCATGGCTACGCTCTTGAGCAATATTGATGCAGAAGCAATTATCGTCGGGCAAAGTGATGCGATTATTTATATGAGCGAAAACGTAAATAATTTCAATGTACTGCGGGATAACCGAATTCAGAACGAATCTTTGCAGCATTTAGTCCGTGCCGTTAGGCGCAGCGGTACCATTCAAGAGGCCACGATGGAACTTCCTCGTGGCCCACTAGGCACGGGGATGCACGACTTATTAGTTCGGGTGGTTCCCCTGGAATCAGCAGGATTGATTTGTGTGCTCATTTTTGATGATAGCGAGATGCGCAGACTTGATTCTATTCGCCGGGATTTTGTAGCAAATATTTCACATGAACTAAAAACTCCTATTGGGGCACTGTCAATTCTTTCGGAAGCTGTTCTAGGAGCATCTGATGATCCAAAAGCTATTGTTCGCTTCGCCACCCGAATGCAGAGCGAATCAAAACGTTTGAGTGATTTAGTTCAAGAGATCATCAATCTCTCGCGTTTGCAAGATGACGATCCTCTTAAGAATGCGAAGGTTATCGATCTGAATGAGGTGCTGCTCAGCGCTATTGATCAATCTGAACTCAGCGCAAAGGCCCGGGATATTGAATTAATTTATAGTGAACAAGCGACTGCCAGGATTAAAGGTGACCCTAGTCAAATTACGATGGCGATTTCCAACCTCATCGAAAATGCGATCAATTACAGCCCCGAAGGAACGCGAGTTGCGGTTGCGCTTCGGGTAAACGACGGATTAGCTGAAGTTTCAGTAACTGATCAAGGTATTGGAATTCCTGATAAGGATCTCGAGCGTATCTTTGAACGTTTTTATCGTGTTGATCCCGCTCGCTCGCGGGCGACAGGTGGCACCGGACTTGGCCTCTCCATTGTTAAACACGTTGCAACCAATCATGGCGGCGATGTGTTGGTGTGGAGCGTTGAAAATGCCGGGAGCACATTCACAATTCGTTTTCCAATAACAACGCAACTAACAGCCGTGGAGGCCGAGTAATGACAAAGATTCTCGTAGTAGAAGACGAAGCATCATTCTCTGATGCTCTCGCCTATCTCTTAGGGCGCGAAGGATTCGATGTTTCGGTTGCCGATACTGGTCCCGGGGCTATAGAAGAGTTTGACCGACACGGAGCAGATTTGATTTTGCTAGACCTCATGCTTCCAGGACTACCTGGAACCGAAGTGTGTCGCCAGATTCGTACTCGGTCCAACGTACCCGTCATCATGCTTACCGCCAAAGATACTGAGGTCGATAAAGTCGTTGGCCTTGAGTTAGGAGCTGATGATTACGTTACGAAGCCATATTCAACTCGCGAACTCATTGCCCGTATTCGAGCCGTTTTGCGCCGCCACGGAGATGAAGATCTTTCAACTGATGGAGTGCTCTCCGCTGGTCCAGTTCGCATTGATGTAGAGCGACATTTAGTTACGGTAAACGGCGCCCCGCAACCACTCCCACTGAAAGAGTTTGAACTTCTGGAATTTCTCGTTCGCAATAGTGGACGGGTACTTACACGCCCGCAATTAATTGACCGCGTGTGGGGTAGTGATTATTTTGGCGATACCAAGACTTTAGATGTTCACATCAAACGCTTACGCGCGAAAATAGAAGCGGATCCAGGCAATCCGATCTTTATTCAGACCGTACGCGGACTTGGCTATAAATTCGAGAGTTAGTTAGTAGCTGAAGGAGTAGGTGTGGCGCTTGCAACTGGAGCGCCACCAACGCTCGCAAAGTAATCACTCTTTGCCCGAACGATCGCACTGAGAGTCACTGAAGCGGCGTGTGCAAAGCTCACAACTACGTCGACTCGTGTGCCTGGCGTCGCGTTCAGAGCCGGAACAGTCCCAGTCGCATTCGCAGAATCTCCAGAAAAAATGATTGGCGTATTTTGGGACAGATTAAATTGTGCGGCAGAAAGCGAGACCGGTATTCCTCCAACAGTGATTCCGGTTAATGCATCCATGGAGGTGCCCTCATTAATGAAGGTACCTACCAATGCTGCGCTGCCATCGGGCTGACTAACCAACAAAACATCACGGATGTAGATAGAACCGCTCTGAGCTTCGACTCCATCTGTTACCTGCTTGATGTTGCGAGTAGGTGCTCCCGAGCCCGACGCACCACAGCCACTCAGGGCTAAGACGCTGACGAGTATGGCGGCTAGGCCTGCGGTCTTCTTGATCATGGCGGAAGGATACAGGGCTTATATCGCCATTTTTATGTGACCCAAGTCGCTGGTACAATTGGAACCTAATCCCAAGGAGCCAAATTAATGTCATTTAAGGTCGGCGAAACCGTTGTTTATCCCCATCACGGAGCGGCTCTCATTGAAGCAATTGAGACCCGGACCATTAAAGGCGAAGAGAAGATCTACCTCGTACTCAAGGTCGCTCAGGGTGACCTGACCGTCCGAGTTCCAGCTGAAAATATCGACCTCGTCGGAGTTCGCGATGTCGTCGATTCAGCCGGTTTAGATCGAGTTTTTAACGTCCTCCGTCAGCCTTACACCGAAGAGCCAACCAATTGGTCTCGTCGCTATAAGGCAAATGTAGAGAAATTGGCGTCAGGTGACGTCATTAAGGTAGCTGAAGTCGTCCGCGACCTCTACCGCCGTGATCTTGACCGTGGCCTATCTGCCGGCGAAAAGCGAATGCTCGCTAAGGCGAAGCAGATTCTCATCTCTGAGCTCGCGCTCGCAGAGCGAACCGATGAAGAGAAGGCCGGCGTCATTCTTGACGAGGTTCTAGCTTCTTAAAGTTAAATCTGTGAGTGATTTAGTTGCCGTCATCATTCCTGCTGGCGGCAGTGGCGAACGATTAGGTGCAAGAATTCCTAAAGCGCTTGTTCAAATAGCGGGCAAAACTCTCATTGAACACGCTGTTGCCAACATGGCACCGATCGCCAACCAAATCATCGTCGCAGCTCCTGCTGCTTATGAAGAACAATTCAGAAAACTTTTGGGTACCGATGTCCTCGTCGTCACGGGCGGTTTAACCAGAACGCTTAGCGTAAAAAAAGCGCTCGCTTATGTTGATAAAGAGAATGATTACATTTTAGTTCATGATGCGGCGCGCGCTCTGGCATCAACAGAATTAGCGATGCGGGTAATTGATTCTTTACGCGCTGGTGAAAAAGCGGTCATTCCTGGTCTCGCTGTTACGGATACTATTAAACGAATTGATAAAGACAATTATGTGACGAGAACATTTCCCCGTTCGCAGTTGCGTGCAATTCAAACACCACAAGGCTTCAGACGAAAGATACTTATAAGGGCGCATGACTCTCGGGATGATGTTACAGATGACGCAGGTCTTGTCGAAGATCGTGGCGTAGATGTGAAGGTGATCCTCGGTGAGGAACGCGCACTTAAAATTACAACGATGCAGGATCTGGAAACTGCACAACGGATATTGCTTCCGGAAGTCAATAATCAAATTCGAGTAGGTATTGGTACGGATGCTCATGCATTCTCAAACGATCCACTTCGAGAAATGTGGTTAGGTGGTTTGTTCTGGCCGGGTGAAAACGGCGCGGATGGTCATTCAGACGGTGATGTCGCGGCACATGCAATTTGCGATGCTCTTTTTATAGCGGCGGGGATTGGCGACTTGGGATCTAATTTTGGGATAAGTGACCTCGCATACGCCGGGGCAAGCGGTTCACAGCTCTTATCCGAGTGCTTTCAGAAAGTAACGGCCGCGGGATATTTGATTAATAATGTTTCAGTTCAAATCGTGGGAAATCGCCCCAAAATCGCCCCACGTCGAGCCGAGATAATTACTGCGCTTTCAAAGTCACTGGGAGGCGCGACCGTTTCAGTTAGCGCAACCACGACTGATGGTTTGGGCTTTACCGGCGCCGGGCTAGGTATATCAGCCATTGCCACTGCGCTCCTGCTTCGAAGCGCACGGTAGAATTTACTGATGGGGGCGCAACTTAAGTTATATAACACAGCTACACGTGTTGTTACTGATTTTAAGCCGTTGCAACCTGGCAAAGTCGGGATCTATCTCTGTGGCGCGACCGTCCAAGCGCCACCCCATATCGGTCACGTGCGCAGCGGGATTAATTTTGACATATTGCGTCGGTGGCTAGTTGCATCCGGTTATGAAGTTACTTTCATTCGCAATGTGACCGACATTGAAGACAAAATATTGCATAAAGCGGCTCATGAAAATTTGCCATGGTGGGCCGTTGCGCAAAAGTATGAACGTGCTTTCACTGAAGCTTACGCTGCCTTAAATGTATTACCTCCCACATGTGAGCCGAGAGCGACTGGTCACATCACTCAAATGATTGAACTGATGCAGTTACTTATAGATAACGGAAGCGCATACGCACCAGGAAATGGCGATGTCTATTTAGAGGTTCGCAAACTCAACTCTTACCTCACTTTATCAAATCAAAAATTGGATGACCTGCAACCTGCTGAGGATGCAGATTTGACGTACAAAAAAGATCCCCGTGACTTTGCGCTATGGAAAGCGGCAAAGCCGGGTGATCCGTCTTGGCCAACACCATGGGGTGCTGGTCGGCCCGGGTGGCACTTAGAGTGTTCCGCGATGGCCCACGCTTATCTGGGCGAAAGTTTTGATATTCATGGTGGAGGATTGGATTTAATTTTTCCACACCACGAAAATGAAATTGCACAATCCGTATCTGCAGGGTGGGGTTTTGCAAATATTTGGATGCATAACGCCTGGGTCACTACATCAGGTGAAAAGATGTCAAAATCACTAGGAAACTCCCTCCAAGTTACTGAAATTTTGAAGCAGGTTCGCGGAATTGAACTCCGCTGGTATTTAGGGAGCGCTCATTACCGTTCAATGCTCGAGTTTTCCTTTGAAGCGCTCGAGGAAGCCGCTGTCAATTTTCGGAGGATCGAAGGTTTCTTGAAGCGGGCAACAGATCTGCTTGGTTCAACCCCAGACGGGATAATCCCACCAGGCTTTGCCGAGGCGATGAACGAAGATCTCGCGGTTCCAGCCGCGCTTGCGGTAATCGCCGAGATACTGCGAAACGGAAATACCGCTTTGAGTGCGAACGATAAGGCGGGAGTTCGAACTGCAGCATCGCAAATTCGTGGCGCGTTGACGATCTTGGGATGTGATCCCTTCGATTCAAACTTTACGAGCGCTGAAAAATCTGATGAAAAAGTGTTGGATGGCTTGGTCTCACTCGCCCTTGAACAGCGTGCAGCCGCTCGGGCGCGAAAAGATTTTGCAGCGGCAGATGAAATCCGTGATCAAATAGCGGTGCTAGGTGTGGTTATCGAAGATACCGCGCAAGGCACGAGATGGAGTATTGGCTAATGCGCCCTGGAAAAAAACGTCGAGAAAGCGCAGCAGCCCCAAGGCGGGAGCAGACACGTAAGCCAGAGGGTCGACGCGAAACTCGTCCTTCTTCAGATGCCGTTGCTGGGCGTAATCCCGTTGTGGAAGCTCTCCGAGCCAAGATTCCCGCAAAAGAGTTACTGGTCGCCGAACGGGTAGAAATTGATGAACGAATGCAAGAGGCAATGCGTCTTGCAAAAAACCAAAATCTTCTGATCAAAGAAGTGTCACGGGGGGTCCTGGACGGGTTAACCGGAACAACGATGCATCAAGGAATCGCGCTTGTCATAAAGCCATTCCAATATGCAAACTTTGAAGAGTTGCTAAAAAAGGCCAATAAGCCTGGCCTACTCATCGGACTCGATGGTGTAACAGACCCACATAATTTAGGTGCGATTGTTCGAAGTGCCGCGGCATTTGGCGCTGATGGAGTTGTAATTCCGGAGCGTCGTACCGCAGCAATGACTGGTTCGGCTTGGAAATCTTCTGCAGGGGCGGCGGCTCGGTTACCCATTTCGCAGGTGACCAATCTCGTCCGATCCCTCGAGGATGCCAAAAAGGCCGGCTATTTTGTTGTAGGACTAGATGCGGAAGGCGATGAGTCGCTTCCCAAGTTCTCACTCTCCTTGGAGTCGGTTTATGTCATCGTAGGCAGTGAAGGCAAGGGATTGTCGCGATTGGTGCGTGAAACCTGCGATTTAATCCTCTCGATCCCCATGAAATCTGATGTTGAATCGCTCAATGCGAGCGTGGCAACGGCAATTGTCCTGCACCAAATATCGGCAAATCGTGCCGAAGCAACCATTTAGTAACCTTGTGTTCATCTAAATACGGCAAACTAGAAACATGTCGCACAGAATTATCGAGGATCCTCGCGGTCGACTAATCGATCGCGAACTCTCGTGGCTGGCTTTCAATGAGCGGGTCATGGAATTAGCGGAAGATACCGAGGTACCACTGCTCGAGCGTTGTCGCTTTCTTGCGATTTTTTCATCCAATCTTGATGATTTTTATATGATTCGAGTCGCGACACTCAAACGCAAACTCGAGTCCGGCGTTACAAAAGCAAATACCGCTGGATTTACCCCAGCCCAACTTATGAGCGAGATAGCGCTCAAAACCAGCGAACTTTTGCAACGGCAGTCCATCGCTTTTCATGAGGTAATTTTGCCGCATTTAGGTAAGTATGGAATTGAGTTGGCAGCGTGGAGTTCACTAGATGAGGCAGAACGAGCCGCAGTAAACAAGGTATTCCATACCAAAATTTTTCCGGTGTTGACACCGTTGGCAGTAGATCCATCGCATCCATTTCCATATATATCTGGACTCTCACTTAACTTAGCAGTCGTTGTCAAGAAGCCAGATAGCGAAGAAGATTTATTTGCAAGAGTCAAAGTTCCATCAAATCTCCCGCGATTCGTCGAAACTGGGAAAGTCGGGGTGAGACGTTTTGTTCCACTTGAAGAAGTAATCATTGCTAACTTGCATGAACTTTTTCAAGGTATGGAAGTGAAGGATCATTACACATTTCGATTAACCCGTAATGCCGATTTGGAGCTTGAGGAAGAGGAATCCGAAGACTTGTTGGCATCGATGGAGCAAGAGTTATTACGTCGTAAATTTGGCCCACCGGTCAGATTAGAAGTTGATCGCGATATTCAACCCGAACTTTTGAAGACTTTGATGGATGAACTCAATGTTAAAGCCGAAGATGTCAGTCGCTATAAGGAACCGCTTGATCTCACGGGCTTGCATCAGTTAGCAGATATTGATCTTCCAGAACTTCGATTTGAGCCATTTAGAAATCAAGTCGCGATAGATTTACGTCAGGTTGATCCAGATGTACCAGATACATTTTTTGACGCGATACGTCGCCGCGAAGTATTAGTTCATCATCCATACGAGTCCTTTACATCCAGCGTAGTTCGCTTTTTGGAGGCGGCGGCTTCTGACCCGCAGGTGTTGGCGATTAAGCAGACGCTTTATCGAACGTCTGGAGATTCACCCGTTGTCCAGTCGCTCATTGAAGCTGCTGAAGCGGGCAAACAGGTTCTCGCTGTAATAGAGATTCGAGCCCGCTTTGATGAACTTGCTAACGTTCGCTGGGCTCGCAAGCTTGAGGATGCTGGCGTTCATGTGGTTTATGGCCTCATTGGATTTAAAACCCACGCCAAGTTATCACTCGTCGTACGCCAGGAGACCAACGGAATTCGTCGATATGTTCACATCGGTACTGGTAACTACAATCCAAAGACCGCTAGGACATATGAGGATTTTGGTCTGTTCTCATCCGATCCTGTCCTCGGTGAAGATGTGAATAAGCTCTTTAATCAACTTTCGGGATTTGCGCCACAGACTGCCTTCACACGACTTCTTGTTGCCCCACGAACCATGCGCTCAGGGTTACTCGAACGAATCGAAAGGGAAGTTGCAAACCATCAGATTGGTAAGCCCGCTTACATCCGAATGAAACTCAATTCAATTCTTGATGAGGAGTTTATTGAAGCTTTGTACAAGGCATCGATGGCCGGAGTGCCCGTCGACTTAATCGTTCGTGGAATTTGCGCGATTCGCCCTGGAGTTCCTGGATTATCAGAGAACATTCGCGCTCGCTCGATCCTAGGCCGCTTCCTAGAACACTCCAGAATATTTCACTTTGCCAACGGTGGTGCCGAAGAGTTGTATATCGGGAGCGCAGATTTAATGCACCGCAATTTAGATCGTCGCGTTGAAAGTTTGGTTCAGATCACACAAGGCGATCACAAGCGCTTTCTCATTGGGGCGTTGGACTCTTACATGTCTGATGAATTTCTCCGGTGGGAGTTGGAATCTGACGGAAAGTGGATCGAAATTAAAACGAATCCCGCTGGGGAAAGACTTATCGATTTTCATGCTTCTGCAATTGCTTGGTATCGGACCCGCGAATGACGATCACAATAATCGCCGCCGGTGGAGTTATCTGGCGCAAAAATATTGATGGCGAGATTGAAGTCTTGCTTGTCCACCGTCCGAGATATGACGATTGGTCGATTCCAAAAGGTAAGGTCGAGGAAGGCGAAGCCTCGATTTCTTGTGCTTACCGAGAGCTCTTGGAAGAAACCGGACTCAGCATCAAACTTGGTCCATATATTGGCTCGGTTGAATATCACACAATTGATGGGCTTAAACATGTTGATTATTGGTGCGCATCCTTAATCGAAGACAACTCGGCCTTCCACCCCAACGATGAAGTCGATCAGATTGCGTGGCTCACTTTAAAAGAAGCCGCCGTTCAGGCCACTCGCGATAGTGATCGACAGATTTTAGATCGCTTTAGGTCCACGCCTTTCGATTCATCCGCACTGATTATGTTGCGCCACGCCAAAGCGTTGGAACGCACAGAATGGCAAGGCGAGGATGAGGATCGACCATTGCAATTAGTGGGGCAGTTGCAAGCGAAGCGGATGTTGTCGCTCTATCAAGTCTTTGGAGTGGCGGAAATCCACACATCTGACGCGGTGCGTTGCTTGGATACCGTTGCACAGATGGCGAAGGCTTTGCAGCTGACTCCGATCATTACCAATGCAGTAAGCGAATACACATTTAAGAAGAATAAAGAGAAAGCTATCGCTTACGTCAAAGAATTAATCAAAACGAACAAGCAGATCATCCTTTGTAGCCATAATCCCGTTCTGCCGAGGATGATGGAGAAGTTAACAAAGAAAATTGATTTCGATTATCCAGATAATAAATTACTACCTGGTGAAGCCTGGGTACTTTTTCTCCGCAAGAAGGAAGTCATGCAGATTGATCGGATAGCAGCTCCGAGCGTTTAAGTCTTCTCCATCCAATCCATATATTTCAAGACAATTCCTTCGCGAAGTGCCCATGGACAAATTTCAAGTTCCCTTAGATCGAGGTTGCGCATTACGCTTTCGGTGACGAAAGCTCCAGCAACAATTTGTTTTGCGCGATTGGAGGAAACTCCGGGTAATCGAGTTCTTTCTTCGTGTGACATATCGGCCAAGCGAGTAGCAATTTTGCGAACCACTTCAAATCTTATGGTTTTGCCATTAGTGTCAAACCAATCACCACTCAACCGAGCCAAAGTGCGAAGCGTCTTGCTCGTCGCAATTGAGCGATCCGATTCTTGATGCTTAACTAGCGCTGGCAGGACCGCTTCGAGTTGCGACTCAATATGGTCGCGCATCGCGTTGATACCTTTTTGAGAATAAGGATTACCGGTGAGAAACTTTTGCGTTAACCGGGAAGCACCGAGTGGAAGTGATGTGGCGACTTCCGGAGATTCATCAATTCCTACGGCAATTTCAAGTGACCCCCCGCCAATATCTATAACCAGCAAGCGTCCACTAGACCAGCCAAACCAACGACGAGCCGCTAAAAATGTTAGTTTTGCTTCTTCATCTCCTCCTAATACTTGGAGATCAATATTAAATTCTTTGTTTATCCCCGCGATTATTTTTTCGCCATTCGCTGCTTCGCGCAACGCAGATGTAGCGAACGGCAGAAACTCTTTGACTTGTACTGTTCGAGCTTGTAGAACAGCGTTTCCAATAGAAGCGCGCAGGAGGATAATTCCTTCTTCATTAATCTCATTTTCTTCATTGAGAAATTCTGTAAGACGCAACTCTTCTTTATAGTTAAAAGTTGGGTTGGGCCTGGCACCGGGGTGGGTATCCACGACTTGAAGGTGAATTGTGTTTGAACCAACATCTAGGACTCCGAGGCGCACCTGCGAAACCTACCCCGAACCATGCGAGTTCGCTTATGCCATTTCGCCGTGTCATAATTACGCCTTACTTCAAGCAGTTGAAGAGCCGCTTTTAAGCGGTCCGCCTCCCTAGCTCAGTGGTAGAGCATCCGCCTTGTAAGCGGAAGGTCGTCAGTTCAATCCTGACGGGGGGCTCCATTAACGATTTCGGCTAAAAATTCTTCTTCACCTTTAGCGACCATATTCCAAGGGCCACTATAAAGATCGCGATAAAGAGACAGAGCCATCCGAAAGTAAGTACTCCAATGATCACTCCGCTCAATGCCCCTCCCAAGGCTCCCATGAGATTCATGACTAAATCGCTGGCACCTTGGGAGGCGGGCTTCATTTCAACTGAGACGGATTCTGACAACAGCGTTGAGCCCGCAATTAAAGTGCACGACCAACCCAGACCCAATAGGAAAAGTCCAATACCGAGTGAGACCGTATTCATTGCAGGAGAGAGCCCGGCAATTATTGCGGCTAGTAAAAGAATAGTGACCCCTATTTGAATCACGCGCACCCGACCTAATTTGTCACTCAGCGCCCCCACAAGTGGAGAGAAGGCGTACATTCCTAAAATATGAACGCTTATAACCAATCCAATTACCGACAAGGTCACATCGACGTGCGACATGTGTACTGGAGTCATCACCATGATCGAAACCATTGCCAAATGGCCGACCCCAACTGCTGATATAGCGAAGAGGGCGTTCGGAATTTCCCGAATATGTCTCAGGGCGGCACGTGTCGTTTTGTGTTTCTTCTGTGTGACACCGTCAGATGAGAGGTTGGCGGTCAAATAAGGGTCAGGCTTAAGGAAGAGAAGAATTGCAATACTTGCTAAAGAGAGACTGGCTCCGGCGATGAAATAGGGTCCGACAAGCCGAGGAAGGTGGAGGAAGTGAGCGAAGTTGCCAGCGGGTTGCATGAGGTTTGGGCCGGTAACAGCTCCAATTGTTGATCCCCAAACAACGAAAGAGAGGTTTCTAGAGCGATTCTCGGCGGTCGCTAAATCTATGGCTGCGAAACGTGCTTGATATCCAGAAGCGGATGCCGCGCCAACCATGAAGGCGCCTGCCAACATGAGAAATAAAACTTTATGCGTCCCGCCGACGATGGCGAGAGTTGCCCCGACCACGCCCACGAGATACCCACTGACCAGAGAAAGCCGGCGGCCACCGATTTGAGTCAGTTTTGCCAAAGGCAGCGCCATCATGGCAGCGCCTAGAACCGTTGTTGTCTGCGCTAGTCCCGCCAGGGATTCTGATTTGGAAATTGAGGTAACGAGTAGTGAACCGGCTGCAACGGTACCCGAAGTTCCAACACCGTTTAAGATTTGGGCGGCGCTAAGAGTCCGAATTACTTTACGTTGATGTGTCGCCGTATCCAATCAATGACCTCTTTGACCAGTGACTCCAGTAAATCTGAGCCACAGCACACCAATTAATCCGGAGAGTAAAGCGGAGAAAAAAAGTCCAGTTTGAACTTGTGACAATTGAATCGGAGTCGTCAGAGTTATTTTTGCAATTACGATTGAAACAGTTAGGCCCATTCCCGCCAGAAATCCGATTCCGATCACCTCTTTTAGTAAAAGGCTTTCTGGAAGTTTCAATGGAGTCCACTTGGTTAGTAGCCAGGCTGAAAGTGAGATTCCCAGAACTTTACCCACAACTCGCGCAGCGACGAGAGTGAGACTTATTTTGGAGGTGCTTTGTGAAAAATCGAGATGCCATAACAAATTAATCCAAATATAGATAGGAATAATTACGAAAGTGGTTAGTGGCGCCAGTATTTTGATGAGAACGCTTCGAAAGGGGAGCAGGAATCCGATCGAAGCAGCTCCCAATGTGTAGATAGCACTCGCAAGATGTAGATCTTTATTAAAGAATATTGCGATAACTAACAAGGAAAAGAAGTCATCGGCCACAGCCAGAGTGAGCAGAAATAGTCGTACAGAGGGATTTACTCTCTTTCCGAGGATACTCAAGGCTCCGATCGCAAGTGCAACATCAGTCGGCATGGCGACCGCCCAGGCGCTTGAGCCACTATGCAGAACTATGAAAAGCAACGCTGGGAATACCATTCCAAATAGCGCACAGAGGGCGGGAAGAATCGCCTCTTTTGGCCTGCTAATACCCTCGCGGATTTCAAGCCCAATCAAGAGGAAGAAGACAAATGTCAGAATCTCCGAAAGCATGGTTTGAGGATACCAATATGGTGTTCAACGGGGCTAAATATTCAATTTGCTACGAATCGGAGTGCTGGCTCTAGCCATGACTGCAATCTCACCTATTAATATGAATATTATAAAGTTCTAGCTAAAAAAAAGGGGGGGCCGAGATGCGCGGGAGAAAATCAGGAGACTCAATTAGAAAAATCCTTGTTGGCGTTGACGGCTCCGATAGGTCAATTGCTGCCTTGAAGTGGGCCGCTGAATTTGCAGCTCAACAAGGTGCTCATATAGATGTACTCACTGCTTGGCGGACTCCGTTCCCAACCATCGAGTTGATTGCGATCGGATTAAATTTTGACCTTTCGGAAATTAATGATAGACCGGCTCAGATTGCGCAGTATCGCTTGGATAAGTCGATTCATGCCGCTTTCGGAGACCCCCATCCGGCGAATGTTGATTTCGCCATATCGGAAGGTTATGCGGGATTACTTTTGGTTGAACAGAGCGCTGATGCTGATTTGCTAGTTCTTGGAAATAGAGGCCACAGTCCCATGATTGAAACCCTCTTGGGATCGGTGAGCACACATTGTGTGGCGCATGCTCATTGCCCGGTTGTCATCGTTAAAGAGTAGTTACCCTTAACTTTCCTGATGGGTCAGTATTTCATTCTTGCTGCCTTGGTCTTTGGAATCAATCTTTTACCGGCATTCGCTCCTCCTACTTGGGTGATTTTGGTTTTTTACAAACTCAACTCAAATCTCAACTCTATTTCGATAATCGTGATCGGGGTATTAGCTGCCGCGTCGGGCCGCTACTGTCTGGCGCTCGGGGTGAGATCCATACGTCATAGGCTGAATCCGCAGTACACAAAAAACTTGGAACTAGTTCGAAATCGCTTGGATCGCGGAAAGAAAGGTTACGCACTTTATTTCCTATTCTTTGTAATTTCGCCTCTCCCATCTGCTCAAGTTTTTGAGGCGGCTGCACTAATGAACGCACCACTCGTACCGATAACTGGTGCCTTCATGATCGGCCGTTCAATCAGTTACTCGATCTCTGTTTTCGGTGCGTCCACTCTTAAGCAACATGCGATGGGTACGGTATTACTCGATTCCATAAAGTCTCCATGGGGTATTGCCTTGCAACTGATTTGTATTTCTGTGCTCTATCTCTTACTTAAAGTAGATTGGTCAAAACGGTTTCCTCGATAGGCAACCAAAACTGTTAGCGCCCATAATATTGAGAGCAAATCAATTCCTTCTTGCAAGAATGCGCCCTCGGAAGGTTTGATCGATCCATTGGCAGCAAACACCATCCCAATCGTCGAAAGTCCCATTCCAAGCGCTGCCGACTGAATCGCCCGCCTGACCGTTAGCTTCGCGATCTTCAAAGTTGCCACAATGCGGGTGAGGGATGGCTGAACGATCACAATGTCGGCCGCTTCGCTAGCCGCAGTAGCTGCGGAACCTCCCATGGCTATCCCAACGTCTGCCGCAGCTAATGCGGGTGAATCGTTGATCCCATCCCCAATTAAGATCACTGAACCCTTCGTTCTTTCCATTTCTGCTTTAACAATCGCCAGTTTTCCCTCAGGAGTGAGTGAGTAATGTGGTTCCGAGATCGGTAACTCACTCATGATTACCTTCGACCCCGATTCGCTATCGCCCGTAACTAACACAATTCGAGTTATACCTTCATTTATCAATTCGTCTAAGCACCTCTTTGCATCCGGACGTATCGGGTCAGAACATTCGATTACTCCGACCAAGTGGTTCTCGACTTCAACGCCAACGTATAAACCCACCTGGAGGGGAACCCAATGCGGTAGAGCAGTCCGGATTTTGCCGACGTAGACCGATTTATTCTCGACTTCACCCGTGATTCCAACTCCTTGGTCTTCGGTTATGTTCGAAGCCAGCTTTAAATCAATCCCACTTTTCATGGCTGCTCCAACAATTGCCTTTGCTACGACGTGTGGTGAATGCTGATCGATCGACGCTGCAAGCTGAAGGAGCGACTCTTTTGTGTATTCAGTCGAGAAGTAAACATTTATTACTTCGAGCCCGCCGAGGGTAAGCGTTCCAGTTTTATCTATCAAAAGCGTCTGTGCTTCGGCTAGTTTTTCGAGTGCCGCGCCGGAACGGACAATAACGCCGCGCTTCGCCGCCATCGACATACCTGACACAACGGCGATGGGGACAGCAAGAATCAGGGGGCAGGGTGTCGCGATTACCAGAATCGAAACCGATCGCGCAAAGTTTCTAGTTGCTATTAAGGTAATGATGGCCGCACCGATTACTGTTGGTATGAATATGAGTGCGTAACGATTTGCCAGTCGAATGCTCTTGGAATAGTTCTTCTTTGCGGATCGGACTAATTCTATGATTCCGGCATAAGTACTTTCACTCGGCAATTTTTCAACGCTCATTGAAAAATTCTGTCCTGCGTTGAGCGCTCCGCTGGAAATTGAATCGGATACTTCGCGCTCGACGGGAAGTGGTTCACCCGTAAGTGCAGCTTGATCAATAGTTGCCTTCGTAAGCAAAGTTCCATCCGCGGGAATTACTTCACCAGATTTTACAACGATTTTCATCGCCACCGTAATTTCCGAGACACTCATCTCGGTGAGCGAACCGTCTTCATTGAGTCGATGTGTTTCTTGTGGAACCCTTGATAGTAATTCTTGAAGTTCCCGATCTGCTTTCCCAGCGGCCCATTTTTCAAGTATTCGACCGGTCGCCAGCATGAGCGCTATAACCGCGGATGCTAAATATTCACCACTCACTAAAGTCGCGATTATTGTGAGGAGCGCAAGCAAATCTGATCCATATTGTTTTTCCCGGACAGATGCGATGAGCCACTTAATAGATGGGTACAGACCAGAAATTCCACCCAGTGCAAATACCACGTGTGACGCTCGAAGATTTCCATTAAGGCTAAAGAACCAACCTAAGAGCAGGGAGAGAGCGGTACTCCCCAAAAGCAACATAATTAAGGTTACAACCTACCTAACTAGCGGTTTTACCCTTTCGATAAAGCGGACATGATGATAGGAATGTTCCGTGAATCCGGGAGAGCGTGATTTTGATGTAATTATCATTGGATCTGGGTTTGGTGGTTCCGTTAGCGCACTACGACTCGCTGAAAAAGGTTACAAAGTTGCAGTGCTCGAAGCAGGTCGCAGATTTGAAGATAAAGATTTTCCCAAGACATCGTGGCGGATCAATAAGTTTCTCTATTTTCCAAAACTTGGACTCAAGGGAATTCAAAGAATCCATTTTCTACCAGATGTGTTGGTGCTCGCCGGCGCCGGTGTAGGCGGGGGTTCGTTGGTGTATGCCAATACTCTTTATATCCCGCCAGATAGCTATTTTGAAGATAAGCAATGGCGCCATATAACCAATTGGAAAGCTGAACTTCTCCCGTGGTACGACCAGGCAGCACGGATGTTAGGTGTTATCGAGAATCCATTTTTCTCGCCATCAGATCAAGCTATGAAGGATGCCGCCATTGAAATGGGAGTTGGTCATACCTTCAAAATGGCTCCGCTCGGTGTTTTCTTTGGAGCAGGTCCTGGCAAGTCGGCACCTGATCCTTTCTTTGGTGGCAAAGGCCCGGAGCGGACAGGTTGCATGCAATGCGGAGCATGTATGTCAGGTTGCAGGTATAACGCGAAAAATACCTTGCCGAAAAATTACCTCGGTTTAGCAGAGGGTGCAGGTGTCCAAGTGTTTGCCGAACACACTGTGAGAAAAATCGATCAAATGTCGGATGGAAGTTGGCGGGTAATTGCAAAGAAAAGTAGTGCTTGGTTTGGAAGGAGACGAGTATTCACTGCCAAGCAGGTGATAGTCGCCGCCGGGACTTACAACACTCAAAAACTGTTGCACACAATGAAAGACAGCAAGGTTCTGCCAAAGCTCGCTGATTCTCTTGGCAAATTATCAAGAACGAACAGCGAATCGTTGACGGGTGCGCTGATGCCAAACATCGATATCGACTTTAGTAAGGGAGCGGCAATTACTTCATCGTTCTTCCCTGACGAACATACTCATATCGAACCAGTCAGGTACGGAGTCGGCAGCAACCTAATGGGAATGATTCAAACCATCATGACCGAGGGCGAAAACCCTAAGGCCCGCAGGTCTCAGTGGTGGCGAACGCTGTTGCACCACCCCGGTTTGCTTCGACGTTTTCTAGATGTTCGCAAGTGGAGCCAACGCACGGTCATCGCGCTGGTTATGCAGAATGTTGATTCTTCGCTATCGATAACTGGAAAACGCGGTCTCTTTGGCTGGCGCTTAACTTCTAAAAATGACTCCCAAACTCCAAACGCTACTTACATTCCAGCGGCAAATGAGGTTGTAAGAAAGATTGCAACCAAGCACGGAGGAATACCTGGAGGGCATATTGGCGATCTGGTTGGCGCGCCATTTACCGCCCACTTCGTTGGTGGGTGCGTTATTGGCGATTCGGCTGACACGGGAGTGATCGATGCTTATCACCGTGTTTGGAACTATCCAACGCTGCATATTGTTGATGGATCGAGTGTGACCGCAAACCTCGGCGTAAATCCTTCACTTACCATCACCGCCCAAGCCGAACGCGCGATGTCGATGTGGCCAAATAAAGGTGAAGCGGATCGCAGACCGGTGCAAGGTTCTCCATATGTGGAGGTAGCGTTCCAAGCCCCGAACAATCCAGTCGTCCCTGCAAATGCTCCAGGAGAACTCAAAATAATTAGAGTTGTAACTGATTAAGATCGAATAACGCGCGATTGATACCCAGTAAAAATCAATAAGAGTACTGAAATGTAAAGCGCAATCGGTAATGAAGTTAGTTGAGATACCCCGCCAGTTAAGGTTGGGCCAATAAAAAATGCGGCGAGGCCGATTATGTTCACGCGAGCAAGCGCAACGGATGGCGCAACATTTGGAACTTTCGCGGCTGCGTTCATGAAAGCGGGAACCATGGGACCAATTCCAATGCCGGCGGCAGCGAATCCAATACAGATGATAATGACGGCAGGAATTTTTGCATGAGCCGAAAGCGGAACCGCAATCGCAATTGCCAGACCCCAGGTAATTCCCGCGAAGTACCCACCAACGCGAACAGTCCTACTCGGACCGTATTTAGACAACCAGTGATCTCCTAAGAATCTGCTGGTGATCATGGCGAGTGCAAAGGTTGCAAAGGCAATCGCATCGGCACCCTTCCCGACTCCCATATGGTCGTGAAGAAGTACGCCACCCCAGTCACTTGCGGCTCCTTCGGGAAGTAAGCAACCTAGGAGTCCAAGCCCAATCGCCCAAAGTGGTAGTGATGTCTTATCGAAGAAGGAGAGTTTTCCTTCAGACTTTCCATCGTCACCCTTGTGTCCGTCGGCGTCACCATCCAACAAATAGTAAATGCCGGGAACAAAGAGAATTAGTGCAATTACGGCAACTGCTTTGAGTTCTAATTGTGGTGTGATGGCATGTGCCACAAGACCACCACTCACTGTCGTCACGAAAGAGCCGACGCTCCAAGTGCCGTGGAAGGTGGACATCCAGCGTCTTTCTAAAATCTTTTCCACAGCGACTGCCTGCGTGTTCACAGTAATGTCCAACATGACATAACCAAATCCCATTACAAAGAGGCCGGTGAAGAGTTGAAGTATTTGATGCGCGCTGCCCATCATGAACAAACCCCCGGACATAAAGAGCGCACCAACTCCCGCGATATTCCGCGATCCGTAGGTGTGGGTGAGGCGTCCACCTACTTGCGATCCGATGATTGCACCGCAAGTACTCCCGAGCAGAACAAAGCCGAGTCCGCCATCGCTTAAACCGAAGTGTGCTTTAACCTCCGGAATACGTGGCACCCAAGCCATCGAGACAATCCCCATGAGAAAGAAGAGGTGCCAGAGGGCATTGCGGGCTCGCGTTCCTTGGCGATGACTCATTGACAGATCCTAGAGAGCAATCGCTTCGAGATGTTCACTTTTGGGACGGTGGATTATGCTCGGACCATGACAACTCACCGTTCCGATATTTTTGCAATTTCTGATGAATACATCGATACCTTGGGTCGAATGAGCCCAATGAACGCTACTGCGCTTGGAATTCCCGGATATGACCACCTGCTAGATGATTTTTCGATCGCCGCAGAAACCAAAGCAGCGGATTATCGCCGTGATGTTCTAAATCGCGTAAAGGCGATGCCGCCTATCGATGAAATTGATCGTATCGCAAAAGAAGTTCTGATTGAACGTGTAGAAGCTTCGCTCAAATTATTTGATTCAAAAGAATCGTTCATTACCTATGGACCAATTGCTAACCCTGCCTCTGGAATTCGTTCGATTTTTACAATTATGAATACCGAAGGACCAGAAGCGATAGCAAACGTCGCGGCTCGTTTAAATGCGATTGGCGCAGCGTTGGATTCTTGGAAATCGACTCTAGAAGATATGAATAGTCTCGGCAAAGGAACTTCACGTCGTCAAGTCTTGGGCGTGGCAAATCAACTGGAAGTCCATGGTTCAGGTGGCTATGCAGAAATGGCTCACGCGATGGATCCCGATGGAAAATATCCAGAGCTTCATTTGGCAGCATCGAACGCAGAAGCCGCTTGCCTCTCCATGTCTGCTTGGATGAAGGATGTTCACGCACCACGTTCCCTAGATATCGACGGCGTGGGTGAAGAGCGTTATGCACCATGGGCTAGATATTTCACCGGCGCTGATCTTGACTTGCGAGCAACCTATGACTGGGCGGTTGATGACCTCAATCAAATCAATGCTCGCATGTATAGAGCCGCGGAAAAATTGGGATTGGGCGGCAAAAGCCTTAAAGAAGTTGCCGAGTATTGTGAAGATGCAGAGCTGCACCGTATCGATGGCGAAGAGAATCTCCTGGCAAAACTCAAGGAATTTACGCAGGAAGCAGTTGAAAAGTTAGATGGCGTTTACTTTGATATTGATCCTCGTATTAAGTTTTGCGATGCAGCGATCGCGCCTGAAGGATCTGCCGCGGCTCCTTACTACATGCCGCCAAGTGAAGATCTTTCACGTCCAGGAACAACCTGGTATCCAACGCTCGGACATACCCGATTTAATTTCTGGAGGCTCGCATCAATTTGGTATCACGAAGCAGTTCCGGGTCACCATCTGCAATGTGCGACGGCGACAATCGAGAAGGATCGATTGACTCGCTTCCAACGCACTGAAGCATGGATCAGTGGTTATGGTGAAGGCTGGGCGTTATACGCAGAGCGTTTCATGGATGAGTTAGGTGCTTTCGATGATCCAGCCTACGAACTTGGGTTCCTTTCGGCACAATCAATGCGCGCAGCTCGCATCATTGTTGATATCGGAATGCACTGTGGCTACAAAGACTTTGATGGCAATGTTTGGAATGCGCAATCCGCTTATGACTTAATGGTGGATCGCGCGATGCTTGCACCTGACTTTGCTCGTTCAGAGATAGATCGCTACTTAGGATGGCCGGGACAGGCAATTTCCTACAAGGTAGGAGAGCGAGTCTGGGTTCGCGCTCGCGAAGATGCTAAGCAGCGTTTAGGAGATAAATTCGACATCAAAGCTTGGCACAATTACGCCCTCAAGATTGGTCCCATGGGGCTTGACCCATTTGAGCGTGAAATGGCTAGTTACAAAGGCTAATTCCTTAAGCGAATTATTTTAAACCAGGGCATAGCGGCTTTGGACCACCGTTGGTATTTCCATAACGGTGGTAGGTAATGCAGACACTTTGCTCAAGTAACCAACGTGGAACTTCGATATCTCCGCGCTGCGCAATAGGGCGGGCATCCAAACTCACGCCCTTTGCTAAAAGTGTTGCGCGCGGCGGGATCTCATGTGATAACCATCTGACTTTACCTGTAGCCCGTGTAACTAATTGTTCCACCGTCTCTTCTTTACTACTACTGAATTCAACAGCGCTCCCCGTTAAGTCAGAGATGAACTTAGCGAAAGCAGTTTCTTCGCGTGAGGTCTCAGCATCAAATCGGACAATGATTGGGGCAAGCGGTCTGCGGTAGCGATGATAATTTCGTTCAACTGCTAATCCGGTGTAATCAATCGCTTTTGTGCCAACTTCATTCCACCATTTGGTTGCGCTGCGTTTAGCGAGATCCAAATGTTGGATGGGTGCCCAGTTGCGAAGCGAATTCACGTAATGGCGACCGCCGGCCTTTGCTGTCGCTCCCACGCTACTGCGCTTCCATCCACCAAAGGGTTGGCGATTGACGACGGCGCCGGTGGTGCCGCGGTTTATATATAAATTACCAGCCTCAACGTTCTCCATCCAGTAGCTAAGTTCCACCGGATCAAGAGAATGAATTCCTGCAGTCAATCCATAATCGGTTGCATTTTGCCATTCCACCGCGGTCTTGAGATTTGGTGCGACCATTATTCCAAGGACCGGTCCAAACCATTCATTGCGGTGGCTCCAAGAACCTGGCTTAACTCCAATTTTAACGCCCGGGCGCCAAAGATGACCCGTGTGATCGAGTTGCAATGGTTCAACTAGCCAACTTTCACCCGGATCTAAATGGTGCAGCGCATGCAATAAGTTCCCCTCTGGTGGTCGAATCACCGGACCGACGGAGGTGCCAAAGTGATAACCAGCACCAACCTTGAGACTAGAAACGTCATCTACTAACTGACGGATGAAAGCGGGATCCTTGAAGATGCCTTCGACGATAATGCCGAGGCTTGCGGCGGAGCATTTTTGGCCAGCGTGTCCAAATGCGGATTGGACCAAGTCTTTTACCGCTGCATCGATATCGGCGGATGCGCTTATAAGTAGCGCATTCTTTCCGCTGGTTTCGGCTAGTAAATTTAACTCATTTCGCCATTGCACAAAATTATTTGCGGTTTCAAAAGCACCGGTCAAAATCAATGCTTTTATCGCTGGGTGGGTTACTAAATACCGTCCATTTTCGTCATCTAAACTTGGTAAAAATTGCAGTGCATCATCCGGGATCCCAGCCTCCCACAACTGTTGGGCAAGTTCCCATGCAGTTGCCACTGTTTCCGGAGCAGGTTTAAAGAGCACGGGATTGCCTGCTGCAAGTGACGCAAAAAGTCCACCAGCAGGAATTGCAAAGGGAAAGTTCCACGGGGGAATGACAAGGACGGTTCCGACTGGTGTGCTCTTCTCGTCATCAATAGTTGCCGCATAGAACCGGGCAAAGTCAATCGCTTCGCTGACTTCTGGGTCGGCTTCGGAGATCGTCTTACCAGCATCGCGCGACATAACAGCAATGCTCTCTGCACGTTTGGTAGACATGTGATTGGCAACGCGTTCTAAAATGTCTCGACGTTCCGCTGCACTTCGCTTTGGCCAAGTGGAATTTTCAGCGACTTGGATAGCTTGATCGACATCTTCCTTGCCAATGACAGAATAGGAATACCACTGATCACCGTTGGAACTCGGATCGGTTCCCACGCCTTGACCCGTAGTAGAAGAGGATTTCCCGTTAATCACAATTGGGATTTGCAGCGTTTGTTGGCGTTGGACTTTTCCGATTTCAGCCGTGACTGCTCGAATAAAGTGAGGCTCCGTCGGATCTCCTGAAGGTTCATTAAAAAATCCAGGGTTTACTTCTGGCTTAATTTCGTGCCGTCTAGAATTGGTGGAAATATCGTGACGATCTCGAACCGAATTTTCAAAGCGATCCTTCTGATCCGCAAACTTTTTTGGACTCTTTCCAATATCAAAAGCTGCCTTGAGATAGTTTTCATCAGAAGTATTTTCGTCAAGCCGTCGGACTAAGTAGGCAACGGCAGATGCAAAATCATTGGATCGAGTTACTGGCGCATAGAGCAAGACTTGATGTCCAGATTGAGTAACGGCAAGCGCTTCCGCATTTGCCATTCCTTCAAGCATTTCAATATCTAGTTGAGGCAATACATGACGTTTACGCGCCACTTCGATCGCCCAAGTGAGATGAAAAAGGTTATGGCTCGCGATTCCAATCCGCACTGCCTCTGCATTTTCGGGGCGCAAAGCGGCGTCAATTAGCCGTGAATAACTCGCATCAACATCGGACTTTGACGGATAAGGAGCAGCTGTCCATCCGTTGAATTCTGCCTCTGCCCGCTCCATTGCTAAATTGGCGCCTTTAACAAGACGAATCTTTATGCTTCCGCCAGCTTCTTTATGTCTACTACGCGCCCAGGTGGCTAAGTCGTGGAATGCTGCATGGGACTCGGGCAGATAAGCCTGCAGCACAATGCCGGCGGTTACTTTAAGGAACTCGGGTTCAGAGAGCACTTTTTTAAAACCAGCAACGGTAAGTGCAAGGTCTCGGTACTCCTCCATATCTAAATTAATGAAGGTTCGATCTTCCTGGGCGGCTCGATAGAGGACACGAAGTCGCTCTGAAACTTTTTCCAACGAACCAGCTTGATCGATAGTCACCATTTGCGCGACCACCGCAGAAAGTTTGACGGAAATGTAATCGACGTCGGGCCTGGCGATCATTTCTAAAATTTGCTTGAACCGTGCATCTGCTTCATGTTGACCGAGCACCGCTTCACCAAGAACGTTGATGTTGAGTCGAATTCCTTGTTTTGTTCGGCGGCGGAGCGATTTTGTTAATTCGTCGACTTCAAAAGGCAGGATCATTCCCTTGGAGAGCGAACGGATTTTTTTATGGACGATTGCGATCACGATCCCGGGAAGCATTTTTGAAACCACTCCACTCAGGTGGAGGCCCATCGAGTTGAAAAGCCCAAATCCTCTGATTGTCGCCTTCTTTGCAGCGCGCGCATAAATAACCACCGCTTGCTTGGTGGAGTGGATACGCATCACTTCATCCGTGAGGGTGATCGTCACTTCAATTGCTTTGGGATCGCGGAACAAACGGGCAAAACGCTTACGATTTGCCGAATCCTTTCGAACTCGAATGGTGTCGGCTGTGTGGATGAGATTTCTGGCCTGCGCTACCGAAGTTTTGGCGGTTTCATCAATTTTGGGATCTGTCGGGAACGTAGGCACAGTGTGCATTCTCCACTGCAACCGCGAAAAAATCCTCTCGGTGCCCAGTGCTGATTATTTGAAGTCGCCCACCAAGGTACTAGACTTCGAAATATGGAAGTTAATGTTTACGATTCAGTCGTAGCGGCTCCGGTCTATGGGGATCCCGCCCTTCAGGGAGCCACGCTTCCTCCTGTAATTGTCGTTTATTCTGATGATCAGAGCGTTCGGGCGGCTATCAGTGCAGCGCTGGGTAAGAAATTGCCAGGGGAAACCCAGGAGCATAAGGTCGTGGAATTTGCGACCGCCGACGCTCTACGCCTTTACCTCAGCGAAAAACGTGCAGCCAACCTCTTTATTCTTGATGGGGAGGCGGTCCCGGAGGGCGGAATGGGTCTAGCCCATGCGCTCAAAGACGAAGTTATTGACTGCCCTCCGATTATGGTGATCATTGCGCGTCCGCAAGACAGTTGGCTTGCAACTTGGTCGGGCGCGGAGGCCGTTATTTCTCATCCCATTGACCCATTTACCCTGGGTTCTAAGGTCGCTGGACTTCTCAAATAGTTCTATGAGCGCTTTCGATTTATGAATATTTGTGAGTGTTACCACACCTCCTATTCTTACGGCCTCACCAGTCGTATGCTCAACGCATGAATCCCTATGTTCCGATTCTTACAATCGGGGGGATTGGCTTCGGATTTGCCGCATTTTCGGTTCTTGCCGCGGCCCTGACTGGACCTAAGCGATACAACCGATCTAAGGCGCAGGCGTATGAGTGTGGAATCCAACCTTCCCCGGTAGCCGCAGGCGGTGGTCGTTTCCCAGTTAAATACTTCCTCACCGCGATGCTCTTCATAGTTTTCGATATCGAAATCGTCTTTTTGTACCCCTGGGCGGTCTCCTTTAATCAACTAGGCTTATTTGGGCTCATCGAAATGGTGATCTTCATACTCACAGTCTTCGTCGCATATGCATATGTATGGCGTCGCGGCGGATTGGAATGGGATTAAAGATGGGAATCGAGGAACAGCTTCCCGCGGGTTTTGCGCTCACTACCGTCGAAGGACTCGCTGGTTATATGCGCAAGAACTCACTCTGGCCCGCAACATTTGGTCTGGCCTGTTGCGCTATTGAGATGATGGCTGCTGGTGCCGGTCGTTATGACCTTGCTCGATTTGGAATGGAAGTATTTAGAGCATCCCCTCGCCAAGCCGATTTAATGATTGTTGCTGGACGTGTTTCACAGAAGATGGCACCAGTCGTACGTCAGATTTACGATCAAATGCCCGGACCTAAGTGGGTAATCGCGATGGGAGCTTGCGCCTCATCCGGTGGAATGTTCAATAATTATGCGATTGTTCAGGGAGTAGATCACGTAATTCCCGTCGATATTTATTTGCCCGGTTGTCCGCCTCGACCAGAAATGCTGATGGATGCAATTCTTAAGCTGCATGAACAGATAGGCAATACAAAGTTAGGTGTAAATCGCGAAACTATTATTCGAGAAGTTGAAGCCGCTGCGCTCGCCTCCAAGCCAACCTTCCAGATTCAGGGGTTGCTGCGATCATGACCGTAGAACATGGACTATTTGGAGTTAAAGGAACTGGGGATACCTCTGGATATGGCGGATTGGTTCGAAAACGATTTAATGAACACTCCGCCGAACGACCATACGGGGGATATTTTGATGAGATAGCCGATGAACTTGAACGCGCGCTTCCGCTCTTTAATGAGGATATTGAACGCTTTGTGGTTGACCGCGGTGAATTGACGCTTCACGTCAGGGCAGATCGATTGTTTTATGTGGCCCAGGCCCTTCGAGATACTCCAACTCTTCGATTCGAAATTTGTCTTGGTGTTAACGGAGCCCACTATCCAGCGGATAAAGAGCGCGAATTGCACTGCGTATATCCACTGTTGTCGATGACTTTAAATCGTCGTATTCGTCTTGAGGTGAGTGTGCCGGATTCAAATCCTCACCTCCCATCGCTAGTGGAATTGTGGGCGGGTAACAATTGGCACGAACGCGAAACTTTTGACATGTTTGGAATTATTTTTGATGGTCATCCTGGGCTCACTCGTATTCTGATGCCAGATGACTGGATCGGTCATCCTCAACGTAAGGACTACCCACTTGGTGGAATACCGGTGGAGTACAAGGGTGCAACGATTCCACCTCCATCAGAGCGCAGGACCTATCGATGACAACATACGATCCTTATGCCTCATCGCGCGAGACAACCGAAGGGCGCGTCTATTCTGTAACGGGCAATGATTGGGATTCTCTTGTCACCGAAATCGGTGCCACCAAAGAAGAGCGCGTTGTCGTCAATATGGGTCCACAGCATCCCTCCACACATGGTGTACTTCGTCTGATCCTCGAACTTGAAGGCGAAACGGTTACGGAAGCACGCGCTGGAATTGGCTATCTGCATACCGGTATCGAAAAGAACGCCGAGTATCGCAATTGGACCCAAGGCGTCACCTTTGTCACTCGCATGGATTACCTTGCGCCGATATTTAACGAAACGGCTTACTGTCTCGGTGTAGAAAAATTACTCGGAGTCACCCACGAAATTCCAGAGCGAGCCAGCGTGATTCGCGTGATGATGATGGAGTTAAACAGAATTTCCTCCCACATGGTGGCACTCGGTACAGGAGCGCTTGAACTGGGCGCGCTTTCTCCAATGATCTTTGCTTTCCGGGAACGTGAAAAGGTATTGGATATCTTTGAAATGGTTTCAGGACTCCGAATGAATATGGCTTATATCCGCCCGGGCGGCGTATCCCAGGACATTCCCGATGGAGGCATTGCAAAGATTCGGGAAACGGTCAAAGAGTTGCGCCATAACTTCAAAGACAACGCAAAAATTTTGATCGGCAACACAATTTGGATGAAACGTACGCAAGGAGTTGGCTATTTAGACCTAGCGGGCTGCATAACCCTTGGTATTACTGGTCCGATACTTCGGGCAACTGGAATGCCGTGGGATCTCCGCAAATCCGAGCCCTACTGTGGTTACGAAAATTATGAATTTGACGTGATCACGGATGATGGATGTGACACCTATGGTCGCTTCTTAATCAAGATGAACGAGCTTGAACAGTCGCTCCGAATCATTGAGCAGGCCTGTGACAAGCTAGAGAAACTGGAGGGAGCCCCGGTAGTTATCCAGGACAAGAAATTGGGCTCACCCGCTGATCTCAAGGTAGGTCCAGATGGGATGGGTAACTCTGAGGAGCACATCGCTCACATTATGGGGCAGTCGATGGAAGCGTTGATTCATCATTTTAAATTATCAACCGAAGGGTTCCGAGTCCCAGCAGGACAAGTTTATGTAACAGTCGAATCCCCTCGTGGTGAAACCGGAGTCCATTTGATCTCAGATGGTGGCACTCACCCGTATCGCGTTCATTTCCGCGAACCTTCATTTAATAATTTGCAATCACTTGCTGCTATGTGTGAAGGCAGCATGATAGCCGACGTCGTTGCTGCCGTTGCTTCTATTGATCCAGTTATGGGTGGGGTGGACCGCTGATGTCTTTGACCGAAAGTTTTACGGAGATTGAAATCGCGGTGATGGATACCATCATTGCCCGTTATCCAAAGAGCCGTTCAGCAATTATGCCTCTCCTGCATTATGTGCAATCCATTGACGGATATGTGACCGCACGGGGCATTGAGACGATTGCCGAAAAATTGAGCCTGTCGACAGCGGAAGTCACCGCGGTCTCAACTTTTTACACCCAATACAAGAGCGAACCCGTTGGCGAATATCACGTTGGAATTTGTACCAACACCTTGTGCGCAATCATGGGTGGGGATGCGATCTATGATTCCGTTTCGGAGCATTTAGGAATCAAAAAAGACCAGACCACATCAGATGGCAAGATTTCATTGGAACGAATTGAATGTAATGCGGCTTGCGATTTCGCCCCGGTCGTTATGGTCAATTGGGAGTTCTACGATAACCAAACTCCTTCCTCCGTCAACGAATTGGTTGATAGCGCTCGTAACGGCAAGCCTCTAGCGCCGACTCGTGGCCCATCTAAGTTACGCACCTGGAAAGAGAACTCTGCTGTGCTTGCTGGTTTATCGGATGGGTTGGCGGAAGAGGGTCTCCAAGCTGGTGGACCATCACTTTTTGGACTACGGATTGCACAGGAGCAGGCAAACACATGAGCAAATTGACTCCCGTACTCTCCGCGCATTGGGATGAGCCAGACTCTTTCACTTTAGCTGGATACAAGCGTCACGGTGGATATGAGGCTCTTGCCACCGCCCTTAAATCTTCACCCGATGAAGTCATCGCACAAATAAAAGAATCTGGACTTCGTGGTCGCGGTGGGGCGGGTTTTCCCACCGGTAGTAAGTGGGGTTTTATCCCACAAGGGGATAACAAGGCGCATTACTTAGTTGTCAATGCTGACGAATCCGAACCTGGAACATGTAAAGATATGCCTTTGCTTCTGGCAGATCCACATGTATTGATCGAGGGCGTAATCATTGGTTCATATGCGATTCGGGCTAACCATTCTTTTATCTATCTCCGTGGCGAAGTGGTGCACATCTTCCGCAGAGTTCAAAAGGCGATTGAAGACGCTTATGCAGCTGGATTGCTGGGCAAGAATATTCTTGGAAGCGGATTCGATTTAGAACTTACTTTGCATGCTGGCGCCGGTGCATATATTTGCGGTGAAGAAACCGCACTCCTCGACTCACTAGAAGGTTTCCGTGGACAACCGCGCTTACGTCCACCTTTCCCTGCGATCGCTGGCCTTTATGCAATGCCAACAGTGGTCAACAATGTGGAATCCATTGCTTCAGTTCCATCGATTATCAAAAATGGAGTCGAATGGTTCCAGTCGATGGGTACCGAAAAGAGCAAAGGTTTCACGCTTTACTCGCTTTCGGGACACGTCGTTAATCCAGGACAATTTGAAGCCCCACTAGGAATTACTTTGCGCGAGATCCTGGAACTGGCTGGAGGGATCCGACCTGGGCACGAACTAAAGTTTTGGACTCCGGGTGGTTCATCAACGCCAATGTTTACCGCAGAGCATTTAGATGTTCCGTTGGATTACGAAGGCGTTTCTGCCGCAGGTTCAATGTTGGGGACTAAGGCGCTGCAGATCTTTGATGAGACAACATGTGTCGTCCGCGCGGTACTTCGTTGGGTTGAGTTTTATAAACACGAGTCTTGCGGTAAATGCACGCCCTGCCGCGAAGGAACATGGTGGTTGGTTCAAATGCTTAAGGATTTGGAAGCTGGTAAAGGTACCGAATCTGATTTGGAAAAGTTATTGGATCTTTGCGACAACATTGCGGGTCGCTCGTTCTGCGCGCTTGCAGATGGCGCAGTTTCCCCGATTATCTCCTCGCTCAAGTATTTCCGTGCCGAATACATCACTCACTTAACAAATGGCGGATGTCCTTTTGATCCAGTTGCCTCAACACTTTTTGAAACGGCAGGTGCCTAAATGACCCCGGAGCAAGCAGTAGTTGCGGTGGAGACCGTTTCGGCCATTATCGATGGGGTTGAAGTTACCGTTCCCAAAGGGACGCTTATCATTCGCGCCGCCGAACAATTAGGGATTGCAATTCCTCGTTTTTGTGATCACCCCTTGTTGGCCCCGGCAGGTGCTTGCCGTCAATGTTTGGTTGATGTTGAAATAAACGGCCGCGCATTTCCTAAGCCGCAAGCTTCATGCACCATGCCGGTCGAAAATGGAATGGTCGTTAAAACTCAGAACACCTCTCCTGTTGCCGCGAAAGCACAAGAGGGAATCATGGAGTTCCTATTAGTTAATCATCCTCTCGATTGCCCAGTCTGCGATAAGGGTGGCGAATGTCCACTTCAGAATCAGGCGATGTCTGTCGGACGTTCCGAGACGCGTTTTGAGGGAGTGAAGCGAACCTTCGAAAAACCAATCAATATTTCATCACAAGTATTGCTCGATCGCGAACGCTGTGTGCTCTGCGCACGCTGCACTCGTTTCTCTGAGGAGATTGCAGGCGATCCATTTATAACCTTGAACGAGCGCGGAGCGCTCCAGCAAGTCGGTATCTACGAAAAAGATCCTTTTGAGTCTTATTACTCGGGCAATACTGTTCAAATTTGTCCGGTTGGGGCGCTCACCGGAGCTTCATACCGCTTTAGGGCTCGGCCATTTGATTTNNACCGATATTCGTCGCGATAAGACGCTGCGCCGTCTGGCTGGCGATGATCCGGCAGTAAACCAAGAGTGGAACTGCGACAAAGGACGTTGGGCATTTAAATACATAACGACTCGCGAACGAGTGAAAAGCCCATTAGTTCGGGGGAGCGATGGTGAGTTACATGAAGCATCTTGGCCGGAGGCGCTAGCCGCAGCAGCGGTAGGTCTTAAAGGCAAGCGCGTTGGAGTTTTAGCAGGTGGCCGCTTAACGCACGAAGATGCCTATGGTTACTCCAAGTTTGCTCGCGTAGCGTTAAATACTAATGACATCGATTTCCGCGCCCGTCCGCATTCAGATGAGGAACGCGATTTCCTAGCTGCCATTGTCACCGACTTAAATACCTCCTACATCGATATCGATAAAGCGGATCAGGTTGTTCTCCTCGGTTTTGAACCAGAGGAAGAGTCACCGATTGTTTTCTTGCGGGTTTATCACCAAGTACGCAAGCGCGGTTTAGTAGTGACTTCAGATGCTCCAATCGCGAGCCGAGGCAGCAAAAAACTTAACGCTCACTTAGTAAAGAGTGCAGCCGACATAACCGGGCTGACCGCAAATAGCGTTATCTTGGTTGGCGAGCGAACCGCAGAAGTCAGCGGTGGGCTTACAGCCGCGCTCGAACTCGCCCAATCAAGTGGAGCAAAGTTGGCGTGGATTCCCCGTCGCGCTGGTGAACGAGGAGCGCTTGCTGCAGGTGCCATCGGAAATCTTTTACCTGGAAATCGTCCAGTGACGGATTCTGCAGCACGTGTTGATGTGCAGAGCGCGTGGGGAGTTAATTCACTTCCATCAACGGTAGGACGTTCAACTTCAGAAATATTGACCGCGCTGGACAACGAATCTTTGGACGCCGTTTTAATTGGTGGCGTTGACCCAATGGATATTTCAGCCGACGCTCTCAATCAACTTCTTAATACATTTGTTGTGTCACTTGAAATCTCTCATAGCGCAGTTACAGCTGTTGCCGACGTCGTACTTCCTGTCGCGGCGGTTATTGAAAAAAGTGGCTCTTATCTCGATTGGCGGGCAAGCGCGCGCCACTTCGAGAAAGGTGTAGAAGATGCTGAACTCCGAAGCGACGTTCGAATTCTCTCGATCCTGGCAGATGAAATGGGTACACCTATCAATCTACCGACCGTAACTGCTACCGCTCGCGAGATCCAATCCCTTGGTTCATGGGATGGCGCAAAGCCAGTCTTTTCCAAGCGCGAAACTGAGGCACTTCAGCCAGGTGGGATGAAGCTCGTTTCGTGGCGATTCCTACTCGATCTTGGAACGCTTCAACTTGGCGAAGCCAACTTGGCTGGCACTGCAAAGCAAGCGCGGGCGCATCTTTCGAGCGCAACTGCTGCAGGGCTTGGAGTAAGTGAATCGGATTCGGTCGTCATATCGAGTGAGCGTGGTTCCATTGAACTTCCTGTCTCAATTCGAGAGATCGCGGATAATTTAGTGTGGGTGCCCAGAAATTCTGCGGGATCTCAAGTTATTCCATCCCTCGGCTTTACTAGTGGCGCGGTCAAAGTAGTGAAGCGATGAGCACAACTGCAACACTCATTGGACAGGATCCAGGTTGGTTAATCCTTATCAAAGGGCTCCTTGTCTTTGTTTTCTGCGTTGTCTGTACATTGATGGCGGTTTGGGGTGAACGGCGAATAGTCGCTCGAATGCAGATGCGACTTGGTCCTAACCGCGTCGGTAAATTTGGCTTACTTCAGGCTCTAGCTGACGGAATTAAATTAGCACTCAAAGAAGATCTCATTCCTGCCGCGGCAGACAAAATAGTTTTTATCGTCGCTCCTATTATTTCCGCAACAACTTGTTTCATGGCTTTTGCCGTTATTCCATTTACCGGCAAGGTAACTCTCTTCGGTCACGAAACCGCAATGCAATTGACGGATCTACCGGTCAGCGTCCTTTACATTCTTGCAATCTCATCCATTGGAGTTTATGGAATTGTGCTTGCTGGCTGGTCTTCTGGTTCAACTTATCCACTGCTCGGTGGATTGCGCTCCAGCGCACAGGTTATTTCTTACGAGGTNNCAACATCAATGGTGGTTCGCTGTAGTTCTCTTCCCTTCATTTGTTATTTTTGTTATTTCTATGGTCGGGGAGACAAACCGCGCACCGTTTGACTTGGCAGAAGCCGAAGGCGAACTCGTCGGTGGATTTCATACCGAGTACTCATCTCTTAAATTTGCCCTCTTTTTCTTGGCCGAATATGTAAATATCGTGGCGGTTTCTGCGCTTGCAACGACGCTCTTTTTGGGTGGTTATCACGCCTTGCCAGGGCTGACTTTTACTGAGAACTGGCTTGGTGGTTGGTTTACGCTCTTCTGGTTTGTTGCCAAAGTGGTTGGCTTCTTCTTCGTATTCGTCTGGCTTCGCGGAACTCTGCCTCGGCTGCGTTATGACCAATTTATGAAATTTGGTTGGAAAGTTCTGATTCCAACAAGTTTGGTATGGATCTTGGTATTAGCGACCCTACGTGTCATGTCGCAGCGCGCAGTAAGTCGTCCTGTTGTCTTTGGATTTAGCATCGGAATAGTTTTACTCGTTGTTATGGTGACGACCCTGTATGACCGCTCTGTAACTAAGGCTAAGGAAGCTGGGATGTTGCCAGAACTCCCCGCACCAAGCTTCCCTGTTCCGCTGCTGCCGGGACAGACCTTGCTCCGGGAAATTACCTTGGATGTCAACCAAATAGTTGAAGCCGCTGAAGCAACCGAATTGGAGAATCAGAATGGCTGATGAAGCAAAGAGTTTCTCCGAACAATTATTGGGCTTCTGGGTCACCTTTGCCACTATGTTCAAGAAGGTCAACACGGTTCAGTATCCAGAGGAAAAAGAACCAACCGCAGAACGTTTTCATGGACGCCATCAACTTAATCGTTACGACGATGGTCTAGAAAAATGTATTGGTTGCGAACTATGTGCTTGGGCCTGCCCTGCAGATGCAATCTACGTGGAGGGTGCGGACAATACTGAAACTGAGCGATTCTCACCTGGGGAGCGATTCGGTCAGGTTTATCAAATCAACTATTTACGTTGCATTTTCTGCGGGCTCTGCATCGAGGCGTGTCCGACTCGTGCACTCACCATGACCAATGAATATGAATTAGCCGATGACGATCGCGCGAAGTTGATTTTTGAGAAAGAAGATCTCCTAGCTCCTCTACGTCCGGGAATGATTGCCCCGCCGCATCCAATGTATCCAGATTCAAGTCATCTTAATTATTACAAAGGCGAGATCACCGGTTCAGACCCTTCACAAGAACCGGTCGGAGAAAAATAGGATGTTGCATAATTCTTTCCACCTCGCGCTTACTGTTGGACGAACCGCGACACCTGAAGCGGTTCAATTCTGGATATTGGCACCGCTCGCAACGCTTGCTGCGCTCGGCATCTTGGTGGTAAAAAAAGCGGTTCACTCAGCGCTACTTTTAGCTTGGGTGATGGTAACCCTGGCGATTTTCTATATTGCCGAAGACGCACTATTTCTTGGAATTGTTCAAATTGTGGTTTACACCGGCGCAGTCATGATGCTCTTCCTCTTTATTCTCATGCTCGTGGGTGTGGATAGTTCAGAGTCATTTGTCGAGAACGTTAAAGGACAACGGGTCCCATCGATTATTGCCGCTATTGGTCTTGGAGGATTGATCGTTTCGCTCCTTGGACGGGCCGCTGTAGGTGCACCGGCGCTTGGATTAGCGGCGGCAAACGTCAACGGAAATGTTCAAGGTTTGGCTAAATTACTATTCACACAGTACGTCTGGGCTTTTGAAGTTGTCTCCGCCCTGCTCATTACGGCTGCTCTAGGCGCGATGGTTTTGGCGCATTCCCAGAAGGTGCGATCACCCTTTGCGCAAAGGGATCTTTCGATTGCCCGATTCAGAAAGGTTTCACTCGGCGATGCCGCGGGACTGCCTGCATCTGGTGTCTATGCCAGACACAACGCGGTCGATGTTCCTGCAATGTTGCCCGATGGATCACCCGCTCCAACCTCGGTTTCGCAAACGCTTCGGTCGCGCGGAGACATCATTACCAATTCGGGATTCGCTCTTGAACATATTGAAGAGCAGGAGGACTAAATGGATATTTCAAATTACCTCTATCTCTCCGTCATCTTATTTTCGATCGGCGCACTTGGAGTTTTGATTCGTAGAAATGCCATCGTTATTTTTATGTGTATCGAGCTAATGCTTAATGCAGCCAACTTAGCGCTGGTTACATTTTCGCGTATTCATGGAAATTTAGATGGCCAAGTTGCGTCCTTCTTTACGATGGTGGTTGCAGCTTGCGAGGTTGTCGTTGGCCTTGCGATTATCGTGACCATTTACCGCTCCCGTCGATCGGCTTCAGTTGATGATGCCAGTTTGTTGAAGAACTAATGAGAACTAGCAGCCACTTGGTCTACCTCATCGCCCTTCCGCTCTTTAGTGCGGGACTTCTGCTCCTTCTGGGGCGCATCGCGGATAAATGGGGTCATATCTTGGCGACTCTGGTATCGGCCGCAACATTTGGGATTGGTGTTTCGGAGTTCATGGCGATGCATAGCNNATCGCTTATATGGATCACGATAAAGATCGCCGCCGCTTCTTTGCCTATCTCAACTTCTTTATCGCCGCGATGCTTCTTCTGGTACTTGGTGATTCATACCTCAATTTATATGTCGGTTGGGAAGGCGTTGGTTTAGCGTCATACCTACTCATTGGTTTCTGGAATCAAAATCCCGCTTATGCTGTTGCGGCGAAAAAGGCATTCATTGCTAACCGTCTTGGAGATGTTGGGCTTTCACTTGCCATCATGATCTCTTTCTCGCAATTTGGTACGGTTTCCTTTACCGGAGTTAAAGCCGGAGCTCCGCACGCTTCACCAGCAGCGCTAACCACTATTGGCGCGATGCTGCTCTTAGCTGCCGCCGGTAAATCAGCACANNCGCTGCACACTTGGCTTCCCGACGCAATGGAAGGCCCGACGCCGGTTTCGGCGTTGATCCATGCGGCGACGATGGTCACCGCCGGTGTTTACTTGATTACTCGTTCCAACTTTATCTTTGACGCATCATCGACCGCCCGAATACTTGTCGTTACGGTCGGTGTTATTACTCTGCTCTTTGGAGCAATAGTCGGTACCGCAAAAGATGACATCAAAAAAGTACTTGCTGCTTCGACGATGTCACAAATTGGCTACATGATCTTGGCGACCGGCCTCGGACCTGTCGGTTACGCCTTTGCCATTATGCACTTGCTGACCCATGGTTTCTTTAAAGCCGGGATGTTCCTCGGCGCAGGCTCGGTCATGCATGGCATGGATGATGAAGTAAACATGCGGAAATATGGCGGCTTAGCAAAGTTAATGCCGATAACCGCCGTGACATTTGGCCTCGGTTACCTAGCAATTTTAGGAGTACCGCCATTCGCTGGTTTTTATTCGAAGGACAAAATTATTGAAACTGCCTTTAATCAAGGTGGCGCAAAAGGAATTGTTCTTGGTGGAGCAGCCCTTCTGGGTGCTGCCATCACTGCGTTTTATATGACCCGCGTCGTTGTCCTGACTTTTGCGGGCGCAAAACGTTGGAAAGAGGGTTCCCATCCCCATGAGAGTTCAGTATTAATGTGGGGACCAATGATCATTTTGGCAGTTGGTTCCGTCGCGTCTGGATTCTTGTTAAGTTTTGGAAGCTCGTTGGTCAACTGGCTACAACCNNGTCGCCCTTGGAGCATGGCAAGCGGTTGCCAAATATCGCACTGTTCCTGAAATTGCTCCGGCGAAAGTTTCGATTTTTACCAAGATTGCCCGCAATGATCTTTATCAAGATGCATTCAACGATGCCGTCCTGGTAAAACCTGGAACTGCTATCACTACCGGACTAGTGGTTACAGATCACTATGTGATTGACGGCGCGGTTCGATTTGTTGGATGGCTCGTTAGTGAAATCTCAGATGTCCTTCGCAAAATTCAAAATGGTTACGTTCGCTCGTATGCCTTAACGATGTTTGTTGGTGTCTTTATTGGCGCCTTGATTCTTTGGGTGGTTACCGCGTGAACTTACTAACACTCACGATGATTCTGCCGCTATTTGGTAGCCTCGCCCTTGCAGTAGCACCTCGTGAAAATACGCAGTTAATTAAGTTGATCGCGCTGGCGACTTCAATCCTTACATTGATTAGTTCACTCCTCATTTTGACCAAATATAAATTTGGCCAAACTGGGTTTCAGTTAGTGGAATCTCATTCTTGGTTTAAGGTATTCGGCACTAGATATGCGGTTGGAATCGATGGCCTCGCACTAGCTTTGATTTTGCTCACCACAGTTCTGGTACCGATCGTGATAGTTGGCGGTTGGAACGAAGCCGAAAATGGCAGATGGAGTATTAAGACTTTTTATATGCTGATCTTGATTCTTGAAACCTCTCTTGTTGCAGTATTTGCCGCTACGGATCTCTTTTTGTTCTATGTAATCTTCGAAGCGATGTTAGTTCCGGTCTACTTCTTAATTGGTGGTTTCGGCCGCGGGGATCGTGCCGCTGCTGCTCTGAAGTTCTTGCTTTACAGTCTCTTTGGTGGGCTCTTGATGCTGGCAGCGGTTATCGGCATCTTTGTCGTGTCTTTGCATCAGGGTCCAGGATCTTTTGATGTAACGACGCTCTCGCACCTGAAGATAAGCCATAACACCCAAGATTGGCTCTTCCTCGGATTTTTTATCGCCTTTGCAATAAAAGCTCCGCTCTTTCCCTTCCATACCTGGCTTCCAGGAGCGGCGAGATCGGCAACTCCAGGAACTTCGATTTTGGTATTAGGTGTTCTAGACAAAGTCGGTACTTACGGAATGATTCGATTCTGTTTGACGCTTTTCCCGGATGCCTCAAAAACCTTTGCCCCTTACATCATCGTTCTCTCACTAATCTCGATTATCTATGGTGCCTTCTTGGCAATTGGCCAGAAAGATCTTAATTCGCTGATTGCTTTCACCTCGATCTCACACTTTGGATTTATCGTCTTAGGAATTTTTGCTATGACCAGCCAAGGAATTACTGGCGCCACTTTGTACATGGTTAACCATGGTTTTTCTACCGCCGGACTTTTCTTGGTTGGGGGTTGGATGATCCAACGGCGCAAGTCATCGCAAATTGCTGACTTCGGCGGATTACAGCGGATAACTCCGGTGATGGCTTGGTGCTTCTTTATCGCTGGTATGTCAGCGCTTGCACTTCCAGGTCTCTCTAGCTTCGTTAGCGAATTCTTGGTACTCGTTGGCACATTCACTCGTTACCCAGCGGCAGCTGTTATTGGAACACTCGGAATTGTTCTAGCTGCTCTCTATGTCTTGATCTTGGTACAACGTTCATTGCATGGTCCGCTTCAAGCGGGAAATGAAGATACTCCCGATTTAAATTGGCGTGAAAAAGCCGCAATCGCTCCAGTAATTATTGCGCTGGTCTTGCTTGGTTTCTACCCAAAGCCGGCCATTCATATTATTGATCCCGCGACGAGCCAAGTGATGGCGCAGGCTTCGATCAGTGACCCAACCCCATTGGCAGGTAAATAATGCTTACATCGCCGGCGCTTAACTACAACTTACTTGCCCCGATTCTGATCGTTTTAGGTGGTGCGCTTTTAGGTGTGCTCGTAGAAGGCTTTATCGGAAGGCTCTATCGCGCCCGAATTCAACTCATTATTGCGCTGCTGACCGTTGCCGTTTCCTTTGGTTGGGTAATTTCCATTCGCAGCGCCCAATCACAATCGGCGGCAGTCGACTCAGTTTCAATCGATGGCGGCGGGTTGTTCCTCCAAGGAACAATTTTGGCGTTGGCATTTGTGGCACTACTTTTCTTCTCCCAGAATGATCATTTTGCGCCACAAGCCTCTGCGCTCCCTGGTTCACCAGAGGAGGCCCTAGCGATTAGTTCTGGGCAGCAGATGACAGAGATTTATCCGCTAGTCCTCTTTGCGATATCTGGAATGTTGCTCTTTCCCGTTGCCCACGATCTCATCACCCTTTTTGTCGCTCTCGAGGTGCTTTCCATTCCGCTTTATATTGTGACGGGACTCGCTAGGCGCCGTCGCCTCTTGTCGCAAGAAGCTGCACTCAAATATTTCCTCCTTGGAGCGTATTCCTCTGCATTCTTCTTGTTTGGTGCGGCTTTTCTCTATGGTTTCTCTGGAAGCCTCTCACTCAGCGCTATTCGCACCGCTGCAGCGGTTTCTGGTGCGAACCAAATCTTCTTGCTTCTAGGAGTTCTCTTCATCTCCGTTGGTCTCCTCTTTAAGGTCGGCGCAGTTCCGTTTCACTCTTGGACTCCCGATGTCTATCAAGGCGCTCCAACTCCGGTTACTGGTTTCATGGCGGCATGTACCAAGGTCGCCGCGTTTGGAGCAATGTTCCGAATCTTTATTGTGGCCTTCTCGTCGGTTCAAAATGACTGGCGTCCGGTTTTTGTTGCGATTTCAATTGTGACCATGGCTGGGGGAGCTATTGCTGTGATTTCACAGCGCGACGTTAAGCGATCCTTGGCCTACTCCTCTATTACCCACGCAGGCTTTCTGCTTGCAGGTGTGGTTGCGTTGAGCAAAGCCGGCCTTACCTCAATGATGTTCTACTTAGTTGCCTATGGATTCGCGACGATAGGAGCATTCGGAATTGTGACGCTTGTTCGTGATTCCACGGGTGAGGTGAGTGACCTCAATCGCTGGGCCGGATTAGCCAAGAAGTCCCCCGGAGTTGCTACTGCTTTCGCACTATTTTTAATGAGCTTTGGTGGAATTCCACTCACCGCTGGATTTATTGCCAAATTCTCAATTTTTACCTCGGCTTATGCGACTGGAAATATTGCACTTGTGATAGTCGGTGTGATTTCCAGTGCGATCGCGCTAATTTTTTACCTTCGCGTCGTTCTCATCATGTTCTTCAAAGAACCGACTGACGATACGGTTACAGTTGCAGTTCCTTCATTTTTGGTCTCAACGGGCATCGTGATCTGTTTTGTAATGACACTCGTGCTGGGTGTTTATCCAAACTTGCTCTTTAACCTTGCAAACACAATGACAGCACTTGTTCCTTAATTAATCTCCAGTAATTTCCTGGAATGGATTTGATTCCCCGCGAGGCTCTGGATGATCATAAAAATCTTGGATGATCGGCAACAAAATATGCGGTTTTATTTTATGGGTTGCATGGGGCGAACCGGGAATTATCGCCAACCGACCATTAGGTAGCGCTTGATATAGGTCGACGCCATGATGTGGGCTAAATGGTTCATCGTCCCCGTTGACTACCAGTACCGGGCAAGTGATTGTTGCAAGTTGTTCTAAGGTCATATTTGGTTCGGTTGCCCAGACTTCGTGAGCTTTCTGAATTATAAGCTCGAGCAGCTGTGGGCTATCTGGTGATCGCTCCGCGAACTCCGCGCGGTTTTCATCGGTCACGACTATTTCACCATCCAAAGTTAATCCTGCATCCCAGGTGTAATTAGCCCCGGTTGCGATGATGGAGAGGACTAGATCTGGTCTAGCAATTGCCACCAACAAAGCGATGATTCCCCCGTCACTGTGCCCAAGTAAATGAGCTGGTGCACCGACAACATCCTCTAAGTACGCAATGGCTTCCTCACATTGAAAATCAAAGTGGTAATAACCCTGGCGCGCTCCAGTTCTGCCGTGCGCACTCCGGTCGTATCCGTAAACATGGAAGCGATCTTCAATCGCAGGCAAGATGTGATAATCGAAGTTCTCTGTTGCACTCAAACCACCGTGTAGAAGCACCAATGGCGCGCCATTATTGGGATATTCAACGCTCCACGTTTGATGTCCACGAAGGCTGACGTAACTCATATCTTTAGAGTGAATCCATAATGTGGCGGTTACCGCGATCGAAGGTGAAGTAATTCCAGGACCAATCCGCGATTGTGCCGATTCGGTTTCTGCCACCCATCAAATAAAATAGGTGGAGGAAGAGCCAGCCAAACCAGGCAATAGGTCCGCTGATTTTTAATTTCTTAACCTGCAGGATCGCCTTATGACGACCGATGGTCGCCATCGATCCCTTATCTTTGTATATAAATTCTTTGAGTTTTTGACCTTTACTTGCGCGTTTGATCTGCTCGGCTACAAACCGACCTTGTTGCATAGCAACCGGTGCGACTTGAGGTAGAAAGCGGCCATTTGCTCCGCGAGCGCCAGCGCAGTCTCCAACCGCCCAGATGTATGGGTAGTGCGAGATCTGCATCGTCTGATCAGTTTTTAGTCGGAATCCCTCGGTCGGGATGTTGAGGTCATAGATGGTCGGCGCGGACGTTACTCCAGCCGCCCAGACCATGATGTGGGCGCGCATTGAGGAGCCATCTGCAAAGTTAATCTCCCCAGATTCGAGGGATTTAACGGCAGCTTTTAGCATGACATTAACACCGAGCTTTTCTAGTTCGGTCTTGGCTTTTTCGGTGAGCGATGCGTCAAACATGGGTAGAAGCCGAGGTCCTGCCTCTACGAGAAAAACATCGATATTTGCGGCTGCTTCTGCTTGATCGCTACGCAGTGGACCCTTAATGAGTTCTCCGAGGGCTCCCGCCATTTCAACACCAGTAGGTCCGCCGCCAACAATGACAACTTTGAGACGAGTGTCATCTTGGAAGCGGCAGAGATCTTCGTAACGACGCATAATTTCAGAACGAATAGTGAGTGATTCATGGATCGACTTCATCCCAAGTCCGAATTCGTAAACCCCTGGAATTCCAAAATCTGCGGTCACCGAACCAAGAGCAACCACCAGATGATCAAAAGGGATGACCTCGCTACTGTCGAGCTTTACTGTTTTGTTCTTATGATCGATGGAGATTGGAGAACCCATATGAAATCGTCCACCGGATTTACGGAGTGCACCTCGAATTGGATAGGCGATGTGGTCGGCGGCGATGCCTGCGGTTGCCACCTGATACAGAAGCGGAAGAAAAGTTTGATAGTTATTTTGGTCAACGACAGTGACATCTGCGTAGTGTCCGAGGGCCTCAGCCGTGGCGAGACCTCCAAATCCTCCACCGAGGATTACAACGCGTGGTTTGGTCATGAACCTATCCTTTTTAATTCTGAGGATTCATCTCTCCAGATTTAGGTTCGGAGTCTACTGTTAATCACATGGACACGGTTCCGCAGGTTCGTAAAGTTCTTGTGACGGGCGCCTCAGGGTATGTCGGAAGTCGCCTAGTAACCACGCTTTTGAGTCAAGGAGCGCTCGTTCGTGTCCTTGTTCGGGACAAAGAGAAAATTGTTGGACAACCTTGGTATTCGAAAGTGGAAGTGGTAGTCGGGAGTGCAACCGAATACTCGCAGATAATTCCAGCACTTGAAGGTGTACACACGGCTTTCTATCTCCTCCATTCCATTGGAGCAGGTCCACGCTTTGATCAGTTGGAACAGAAAATGGCACTCACCTTTGGTCAAGCGGCAAAGGATGCAAACGTAAAGCAGATAATTTATCTCGGTGGGATCGTAAACAGTGGCAGTAACAAAGCTAGTCAGCATCTAGCCTCCAGAGCTTCTACGGGCACTTGTCTGGCGAAATTTGGTGTCCCCGTACTTCAGATCAGAGCTGGAATAATCATTGGTTCAGGTTCCGCGTCCTTCGAAATGATTCGGCATATGACGCATAGATTGCCGGTGATGATTACCCCAAAGTGGGTAAATAACCGAACGCAACCAATCGCGATTCGAGATGTTCTCTACTATCTTTCAAAGGCAGCGAACCTCCCGGAACCAGTTTCAGAGGTCTATGACATTGGCGGGCCGGATATTTTTACCTATGCGAATTTGATTGAAGAGTTTGCGCGAGTTTCAAAATTACGTAAACGTATAATAATTAAAGTTCCATTTTTATCGGTCTGGCTTTCCAGTCTTTGGATTGGTTTGGTAACCCCAGTTCCTGTTGCACTAGCTCGCCCATTGGTAGGATCTTTAGCAAATGAATCCGTGGTTGATAAAAAACATGCGATCTCTCAAATAATTCCTCCCCCACCTTCAGGTTTGTTAAGCGTTTCTACTGCCTTTGAGTTGGCAATTTCAAAAGTAGAACGTCATGAAGTCGAATCGCGATGGTCGGATGCAGATGTAATCATGCCGCCATGGCAAAAAACTCAATCTGATCCGGCGTGGGCGGGTGAGGCGGAATTTCATGATGAACAAATTCTTTACACGGATGCCTCACTATCCTCGCTGTGGAAGAGCATTGAAGAGATTGGCGGGAGTCGCGGATGGTATGGCGCTGACTCTCTTTGGTGGTTGCGTGGATTACTTGATCGATTAATGGGCGGAGTCGGGCTTCGCCGCGGCCGTCGCGATCCAAATTTTTTGCGCCAAGGTGAGAGTTTGGATTTCTGGCGCGTTGAAAGTCTGCATGCAAATCATGAGTTAACTCTTTATGCCGAAATGATTCTCCCCGGAAAAGCTTGGTTGCAATTTACTGTTGATGAGATGGAGCATGAAGGTCGAACAACTAGAAGGTTAAATCTAAAAGCAAGTTTTCAACCTAAGGGAGTCGGGGGGCGCCTTTATTGGGGAGCGGTTCTGCCCTTTCATCATCTGATTTTTCCCAGAATGGCAAAAAATATTATTAAAGAGGCGCTTCGAAAAGATAGCGAGTTACGCAACACGAAGGCGCCAGAGTGATTGATTGCCTGAAAATGTCAGGCGCAGCATTTAGTATCAAGGCATGGAATTGCATCCGATTCAAGCTAATGCAGAGGTAAATTCGACCGCCTGCCTCACGGAACTCGAACTTCGGATCTTGGACTTCGAAAGGCAATGGTGGCGCTACGCCGGTGCCAAGGAGTCCTCAATCAAAGAGCTCTTCGATTTGACGCCTCCGGCCTATTACCAACTCCTCAATAACCTGATTGACCGCGAAGCGGCCTTGGTGAGCCAGCCGATGCTGGTAAAGCGGCTTCGTCGGCTTCGTGAAGCACGTACCGAAGCTCGGGCAGCTGGATTTCGCCTCTAAATCCCCGCTCACCCCAGTCCACCACCCCTCGTTTGGCACCCTCTAGCGCCTTTCGCTAGAGTTTGGTTAGCACTCTCGCCTCTACTCTGCTAATTCGCAGAAGGTCCGCGAGCGGTGGAAATCCACGGATTCGAAACACATTGAAAAAAGGAGCACATCATGGCCGTTGCCATTAAGCCACTTGAAGATCGCATCGTCGTAAAGGCCATTGAGGCCGAGCAGACCACGGCATCAGGACTGGTTATTCCAGATACCGCAAAAGAGAAGCCACAAGAGGGCACAGTTGTTGCCGTCGGCCCAGGTCGCTTTGACGATGGCGTACGTACTCCAATGGACGTAAAAGTCGGAGACGTAGTTCTTTATAGCAAGTACGGTGGAACTGAAGTCAAGTACAACAACGAGGAATACCTCGTTCTCTCTGCCCGCGACGTACTAGCAATCATTGAGAAGTAAGCGACATGGGTAAAACTTTAGCTTTCGACGAAAAAGCTCGTCGTGCGATGGAACGTGGAGTCAATATTCTTGCCGACACCGTAAAGGTGACCCTTGGACCTCGTGGACGTAACGTCGTTCTCGCAAAGGGATACGGTGCACCTTTGATTACAAACGACGGCGTAACAATCGCAAAAGAAATTGAACTTGAAGATCCTGCCGAAAATATGGGTGCGCAACTTGTTAAGCAAGTTGCGGAAAAGACCAATGATGTCGCAGGTGATGGAACAACTACGGCAACCGTGTTGGCGCAAGCAATGGTACGCGAAGGTATTCGTAACCTCGCTGCAGGTGCTCAACCGATGGATATCAAATTCGGAATTGAAGCCGCAGTAAAAGCGATTTCTGAAGAGTTGAAGAAGAATTCGATTCCAGTCTCGAGCAAAGATCAGATTGCAGATGTTGCAACTATTTCTGCGCAAGACAAGGCAATTGGTGACCTGATCGCTGATGCAATGGATAAGGTCGGCAAAGATGGCGTCATCACCGTTGAGGAATCGTCAACTACGGGTCTTGAACTCGACTTTACTGAGGGAATGCAATTCGACAAGGGTTACATCAGTCCATATTTCGTTACCGATTCAGATCGCATGGAAACTGTTCTTGAAGATGCCTTCATCTTGATTTCAGCCCAAAAGATCTCATCACTCTCTGACATACTTCCAGTTCTTGAAAAAGTGGCGCAGGCAAATAAGCCGCTCTTGATCATCGCTGAAGATGTTGAGGGGGAGGCGCTTTCTACCCTCGTCGTCAATCGTATGCGTGGAACATTCACATCAGCAGCTGTAAAAGCTCCCGGATTTGGTGATCGACGTAAGGCAATGTTGCAAGACATTGCGATCTTGACCGGGGGTCAGGTTATTACTTCCGAGGTTGGTCTCAAACTAGATCAAGTCACTTTGGATCTGCTTGGAAAAGCTCGTCGCGTAGTTATCACTAAGGATGCAACAACAATCGTTGATGGCGCCGGAGATAAAGCTGGAGTTGCAGCCCGCGTAAATGAGATTCGTAATGAACTCGCTGCAACGGATTCTGAGTGGGATCGCGAAAAGCTGCAAGAGCGCGTCGCGAAACTTGCTGGCGGAGTTTGTGTGATCAAAGTTGGCGCACATACTGAAGTCGAGTTAAAAGAGAAGAAGCACCGCTTGGAAGATGCAATCTCCGCTACCCGTGCGGCAGTAGAAGAGGGCATCGTCGTTGGCGGAGGCGCAGCGCTCGTTCACGCGGCGGCTGCTCTCGAAGGAGATCTAGGTTTTGAAGGTGACCGCGCCGTTGGAGTTCGCTTAGTTCGCAAGGCTTGCGATGAACCACTGCGTTGGATCGCAGAGAACGCTGGGCACGAAGGCTATGTCGTCGTCGCAAAGGTTCGCTCTTTGGCTCCAAATGATGGATTCAACGCTGCAACCGATATTTACGAAGACCTCGTCAAAGTCGGTGTGATAGATCCAGTCAAGGTAACTCGTTCGGCGCTAGCAAATGCCGCTTCGATTGCCGCGATGTTTATTACGACAGAAGCACTTGTTTACGAGACTCCGGAGGATGAACAACGCGAGCAAGCCGCTTCGCATGGTCATTCGCACGGGCCCGGCGGACATAACCACTAACCGCTAACTACTAATTAAAAGTTAGTTAGAAAAACCCCTGGTCATTTTGGCCAGGGGTTTTTTAATACTTAAAATTAAGAGGCTGGTGTAAGAATGATTTTCGGGCGACTAAATCGCTCGTTCTGCTCACCGATTGCGAGACGATCTTCTTCGGAGAGACCTCCCCAAATTCCATACGGTTCTTGAACAGCAAGTGCATGTTTGCGACAAGCCTCAATAACTGGGCAGGTGGCACATACGGCTTTAGCCGTCGCCTCGCGACTTGCCCGCCTTGGTCCGCGTTCACCGTCCGGATGGAAGAACATTTCAGTCGGAAGTTCACGACAGGCGCCTTGATATTGCCATTCCCACTCAGATGCAACGGGACGGGGAAGTCTTGAAATCTCGGCCATGGTGCCCTCCTTCTTCCTTAGAATGCGACTATACAATCGATTCATAGGCTGTTCAACTAAAAGAGGTGTGATTTGAGTGATATCCCTCTGTTTCATGAACACTCCGAGTGGCAGAAATAGTCCCGTTCCGCGACTATTAGCGCATGTCTTCTGAGTCACAATCCGCGCTCGCGGGCTCTGAGGACCCCCATATGGGGAGATTGACCGTCTCGGCGGTCGCCCGCAGGCTTGGAGTTGCCCCTGGCACTCTTCGTACCTGGGATAGGCGTTACGGACTTGGGCCAAGCGGTCACTGTCTCGGCGCACACCGCAAGTACAGCGCAGCGGATTTCGCGAGATTGCGCTACATGCATAAGCTCGTAATTTCTGGGGTGACGCCGGTTGAGGCGGCTGGAATGGCAATTGCGCACCAGGGTAATTTCGAAGAGGAGTCCGGCGTTAATAAAACCGATTCGCTCTGCGCAGTGGATACCGAACTAGTAAAACAGTTATTCAAGGCGGCCCGGTCTCTAGACCGTCGGACACTAGAAACGGTGATGCGTAGCCAAATTGTGCAGCATGGAGTTGAGGCCACTTGGGTAAATCTCCTGGTTCCTTTACTTTGCGTGATCGGTGATGAATGGGAACGAACCGGCGAAAGTATCGCCTCAGAGCACATGATCACCGATGTTGTAAAAAAGGTTTTGACCGAACAGATTGTTGTGGCCCATCCTAAGAATGAAGTTCCCATTCTCCTCGCATGCGTCGGTGAGGAGTCGCACTCTCTCGCGATTACCGCCTTAGCGGCGGCTTTGGCGCAGGTCGGTATCCAGGTCCAATTCCTTGGCGCTCGCACTCCTTCAAATGCTATTAACGAAGTAGTTCGTCGCTCCGCACCTGCCGCTATCTTTTTATGGGCTCAACTCCCGGAAAATGCTTCGTTTGAGATAGTAAAGGGTCTACCGATCGTTCGTCCAACTCCGCGAGTGATCTTGGGAGGTCCAGGTTGGGCCACCTTCGCACACCAGGGCAGTTATGAGGGCAGTTATGAGGGCGCTTATGTGGTCTCGGATCTTTCGAGTGCCCGGCAGGAAATCATGAATGCGTTGGGGCTGTAAGACTACTTTCATTTTGAGGGCGGGCTATATCGTGCCCCTACACTAAGCCCATGATGGATCAGACCCGAGACAAAGTAATCCTCCTGGGTCTGACTTATGACGATGTGTTACTACTTCCGGATGCCTCAGATGTAGTTCCAAGCGAAGTGGATACAAAAACTAGACTCACGCGCAATATCTCACTTTCAGTACCTGTTATTTCATCTGCGATGGATACCGTGACGGAGTCCGCAATGGCGATAGCGATGGCAAAGGCCGGTGGAATCGGGATTTTGCACCGGAATTTATCCATTGAAGACCAGGTTAATCAGGTGCGGTTAGCAATTGCGCATGGGATTGTCGGTGCCGCAGTTGGTGTCGGAGAAGATGGATACAAACGCGCCGTTGCACTTATCGCGGCCGGTGTGAACGTCATAGTTGTCGATACCGCACATGGCCATCATCGTGGCGTCCTAGAGGCGGTCGCCCGCATTAAAAAAGAATTTGGTCACGTCGATGTAATTGGTGGCAACGTTGCTACCCGTGCCGGCGCGCAAGCACTTATTAATGCCGGGGTTGATGCAGTCAAAGTTGGAGTTGGTCCAGGTTCCATTTGCACTACCCGCGTAGTGGCTGGCGTAGGAGTTCCACAACTCACTGCAATTATGGAGGCCCACAAAGCGTGTGTGACCGCCGGTATTCCACTTATTGCCGACGGTGGATTGCAACATTCAGGTGATATTGCGAAGGCCATTGTTGCTGGCGCAGACACTGTGATGCTCGGCTCACTTCTTGCTGGGTGCGATGAATCACCTGCTGATCTGATTGAAATTAACGGAAAAAAATTTAAAGGTTATCGTGGGATGGGCTCACTTGGAGCGATGCAATCGCGCGGTGAGCAGAAGTCATACTCCAAGGATCGCTACATGCAAGATGATGTGCTTGCGGAAGATAAATTGGTCCCGGAAGGTATTGAAGGCAAGGTCAAGTACAGCGGCTCAGTTGCGGATGTTGTGCACCAATTAGTTGGCGGTCTGCGATCAGGAATGGGTTATGCAGGGGCTGCCAATATCGCCGAACTTAAAAGCAAAGGTCAACTCATTCAAATTACTGCTGCCGGACTTCAAGAGAGCCACCCGCATGACATCTTCGATGTAGCAGATGCCCCCAATTATCGCGGTGGCAATTGAGCCATGGAAAACCGGCCAAAGAAAGAGATGAGAAATCGCAATGAACGAAATTGAGATCGGTCCTGGAAAGCGCGCGCATATCGCTTATTCTTTTGACGATATTGCGATCGTTCCGAATCGACGCACACGCGATCCGGAAGAGGTATCGATTCAATGGCAGATTGATGCCTATAAATTTGAATTACCAATGCTCGCTGCCCCCATGGATTCGGTGGTATCTCCCGAAACCGCTATTGCGATTGGAAAACTCGGTGGGGTAGGGGTACTCAATCTAGAAGGACTGTGGACGCGTCACGCAGATCCACGAATTCAACTCGGAGAAATCGCTTCACTTCCGCAGGAGCAGGCGATTGCTCGGATGCAGGAGTTGTACGCAGCTCCGATTCAACCAGAACTCATTAAAGCGAGGATCGCTGAAATTCGCGCCTCGGGAGTAACGGTTGCTGCCGCCTTGTCACCACAAAGAACAGCAGAGCTTCATGAGGTGGTCGTAAAGGCAGGAGTGGACCTCTTTGTTATTCGGGGAACGACGGTAAGCGCAGAACATGTCTCTTCAAAGACCGAACCACTCAATTTAAAGAAATTTATCTACGAACTTGATGTACCGGTTATCGTCGGCGGGTGCGCAACTGCAATAGGTGCGCTTCATTTGATGCGGGCCGGAGCGGCCGGAGTATTGGTTGGATTTGGTGGCGGAGCGGCGCACACAACGCGTACCGTCCTTGGAATCGCGGTTCCCATGGCCTCTGCAGTTGCCGAAGTTGCCTCAGCTCGCCGAGACTATATGGATGAATCTGGTGGTCGTTATGTCCACGTAATCGCAGATGGATCGGTAGGTCGTAGCGGTGATATTGCTAAAGCAATTGCTTGTGGTGCGGACGCCGTCATGATGGGAAGTCCGCTTGCCCGTGCGGTCGAAGCACCTGGCAAAGGTTGGCATTGGGGCTCGGAGGCACACCACTCGGTACTTCCACGAGGTGACAGAGTCCACGTTGGAACAGTGGGCACGTTAAAGGAAATTCTTACCGGCCCTTCCCACACCGCAGATGGTTCGATGAACTTGTTTGGCGCGCTGCGTCGCGGAATGGCAACATCCGGATATTCCGATCTCAAAGAATTCCAGCGGGTAGAAGTCGTTATTGATCGTGCCTGATCTCGTACTCGTTGTCGACTTCGGAGCCCAATACGCGCAACTGATTGCTCGTCGAGTTCGCCAAGCGAACGTCTATTCAGAGATCGTTCCATCAACGATGTCGGTCGCTGAAATGATGGCGAAAAAACCAACAGCGATAATTTTAAGTGGTGGACCTTCAAGTGTTTATGAAGTGGGGGCTCCTACGCTCGATCCTGAAATTTTTAAATATAACATTCCAACTTTTGGAATTTGTTATGGGTTTCAGGCAATGGCGGCAGCGCTCGGTGGCATCGTCACGCAGACTGGAAAATCAGAATTCGGACGCACTTCGATGAGTCATGATAATAATTCCAAATTACTCACCGGGTTGGAATCTCAGTCACGAGTCTGGATGAGTCATGGTGACTCTGTTACTCAAGTGCCTGCGGGCTTTGTTGCAACTGCTCGAACAGCGGATACACCGATCGTGGCCTTTGAAAACGGAGATGCCAAGTTGGCAGGCGTTCAATTCCATCCGGAGGTTTTGCACTCCGAAAATGGCCAGGAAATTTTGAGGCGTTGGTTGATAGATATAGTGGGATGTAATCCGACCTGGACGAGTGAGAATATTGTTGCGACAGAAGTCGCCAAGATTCAATCCCTGGTCGGAAGCAAGCACGTGATCTGTGGACTTTCCGGTGGCGTTGATTCGGCAGTAGCCGCAGCAATCGTTCAAAAAGCGATCGGATCTCAATTAACGTGCGTCTTTGTTGATCATGGATTACTTCGGCAGGGTGAAGCACAACAAGTTGAGCAAGATTTTGTTGCGGCAACCGGCGTTGATTTGAAAATTGTGGATGCCCGCGAAACATTTATGAAAGCTCTTGCTGGAGTGACCGATCCCGAATCCAAACGAAAAATTATTGGAGCGGAATTTATTCGTGCCTTTGAATCAGCGGCGAGAGAAATATCATCGCATGAAAGCGTGGATTTCTTGGTTCAAGGAACGCTCTACCCTGATGTAGTTGAATCTGGTGGTGGTACTGGAACTGCAAATATTAAATCTCACCACAATGTAGGCGGATTACCAGATGATCTTCAGTTCACTCTCATTGAACCATTGCGCACCTTATTTAAAGATGAGGTACGCGAAGTCGGCATTGAACTTGGACTTCCCGCCGAAATTGTTTGGCGGCAACCCTTCCCAGGTCCCGGCTTGGCAATTCGCATCATCGGTGAAGTTACTGAGAATCGTCTTAGCATTCTCCGTTTAGCCGATTTTATTGCGCGCGAAGAGTTAAAATTAGCGGGTCTTGATCGCGAGATCTGGCAATGTCCAGTTGTACTTCTTGCAGATGTCCGAAGTGTCGGTGTGCAAGGAGATGGACGAACATATGGTCATCCCATTGTTCTACGACCAGTATCGAGTGAAGATGCAATGACTGCAGACTGGAGTCGGTTGCCGTACGACGTGTTGGAAAGAATTTCAACTCGAATTACAAATGAAGTGAGAGAAGTAAACCGCGTGACGCTCGATATAACGAGCAAGCCACCTGGAACTATTGAATGGGAGTAAAAGTGAAGCGCAACAAGAAGCTCATTGCAGAGCTCGCTGCAGTTGCTATTTTTGCTTTCGGGCTTTCTGCGATTGTATTTTCCGATTCAAGTTTTGCAGCTAAAACAAAATCAACTTTGACGTGTGCACCAACGAATGCGGTAGCTCATAATCCAATGCCTGTTCCTACACCCGATGCCAAGGCTGCGCAGGTCGATCGCACATTTACTCTTAATACCAATTGTGGTCAGATTGTATTTAAGGCGTTCGGCCATAAAGCTCCGTTGACGGTAATAGGTATGACCGTACTCGCAAAGTCGGGATACTTTGATAATTCGTTATGTCATCGGATAACGACGTCAGGGATTTACGTGCTTCAATGTGGAGATCCAACTGCATCTGGCAACGGCGGACTTCCATGGGGGCCACCGGATGAAAACTTACCCAAGGGAAGTACAGATAACTATCCTGCTGGAACAGTAGCAATGGCTAACTCCGGACCAAATACTAATGGCAGTCAATTTTTTATAGTGTATAAAGATACGACGCTGGGAGCAAACTATTCAATTTGGGGTGTTGTAACAAAGGGACTTGACATTGTTCAGAAGGTCGCTGCCGCGGGAGTTCTTGGCGGCGGTTCAGATGGCAAGCCAAAAATGACGATTGCAATTACCTCGGTGACAGTTAAATAATTTAAGTTAGCTCACCTTAGCGAAACGATTTTGAAGGTCTCCGCGAGTCGTCCATCGGTAAGCCCAACGGAGGCACCATTCCGTGTTCCCCATTCTCGGATACGTTCCTCGAAGCCTGCAACATGTGAAGTCTGGCTCGCGTGCGCAGCAAGCGCTTGCATTTTGAGCGCAAAACTATCGGTGATATCAACGTGGTGATCATTTCCTTCAGCCATCATTACCCAGGCTTCTTTGATTTCCCATGGCTCTAGGTGTTCGTCGTGAAGCAAATCTTCAAAAGCGAATGGATTTCCAGAGTCGGGATAAATCGCTTGAATCGCGGCCTCTCCGGCTGCAAGGTGGTCGGGGTGGCTTGCACCTAAACGGTTCCAATTTCTTTCTGGGCTCTGAATCAGCATGCGTTGCGGCCGAACCTTACGAATTACCCGCACAATATCTTTGCGAAGCTCAATTGTCGGAACTAACCATCCATCCCGATAATCCAAGAAATGAATGTCAGTAACCCCAAGCACTCTTCCGGCTTCGGTCTGCTCTCTCCTGCGAATCTGTTTCATCTCATCTCGCGTAATTTTTGGGTCAACTCCGCCTTGATCACCGTTGGTGCAGATGCAATATGAAACAGCGATTCCTTTTGCTGTCCACTGGGCGATTGTTCCCCCGGCACCGAAGTCGAGATCATCAGGGTGGGCGGTTACAACGAGGATGCGTTCTACTTCGCTATCAAGCAATAGTTCCATATTGCAATACTACTTTAAATGCCATTCCCACTTGAGACCCAATGGAGAGATGCTGGGCGGATAGACTCCCGTTCATGTCTCTTCTGGAGGGTCTGAACCCACAACAGCGTGCAGCTGTAATTCACCAAGGGAGTCCACTGCTGGTCGTTGCTGGAGCTGGGTCAGGGAAAACTCGGGTATTGACTAGACGTATCGCATATTTACTAGGGGAACGCGGAGTGGCCCCATATGAAGTTTTGGCAATTACCTTCACAAATAAGGCCGCAGCGGAGATGAAGGAGCGGGTTGCCGAACTCGTGGGAGAGCGAGCCAGGGCTATGTGGGTATCCACCTTTCACTCAGCCTGCGTTCGGATACTTCGTCAGGAAGCCTCTCGCTTAGGCTATTCAAATTCCTTCACGATTTATGATTCCAGTGACACCCTTCGTTTATTGACCGTGATAATTCGCGAATTAAATTTGGACTCAAAGCAATATGCAGCCCGGGCAATTCAAGGCCTTATTTCGGCGGCAAAAAACGAGTTGATAGGTCCGGCGGATTACGCAAACCAGACTACTAATTATTTCGAACAGATCGTTGCAGAGATTTTTGCGCTTTATCAAAAGCGATTATCTGCCGCGAGTGCGATGGATTTTGATGACCTCATCGGTAAAACGGTTGAGGTGCTACAACGTTTTCCGGAGGCGCGCGCGAGGTATCGTTCGAGATTTAGACAGATTTTGGTCGATGAATATCAAGATACAAATCATGCCCAGTACATTTTAATACGCGAACTAGTCGGAATCCCTGGAGAGCCCTTTCCACTTGCCGAACTCTGTGTTGTTGGCGATGCGGATCAGTCGATTTATGCATTTCGTGGCGCAAATATTCGAAATATTCTGGCCTTTGAAGAGGACTATCCGACAGCTAAAACCGTTCTACTGGAACAAAATTATCGTTCTACTCAAAATATTCTTACCGCGGCCAATGCCGTAATTTCCAATAACGAAGGGCGCAAAGCGAAGAACTTGTGGTCGCAAGAAGGCGCGGGTGAAGAAGTCACGGGCTATGTGGCCGAGAGCGATCATGACGAGGCAGAATTTGTGGTCGGGGAAATCAGGCGGTTACGAGATGCGGGCGCTTCCAATCCAGGAGAGACCGCGATTTTCTATCGCACCAACGCTCAATCCCGAATATTTGAGGAGACATTTCTTCGCTCAGCAATTCCATACAAAGTTGTTGGTGGGGTGCGATTCTATGAACGGAAAGAAGTGAAGGATTTCTTGGGATATCTGCGCGTCCTTGTTAATCCAGAAGACGAAATTTCACTTCGTCGCATTATCAACACACCCAAACGTGGAATCGGAGATCGGGCGCTAGATGTGGTTGATCTTCACGCTAAAACATCGGGAATTTCTTTTTGGCGTGCCCTCTCCGACGCGAAAAATGCAGTGGGAATTCCTAGTCGTTCACTCAGTGCTATCAATGATTTCATCCATCTCCTAGACACTTTACGAACCTTGGTCGAGGCAAATACTAAGCCGTCCCTTATCGCGCAAGCAGTTTTGGAGCAGAGTGGCTTGCTTGCCGAACTTGCAAATAGCAGTGATCCGCAAGACGAAGGAAGAGTTGAGAATTTGCAAGAGCTGGTTTCGGTAGCTGCCGAGTACGAAGAATCGGAAATTGATGTCGGAGAGGAGATCTCACTCTCTGGTTTCTTGGAGGATGTCTCGCTTGTTGCGGATTCTGATCAAATTCCAGATGGCGAAGATCACGGGGGCGTTGTCACGATGATGACCCTTCACACCGCAAAAGGTTTGGAATTTCCAACAGTATTTTTAACCGGGATGGAAGAGGGAATTTTTCCGCATTCACGGACCTTGGGAGACCGAGCTGAAATTGAAGAGGAACGTCGCCTGGCATATGTTGGGTTAACGCGAGCTCGCAAGCGTTTATATTTATCGCGATCTGAGTATCGCTCTTCATGGGGTGCGCCTACCCACAACCCACCTTCGCGTTTCTTGGCAGAGATCCCAGAGGGAGTCATATCCTGGAACGCGGTGACGTCTTCTCCTACATCTCGGAACCCCGCTGCGCGAACCTTTGGGCCACCACCACGTGCAACAGGCAAGAAAGTCGATGCAACCATAGTGTTGGAAGTTGGCGATCGTGTGTCGCATGACACATTTGGGTTGGGAAAGGTGGTTGCTGTTGCCGGCGCGGGAGATCGCGCTGAAGCGACGATCGATTTTGGAAGTTTAGGGGAGAAGCGACTATTGCTGCGCTACGCCCCTGTCGAGCGCCTCTGAGCCACATGCAAGAGGTTTTTTATATACCGCGCATAAGGACAAGTAGGATTTACGCCTGTAGTCACTTCCTTACATTCTAATGATCGGGGTAGCGCGTGGATCTCTTTGAGTATCAAGCTCGAGATCTCTTTGAAGCACATGACATTCCAGTACTCGCCGGCGCGGTCGCAACTACTGCTGATGAAGCCGAGCAAGCTGCTGCGAAGATGGGTGGAAAAGTTGTCGTTAAAGCGCAAGTAAAAGTTGGCGGTCGCGGCAAGGCGGGCGGAGTAAAGCTAGCTGTCGATTCTGCAGATGCGCGAGTTAAGGCGGAAGCCATTCTTGGAATGGATATCAAAGGACATATCGTGCATCAGGTGATGATCGCGCAAGCGGCGCCGATCGCCGAGGAGTACTACATGGCGATATTGCTTGATCGCGCGAATCGAAATTTTCTCGTCATGGCATCGGTCGCGGGTGGAATGGAAATCGAGGAAGTTGCGCACTCGCAGCCCGAAAAGTTGGCCCGCGTTGGTATAGATCCAAATGTGGGAATTAGTCACGACAAAGCCCTCGAAATTGTTAAGGCTGGTCAGTTCCCCGAAAGCGTTGTTAATGATGTAGCAGATGTGCTTCTCAAACTGTGGGCCGCATTTGTTTCTGAAGATGCGACCCTGATGGAGATCAATCCGCTCGTGAAAACTGAGGATGGACGCATCATCGCCCTCGATGGCAAGGTGACGCTGGATGACAGCGCTGATTTCCGCCACCCAAACCACGAAGCTCTAGTTGATCATGCTGCTGCAAATCCACTTGAAGCCGCGGCAAAAGCTAAAAACCTCAATTACGTAAAACTAGATGGCGAGGTCGGCATTATTGGTAACGGCGCCGGACTTGTGATGAGTACGTTGGATGTGGTTGCTTACGCGGGTGAAAAATATGGAGTAAAACCAGCCAATTTCTTGGATATTGGCGGCGGAGCATCTGCCGAGGTAATGGCTAACGGACTGTCGATTATTTTGGGCGACTCCGATGTTCGTAGCGTATTTGTAAATGTATTTGGTGGAATCACAGCGTGTGACGCCGTCGCGAATGGAATCGTTCACGCTCTTGAAATTTTGGGAGATAAGGCAACCAAACCAATTGTTGTCAGATTAGATGGAAACAATGTTCTAGAAGGCCGCAGAATTTTGAATGAAGCGGCGCACCCATTGGTGCAACAGTTAGACACCATGGATGGGGCAGCTGCTAGAGCTGCAGAATTGGCGGCGAAGTAAATGGCGATCTTCATTAATAAAGAGACCCGACTCCTGGTCCAAGGAATGACAGGTTCTGAAGGAACCAAGCACACCGGCCGAATGCTCAAGTACGGAACCAATATTGTCGGCGGAGTTACCCCTGGAAAGGGCGGACAGACTGTAGAGATCGAAGGTAGGAACCTTCCGGTCTTTAATACCGTTGCCGAAGCTGTTGCAGTAACTGGGGCCAATGCTTCCGTAGTATTCGGCCCGCCAAAGTTTGCTAAAGATGCTGTGATGGATGCGATTGATGCAGCGCTACCACTTGTAGTCGTTATTACAGAGGGAATTCCAGTCCACGATACTGCGACTTTCTATGCTCACGCCGTAGCAAAAGGAACTACTCGCCTCGTGGGACCTAATTGCCCAGGATTAATTAGCCCAGGGCTTTCGAATATTGGAATTATTCCTGGTGATATCACCGGTCCCGGTCGGATCGGACTTGTTTCAAAGTCAGGGACGTTGACCTACCAAATGATGTACGAGTTGCGAGATATTGGGTTTAGTACCGCCGTCGGTATCGGTGGCGACCCAATTATTGGAACGACACATATAGATTGTCTCAAAGCCTTTCAAGATGATCCAGATACCGACGCAATTGTGATGATCGGTGAAATCGGTGGAGATGCAGAAGAGCGCGCCGCGGCGTTCATCGCTTCATATGTGACAAAGCCAGTCGTCGGTTATGTGGCTGGGTTCACCGCCCCAGAGGGCAAGACGATGGGCCATGCTGGTGCGATTGTTTCGGGTTCCTCTGGTACTGCTGAAGCAAAGAAAGTGGCGCTGGAGGCCGCGGGGGTACAAGTGGGCAAGACTCCGAGTGAGACCGCGAATTTAATGCGCGCGATACTTAACGGCTAATAAATGATTGCTCGCGCTTTGGGGGTCTCATTTAGACAGGCCCTTCGAAGCGTGGCGTTAACCCTCTTCCCGCTCGCCTTTATTGCACTTTTTAGCTGGGCGACCGCAGGAAGCACGACAGGAAGTACCACTGATCCGATTCGCATTTCAGCATGGTTATATCTTGGGGCGCATTTGATTCCATTTACTCTGCCAGTTGGAAAGTTAACATTTCTCCCTTTGCTCGCGGTGCTTTATCCAATGTGGGCAATTCGTCGTGGGCTCGCTACGGTCCAAACTGCTTTTTCAAAACTCAATGGAGCTAGGTTGTTCTACGCCTTCTGGTATTCCCTACTTTCTGAGTTAGTAGCTGTGGTATCCAGATATCACGGTGTTGAACCCAATCTTTATCTCACGCCAATATTCACTTTTGTCATTGCAATTGTCGCAACCGGTGATTTCACCCAAATAAAAAATCGGAGTTTTTATTTTGCGGGTTACCTCTTTTTGATCGCGCTTGGCATCGGTTCCCTCGCGTTTGCGATCGCGCTTGGTGAGCATTGGAGGATTGCGCACAGTATTTCCATCGTGCTCGCTCCAGGCGCTGTAGGTGGAATTCTCTTTGCCGCACTCCAAATTTTATATCTACCAAACTTCGCATTAGCCGCACTCTCGTATATAACTGGGATTGGATTTTCATTCGGCGCGCACTCGGTTATAAACGGTACCCAAATAAAGATCGGACAAGTCCCAGCGCTTCCCTTTGTTTCTGCGCTACCAACTTCAGTTCACAAAGAATTAATTTATGTCACCTCCTTTTGGGTTCTCTTCTTCATACTGGTTTTTCTTTATATTCGTCGCGCCGAGAGTTCATTTTTTCGGATGACAAGAGCCGCGCTCAGTCAAGGAATTCGTTTTTTCATTGTTATCGGCGCGATCGCGTATCTGTCAGCTGGGGAATTGTTGATCAGCAATTTGAATCCAATTGGTGTTATTTGGTGGCACTTTAGCGCCGTTCTCGGAGTTGCCTACCTGGTTAGTTCGGTTCTCGTACTCTTTCTCCCTGCAGCATTTCAGAGAGTCACTCATCGTGGCTAAGCGAATTTTGCTACTGGCCTCGGGTACCGGGACGTTGGCAGCGGCAATATTGGAAGCCCACCGAACTGGTCAAATCGCTGCAGATTTTATAGGCCTCATAAGTGATAAAGATTCCCCCGTTTTAAGCATTGCCAATAAGTATGGAATTCCTGCGATTTATTTGCCCGTGGGGAAAGATCGAACCGCGTGGGATCAAGAGATATTTAGTGTTGCAGAAACTTTTGCACCAGATCTGGTGGTGAGCGTTGGATTTATGCGAATTCTCTCCCCTCGCTTCGTCACAACCTTTAGCGTCATTAATACTCATCCGGCGCTGTTACCCCTATTTCCTGGCGCACATCCAGTGCGAGACGCGCTAGCCGCCGGGGCAACCGTCACGGGTATAACTGTGCATTGGGTAGACAGTGGAATGGATACGGGTCCCATCATTTCCCAGCAATCTGTGATCATCAACGAGAGTGATGATGAATCTTCATTGCATGAACGCATTAAGATTGCTGAACGAGCCCTCATTGTAGAGACGCTCGTAGGATATGGACGGACAGGAAACCTGTGAACACAATTAAGCCAATACGCCGTGCGCTCATTAGCGTCTATGATAAAACTGGTTTAGTTGAACTCGGAACTGCCCTCGCCGCCGCCGGCACTGAAATTCTTTCAACAGGATCCACTGCCAAGACTTTAGCTGCGGCGGGAATACCCGTGATTGCGGTGGAGGATTACACCGGCTTTCCGGAGATGATGGGTGGAAGGGTAAAAACTCTGCACCCGCGGATTCACGGTGGAATATTGGCCGATCAAAATAATCCGGAGCACCTTGCCGCGATCGCTTCACACGACATTGCCCCGTTTGATTTGATCGTAATAAACCTCTATCCATTTACGCAGACAATTGCATCAACGAATGATTTTGCGGAATGTATCGAGCAGATAGATATTGGTGGTCCCTCGATGCTGCGCGGAGCAGCAAAAAATCATGGTTCTGTGGCGGTCATATCCAATCCAGAGCAGTACGAAATGCTCTACCGTGCAATCTCCAATGGAGGATTTACGCTAGAGGAACGCACTCGATTAGCGATGGAAACTTTCCGCACTACCGCCGAATATGACGCTGCAATTGCCACCTGGTTAGGTGAACAACTAGAAGTAGAAGATGAGTGGAAGGCGGCGATTTTTCATCGTATAGCTTCACTTCGCTACGGTGAAAATCCCCATCAACGTGCGAGCGTATATTCGAACGCAACTTCTTGGATTCAACCCGGCATCGCCCAAGCCGTTCAATTGCATGGCAAAGAGATGTCTTTTAATAATTACACCGACGCGGATGCGGCTGTTCGGAGTGCGTATGACCATAGTGAACCTTGCGTTGCGATTATCAAACACGCTAATCCGTGCGGGATAGCAATCGGTCTTCGAATTGAGGATGCGTACGAAAAGGCGCATGCCTGTGACCCAGTATCGGCCTTTGGAGGAGTCGTTGCCACAAATCGACCGGTATCCCTTGCCATGGCCAAATCTTTGGCAGAGGTATTCACCGAAGTTATAATTGCCCCAAGCTATGAAGACGGGGCAGTAGAAGTACTTTCCAAGAAACCATCGATCAGGATTCTTACCCTTGATCATTACGTGAATTCAGGAGTGGAGCGTCGCCCGATTTCCGGGGGACTACTGATTCAGGAAACTGACCTCATTAACGCACCCGGTGATAGCGCAAAACTCTGGAAGCAAGTTTCGGGTGAACCAGTCGATGTTGAAGTATTAGCTGATTTGCAATTCGCATGGAGAACTATTCGAGCGGTAAAAAGTAACGCAATTTTGTTAGCGCATGATGGAGCGTCCGTCGGAGTTGGAATGGGCCAGGTCAATCGAGTTGATTCTGCAAAACTTGCCGTATCTCGCGCCGGTGATCGAGCGCGTGGTTCTGTTGCGGCAAGCGATGCGTTCTTCCCCTTTGCCGATGGACTGCAGATCTTGATAGACGCCGGCATCATCGCAGTGGTGCAACCTGGAGGAAGCGTTCGCGACGAAGAGGTAATAGCGGCAGCAAAGAGCGCGGGAATTGCCATGTTTTTTACCGGTGTTCGCCACTTCTCACATGCATAGTTAGGATTTGAATATGAGCGCACAGATTCTCGATGGCAAGGCAACAGCTAAAACCATAAAAGCGGAGTTAGCTTTGATCGTTGCAACTATGACCAATAAACCCGGACTTGGGACAGTATTGGTTGGTAATGATCCAGGCTCGCATTCCTACGTTTCGGGGAAGCACCGCGATTGTGCTGAAGTTGGCATCGCCTCTATTCGTGTCGATTTACCAGCAACCGCGTCGCAAGCGGATGTCCTGGCCGCAATTAAGGATCTAAATAATTCTGCAGAGTGCACTGGTTATATTGTTCAGCTGCCACTTCCAAAAGGAATTTCTGCTAACTTGATTCTCGAGTCAATCGATCCAGATAAAGATGCCGATGGATTGCATCCTTTAAATCTGGGAAAGCTCGTGATCGGAGAACCTGCCCCATTGCCGTGCACTCCACATGGAATTCTTGAACTACTCCACCGCTATAACATCAGTACCAAAGGAGCCGAGGTCGTGATCATGGGTCGAGGTTTAACGGTGGGTCGTCCACTTTCTCTGATGCTTACTCGAAAAGGCGATGATGCGACGGTAACGATTACTCACACTTCGACCAAAGATCTTGCTTTCCACACCAGGCGAGCGGACATCATCATTGCCGCCGTTGGAAGTGCGCATATTTTGACTCCTGATATGGTCAAACCTGGAGCTACCGTTTTGGATGTCGGAATCACTCGTACGGAAGCGGGCATGATTGGGGATATCCACCCTGGCGTCGCAGAAGTTGCTGCATTTATTGCTCCAATGCCTGGAGGGGTCGGTCCAATGACCCGGGCGATGTTAATAACCAATGTCGTAGAAATGGCTGCTCGTGCTCGTAACCCTCGGTAAGAAACTTCCTCGTCTTCCGGGGTCTGACGGCATCTGGCGGATTCTTGCAATAACACTTCTTGTAATCGGCGTCACAATTGGGATTTTTAGCGCCGTTCGAACCTGCTCAATACTGGTCTCAATTGGTGGAGCGCTCTACACCTACATTGCTTATACGAATGGCGTCACAAAACGGACCATCGAGCTGCTCGTTCCAATGGCGTTCACGATCCTGCTTTTTGTTCTGGCTTTCACTTTGCCTCACGCAAAGTAGGATTACCGCTAGTTCACATTATGGAGGGCTTCATGAGCAGATCTGGAAAAGTTACGGTCGTCGGCAGTGGATTTTATGGTTCAACAACCGCCCTTCGACTCGCCGAATACGACATCTTTGAGACGGTAGTCCTTACGGATATCGTGGAGGGCAAGCCCGAAGGTCTAGCGCTTGATATGAATCAGTCGCGTGCAATCGAAGGATTTGAAACAAAAGTAATTGGTGCGACTACGACGCCGGAGGGCGCCGGCTACGAGGCGACTGCGAATTCTGATGTTGTTGTCATTACGGCAGGGCTTCCACGTAAGCCCGGGATGTCTCGGATGGACCTGATTGGTGTAAATGCCGGAATCGTCCGTGGCGTTGCCGAAAATATCGCCAAACATTCCCCCAAGGCGGTCATCATCGTGGTTTCAAATCCACTTGATGAAATGACTGCCCTTACACAACTTGCAACTAGTTTTCCATATCATCAAGTGATGGGTCAGGCTGGAATGCTTGATACCGCCCGCTTTACCAATTTTGTTGCCGAAAAACTTGCCGTCCCGGTTGGATCGGTAAAAACCCTCACGCTCGGTTCTCACGGGGAGACGATGGTTCCAGTTCCAAGTCGCTGCACCGTCAACGGCCAACCTTTGACTTCATTACTTTCAGAAGCGGATATTAATGAACTTGTTGATCGCACCCGAAACGGCGGCGCCGAGGTAGTTGCGCTCTTGAAGACGGGTTCTGCTTACTACGCACCATCGGCTGCAGCAGCTCGGATGGCAAAGGCGGTTATTGAGGATTCTGGCGAAATCATGCCGGTCTGCGCATGGGTAGAGGGTCAATACGGAATTAGTGGTGTTTACCTCGGTGTTGAGGCGAAAATCGGCCGCTCTGGAGTTGTAGAAGTAGTTGAAACCGAGCTCACCGAAAGCGAGATCGCAGCGCTCAAGGTTGCTGCGGAGGCAGTTCGCACCAAGCAAGCCGATGTAAAAAACCTGTAAAAATATTTAATAAATCCATTGAGCTCAAGAACTACTCAGAAGAAAGTAGGAAAATTATGGCGAAGATTAAGGTAACTGGAACCGTTGTTGAACTTGATGGCGATGAGATGACACGGATTATTTGGCAGTTCATTAAAGAGAAATTAATTTTGCCTTACCTCGACGTCAATCTCGAATATTACGATTTGAGTATTCAAAACCGCGATGCCACGGATGATCAAGTAACCATTGATTCAGCGCATGCCATTCAGAAGCACGGCGTTGGAATTAAGTGCGCAACTATCACTCCAGATGAGGCTCGAGTTGAAGAATTTGGCCTCAAGAAGATGTGGAAATCGCCTAACGGAACTGTTCGTAACATCCTTGGCGGAGTGATTTTCCGTGAGCCAATTATCATTTCCAACGTTCCGCGTCTTGTCCCACATTGGACCCTTCCGATCGTTATCGGTCGTCACGCTTTTGGTGATCAATATCGTGCAACCGATTTCCGCGTGCCAGGCAAGGGAAAGTTAACTATTACCTTTGTTCCCGAAGATGGTGGAAAAACTATTGAGCACGAAGTATTCGACTTCCCGGGTTCTGGTGTCGCGATGGCGATGTACAACCTAGATGACTCAATCCGCGATTTTGCGCGAGCCTCACTCAATTATGGAATCTTGCGTAAATTCCCCGTTTATCTATCTACTAAGAACACAATCCTAAAGGCCTATGACGGTCGCTTTAAGGATATCTTCGAAGAGATATTTCAAGCCGAATTCAAGAGTCAATTTGATGCTCTTGGAATTTGGTATGAACACCGCCTCATCGATGACATGGTGGCAATGTCACTACGTATGCCGGGCGGATATGTCTGGGCTTGCAAAAACTACGATGGTGACGTTCAGTCCGATACCGTCGCTCAAGGTTATGGTTCACTCGGTTTGATGACCTCGGTCTTGATGACGCCCGACGGAAAAACAGTTGAATCCGAAGCCGCGCACGGCACAGTTACTCGCCACTACCGCGATCACCAAGCCGGTAAGCAGACTTCCACTAATCCAATCGCATCAATCTTTGCGTGGACCCAAGGTCTTTCGCATCGCGCAAAATTGGATGACAATGCAGATCTCGCCGCATTTGCAAAGACGCTAGAAACAGTCTGTATTGAAACCGTCGAGTCGGGCAAGATGACCAAAGATTTAGCGCATCTGATCTCAAAGGATGCTCCTTGGCTTAACACCCAAGATTTCTTGGCTGCCATTGATGAGAACTTGCAGAAGAAACTCGCCTAACAGACCATAAAAAATCCCCCCGGCGATAATCACCGGGGGGATTTTTTTATTCTTTCATTTATTGATGGATGCGCTCACCTGATGCTGAATCAAAGAGGTGGATTGCAGTTGGAATAGCTTCAACTGTAATCGTGTCTCCTGGCTTTGGTGGATGCTTTGGATCCCAGCGGACAATAACTTGTGCGCCTTCATCTGTTGCATTTGCAAACTTCACATCTGGGTCTACTGGACGGCCATAAACGAAGGCATCAGAACCGAGTTCTTCAACAACTTCAACCAAGACGTGGAATCCAGCAGAAGCAGGAGTGAATCCCTCTGGGCGGATACCGACAGTTACTGTTCCGGTAACACTTGCTGGAACGTGGATTTTGAAATCACCAAGTAGCGCATTGCCAGCGTAGACCGGAGCGGTCAAAAGGTTCATGGCTGGTGAGCCAATGAATCCTGCAACGAAAGCATTGACTGGTGCATCGTAAAGATTACGTGGTGTATCAACTTGTTGGAGCAAGCCATCTTTGAGAACCGCTACGCGATCTCCCATTGTCATAGCTTCTACTTGATCGTGGGTTACGTAAACAGTTGTAATTCCCAAACGACGTTGAAGCGCAGCAATCTGGGTACGAGTTGCTACACGCAACTTTGCATCGAGGTTGGAGAGCGGTTCATCCATCAAGAAGACTTGTGGCTCACGAACAATTGCTCGACCCATGGCTACACGCTGGCGTTGTCCACCAGATAGCGCTTTCGGCTTACGATCTAAATATGGTTCGAGGTCGAGCAGCTTTGCTGCTTCGAGAACTCGACGGTCGCGCTCTTCTTTTGCTACGCCTGCGATTTTGAGCGCAAAGCCCATGTTTTCTGCAACAGACATATGTGGGTAGAGGGCGTAAGACTGGAACACCATTGCGATATCGCGATCTTTAGGTGCGACATCAGTCACATCGCGGTCACCGATAAAGATTGCACCATTATCAACCTCTTCTAGACCCGCAAGCATGCGAAGCGATGTTGACTTACCGCAACCAGATGGTCCAACCAGCACTAGAAATTCGCCATCTTGAACGGTGAGATTTAATTTGTCTACAGCCGGCTTAGTTGTGCCAGGGTAGATACGCGAAGCGTTTTGAAATACAACAGAAGCCATGAGTTGTTAACTCCTTCTCCGGGCAGGTACGTGCCCGACGATCCGTAGGATGAAGGTAAAACCCAACGGGCGGAAGCCAGCTGGTGGGTAAAGATTAGTCACAGTCTGGCTCAGATGAAAGCCTCTGCGAACGCTACCCTTACCCCTGTGAGGACAGCCTAAAATGGAGCCCAACCCCCCGATCGGAAGTATGGGTCAGTTGCTCTTTGACCTCCTTTTAGTGCTCTTTTTCATCATCGTGGCGGGGATCTTTGTGGCCGCTGAAATTGCGCTTATTTCGCTCCGTGAGTCTCAGCTTCGCCAGTTGGAGGCGAGCGGAGTAAAGCCCAAGCGGACGCAGCGGCTGGCAAAACTAACCAAGAACCCAAATCGCTTCCTCGCAGCCGCACAAGTTGGGGTGACATTCTGTGGCTTTCTCTCGGCTGCCCTGGGATCCGCCCGGCTTGGAAGTTCCTTCGCCATACCTATTCTTGAACGCTGGGGTGCTTCCCACACCGTGAGTACTGCAATCTCGGTCGTATTTCTCACCCTGGTGATTGCCTACATCTCGCTGGTGATTGGCGAACTAGTTCCAAAGCGTTTAGCGCTCTACAGAACCGAGAAGATTGCGCTCGCAGCTGCGCCAACTATCGATCGAATCGCAAATGCATTTCGCCCAGTGATCTGGTTGCTTTCCAAGTCGACCGACGCCATTGTTCGCCTCTTCGGACTTAAACCACAAGAAATTCGCAGTGAGATCTCAGAGGCAGAACTGGTTGACCTTGTCACTGGGCATGCTGCACTTTCGGATGAAGAGCGTGACATCGTTGAGGATGTTTTTAGCGCTGGAGATTTAGTTCTTCACGAAATCATGGTGCCGCGCACCGAAGTTGATTTTCTAGATGTTGGATTGACTCTGGCCGAAGCGAAGTTAGTTGCAATCCGAACCGCGCATTCGAGGTATCCCGTCACTCGTGGATCGAGTGACGAGGTAATCGGATTTCTCCATGTCCGGGATCTCTTGAATTTGCGCGATGAAGATATGCAGAAGCCAGTACTAGACATTATGCGCCCAGTTATATTTTTGCCTGCAACAAAAGGAGTTTTGCCCGCCCTCACTGAGTTAAAAGTAAAGCGAGCCCATCTAGCAATTGTCCTCGATGAATACGGTGGCACCGATGGCATCGTCACCCTTGAAGATATTGTTGAATGTTTTATCGGCGATATTGAAGATGAGTATGACGAACCGGAGAATGAAGTCACGGCGCAACCAAGAACTGGCGATTATGAGGTCGATGCGCTGATTTCACTGGAAGATCTCAGAGAGCAGACAGGTATTCCATTACCTGAAGGTCCGTACGAAACCGTGGGCGGATTTGTCATGCATTATCTTGGTCGTCTCCCAAAGGTGCATGATGTGCTGGCTCTTCCAGGAGCTCGAATCACCGTTTTAACTATGGAGGGCAAGCGGGCAGGTCAACTCTTGATCTCAGGGGATATTAATCTCTAACAGGGAATAGCACTCAGTAAGATAAGCCGCATGTCCAAGCCAAGAGTACTTTCAGGGATCCAACCCACCAATGGATCCTTCCAGCTCGGGAACTACCTAGGCGCGGTCAAGCAATGGGTTGAGTTGCAGCAGAGCCACGATGCTTTCTATTGCGTCGTTGACTTACACGCGCTGACTTCGATTCCAGATCCAAAAGAGCTTCGTAAAAATACGCTGACTTCCATCGCACAGTTATTGGCGCTGGGTGTGGATCCAGAGCATTGCACGCTCTTTCTTCAATCCCACGTCGTGGAACATAATCAACTTGCCTGGGTCATGGAGTGTCTCACCGGTTTTGGCGAAGCGAGCCGCATGACCCAATTTAAAGACAAGTCACAAAAAGTTGGCAACGATCGAGTTGGAGTTGGCGTTTTCACATACCCGATGCTTATGGCCGCTGATATTTTGCTTTACCAAGCCGACCAAGTTCCAGTAGGTGAAGATCAACGCCAACACATCGAACTTACTAGAGACCTAGCTGCGCGTTTTAATTCTCAATACGGAAAGACTTTTACCATTCCCGAAGGATACATTTTGAAGGCCGGCGCCAAGATTTATGATCTACAGGATCCAACATCAAAGATGAGCAAGTCCGCCGATTCAATGAGTGGTCTCATCGAAATCCTTGATACTCCGGAGTCAAATACCAAGAAGATCAAGAGCGCAGTCACAGATACTGGCCGTGAGGTACGTTTTGATATCGCCGAAAAGCCAGGAATTTCAAATCTTTTAACTATTTATTCTGCACTTTCAGGTAAGAGCATTTCCGAAGCTGAAGTTGAATTTGCAGGTAAGGGATATGGTGATTTTAAGGCAGACGTCGCCGAAGTAGTTGTTGAATATCTACGCCCAGTTCGGCTTCGTACCTTAGAACTTTTGGATGATCCAACGCACCTATCGTCAATTCTTAAGGCAGGTGCCGAAAAAGCGCAGATTGTAGCGAGCAAAACTCTCGCCGAAGCATTCGAGCGAATAGGCCTTGTCCCGCGTGCGTAAGTTAGGCGCGTTACTTGTTTCAACCTTGCTTCTTTTAAGCTTGGCGCCGCTCACCGCGAAGGCTGCGATATTGGTCAAAATCGCAATCGCATATGACATTGGTGGACGTGGAGATCACGGGATCAACGACGCTGCAGCAAAAGGTGTTGACGCAATCAAGAAGAAGTTTGGACTCACTTCGCTCTCAGTTCGTGAGATGGTTACCAATGGTTCGGAGAGTGATCGGGAATCACGGCTGCAATTTCTTGCTAGCGCTAACTACTCCTTAGTTATTGCGGTGGGTGCGGGTTATGCCCAGGCGGTCTCGTTGGTAGCCTTGAAAAATCCAACTACCCAATTTGCGTTGATCAATGATGCCAGCGTTGGCAGTCTCAATATTAGTGACATGATTTTTTCTAATGGTGATGGGGCCTATCTGGCCGGAGTGCTGGCAGGAGCCGCAACAAAGAGTAATAAAGTGGGATTTTTAGCGCCAACCATCATGTCGCCATTCTTTGTTGACTTTCAGCGCGGGGTCGCGTCTGTCAAACCAAAGGCGATCGCCTATAGCCAGTTTATTGACACCTTACCGGTGGTGGCTACTCGAAAACTAACTGCGCAAGGCGCGGATATCATTTTTTCAGAATGGTCCTCGACTAGTGAAGTACAAGATTCAATTGCAAAATTTACAACAGTAAAGCACCCGCTCTACTTGATTGGCGTTGAACCAGACCAGTATTTTTTGCTAGATAAATCAAGCACGAAAATCTTGATCGGCGCGATTTCAAAGCGCGTGGATATATCTGTGCAAGATGTGATGGGTGCGAACATCAACGATCAGAGCATTCTTGATGTGTTGGATGCTAGCCAAGGAATTTTCGGACATATGTACACGGTGAAGGATGGCGGGGAGTCAGTTGCGCTGACCAAACTCGGAGCGCAATATTCGAACGCGGTAACTTCTGCAATCGCTGCACTCAAAAGCGGTAGGGTGAAACTTCCCTAATCTTCAATAACGCATAAGAGTTGGCCACTGGAAACGGTCTGACCCACCCCAATACCGAGTTGGCCAATCACCCCGGCCCTCTGGGCGATAAGCGGCTGCTCCATCTTCATAGCTTCCAATACGACAATGAGGTCACCAACTTCAACGCGATCGCCATTTGCCTTCAGAATCTTTACAACGGTTCCTTGCATGGGACTTGCAACCGAGTTTCCAGAGTTGCTTGCGACGCTATTACTCTTGATTCGATGGCGTTTCTCCTTGGGAGCTTGTGAGTGCAAGACGACTTCAAAGCGGTGTCCATTTACCTCTGCGACCACTTTTTGTGATGCGATTTTCGATGCGGTTACGCCCTCTTTAAAGTTAAAGGCGGGAATCTTGTTCTCAAATTCATTCTCGATGTAACTGGTATAAATCTTGAACTCTTCTGTGAAGTTGGGATCGTTGACGATCGCTCGATGAAAGGGCAGCGCAGTGGCGAGACCCCCGATTTCGAACTCGCGCAAAGCCCGCCTTGCTCGTTCGATCGCTTCAATCCGAGTTGCCCCAGTGACGACCAATTTCGCCAAAAGTGAATCAAAATGTGAACCAATAGTGTGGCCATGATCAAAGCCGGCATCGATGCGGACTCCCGGGCCGGAAGGAACCTCCCATTTGGTAATAGTTCCGAGCGAGGGAAGGAAACCGTTTCCGGGGTCCTCGCCATTAATGCGAAATTCAAGACTATGTCCGCGGATAATCGGATCGAGGGGATTAATTGCCTCACCAGCCGCAATCCTTAGTTGCTCGCGCACCAGGTCCAAACCAGTCACTTCTTCGCTGACCGGATGTTCGACTTGTAGTCTGGTATTTACTTCAAGAAATGAAATAGTGCCATCCTGGCCAATGAGGAACTCGCATGTTCCGGCACCGACGTATCCAACTTCTTTCATAATGGCTTTAGAGGATGCGTACAGTTGATCAATTTGGGCTTGTGAAAGGAATGGCGCAGGAGCTTCTTCGACCAATTTTTGATGGCGCCGTTGCAGCGAACAATCTCGGGTGCTGACGACGACGGCGTTGCCATACATATCGACTAAACACTGGGTTTCGACGTGGCGTGGTTTGTCTAAATAACGTTCAACGAAACATTCACCGCGACCGAAACCGGTTATCGCTTCGCGGACCGCAGAGGCAAAAAGTTCCGGAATCTCCTCCATGGTAAATGCAACCTTTAGGCCGCGCCCGCCGCCGCCGTGGGAAGCCTTGATTGCAACGGGTAGGCCATGTTCCGCTGCGAATGCAATGATTTCTTCGGGAGAGTCCACGGGATCTTTTGTTCCCGCGACAAGTGGCGCACCAACTTTGGCGGCGATTTTTCGGGCGGATACCTTGTCACCCAATTCACGAATTGCGGCTGGCGGTGGACCTATCCAAATGAGACCGGCTTCGATAATGAGTTCCGCAAATCCGGCATTTTCGGAGAGGAATCCATATCCGGGATGTATTGCATCGGCGCCAGATTCCTTTGCGATCGCCAAGATTTTGCTCTGATCCAGATAGGTCTCGGCAGCAGATAAACCGTTGAGCGCGTAAGCCTCATCGGCGGTAGCGACGTGTAGTGAGTTGCGATCTTCATCGGAGTAGATAGCGATGCTCTTGACGCCGTGGTCTCTACAGGCGCGCGCGACGCGTACTGCGATTTCGCCACGGTTTGCTATTAGTACGGATGAAATTTGCCTTTTCACAACGCTGCTCATTTGGCCGCCTTCACTGGTACTACTGCGGACCATTCGAGTCCTAAGTTGATGGTAATTTTTCGAAGTGTTGGCAGTGATAAACCGATGATTCCGCTCGGATCACCGTCGATATGTGAAATAAATGGCGCAGAATGACCGTCGAGAGTGAAGCCACCTGCAACTTCTAAAGGTTCACCAGTTGCAACGTAGTTAGCGATTTCTGACTCCGACATATGCGCAAAGGTCACTTTTGACGTGGAGATATCAGCAACTTCAATCCCTTGGTCGGTATCGATCACGCAGTGACCCGTGTGCAGAAAACCGCTTTTACCGCTCAGTTGCCGGCAACGCGCAACTGCATTTTCAATGGTGATGGGCTTACCTAGTGATTCGCCTTCGAATTCAAATGTGGAGTCACAGCCGATTATTAAGGTATTTGGTATCCCTGGTTCGTTGTTGTAAACGGTATGTGCCTTTAAAATCGCAAGCGCAATTACTAAATCTGCAGGCTTTAGCGCCATGAGCTCTGGAGTCTCTTCATCGACACCACTTACGACAATCTGTGGAGCAATCCCCACCGATTCGAGGATTCTTCTGCGCGAGGGAGATGCCGAAGCCAAAATAATATTCTTACTCACGATGCCGTCGTTCCCCACTTACGTGGTAGCGAACTCTGAATTTTTAGCCGAGCCCATGAACTCCGATATTTGGTCGGAGGATGAGAATTTTTTTCAATCTCATCGATTGCCCGGGTCAATGCAAGTAGCTCTTCCTGCGTCGGGGTGCCAGCATGAATCGTAAAACCGAGTTTACGAAATTCTCGGGGAAAATCATTACTGTGTGCCATTAAAGCGGAATATTTCCGTGCTTGCGTGTCGGTAGATCAACGCGCTTGTTAGCCAAAGCGCGTAACGCCTTAGTTATCTGACTCCGCGTTGTGTGCGGTTCGATGACAGCATCGATAAACCCACGATCGGCCGCGATGTATGGGTTGAGCAGTTGTTCTTCATATTCGTTTATTAACTCTGGCGTGCGCGTTGGATTTTCGGCAATATCTTTCCGGTAGAGAATGTTTACTGCGCCTTGAGCTCCCATGACGGCGATTTGTGCTGATGGCCACGCCAGGTTCACATCAGCACCGAGGTGCTTAGAACCCATAACGATGTACGCACCGCCATATGCCTTTCGGGTAATCACAGTAACTAAAGGCACCGAAGCCTCGCCGTATGCATAAAGCAATTTGGCACCGCGACGGATGATGCCATTCCATTCTTGTTCGGTTCCAGGTAAGAAGCCAGGCACATCGACCAAGGTAACGACGGGAATGCCAAAAGCATCGCAGGTGCGGACGAATCGAGCCGCCTTTTCGGAGGCAGCAATATCGAGAGTTCCGGCAAAATTCTGTGGTTGGTTTGCAATGATTCCAACTGAGCGGCCTTCAATGCGCCCAAAACCGACCAGGATATTTGGCGCGAAAAGCGCGTGAACTTCCAGGAAATTGGCTTCGTCCAGAATCGCTTCAATGATGATGCGCATGTCATATGGTTTATTTGGATTGTCAGGTATCAACGAATCTAAAGCTCGATCACTCGGAGCGACACCATCTGATTCGGTGGGGCGTAATACTGGGGCGTCATCAAGGTTATTGCTCGGAAGAAATGAGAGTAGCGCTTTCACGTATTCGAGCGCAGCATCTTCATCCGCTGCGAGGTAATGAGAGTTTCCAGTTTTGGTGTTGTGGGTTGCCGCTCCGCCGAGTTCTTCCATTGCAACTTCTTCACCCGTTACCGCTTTAATCACGTCGGGGCCAGTAATAAACATATGTGAAGTTTCATTCACCATAATTGTGAAATCTGTGATGGCAGGTGAGTAAACCGCTCCGCCAGCACAAGGTCCTAAAATCACAGAAATTTGTGGAATAACTCCAGAAGAGCGGACGTTTCGTTTGAAAATTTCACCATATTGACTCAGAGAGGCCACGCCCTCTTGAATGCGGGCACCTCCCGAATCGTTCAGTCCAATCATCGGGATACCGGATTTAAGTGCGAACTCCATTACCTTGACGATCTTTTTACCCATAGTTTCACCGAGTGATCCACCGAAGACCATAAAATCTTGTGAAGAGAGCGCGACGGTTCGTCCATCAATTGTTCCGTAACCAGTGATTACCCCATCACCATACGGATGCGATTTGTTCATCCCAAATTTATCGGAGTGATGGGTTGAAAAGGCATCGAACTCTACAAATGAGTCGGCATCAACCAATTTCATAACTCGCTCGCGCGCTGTGTACTTACCGGCTGCGTGTCGCTTTTCGATGGCTGCAGGGGATCCACTCTGCGTTGCCGTTTCGAGGCGCGCTTTTAAATCCTTGATCTTGCCGGCAGTAGTATTTATCGCATCAGTCACATCCACACTTTACTAGTGAAGCAGGCTTCTGTGATACGTGCTTACCTTGATCAGTCGATTATTTCCGCTGCCCTCCCTTCGAAATACTGGCGGGTACGTGTGTTATCTGAGGTGAGTTCTACTCAGGATCTCTTGAAGAGCGAACTGATTGGTAACGGCGAGTGTGTAGTTGCAGAATTTCAAAGTGCTGGAAGAGGGAGGTTGGAGCGAAAGTTTGAATCGGTGCCAAACGTTGCCTTACTTTTCTCTTTCTATATCGAGCCCACTCGAAAGTTGAACTGGGGATGGATTCCGCTGCTTGCAGGAATTGCGGTCGCGCGCGCGCTAAATGAAGAAACCGATTCGAATTACTTTAAAACTAAATGGCCAAATGATGTGATTGCCGATTCTGGAAAGATATGCGGCGTTTTGTGTGAACGTCACGGCAACGGAATTATTGTGGGAATAGGTATCAACGTTTCAACAATTCCAACCGAACTTCCCGTGCCGAGCGCTTCCTCGATCTTCATTGAGTCAGGGATCGAACTTGATCGCAACACGCTATTACCCGCCATATTGACTAGTTTTGAAGAACTCTTTGCTCGCTGGAATTCCGGAGAAGATTTGAAACCAAGCTACCGCGCGCTTTCGCAGACTATCGGTATGGAGGTTTCCGTTCTCCTACCGGATGGCGGGAGCATCAACGGGCGAGCGATCGATGTTGATATCGAAGGACAATTGATTCTCGAAAATGGCGATCTCATTAGCTTGGGGGATGTGCTTCATCTTCGGTAGACTCGCGAATGTGAGTTTCCCAATTGTTGGAGTTATTGGCGCCGGACAACTTGCGCGAATGATGGTTCCTCCAGCCATTGATTTAGGGATATCACTCACCTTATTTGCCGGCTCGGATAGCGAGAGTGGCGCTCAGGTTGCTCCGCATCGTGTTGGCTCATTGACCGACTTTGCAGCAGTTCTCGAATGGGCTTCCTCGTGCGACGTTGTTACCTTCGAACATGAATTGATTCCGCAAGAATTGATCAGCGCTATCGAAGCATCTGGAACAAAAGTTTTCCCGAGCGCTGATTCGTTTGTGTATAGCCAAAATAAATTGGTAATGCGCGAAAAAATGTCAGAACTCGGTCTTCCTAATCCAAGATGGCAACGATATGAAGGGGGAACTCCCGAACTCGAATTCCCGCTGATCGCAAAGCGCGTCTCTGGGGGTTATGACGGGCGAGGCGTTTTTGTCATTGAAGACCTCGCGGTTCTCAAAGCGCTTCATGACTCAATTGGTCAGACGCTCCTGCTTGAAGAGAAACTCGACTTTGATTACGAGATTGCTGTCATGGTCGCTAGATCTCCCCATGGTCAGGCAGCGACATGGTCACCTACTTTGACTGTTCAACGCGATGGAATTTGTACCCAGACTGTTACGCCAATTCCTAATTTTTCTCGTGCCCTCGCCGCGCAGACCGCGCAGATCGCGCTCGCAATCGCGCAAGGGATCGATCTCGTTGGGGTCATGGCAGTTGAAATTTTTGTCGTGGGCGATCGCCTTATTATCAACGAGTTGGCGCTACGACCACATAATTCAGGGCATTGGACAATCGAAGGCGCCGTAACTAGTCAATTCGAACAACATTTGCGCGCGGTGCTAAATCTGCCCCTTGGAAGTACTGCTCTTGTAGCCCAATACGCCGTGATGGGAAATGTCATAGGAATCGAAACCGATAAGAGTACGGATCTATATCGTCCTTATCTTCACTTGATGGCTCGCACGCCAGATCTCAAGATTCATCAGTATATGAAGGAGTTACGACCAGGTCGAAAAGTCGGTCATGTAACCCTTCTTGGCAGCGATCTTCTACACTTAAGGTCTGAAGTAAGTCACGCGGTTGATTATTTGAGCGGAGCCATCGATGAGTAAAGATGTTGCAATCGTTATGGGATCCGATTCAGATTGGCCAACGATGGCAGATGCCGCCACAGTCTTAGATGAACTAGGTATTGGTTGTGACGTTGATGTCATCAGCGCACACCGAACTCCCGATGAAATGTTGGCATTTGCCCACGGGGCAGTTGCTGCCGGTTACAAAGTGATTATTGCTGGTGCCGGAGGAGCCGCGCACTTACCAGGAATGCTGGCCGCTGCCACAACACTTCCGGTTATAGGCGTCCCTGTTCCACTTAAAGTATTGGATGGGATGGATTCGCTCCTGTCTATTGTCCAGATGCCGGCAGGTATACCTGTTGCAACCGTTGGCATAGGCAACTCAAAAAATGCTGGGTTGCTGGCTGCTCGAATTCTCGGGGCTTCTGATAGCGCGATTGCAGGAAAAATTGCCGCCATGATGGAGAAAGCAAAAGTCGAATCGCTACAAAAGGGTAAAACCCTCAATGCAAAGCGAAATACTCGAACCGGGTTTTAATTTTCGGATCGGCCAAGCGCTCTAAAATTCCATCCCGCAGAGCGCCAAAGATCTCGGTCGAGTGCATTTCTGCCATCAATAATAATTGGGCTCTTTACCAACCCAATTAATTTGAGCGGATCGATTTCGCGGTAGACCTTCCACTCTGTTAGATGAAGTACCAACTGCGCATCCGTAACACACGCTTCGATACTTTCGGCGAAGTTCAATGCAGGAAAACGTGCGCGAGCATTGGGTATCGCTTTCGGATCGTGAACGCTCACGATTGCACCAGCTGCCTGAATCTGAACAGCTATATCGAGGGCTGGAGAATCTCGAACATCATCGCTATCGGGTTTAAATGCAGCGCCTAAAACAGCAATCTTCTTGCCCCTCAAATCCTCGGAGAGATCTCTTCGGACAAGATCAATCATTCGACTTCGCGCCCGTAAATTAATGGAGTCGATCTCACGCAAAAATTCGAGTGCTTGTTCGGCGCCAAGTTCCTCGGCCCGTGCCATAAAGGCACGAATATCCTTCGGTAAACACCCTCCGCCAAAACCAATGCCGGCTTGTAAAAAGCGACTTCCTATTCTCGGGTCATATCCAATCGCCTTGGCCAGCACCGTGACATCTCCACCTGCGGCTTCGCAGATTTCAGCCATCGCGTTGATGAAGGAGATTTTGGTTGCCAAAAATGCATTCGCAGCTACTTTGACGAGTTCGGAGGTGGGAAGATCTGCGACCACCCACGGAATTTGTGCCGCCAAGTTCCTCGCGTAAACCTCTCGCAAAATCTCTTCTGACTTACTGCTGGTCACTCCCACGACTAAACGATTGGGATTTAAGGTGTCCTCTACGGCAAAGCCTTCACGCAAAAACTCTGGGTTCCATGCCAGGTCAGTATTTGGATTGACCTCTAGTAGTTTTGCTCGGAGGCGGGCCGCTGTGCCGACAGGTACTGTGGATTTTCCAACAACTAATGATCCATCCTTAATAACAGGCGCGATGGCCTCGAGCGCGGAAAAAACGTAGGTCAGATCCGCGGCTAACCCATCAGCAACTTGGGGGGTACCAACACAAATAAAATGGACATCGCAATCGCTAATCGAGTTGAAATCTGTAGAAAATGAGAGTCGTCCAGATTTCAATTCGGTTTGTAGAAGTTCCTGCAACCTAGGTTCATAAAAAGGGATAGTCCCGCCAGACAGGCTTTCAATCTTTGCGGGATCGACATCAACGCCGATAACCTCAAAACCAAGGTTCGACATGCACGTTGCGTGGGTGGCGCCGAGGTAGCCGGTACCAATCACAGAGATTTTTAAGGTCATTGCGCCGATAGTAACGCTCCTAAACGGTACCGTGAGCGCTGTATGAGCGAGCAAAATGTAGATTCCGAAGAAACTTCTGCCAGTGGTCCCGCGGGAGTATCCGTAGTCCTGCCTATTTTGAATGAGGAACGCTACCTAGCGGAGGCGATCACCGCGATATTGGCGCAGCAGTACCTAGGACCGCTAGAGGTCATTCTGGCACTTGGCCCCTCAACCGATCGAACGAATGAAATTGCAGAGGCGCTCGCTTCAAAAGATTCGCGCATCGTCTTGGTCGAAAATCCGTCGGGGAGAACTGCAGCCGCGCTCAATCGGGCTATTCGCGCCTCAAAATATTCGATCATTTGCCGCATCGATGGGCACGCCGAAATCGCTCCGACTTATATTGCCAATGCAGTCAAGGTTATGAATCAAACGAAAGCGGTAAATGTTGGTGGGATCATGGCGGCTTCGGGCATAGGTGCTTTTGAACGCGCCGTCGCAACTGCGATGCGATCACCGCTCGGAGTGGGGGCTGCGCGCTTCCACACAGGTGGAAAACCGGGACCCGCCGATACTGTCTACCTCGGCGTGTTTAACAAAACAGCTTTGCTTGCCATCGGTGGTTACGACGAACGATTTACTCGGGCGCAGGATTGGGAGTTAAATTTTCGACTCCGCCAAGCAGGTGGAACCATTTGGTTTGACCCAGATCTTGTCGTGACTTATCGGCCACGTCCAAACTTTCGGGCGCTCGCTAAGCAGTATTTCGAATATGGTCGCTGGCGACGCGCGGTGAGTCGCAACCACAAAGGAACAATCAACCTTCGCTATTTAGCGCCGCCTGTAACAGTTGCGATAACCGCTCTATCCCTCATCCTTGGTTCGATTCTGAGCCCTATTTTTTTCTTACCAGCAGGGTTATATCTCCTCGGCAATCTCATCGGTTCATTTGTCATCGGAAGAGATTGGAAAGAGAAAGTTTCGTTGCCAGCAATTCTCGCAACCATGCACTTTTCTTGGGGGATTGGTTTCATTACTTCGCCAAAAAGTTTGATCTGATGATGAAACGTCTCTTGTTAGCGCTTGTTTATGTGATAGTTCCGACTACGGCTTTCGGGGCAACTATCCCACCACACTTTGTTTTAACTGGATCCGGATTCGGCCATGGTGTTGGAATGAGTCAGATTGGCGCAGAAGGACAGGCACTTGAGGGTCAAGATGCGCAGTCCATTGTTAATTATTGGTTTCCCGGTACTCAAGTAGTTGCAGTTCCCGATACCCAGTTGATTAGAGTAAATATTGCTCACCAGGTGAGTTCTGCCTCCATTGCAATGGCCAGCGGGTTTACGCGATCTAATATTGATCTTTCAAATAATCCCGATGGTTCTTTAAACAATGGTGGTCTAGGTGATGGATCAAGCGTCTATAAGTTTTCATTAATTAACAAAAAGATCGTGGCGTCCATGTACAACAAGGGATCGCCAACCCAATCGTTCCCTGGTCAAACGTTCTGGAACGTCTATTGGACGGGTACGACGGCCTTCCCTTCGCCGACGGGCGGGCTGACCGGACCAAAACCACTTCCATTTTCCGTCGTAAAGGTAACCACAAGTCCCGGATCTATTCAATTGCGATATGGACAGGTACAACTAAAAGTGGTCGGAAGTAAGATCGAAATTACCGCCACGATGACGCTAGATCAGTATGTCTTGGGTATTAGCGAGATGTCTTCAAGTTGGCTTCCCGCTGCGTTGCAGGCACAAGCAATAGCTTCTCGAACGTACGGATTAGCTCACCTTACGCTCCGTGTCGCGTGTGACTGCAATGTCTACAACACTAAATACGATCAGGCCTACATTGGATACGCAAAAGAGTCAGAACCCAGAGTTGGACAAAATTGGGTTAGTGCTGTGACTTCAACTGAGACCGACCCAAGTAACGCGCAAGCTATTTATTATCAAGGGAAGCCTATTTCTGTCTTTTTCTTCTCATCGGATGGCGGCCAGA
>PLXJ01000030.1 GCA_003151395.1 Actinomycetota bacterium | reverse complement strand
TGGAAGGACGCCGCTGACAACCATGATTCGGTTGCAAGTGATGCCTTGGTGATACCCATTAGCTCTGGACGACCCGATGCTGCCTTGCCACCGCTTGTGACAACGCGACGGTTTTCATTCTCGAAGCGACCACGTTCGACAAGCTCACCTGGAAGAAGATCTGTGTCGCCAGGCTCCAGCACTGTAATGCGCTTGAGCATCTGACGAACGATGATTTCGATGTGCTTATCGTGGATAGAAACGCCCTGTGAACGATATACATCTTGAATTTCATTCACGAGGTGAACTTGAGTTTGACGAGGTCCGAGGATTCGAAGTACCTGCTTCGGATCAATTGCACCAAACACAAGTTGTTGTCCTACGCCTACGCGCATTCCATCTTCTACCTTGAGCTTCTGCCGACGAGTAATTGGGTAAGCAACTGGCTCTCCACCGTCTTCTGGTGTAACGATGATCTTCTTACCCTTTGCATCCTCTAGGAAACTGACGACACCGGCGGTTTCTGCGATCGGCGCAACTCCCTTAGGAGTACGTGCTTCGAAGAGTTCAACGATACGTGGTAGTCCATGCGTAATTTGAGTCTCACCTGAAAGCATTGCGCCTCCAGTGTGGAAGGTACGCATTGTGAGCTGAGTGCCAGGTTCACCGATTGATTGTGCTGCGATGATTCCTACTGCTTCACCCACATCAACAATCTTGCCCGATGCCATTGAGCGGCCGTAACACATTGCACATTGGCCGACCTTTGAATCGCATGTAAGTACAGAACGAACCTTCACTTCAGCGACACCAGCGGTTACAAGAATATTGATGTTCTTGTCGCCCAAGTCTGTCCCTGCTGAAAGGATTGTCTTGCCATCAACCACAACGTCATCAGCCAAGTTGCGACCGAACATAGCGGTTTCCACATGTTCATCGCGGACAAGTTCACCTTGTGCGCTGATCGCAGCGATCTTGAGCGTGAGGCCTCGATCAGTACCGCAATCTTCCTCACGGATGATGACATCTTGTGCCACATCGCAAAGTCGGCGGGTCAAATAACCCGAGTCAGCGGTACGTAGCGCGGTATCTGCCAGACCCTTACGGGCACCGTGCGTGGAGATGAAGTACTCGAGTACGGATAGGCCTTCCCGGAAGTTTGACTTAATTGGGCGAGGAATAATTTCACCCTTTGGGTTAGCAACAAGTCCGCGCATACCAGCGATCTGACGAATCTGCATCATGTTTCCACGAGCACCGGAGTAGACCATCATCCATACTGGATTGGTCTTAGGGAAGTTTTCTTCCATCTCCTTGGCAACTTCGTTGGTTGCATTGGTCCAGATTTCGATCAACTCTTGACGACGCTCGTCATCGGTGATGAGGCCCTTTTCGTACTGTGATTGAACCTTGTCAGCTTTAACTTCATAGCCTTCCAAGATTTCACGCTTACGACCAGGTGTAACAACATCTTCGATTCCGATGGTGACACCAGCGCGAGTGGCCCAGTAGAAACCAAGTGATTTGAGCGCATCGAGTGTTACCGCAACTGTGACCTTTGGATAACCTTCTGCCAAATTATCAACGATCAACCCAAGGAGTTTCTTGGTGACGTCATAATCAACATATGGGAAATCTTCTGGAAGCACTTCGTTGAAGATGATGCGGCCGAGCGTTGTCTCCTTAATAACAGAGACACCATTCTCCTCAGTGCGAATCTTGATCTTTGCTTGAAGTGAGACGCTACCTTGATCGAAGGCCATAAGACCTTCTGCAAGACTAGAGAACGCACGTCCTTCTCCAACTTGGTTATCCCGAAGTGAAGTCAAGAAGTAGAGGCCGAGCACCATATCCTGGGTAGGAGATGTTATCGGACGACCCGACGCTGGAGACAGGATGTTGTTGCTCGACAACATAAGGATGCGAGCTTCTGCCTGCGCCTCTGCAGAGAGAGGAAGGTGAACAGCCATCTGGTCACCATCAAAGTCGGCATTGAATGCAGTACATACCAGTGGGTGAATCTGAATTGCCTTGCCTTCAACCAGTTGTGGTTCGAAAGCTTGGATACCCAGACGGTGCAAGGTAGGTGCGCGGTTCAATAGAACTGGATGCTCAGCAATTACCTCTTCTAAAACATCCCAAACGACTGGACGAGCTCGCTCGACCATTCGCTTTGCAGATTTAATATTCTGAGCATGATTGAGATCAACCAAGCGCTTCATTACAAATGGTTTGAAAAGTTCCAGGGCCATCTGCTTTGGCAGACCGCACTGATGCAACTTAAGTTGTGGACCAACAACGATTACAGAACGACCGGAGTAATCAACGCGCTTTCCGAGGAGGTTCTGCCGGAAACGTCCTTGCTTACCCTTCAACATATCTGAGAGCGACTTCAATGGACGGTTTCCTGGGCCAGTTACTGGGCGACCACGACGACCGTTATCAAAGAGCGCATCTACTGCTTCTTGCAGCATGCGCTTNNTGCGCTTCTCGTTGTTGACGATAATTTCCGGAGCACCGAGATCAGCGAGACGCTTCAAACGGTTGTTGCGATTAATGACACGACGATAGAGATCATTGAGATCTGAGGTCGCAAAACGACCACCATCAAGTTGAACCATTGGACGAAGATCAGGTGGAATAACAGGTACGCAATCCAAGACCATTGAAGCAGGCTTGTTACGCGTATTAAGGAATGAAGAGACGACCTTCAAACGCTTAATTGCACGAGTCTTTTTCTGACCCTTGCCGTTTTGTGCGAGATCGGTGAGCTTTTCGTACTCGCTCTGCAGATCAAAGGTTTCTAGACGAGCTTTAATTGCAGCAGCGCCCATATCCCCCTTGAAGTAAACGCCATAACGATCGCGCATTTCGCGGTAGAGACCTTCATCACCCTCAAGATCTTGGACTTTAAGGTTCTTAAAGCGAGACCAAACTTCATCTAGACGGTCAAGTTCGCGTTGTGCACGATCACGAATTGCCTTCAGTTCACGCTCTGCGGACTCGCGAACCTTGCGCTTGACGTCGGCTTTTTCGCCGGCTGCTTCGAGCTCGGCGAGATCGCCTTCAAGTTTCTTTTGGCGAGTATCAAGATCATTGTCGCGACGAGTTTCAATCTTCTTGATATCTGAAGCGAGACGCTTTTCAAGTGAAGCAAGATCCTCAGCGCGAGCTTCGGTATCAACTTCAGTGATCATATAGGCGGCGAAGTAGATAACCTTTTCGAGATCCTTAGGAGCAAGGTCTAAAAGATAACCCAAACGGCTTGGAACACCCTTGAAGTACCAGATGTGAGTTACAGGAGCAGCAAGCTCGATGTGACCCATGCGCTCACGGCGAACCTTTGCGCGAGTTACTTCAACTCCACAACGCTCACAGATGATGCCCTTGAATCGAACGCGCTTGTACTTACCGCAGTAACATTCCCAGTCACGAGTAGGTCCGAAGATCTTTTCATCGAAAAGACCATCTTTCTCGGGCTTAAGTGTGCGGTAGTTAATGGTTTCAGGCTTCTTTACCTCGCCAAAAGACCATTCACGAATATTGTCCGTTGAAGCTAGACCAATACGCAGTTCATCGAAGAAATTAACATCTAACATAGTTGTTTATCCTCACACTTCTTCTACGCTGCTTGGTTCAACTCTTGACAAGTTGATACCTAGCTCTTCGGCGGCACGGAATACTTCTTCATCGGTATCGCGCATTTCGATTGCGATACCCTGATTGTTGAGAACTTCAACATTGAGGCAGAGAGATTGCATTTCCTTAACAAGCACCTTAAATGACTCAGGGATACCTGGTTCTGGGATGTTCTCACCCTTAACAATTGCTTCATAAACCTTTACGCGGCCGAGCACATCATCGGACTTGATGGTGAGTAACTCTTGCAAGGTGTAAGCAGCTCCATAAGCTTCAAGAGCCCAAACTTCCATCTCACCAAAGCGCTGACCACCGAATTGTGCTTTACCACCCAATGGTTGTTGGGTAATCATTGAGTAAGGACCTGTTGAACGGGCGTGGATCTTGTCATCAACCAAGTGGTGGAGTTTGAGGATATACATGTAACCAACTGTGATCGGTTGCTTGTAAGGCTCACCGGTACGACCATCAAACAAGTTGGCCTTTCCGTTTGCGCCGATGAGACGCATTCCATCTTTATTGGGATGAGTTGAGCCAAGGAGACCAATAAGTTCTTCTTCCTTTGCGCCATCAAATACTGGAGTCGCAACCTTTGATCCAGGAGCAACATCAGCGAAACCGTGTTCGCGGAGATCCTTCTGCCAGTCTTCATTGCCTTCTAGTTTCCAACCGGACTTTGCAACCCAACCAAGGTGGGTCTCAAGAACCTGACCGACGTTCATGCGTCCTGGAACACCTAGCGGGTTCAAGACGACATCAACTGGAGTCCCATCTTCAAGGAATGGCATATCTTCTTGCGGCAAGATCTTTGAAATAACACCCTTGTTACCGTGGCGACCAGCGAGCTTGTCACCATCTTGGATCTTGCGCTTTTGAGCGACATAAACCCGAACTACCTGGTTAACGCCGGCAGGAAGTTCGTAATCTTCGGAGTCAGCGATTGATACGCCGATAACTTTGCCAGATTCTCCGTGAGGAACCTTGAGTGAGGTATCACGAACTTCACGAGCCTTTTCCCCGAAGATTGCACGGAGCAAGCGTTCTTCTGGGGTGAGTTCGGTTTCTCCCTTAGGAGTTACCTTTCCAACCAAAATATCGCCTGGAACTACATCTGCACCTACGCGAATGATTCCGCGATCATCAAGATCTGCAAGAACTTCCTCGGAAACGTTAGGAATATCGCGAGTGATCTCCTCGGGTCCAAGTTTGGTATCCCGCGCATCGACTTCGTACTCTTCGATATGAATCGAAGTGAGCACATCGTCTTGAACTAGACGTTGGGACAAAATGATCGCATCCTCGTAGTTGTGACCTTCCCAAGACATAAATGCCACAAGTAGGTTCTTACCGAGAGCCATCTCGCCTTTATCAGTGCTTGGGCCATCTGCAATTACTTGACCAGGTTCAACGCGATCTCCTTGTGAAACCACAATTTTTTGATTGCGACTTGTACCTTGGTTAGAACGCACAAACTTCTCAACGAAGTAATGCTCGGTGGTTCCGTCATCGTTCATCACGGTGACTTCATCAGATTGAACTTCAGTGACAACTCCAGGCTTGCGACCCAGAGTTACATCTCCTGCATCAACTGCGGCGCGGAATTCCATTCCAGTACCAACGAAAGGTGCCTCGGCGCGAAGTAGTGGAACTGCTTGACGCATCATGTTTGATCCCATGAGAGCACGGTTTGCATCATCATGCTCCAGGAATGGAATCATTGCGGTAGCAACAGAAACCATCTGACGTGGAGATACATCCATGTAATCAACTTCATCAGCAAGGATGTATTCGACTTCTCCGCCACGGCGACGAACAAGTACCCGTTCTTCAGCGAAATGCGAATCTGAAGTTAATGGAGCATTAGCTTGCGCAATGATGTGCTCATCTTCTTCGTCAGCGGTGAGGTAATCGATTTGATCGGTGACCTTACCCTTTGAAACCTTGCGATAAGGAGTCTCAATAAATCCAAATGGAGTGACACGGGCATATGTTGCGAGCGAGCCAATAAGTCCGATGTTTGGACCTTCTGGGGTTTCGATCGGACACATACGTCCGTAATGCGATGGGTGAACGTCACGGACTTCAAAGCCAGCGCGTTCACGAGATAAACCACCCGGTCCAAGAGCTGATAAACGACGCTTGTGGGTCATTCCTGAAAGTGGGTTGGTTTGATCCATGAATTGTGACAATTGAGAAGTTCCAAAGAACTCCTTGATTGACGCAACAACAGGACGAATGTTGATCAAGGTCTGTGGAGTAATTGCCTCAACATCTTGGGTGGTCATGCGCTCACGAACAACGCGCTCCATGCGAGAGAGACCGGTACGAACCTGATTCTGAATCAACTCGCCAACGGTACGTAAACGACGATTTCCGAAGTGATCGATATCGTCGGTCTCAACACGAACTTCCTTACCATACTCCATAAGAGCATCGCCCCTGTGAAGAGAGACCAAGTACTTAATGGTTGCAATGATATCTTCGATGGTGAGGAGGCCCTTGGAAAGTTCGAGATCGAGACCCAACTTCTTATTGACCTTAAAGCGACCAACCTTTGCGAGGTCATAGCGCTTTGGATTGAAGTAAAGATTTTCGATGAGGTTCTGTGCAGCTTCCTTCGTTGGTGGCTCACCTGGGCGAAGCTTGCGATAGATATCAAGCAATGCTTCATCCTGAGACTTAACGTTATCTTTTTCAAGAGTAAGACGGATTGATTCAAACTCTCCGAATTGCTCAAGGATCTGCTCTTCCGTCCAACCAAGCGCTTTCAAGAAGATCGTTACCGATTGCTTACGCTTACGATCGATACGAACACCGACCATATCTTTCTTATCAACTTCAAATTCAAGCCAGGCACCGCGGCTAGGAATAATCTTTGCGGTCAAGATGTCCTTGTCGGAAGCTTTTTCAATGGTGCGCTCAAAATAAACGCCAGGAGAGCGGACAATCTGCGAAACAACGACACGCTCAGTTCCGTTAATCACGAAAGTTCCACGTGGTGTCATCAGTGGGAAGTCGCCCATGAAAACTGTCTGCGACTTAATTTCACCGGTCTCATTATTTGTAAATTCAGCGGTCACAAAGAGTGGAGCGCTGTAGGTCATGTCACGGTCTTTGCACTCAGCAATTGTGTACTTCGCTGGTTCAAATCGGTGATCTCGGAAAGAGAGACTCATCTTTCCTTGGAAATCTTCGATTGGTGAGATCTCTTCAAAAATTTCTTCGAGACCAGATTGCTTAGGGACTTCACCTCGACCGCTCTTAGCTGCCTCTTGTAAACGTCCACGCCACAAGTCGTTACCGAGCAACCAGTCAACGCTATCTAACTGAAGCGAGAGAAGGTTTGGTACTTCAAGGGGTTCGCGGATCTTTGCGAAAGAGACTCGTGCGGGGGCAAATGATTTCGACTTCGCGGCCAATGTTCCTCCAGATGCGTGGGACTTGCGTGCAGGTCTATCGAAAGGTCGCGGCCGCTATATGCCTAACCTTTAGATTTTGTAGATTTGCGAAGGCTCAGGGTACCCAAGACTCCCGCTGCTGTCCAATCCATGCTATAAGCGGCCCTTCGTCACGGTCCGCCAACAATCCACCTTTCACGCAAAAGCGACCTTATTCGGCCGCCAGGGTCGGGGCCTTACGGCCCCAAAAGACTTTTTAGCCCCTGGCTTCCCCGAATTAAGGTCGCTTTTGGTTGATTCTGTCGTGTTACTTAACTGTGACTGTTGCGCCAGCTGCCTCGAGGGCTGCCTTTGCCTTATCTACTGCTTCTTTGGTGCCCTTGTCGATCAGAACTGTTGGTGTTGAATCAACGAGATCCTTCGCTTCTTTCAAGCCAAGGCTTGAATTGATTCCGCGAACTTCCTTGATAACAGCAATCTTCTGAGCTCCGGCACTTTCAAGAACGAGGGTGAATTCGTCTTGGACCTCAGCAACAGCAGCAACTGCTCCGCCACCTGCTGCAGCTACTGGAGCCGCTGCGGTTACATCGAATTCCTCTTCAAATGCCTTTACGAAATCTGAGAGTTCAACAAGGGTCATTTCCTTGAATTGTGACATTAAATCTTCTTGTGACAACTTAGCCATGATTTTTCCTTTTCTTATTCAGCTTGAGTTTCGGTTGCTTCAGCAACTGGGGTTTCTGTTGCTTCAGCTACTGGAGCCTCAGCTTCAACGGCGGCTTCTGCAGCAGGCGCTGCTTCAGCAATTACTTCAGCCTCCGCAGCAGGTGCTGCTTCAGCAATAACTTCAGTTGGGGCTGCTGCGGGAGCGCCTTCTTCCAACTTGATTCGCAGTGCATCGAAGGCGCGCGCAGCCTTAGCCATCGTGCCCTTCATTACACCAGCAAGCTTGGACAAGAGAACCTCACGGGACTCAAGATCTGCAAGCTTCATAATCTCTGCAGTAGTAACTGACTTTCCTTCGAAAACGCCGCCTTTGATAATCAAAAGTGGATGTTCTTTCTGGAAATTCTTCAGACTCTTTGCGGCATCAATTGGATCACCCTTAATAAAGGCAACTGCAGATGGCCCAACAAGGAGATCATCAGAGAGATCTACACCTGCCGCCTTTGCAGCGATCTTGGTTAGGGTGTTCTTCACAACGGAATACTTAGTATCGGTACCAAGTGATCGGCGAAGTTCCTTCATTGAGGACACGGTAAGACCGCGATACTCAGTGAGGACAGTTGCGCTTGCGCTACGGAAATCTTCCGTAAGTTCAGCGACAGCTGTTTCTTTATCAGAACGAGCCATTAGCTCCCTTTCTACTCTTCACCACGCCAGGTTTTTCTTCCAAAAGAATCCTCTTGAAAATAAAAAATCCCCGGCGCATAAGTGCGCACGAGGTCTCGTGTGAACCTATGCGGGCTCTCTTTCGAGAATTATTTCTAGTTAGCCTTGTTAGGGACCAACCAGAGACCTGCAGTCTTTGGTGATAGCGAAAGGGTAGGCCATCGATCCGCCGTGGGTCAAACCCACCGGATCGAGGTCTACCCCGACTCAATTTTTCCGATTTACAAACGAATAACCGGCTAACGGTTATTGAATGGAAGGTCCGCCTTCGCGCGAAATAGTGGTGTCAACTGGAATTCCAGGTCCCATCGTTGTTGAAATCACGGCCTTCTTGAGGAAGCGTCCCTTCGAAGAACTTGGCTTTGATCGGATAACCTCTTCAATCGCCGCTGCATAGTTTTCGGCCAATTGTTCGGCGGTAAATGAAACTTTGCCGATCAGGAAGTGAAGGTTGGCATTCTTATCAACGCGAAATTCGATCTTTCCGCCTTTGATATCCGTAACAGCCTTGGCAACATCGGTTGTAACTGTTCCAGTCTTTGGGTTAGGCATAAGACCACGCGGGCCTAGTACCTTTCCAAGTCGACCGACTTTACCCATTAACTCTGGGGTTGATACAACAGCGTCGTAGTCAAGACGACCCTTTGAAACTTCATCGATCAATTCATCTGCGCCGACGATATCGGCACCAGCAGCGCGAGCTTCTTCAGCACGTTCTCCACCTGCGAAAACCAAGACACGAGCGGTCTTACCAGTTCCGTGTGGCAAATTAACTGTTGATCGAATAGCTTGATCAGCCTTCTTTGGATCTACGCCGAGTACAAGTGCTACCTCAACAGATGCGTCGTACTTGGTAACCGAAGTTTCCTTCGCAAGTTTGACTGCAGCTAGTGGTGAGTAGATGTTCTTAACATCGACCTTCGCGGCTGCTTCAACATATTTCTTACTTCGCTTCATTTCTTCTCCCTAGTTTTTTTGAAGTTGTGGTTTGACGGAGCAGCGAGCTCCTCCCACTTCCCAGTTTTGGTTTTGTGAATTAGTTGGAAACCGTGATTCCCATTGAACGTGCAGTGCCTTCGATGATCAATGTTGCCGCATCAATGTCATTTGCATTGAGGTCAGACATTTTGATCTTCGCGATTTCTTGTGCTTGAGCCTTGGTGATGTTTGCAACCTTGGTCTTGTGAGGGATAGCAGAGCCCTTTTCGACGCCCGCAGCTTTCAAGATCAAACGAGAAGCTGGAGGTGTCTTTGTGATGAATGTGAAAGAACGATCCTCGTAGACGGTGATTTCTACTGGGATGATCTGACCTTTTTGTGACTCAGTTTCGGCGTTGTATGCCTTCACGAAGTCCATGATGTTGACACCATGCTGACCGAGGGCTGGACCCACCGGTGGAGCTGGTGTGGCAGCGCCTGCCTGAATCTGCAACTTGATAAGTGCAGTTACCTTCTTCTTTGGTGCCATTTTTTGGTTTCCTTTGTAGTTTAGCTGGGACTAAATCTGATTAAAGCTTCTGTACCTGGTGGAATGAAAGTTCTACTGGAGTTTCGCGGCCAAAGATTGAAACAAGAACCTTCAACTTTGCCTGTTCTGGCATGATTTCAGAGATCGAAGCCGGCAAGGTCGCGAATGGACCATCCATTACCGTCACTGATTCGCCAATTTCGAAATCAACAACCTTGATCTCTGCCTTATCGCCCTTCTTGGATGGACGAGGGGCAAGAATGTTCTCAACTTCTGACAAACTCAACGGCGATGGGTGGTGCGCGTTCCCGACGAATCCAGTAACACCAGGAGTATTACGGATACATGACCATGACTCATCAGTGAGATCCATGCGGACTAACACGTAACCAGGGAAGACATTTCGCTTTACTTGCTTGCGCTGTCCATTCTTGATTTCGGTGATCTCTTCTTCCGGAACTTCTACTTGGAAGATGAAATCCTCCATGTTGAGCGCCTGAACGCGGTTGGCAAGGTTTCCCTTAACCTTTTTTTCATAACCAGCATATGAGTGGACGACATACCAGTCACCGGCAGCGGTGCGAAGTGCGCGACGAAATTCAGCGTTTGGATCGTTTTCGTCCTCCGCCTCGAGATCAACTTCTGCATCAATCGCGTCCAGTGCTTGCTCAGTTCCTACCTCTTCGTCGGCCACAACAACTTCAACAACTGGTTCTACAACAGTTTCAGCGACCGGAGCGGCGGCGAGCGCAGCTTCGAAGGCATCAATTGGAGCTGGAGTAGCAGGAGCTAATACGGTCTCTTCAAAAAATGGATTTTCTACAGCCATGATCCGCCCCTACCCAAAGATCCAGAAAACTATTTTGGTCAGTGCGACATCAAGAATTGAGACAACGGCGATAATGAAACCTACGAACACAAATACAACAGCCGTATAAGTTGTTAATTGCTTCTGGGTAGGCCACACAACCTTGCGAAGTTCGGCGACAACCTGGCGATAGAACAGGTTGATGCGACCGAAGAGGCCTTTGCTCTCTTCAGTATCGTGCTTCTCGTCGACCACTTGTGTTACCTCTCTTAAATCATCAATTCTTACTAGTACTTCTACTACTTCCTCGGTGCACTTCGGTGGAACTGTCTTGCAGGGCAGGAGGGACTTGAACCCCCAACCGCCGGTTTTGGAGACCGGAACTCTGGCCAGTTGAGCTACTGCCCTTCAAGCGTTGTTAAGACATGAGTGATCATGACCTAATGCAAGCGCCAGACCGAGGAGTCTAGAGCCCAGCGGGGGTGAGAGTAAAACCGAGCGAAGCCAGATCATCCATGAATTTGGCATACTTCACTCCATGAGCGCAGAAAAGCTAGAAAAGCCAAGGATCTCTAACCGAATCGCAGCCATCGCTGAGTCAGCCACTCTTGCAGTAGATGCGAAGGCTAAAGCGCTTAAAGCGGCTGGGAAGCCGGTTATTGGATTTGGAGCGGGAGAACCCGATTTCCCAACTCCGGCTTACATTGTTCAGGCGGCCGTTGATGCTGCTTCGAACCCGGCAAATCATCGCTACACCCCAACGCCCGGCCTTCCGGAGCTACGCGAAGCCATCGTGGCTAAAACTTTTCGCGATTCGAAGTATGTAATTACCCCCGACCAAATTCTTGTAACAAACGGTGGAAAACAAGCGGTCTATCAAGCATTCGCAACGATCATTAATCCAGGAGATGAAGTCATTCTTCCGACTCCTTATTGGACGACTTATCCTGAGTGCATCAAATTGGCTGGAGGCAAAACGGTAGAAGTTTTTGCCGATGAAACTCAAAACTACTTAGTCACCGTGGATCAACTAGAAGCCGCACGTACCGAGAAGACGAAAGCACTTTTGTTCTGTTCGCCATCAAACCCAACGGGCGCTGTTTATTCACTAGAACAAGTGAGAGCTATCGGTGAGTGGGCACTACGACACGGAATTTGGATCATCTCTGACGAAATTTACGAACACCTTTTGTATGACGGCGCCACCGCGCCAAGCATGCCTGTTGTTGTTCCAGAACTCTCCAATCACACCATTATTCTCAATGGAGTTGCAAAAACCTATGCGATGACGGGATGGCGAGTCGGTTGGATGATAGGACCGAAGGATGTCATCAAGGCTGCGACCAATTTGCAATCTCATCTCTCGTCAAACGTTTCTAACCTTTCACAACGCGCCGCGATCGCCGCCCTCACGGGTGACCTGAAAGCAGTTCATGAGATGGGAGTTGCCTTTGATCGTCGGCGCAAATTAATCGTCGGACTATTAAACGAAATTCCTGGAGTCTTCTGCCCAACTCCTACCGGCGCTTTTTACGTCTACCCATCCGTTAAAGCGATCCTTGGTAAAACTATCCGGGGCAGGGTTTCTAACACCTCAGCTGAGTTGGCAACATTGATTCTCGAAGAAGCAGAAGTCGCAGCAGTTCCGGGTGAAGCTTTTGGACCTTCCGGCTATCTACGCTTTTCTTACGCTTTAAGCGATGCGGACATCGTTGAAGGGATGGCGCGACTTAAAAAATTGCTATCAGAAGCGGTTTAAAAGTCAATCCCAACTAAACGTACTTCGGGAATTAAAGTGATCCCAAATTTTTCCTGAACTTTTCTCCTGGCGCTTCTCGCCAATTGCACTATATCCTCAGCAGTAGCATTCCCGGCATTAGTCAACGCCAATACGTGATTATCGGAAATTTTCGCTCCGTTCAGTTTCTCGCCTTTTGAAACTCCAGCATTTTCCATTAACCAGGCCGCAGAAGTTTTAATCAATCCGTCTGGTTGCGGCCAGCGCGGAGCGCTCTCGGGAAGTGTCGCAGCTACTTCGGCGGAAATTATCGGATTAACGAAAAATGATCCGGCAGACCAATTTTGGTGTACGCCACGAATTAGCATCCCTTTCTTTTCGCGTAGCGCGAGCACTGCTAATCGCAGTTCTGATGTCGGGACGCGTGCATCAAGATCCACCTTTAGAAAATCCGCAAGTTCTTTATATTTGATTGGGAGTGAGAACTCTCCGAGCCGGAGATGAAAAGTGACGTCGAGAATTAAATATTGAGCCGTTTCTCGTTTAAAGATCGAATCTCTATAACCGAACTCACACTGATCATTGGTAAACGTCTTTATTGTTCTAGATTTGCGGTCATACGTTCGAACTCTCGCAATAGCTTCAGCAACTTCGTGACCGTAAGCTCCAATATTTTGAATCGGCGCTCCCCCAACAGTTCCTGGAATACCGCTCAGTGACTCCAAATTGGCGAGGTTTTTTTCAATCGTAAATGCAACGAATTCATCCCAATTTACGCCAGCAGATACTTGTAGCATGCCGCCACTGCAAGCATCGATCTCATAAGAATTACCAGTAGTTTCGACAATAATTACCGTGCCATCAAAGCCCAAATCACCGACTAACAAATTCGAACCGCCGCCAACGATCAGGAGTTCTGATCCGGAGCCATCCGCCATTCGTACCGCTTCAATTAATTCGGCTTCGGTCTTTGCCCGAATGACATTTTTAGCGGGACCTCCCACATGGAGTGTGGTGAGTTCTGAAAAATTGGTCATGGGTCAAGGCTAGCGGCGTGCTACCAAGATCTCATTCTTACCCCGAAATTTTTCAAGAATTCGATCGTAGTTCTTCTTTGACTGCTCATCACGATATCCAGGTTCGGTATCGTGATAGCCATGATGTCGAGCTTGTTCAAGCGGTAGGTCGATCTGTAATAGATTGCCGCGTGCTTGCCGCAATCTCAGCGAAAATTCGATGTCAGCATTTCGGTAATAGACCGAACGATTGTTAAAGCCACCACTCTCGATGGCGTTCTCGCGGTTAATCCCCATAAAGTAACTAAAGAGGACATCAACTGGTCCAGGTCCTTTATCATCGACGGTACGCCAGTCATCCGCCACATTGACTAGACCACCGCGCCAACCAACCGCCGTCCATTCCCCTGTCTTCAATTCTTCAATTATTGGGCTAACTGCATCTCCAAGTAGGTGAGTAGACGGATCCATGATGATCACAAATGGTGATGGCGCCAACTTAAGCAAAGCGTTTGCCGCCTCGGCCCAGCCAACTCCTTCTTGAACCTCTGCTATGAAAGTCCGAGAATCTAGCCGTGAAGCAAGCTTGCCCAATTCGGGCTTTCCGGAAATGAGGATAAGGATTGCGCACGAAGTCGGCGCAAATTCTTTTAGCTTATCGATAGAAATAATGAGATCTTCTATAAAACCATTAACGATTATCGCCACAGAGCTTTCAAAAGTCTTATCGGTGAACTTATGGAGGTCGCCAATCCTCGAAACAATTGGGAAGGGCGATTTGAGTCTAAATTCAAATCCATCCGCAACATCTAGGACTTCAAAGCCAAGCTCGGCGATCTTGGTTCGCAACTCATCTGCAAGCGTCCAATCTTTGGCTGACCTAGCAGCCAATCTTGCCCGCGCTAGTTCAACAACTTCATCTGGAGCGCTCATAGCAATATAACGGCTTTTGTCATTCCTAGTACTTTGACGTCGTTGCAAGTAACCGAAAGCTCTAGCCGTGCGATCTCATCAGTTAACTCAACCACCGTTGCACTAACAACCAGTTCGACATCTGTATTTGCGGGCACGATTACCGGTTTCGTGAATCGCGCAGAAAACTCTTTTACATTGGAACTACTTCCAGCCATGCGTCCTACATACTGACCGACCAATCCCATAGTGTACATCCCATGAGCAATAACATTTTCGAGACCTACTGATTTAGCAAAGTCTTCGTCTTGATGAATCGGGTTCTGGTCGCCACTGGCATTTGCATAAGCCACGAGTGAAGCACGATTAATGATGTAAGTCTTCGCTGGCAATACTTCGCCAACTTTGAAGATACTCATGCGCGGAAGACCAAAGTTGACCAGCTGGTCACTGCCACTTCACCCGCATTAATGAGATCTGACCTCACTGTCACTATTTCGTTGCCAGCCACGACGCGAGCGCTTTCAATAGTGGAATTACATGAGATCTGCATCCCAGCCATGAGTGGGGTGTAAATTTCAAATTTTTGATCGCCATGGACAACCCGGCTCCAGTCCAAGCCAGATTCGACGAGCACCGATTGTGATTGCTCAAGTGAGATTGTGATGGCAAAAGTAGGAGGAGCTAGGTGAATCTCGGGCTCGCCCAATGAGCGAGCAAACGCTGAAATGGACTCCGCGGTAATGGTTGTACTGGTGACACCTTCAAAGGTGCGCCCGACGAGGTCGGGGTTGAGCATTATTTATCGAGTTTCGCGGTGAACCGTTGAAAGTTTGCAACGTGGGCAGAACTTCTTGAGTTCAAGGCGATCTGGGTCGTTACGGCGGTTCTTCTTTGTTATGTAGTTACGTTCCTTGCACTCAACGCAGGCCATAGTGATCTTCGGGCGGACATCCGCGCTCTTACTTGCCATGGTCGTGCTCCTCTTGCCTTTGAAATGGGATAACTGCCTGAAATCGAAGAGTTGAAGACTACAACACCCCGCCAATTTTCACTAAATCACACCTAAAACCAAGATTTTATCTAAATTTTTGAATCCTGGACCTTGAGAGAGTTGTAGAAAAGCGGAATCCAATTCGTGATTATCGAAGGAACGAAGAATCAACGATCAAATCAGTCATTACTCAATCATGATTTCCCTCAGAGACATTATTTGAGTCCAAAAGTGATTGTTTATAGGTTTCCCATGAACCAAGAATGTGTTCCTCAACGGCCTTTGCAGCTCCTTCGGGATTTCGCATCGAAATCTCTTCATATATCTTCGCGTGGCCAAGATGAGAGCGCATGTTGTCCTCAGCTGATCTGTGGGTGCGACCGTAATAAGCATTGGCCAAAGCGATAGGTTGAACCGTTCTCAATATCGAACGAGCGAGTAAATGTCCTGAATATCGATTTATTAAATCGTGATAAGCGAGGTCTGCATTTGCGTAGTTAGCCGGATCATCAAGCAGCGCTTCAAGGCCTTCCAAGCGCGCATGTAACTCCTCCAACTGAGCGTTGGACATCCTGACAGTTGCCCTACGAGCCATTTGACCCTCAAGTGAGGCGCGAATCTCCATGAGGTCGTCATAAATCGTGAGGCTTTTATCGTTACGAATGTATGAATCAAGGATAAGGGGATCGAGTAGGTTCCATTGTTCGACAGCTTGAACTGTGGTGCCCTGCCCTTGCCGGGCAATGACCAACCCTTTCTCCTCTAAAAGTTTCACAGATTCTCGAATAACCGAACGACTCACCTTGAATTCCTGACACAAAACGGGTTCTGGCGGAATAGAGAAACCAGTAGAGAGTTCACCAGAAATAATCTGATCCAATAAGGAAGAAATCACCAAAAAACTGAGCCTATTTGGCCTAGATTGCATTGAGGTCGGGATTGTGACGCGTTCTTCGAGTACTGGAAGCGCGGGGACTCCCGCACCATTCATCACGGGCAAATTCCCCGACATTAGCGCTCCCACTCGTTCTTGACTGGCGTCAAAAGGTCATTTACCCATAGGTTAAAAACCTGATCTTGATCGATAGACGCTGTAGTGGCCATATAAATTTTCATCGTCTGTCCTCCTACGTGTTACGTCTAAATAAAAGGCTATCACCTATTGATTCATTTGACCCTAGTTATTAACATACGACAGTCGTCTGATGTTTAATCTAGGACAAACATGATTTGGAGGCGTAATGCGTATCAACAAGGTCGAGACCTTCTCAGTCTTTGCCCCCGGTGCAAATCCGCCCTTCATCTGGCGTGACGGACTGCGAGGGAGCCCGCCTGATCGAGAGGTTGGCGTTCTCCGTCTACGAACAGATGAAGGGGTTGATGGGGTTGCCATCGCTCCTCGACGGGGAAGTGCGCCAATAGTTGCCGACGTGGTTGAACACGTATTGCGTGAAGAACTCATCGGGGCCGACCCCTTGCAGCGAGAAAGACTGTGGCATCGAATGTGGGAGATTGATCGGACGGAGGAACTCCCACTATGGCTTATTGGCCTGGTTGACACGGCGCTTTGGGACCTCGCTGGTCGGTACTACGGCGCTCCAACTTGGGAGCTACTTGGCGGATTTCGAAGAGAAATTCCTGCCTACGCTTCAACATCAACCTTCTCCAGCATTCCTGAGTTTTTAGATGTTGCCACTCAGTGTATTGAGTTGGGTTACCCAGCGCTAAAACTCCACGCTTGGGGGGATGCAAGACGCGATGCCGAACTTTGCACCGCAGTTCGCGAGCATGTCGGGGATGCCTACCCTTTGATGTTCGATGGTTCGGCAGGATTTGATCTTCCTGACGCGGTGTATGTGGGAGACGCCCTTTCAGCGGCCAATTATCTCTGGTACGAGGAGCCAATTCGTGAATTTAGTATCACCTCATACAAATGGCTTGCTGAACGAGTAAAAGTCCCATTGAATGTGGGCGAAACTTCCGATGGCGTCCACATGAACACCGGTGATTTCATTGCTAGTGGATGTGCCACATATGTTCGTACAAGTACTGAACTTCGTGGCGGTTTCACCGGAGCCATGAGAATTGCCCACCTAGCCGACTCCTATCGACTGAGGGCAGAACCTCATGGTCCCACGATGTATGCCAGACACCTCGCCATGGCGATTTCAAACTGCACTTACTACGAATCGCTGGTTACCTCCAATCCAGTCCAACGCGAGTTGGGTGTAGGTGCCAATGGAATGGTTTCCGCTCCACTTGGACCCGGGGTCGGTCTTGAACCGGGACCGCATTACCCAGATGAATTACTTCAATATGTATTTGATCCAGCCACTGGTGAAGTGAGGGGGTAGATCAATACACGATCTGATCCAAATATTTGAGCCCAGATGAACGCTAAATCGATGGCAGCACTCCGCTGGCATCGCTAAAATCAAAAATAATGGAGGAAGAATAGGATGGAAATAACGAAATCATCGATGCATGGTGGCGCGCGTAGTCGATCGCGCCGCTCTGTGCGTCTTGCGGCCGCAGTAGCGTTCGTCGTCGGCGCGTCCGTAATCAGCGTCGGGCTTGGTTCCACCGCCGCCAACGCAGCATCCAAACCTACGCTAACAATCTGGTATGACACAGCTCGAAAGCCGATGGTTGATGCATATATTAAGGCGAATCCAAATGTAAAAGTTGTCGCTGTTTTAAAAGATGGCGATAGCAATGGAGATGGGACTTATCAATCAGCCTTTGCACTTGCAAATCGTGTTGGTCACGGTTGGCCAGATATCTACTTCAGCGAACAGAACAATGACGCTGCATCCCTCTCACAGCCACCATTTAATGACGCAGCTGTATTAAACAAAGGATTGATTTCTTCAAGCGTCTTAAGTAAATTTGCACACGGATCTCTAAGCCTTTGTACATTTGGTGGCAAAGTTTATTGTCTGCGTAACGACCTCGCCATGAACGTCCTTTGGTACAACCCAGCACTCATGGCCCAAGATGGCATCACCTCGGTACCTACAACATGGCAAGAATGGGCAGCCGATGGTGCGCTCGCAGCAGCTCATGGCGACATCATTGGTACGCAGGGTGACTCTTGGGATGCCGATGTTTACTACTGGGGCAATAAATGTCCACTCAGTCAACAAACTTCACTTGGCAATTTAACGATCGCTCCAAGTTCTAGTAATTGCACTGGCATGGCATCGCTACTCGATGGCGTCTCTAGAGATGCCCTTCCAGTTGCTTACATGTTCAGCTCAACCTTTGGGAGCCAATACGGTGGAAAAATCGTATTTTATCCTGGAGCTAGCTGGATGGGTGGTGTCTTCCCAGGCATCGGTAGTTGTAAATCCTCAAACCCTGATTGCACCATGGCTGCTGGATATCCACTGAAGTGGACTTCCTCGGGTCAGATGGTGACCGGCGCTATTGGTGGCGGTCTATGGTTCGCCTCATCGCACAGCAAGAATCTAAAACTTGCAGCTGCGGCGCTCCAGTGGTTTGCAACAAACATCACTGCGCAAGGGAAGTTGTCTCCTGGTTACCCTGCATACGGCCCAGATGATGCGGCTTTCATTGCTACTCAGAATGCTTCTGGCAACTACGCCAGCCCAGCTAGTGGTGCACCAACATTGGCTCAAGCTTTCACAGTGGCTGCCAACTCCATCTGGGCAGGATGGTCTGCTGTTCCTTATGCTAACGACCAAATCTGGGCGTCAAGTGTTGTTCCCTCACTCTCGAGTGGCGGCACACAGGCGGCTGGATTGGGGATATTCGCTGCGGCGGCAACCAATCTGGCACGTTCTTACGGCTACCAGGTTAAAACTAAATAAATGACGACTCCATCGACCGCGTCTATTTCGGCCGGGCCAGCCCGCACCCGGACTAGACGCGTCGATGGAGCTCTTCCAGTAGGTGGTTCTCGTTCCGCAGGGTATTTTTTTGTGGCACTCTACGCCGTCCTCTTAATTCTCTTTGGTGTAATCCCGACCGGTTACGCCATTTTCCTTGCCTTTACCAAGACTGGAGGCGGATTCGCTGCTGCCTTCAACTTCACTCGCGCATTTAGTGACTTTCGTTTCCTTCCGGCTTTTCAACATATCGCGGAATTCCTTGCCGTTTGGTTAAGCGCAGAAGTGGTCTTGATATTGATTCTTGCGCTAATGCTCCACTCACTTGCATCTCGAACAAGCGCAATTTTCCGTTTTCTCTTTTACATGCCAGGAGCTCTTGCAGGTGCGGCGAGCGTGCTTGTATGGCTCTTCATGTTAGATCCAACGTTAAGTCCGTGGCACTTGTTGCTCAAAGGTTTTGGTTTTTCTCAACTCAATCTAGTTCTCCTACCCGGACATCTGCCATTTGTGTTTGCACTAATTGCATTTTGGACTGGCGCAGGAGGATGGATTGTGGTGATGTATGGAGCTCTTAACAATATTCCTGAAGAACTTCTAGAAGCAGCGAAATTGGATGGTGCTAATGCCTTCCAAACTGCCATACGGATCAAACTGCCTTTGATCAAAAAATGGGTGGCCTACATGTTGATTCTATCCTTTGCTGGAGGTACTCAACTCTTCGTAGAGCCGCAACTTGTGGGGCAAGCTTCGGCCGGTCTTGTTAGTAATACTTGGGCACCTAACCAACTGGCCTATTACATCGCATTTAATAACGATAATTTCAACGAGGCAGCAGCAATCTCAGTGATCCTTCTGGTTCTGGGATTGATTGGTGCCACTTTCTTGGTCTGGCGAACTAAGTTATTTGAGATCAATTGATATGAATATTTCTAAAATAAGTTGGAAGCTAGTTGGCCTCCTCATTCTTTTAGCCTTTACCGCATTTTTCTTTATCCCGGTAATCTGGGTGGTTTTCGCGACAACTAAAACCGATCATCAACTCACCTCCACCAGCCCCTTCACCATCGAATCAATTCATACCTTTACGGCAGCTTGGAAAGCACTATTCGGTTTTGACAATGGAATCATGACTTCTTGGCTTAAAAACTCTGCTATTTACTCCTTCGGCGGGGTGGCACTTGCAGCATTTGCGGCCGTGCCTGCAGGTTATGGTCTCGCTTTAACTCGATTTATTGGTCGCAGAACCCTTCTGGGAATTACCCTCATAACGATGATTATGCCTGCAACTGCACTTGTACTTCCTCTCTTCCTCGAAATGAACTCAGTTCATCTCACTGATACCCCATGGTCTGTCATTCTTCCTTTCTCTTTCTTTCCATTCGGGGTCTACCTTTGTTACATCTTCTTTTCGTCTACAATTCCGAAGGATTTACTTTCTGCTGCCAGGGTTGACGGATGTAACGAATGGGGAGTTTTTCGACACTTAGCCCTACCTTTAGCACGTCCAGTTGTGGCACTTGTTGCTTTCTTCGCCTTCGTCGCCGACTGGAACAACTATTACCTACCCTTCGTAATGTTGTCAGATAATAATAAGTTGCCTGTTCAAGTTGGACTCGAATATTTGATTTCTTCAACTGCCGCTTTCAATCCCGGCAACCCTGGGTCAGGCACAGAATTGGTCAAACGCCCAGAACTGGCCCTGGCTGTTCTCGTTGCCATTTCTGTAGTCGCGATCGTATTTCTATTTGCTCAGAGAACACTTGTTAAAGGACTTCTAGCGGGTGCAACCAAAGAATAAGCGTTACAGCCAATTGGTTATTAATACAACCGTTTGGAGGATTTCAACCATGAGCAAAAAACTAATGAGAGGAAATAAATATGTTGCAGGCTCAATATGTTGGCGATAGAAAAATTTCTATTTCCGAGTACACTCCAAAGAACCCTGAAGCTAATGAAGTTCAAATTAGAGTTTCGTATGTGGGTTTGTGTGGAACGGATCTTCATGTCGTTCATGGTTCGATGGATAAACGGGTTGATATACCTCTGTGCTTTGGTCATGAGATGAGCGGTGTAGTCGAAACCGTCGGATCCTCCGTAACCCAGTGGAAAGCGGGTGATTTTGTAACTGTTATGCCCCTCGACTGGGATGGCACTTGTCCAGCGTGTTTGTCTGGCCATCAGCATATATGCCAAAATCTAAATTTCGTCGGGATTGATTCACCTGGGGCTCTTCAGACGCTTTGGAACGTAGCAGAGAATTGGCTGGTTCGACTTCCCAATTCAATTTCACTTTTAAATGCAGCTCTTGTTGAACCTGTTGCCGTTGCATTTCACGATGTGAAGCGCGCCGAAGTTAAACCCGATGAAAAAATAGTAATAATTGGTGGGGGACCAATCGGTTTGCTCATTGGCTTAGTTGCGAGAAATATTGGCGCTGAAGTCCTAATTGTTGAACTAGATTCAAATCGTCGCGAACTTATTGACTCACTTGGGTTCAAATCTGTTGATTCAACCAAAATCGATCTCGAAGAGTATGTCAACTTGTGGACCGGCACAAAGGGAGCAGATACCGTTTTCGAGGTGTCTGGCTCTTCAGTCGCTGTTTTAAATTGCATTGATCTGGTAAAAGTCCGCGGAAAACTTATTATCGTGGCAATTCACGGACAACCCCGTGAAATAAAGTTGCAACGCGTTTTCTGGCGTGAACTTTCAATTATTGGCGTGCGAGTCTATGAGAGAACAGATTTTGAATCCGCCATTGATCTGATTGCGAGTGGTGTAATTCCATCGGAAAAGATAATTTCAGCTGTGCTACCACTTTCGAAACTGACTGAGGCAATTGAGAGATTGGAAAAGGGTCTGGCAATGAAGATATTGATAGATGTTCAGCAGGTGAGTGCAGAATGAGTGAAAATCCTTTTAATCTTACGGGAAAACTAGCAGTTGTAACCGGCGCTCGGCGCGGGATAGGACAAGCTGTTGCAATTGGATTAGCTAAGGCAGGCGCCGACATAATAGGTGTAAGCAATCACATGGAGTTGGAAAAAAGTGAATTGCGTTCAAAAATTGAAGATATGGGGAGAAAATTCATACCGATCCAAACTGATTTCTCCGACAGATCCTCGGTTGTTAACCTGGGAGAGGAATTATCAAATTACGAAATAGATATCTTGATCAACAATGCTGGCAGCATAGAACGAAGCCCTGCGCTTGATCATCCATTGGAGTCCTGGGATCGAATTATTGAGATAAACCTCAGTAGTCAATTCGTATTAACTCAATCAGTTGCAAAAAATATGGCAAAAAGGGGTCAAGGAAAAATCATTTTCACCGCCTCATTATTGAGTTTTCAAGGTGGCATAAACGTGCCAGGTTATACCGCATCCAAGTCGGCAATAGTGGGATTAGTTAGGGCGCTATCTAACGAATGGAGTAGTAAGGGAATCGGTGTAAATGCAATTGTGCCAGGCTACATTGCAACTGATAACACACAAGCCTTACGAGATGATCCGATTCGATACCAAAGTATCCTAGATCGTATCCCCCAAGGACGCTGGGGGAAGCCGGAGGATCTAGTGGGAGCAGCCATATTCTTATCCTCTTCAGCTTCAGATTACATATCAGGAGTTGCACTTCCTGTTGACGGTGGATGGCTCGGTAGGTGAGTAATAGAACCATTGAAGATGTAATACGTAAAAATAGAATTCTCCCGGTTCTTGTGATTGATGATGTCTTAGATGCAATCCCTGCTTTCAGGTCGATTGAAGAAGGCGGGTTGGAATGTATTGAAATTACGCTCCGCACTGAAGTGGGACTGAAGGCAATTGGAGAGTGCGCCGCCAATTTTGAGAATATTTATATCGGTGCGGGCACTGTTTTATCCGCCTCTCAAGCCACCCAATCTATTAATGAAGGCGCGCAATTCTTGCTGAGCCCAGGATTCAGTCAGGAGGTTTTCGAGTGCGCCCAGAAATTCCAGATCCCCTATTTTCCGGGCACCGCAACCGCAACGGAGATCCAAAATGCGCTTCTTAATAAAATGAAAATAGTTAAATTTTTCCCGGCCGAACCAATGGGTGGAATTGCCGCGATTTCAGCCATTAGTAGCGCACTTGCGGATGTGGAATTTATTCCGACCGGCGGGATAGATGAAGACAATTTTCTTAATTATTTAAGACACCCAAAAGTCGCATGCGTAGGGGGAAGTTGGGTGGCATCTCGCAAGNNAATCGCAAGGATATAAGAGATCAAAATACTGAGAATATAAAATCTAAAATAAAAAAGGCACTTTTAATGATCGAGATCGCGGGACTTTAAGACAAATTTAAAGGAGATTTGGCGAAGTCATGTTCGGTTTGATCCAGGTGACCTTTGCGTTCGGAACTCTCGTAATTTTTCAGACTGAGGGTGGAAGTCCAAGGGTTCAGAGATAGCTAATCTGAGGCAATATTGGTAGCGGAGGCCGGACTTGAACCGGCGACACTGCGATTATGAGCCGCATGCTCTACCAAGCTGAGCTACCCCGCCAAGGGAAATGTTCGAGCCCCCTATCGGAATCGAACCGATGACCTCTTCCTTACCATGGAAGCACTCTACCGACTGAGCTAAGGGGGCGGACCTTCGCCCGCAAGGTTACAGGTATCCGCAAGGTTACAGGTACGGCGTAGTTCGGGTGAAATTCCAGGGTTGTACCTACCCCCGGCTCTTGAAAGGATGCCCTCATGAGTCAACACGAGTTCCACCTTTCCAAAGTGCCCCACTGGCATCGCCCCCATGGAGGAGAGCACCGCTGGCCCGTCACTTTCGTGGTCGCAGTCGTAATTATCCTACAATTTCTCTTGCCCAAATCGCTCTCACTTAAAATTCAACCCGAAATCTGCGCCGTTGAAGCAATATTAATGATTTCCATATTCGCCATTAGTCCAGGGCGCATCGCAACTCATCGCAAATCAACATGGTGGCTGGGAATTGGTCTCACTGGAGTAATGACAGCGAGCAATATTGCTTCGGTTGTTCAATTGGTTCAAAAATTAATTGATGGAACCATTAAAAGCCCAACAAGTTTGTTGGCATTTGGTGGATCCATCTGGCTGACAAACATGGTGATTTTTAGCCTCTGGTATTGGCAATTTGACCGCGGAGGCCCCGGAGCCAGAGCCGAGGCAATTGATCCTTACCCCGATTTTCTTTTTCCGCAGATGACCGACCCTCAGTATTCGCCCGTTGAGTGGACTCCAACTTACTTCGATTATCTATTTACTTCATACACCAATGCCAGCGCCTTTAGTCCTACCGATGTCATGCCCCTCACGCGCTGGGCAAAAATGTTAATGATGGTTCAGAGCGCAACGTCTCTGATAACTGTTGGGTTAGTTATTGCCCGTGCCGTAAATATCCTGCATTAACTTATTTGCTTTTTGCGATCGTAAAATGGTGGGTCAGATGCGAGAAGATCACGTTAAGTTGGGCACGTTCAATTCCGACGCTAATAATCACCACTTGAGTTGCAGTTAAATTTCCCGCACCTGGTTTGGTTACAACAGTACGAGTGGCGCCGCGAATTAACATCATATTCATTGGGCAGATATTGTTGATCGAAGTTTCAGTGAGTAGAAAATTCCGCTTACCCGAAACATAATTAACATTGAGTGCTTGATCTTTGCCCACGCCGCATGTGTGCATACCGAATTTCTTGAGAACCAGACCAGCCGTGAAGTTTGGCTGATACACCGCATAGTTCAATCCGACTTGGGCGTCCTCATACGGATTCCCGCTTCCCATTGCGAGCGCGGGAAGTGTGCCAATAGTTAGCAACCCCGATACAACCAGGGCAAGAAGTCCGACTTTTATTTTCATAGAAAGAGGTTACAGCGAACCGCTGAGAATCAACTGTGTAAGTGGAACTCGAGTGCGACCGCTGAGTTCACGCTCTATGAGCGCGGCATTTTCTAGTTCATCCGCAGGGGCTTGCTTGCCAATCGCAAGTATCGCGATAGGAGTAATTTCTGAACCTAGATTGAAATCTCGCTTCACCACCTCGTGATCAAAGCCACCAATTTGGTGAACGACTTGACCTCGATGATTAGCCTCTACGGTCAAAAGTGATGCCGCAAGTCCAGCGTCGTAGAGTGCTGCAGGCCGGGCTTTGCCATCGGCTGCAGTTGTAACCGCTGCTACCAAGATAAAGGCTGATGCCTTCGGGCTCCACTCCTTGTTAAACCCTGCCATTGCATCAATCAACTGAGCAAAGCGAAGATCTCCCCTCCGGGCCACTACAAAACGCCATGGTTGCGAATTATTGGAGGACGGCGCCCATCTAGCTGCCTCGAGAATTCCGGTGAGATCAGCAATAGACAACTCAGCAGATCCATCGTAGGAGCGTGGACTCCAACGTTGAGCGAGAATCGGATGTAATTCCACTGAACTGTCAGCCATTTTCTTCATATCATCTAAACAAATTCTTGCCTGTGTTTATTTCAATCCATCTCATCCCTATACTTCTCTCATTCCCATCCGACAGGGCCGCCGGTGTAATAGTTATATACGCTGGTTTGGAGAGCCCACATGGTGCAATTTCAAGCACAGGATGAATTTCTTGTCGACGGACTGCCGCGCGAACCTGTCACCGAATTGTGGCGTGAATTAACAAAAATCCAATCAAATGAATGGATCATTAAGGCAAAACAACGTGATCTATATCTGGCGATGCAAGGGATCACCTTCACTCTTTCTGGGATTGAGCGTCCCCTACCGGTCGACTTAATTCCCAGAATCATCGATATTGCCGAATGGAAGCAGTTGGAAAAGGGTATAAAACAGCGAATTGAAGCGCTCGAACTCTTCCTCGATGATGTTTATGGCAAACAACAATTATTTGCAGATCGGATTGTTCCCAAATCGTTGATTATTACCTCTGAACACTTTCATCGAAGTGCCCACGGCATAAAACCAGCGAATGGCGTAAGAATTCATGTCTCGGGAATCGATATTGTCCGCGACCAGCAAGGAGTTCTACGGGTTCTTGAAGACAACTTGCGCTCCCCCTCTGGCGTTAGTTATGTGCTTGAAAATCGTAGAACTATGGCCCATGTGGTTCCAGAATTATTTAGTGAATACTCAATTCGAAGCGTGGATGAATATCCTGAGCGACTCCTTGCTGCTTTAGTATCGGCCGCGCCAGATAAAAAATCCCATCCCAATGTCGTTGTCCTCACGCCGGGTGTTCACAACTCAGCTCACTTTGAACACGCATTCTTGGCTCGCCGAATGGGAGTCGAGTTAGTCGAGGGGCGTGACCTGTATTGCAAAAACAATCAAATCTTCATGAGGACCACCAAAGGATCAGAGCAGGTTGATGTGATTTATCGTCGGATTGACGACGACTACCTGGATCCAATCCACTTCAAGCCAGATAGCGTCTTGGGTATTCCTGGGGTGATTAATGCTGCTAGATCAAATAGCGTCGCAATTGCTAATGGAATTGGAAACGGAGTTGCCGACGACAAGGCCCTCTATCCATACGTTCCTCGGCTGATCGAGTACTACCTAGATGAGAAACCAATTATTCCAAATGTCGATACTTATGATTTGCAATCTTCCGACGTTCTGGATTTTGTCTTAAAGAATCTGAGCGATTTAGTTGTGAAGCCTGTTGCAGGGTCAGGTGGTTATGGCATAACGATCGGTCCACGAGCAAGTAAGAACGAATTGAAAGAAGTGGCAAAGGAGATTACCCAGAATCCCCGCAATTGGATTGCGCAACCTCTCATTGCACTATCGACCTGCCCAACCGTCGTTGACGACGGAACCATCGCTTCGCGGCATATTGATTTTCGTCCATTCGCAGTTAATGACGGCCAAGAAATCTGGGTTTTGCCGGGTGGACTAACTCGTGTTGCGCTCGTGGAAGGAAATGTAGTTGTTAATTCAAGTCAGGGCGGGGGAAGCAAAGATACGTGGGTACTTGCCGAAAGTGAATCTGATTTACAGTCATACCCGGAAGTAATTGAAAAGAACCTGATGGACCCTCTAGATAATGAAGTAATTCCTGCGACATTTGGACCCGATGTATTACCGGTTACGCGAATGCAGCAGCAGGAAGAGCAACAGCAGCAGGTGGGAGCAGACGATGCTTAGTCGGTTGGCTGAAACCTCTTTCTGGCTTGGGCGCTATCTCGAACGCGCTGAGGGAATGAGTCGTTTATTGATCGAATTCCATCAACTTCTCGTTCAAGATAACAGAACCCATATAAAGCGTGGATGCGCCTTAATCAGCCATGGACTCGGTCTTGAAGGCGAGCCAAAAAACGCAAAAGAGTTAGTCGCGTTAGCTTATGGAGAACCACTAAATCCAGGAACTTTGCTCGGATCAATACATAGCGCTCGATCAAATGCTCGGCTCATTCGAGATATTTTGCCAAGTGATTTCTACCAGGCAATCAATCAACTTAATGCAACTACTGGGGAATTCAGCGTCGCTGCACCTGGTCGATCTCTTCGATCGATCCTTGATCGGCTTGCGGTCACGAATGGAATCTTCGAATGGTTAGCGCCAGAAGATGAATCCGCACACTTTTTAACTTTAGGTCGCAGTCTTGAACGAATGGATCTGATGAGTCGATTACTTTCTCTGAAACTTGAAAATGAGTGGCGCGATCAAGGTCCGGCTACAACACTTCGATCAGTCGGGGCACTTAATACTTACCTCCGCGAACGGGTTCCACTTACAACCATCGGTGTTCGTAAATTTCTCGTAGCATCACCGACTTTCCCACGTTCAATAGCAGAATGCGCTAAGCGCGCCAATCTGGAATTACACGAGGTGGCTCTGATGACCCAGCTACGAGTAGATGACATCGTGCGCCCGATCGGCATGCTCGAGAGCCAAATTCGATATCTCGACAATGACTCTAAAGAACTCGAGCGCATCGTTTCGCAGACCTCCCTAGCAGTTGCCCAAACTTCCGACGGAATCGGATTGCGTTTCTTTAGACCAGTTGGCTCCATCGTTTGGAGCAACTAATGGCCTGGCGATTAAGTGTCACGCACTCCACAAGTTTTCTATACGAATCCGAAGTTTCAGCGTCGTTTAACGAAGCCCGAATGACTCCTATTAATACCCCAGATCAATTTGTAATTAGCCATGATCTCAAGGTAAATCCCTTCTCTACAATCTTTAGTTACATCGATTATTTCGGAACCGCGGTTAAATCCTTTGACGTCCAGACTCCTCATACTTATCTAGAAATAGTTTCACAGAGCTTGGTTGAAACCAATATTCCAACCGTTGGAAATTTGAGCGCTACTTGGGACGATCTCATGGACGAGAAGCTCACTGACAATCTTCGGGAGTATCTTGCATTTACTCCACTCGTTAATCTCATCACTCCCCCATTTAACCTAAAGATGCAAAAGACTCCACTCGATGCGATTCAATTCCTGAGCACCGAAATGCGCCAGCAAATTACTTACGCGCCTGGATCTACGAGCGTCTATTCACCCGCCAGTGAAGCCTGGGAAAAGAGAGCTGGAGTCTGCCAAGATTTCACTCACGCTTCACTTTCTATCTTGCGTGCCGCAGGAATTCCCGCTCGTTATGTTTCAGGTTATCTTTACAACGGCTCCGGAGAAATCGGCGAGGAAGTCATTGGAGAGTCACACTCTTGGGTTGAAGCATGGGTTGGACATTGGCTCCCATTTGATCCGACAAATGGAAATCCTGTAGCCGAAGACCACGTTCTGGTTGCGCGAGGTCGCGACTATCACGATGTCTCCCCGCTGAAGGGAATCTTTAGCGGCGGTCGTGGCCGCAAGGTTGACGTTACAGTTTCATTAACCAGAATTGCCTAGTAACCTTTTGGTTATGAAGAGTGAAGATCCTGATGAGTTTCCGACAAAACTAGATGAATCAGAACTCAAGGAACGTTTAGATACCCTCTCTTACGATGTTCTCCGAAATGCCGCAACAGAACGGCCATTTACCGGCCAATATAACGACACCGATCAGGTTGGAAGTTACAGGTGCAAAGCCTGCGGAAATGAACTTTTTAAGAGCGAAACTAAATTTCATTCAGGTTGTGGCTGGCCCTCCTTTTATTCCCCATCCGCGGATGATGCGGTAGTACTGATTGAGGATGCATCGCTTGCCCCAAGAATTCGAACTGAAGTCCGTTGTGCGAATTGTGGATCACATTTGGGCCATGTATTTGAGGGAGAGGGATATCAGGTTCCAACTGATCAACGATGGTGCATCAACTCCGTAGCGCTAGTGCTTGAGCAGAAGTGAGTTGTAGTCCACCTTTATGCAGCGATTCTGAATAACTCGCAATCCATTTTTAACGGCCCGATTTGCTGAAATATCGTCTTGCAACCCAAGTTGAAGCCAGAGAATCTTGGCTTTCACTGCAATTGCTTCATCTAAGACCGTTGGAATATCGGCAACGTTTCGAAACACATCCACTATGTCAATCCACTCGGGAATATCGGCGATTGATGGATACACCTTATGGCCAAAGAGAGTTTCCAAACGCGGATTTACAAAATAGATATCAAAGTGCGAATTATCAAGAAGCCACTCACTGACCCCATACACCGGTCGCTCTGGATTATCAGATGCACCAACTATGGCAACAGTTTTGGAGTTCTGTAAAAGTTCGGCAATTTCATCATTGGTAGGTGGAACCCACATAATGGTCATTAAATAGCCTCCATTTCCATCGCAATATATTTCTCGAAAGCGGCTACCTCGCGCGCAATGTCATCCGCGCTCCACCCTAGGGTTGGAGCAACCAGTTGCGCTAACTCTTGCGCCGCACTTAATCCATGTTCAGAACTCTCCATGACAAGACGCAGTCTTCGAGCCAAGATATCAACCAACGATCTAGCTCCTTCATGGGTTGCAGCATAAAGAACTTCTGCCTTGATATATCCACTCCCTGGTACAACTTCTGTGGCAAGCGCCGAATCCTTTGCAATCATCTGGAATATATCGCTTATCAATGAGCCATAACGGTTCAGCATTCGCTCCACACATACTGTGGATAGTGAATAACTCTGAGCCAAGGAGGCGATCTGCTTGACTAAATTTTTGTAGCCAACAGCGCCAATAAGTGGAATTCCCTTCGTGGAAGATTTTGGAACTTGTCCTTCTAAATCTTTGACCGCAGCATCGACTGCATCTGCCGCCATGATTCGATATGTCGTGTACTTGCCTCCAGCGATACTGACAAAACCATTTATGGGGTGATCAACCGTGTGCTCTCGCGAAATTTTCGTGGTTGAAGAGTCTTTGGCAGGAGAAACAAGGGGTCGGAGTCCGGCGTAAGTACTCAGGATTTGATCTCGACGAATTTTCGGTAAAAGTACTTTATTCGCTTCGTTAAGGATGTATTCGACATCCGTACTTTCCGCAAGCGGATATTCGCGATCCCCGGTGTAATCAGTATCGGTTGTTCCTAGAAGCCACTCATTCCCCCAAGGAATAATAAAGAGAACTGAAAGTGAAGTCTTGATAATGATTCCAGTGTGCGCATCAATTGCATCTTTGGGAAGAATGATGTGAACGCCTTTGCTCATCTTGATTTTGTAGCCTGGCTTGATTCCAAACTGTTGATATAACTCTTCGTTCCAAATCCCGGCTGCGGCGACTACCACCTTTGCCTTCACATTAATGCTGTGACCATCGATGGAAACGACAGCACCAGTAACGCGTGCTGGGGTACGAGTAATCTGAGTAACAGTTGCTCCAGTGACAATATGGGCACCATTGTCCTTGGCTGTGCGAGCGACCATCATTGTGTGACGAGCGTCATCGACTTGAGCATCGTAATAGACCAGTCCGCCGGTAACGATTTCTGGATTGAGCGATCTCGCTTCATTGCGCATTTCACCAAATGAAATGTATTTATGCCAAGGTACTGCGCGCAATTTTCCACGAAGTAGGTCGTAAAGCATCAAGCCAGCTCCAACGTAAATCCGATCAAAATATTTCTTATGGAGTGGATATACAAAGGAAAGTGGCTTTACTAGGTGAGGAGCTTGTTCGGTGATCATCAGTTCACGTTCATGGAGCGCTTCACGAACCAACTTAAAATCAAATTGTTCCAAGTAGCGCAATCCCCCGTGGATTAACTTGCTTGACCGTGAAGAAGTCCCCGCGGCAAAATCATCACTTTCGACAAGTGCGACGGAGAGTCCGCGGGCCGCGGCATCTAGTGCAATTCCTGATCCGACAACTCCGCCACCGATAACGAAGATATCGAACTCTTGGGTTTTTAATAACTCGATATCTGCGTTGCGTTGTTCAGGATTAAGGACTGATTTATTTGGGGCCACCTGCCTAGAATACGGGTATGTCATACGTCGGCGCGATCGATCAAGGTACAACCAGTACCCGCTTCATGATCTTCGACCAGACCGGGAAGGTTATCTCGGCATCCCAAATTGAACATGCACAGATCTTGCCTCAATCTGGGTGGGTCGAGCATGACCCCCTCGAAATTCTGCGGGCTACCGATCATGTAATCAAAACTGCGTTGCAGGGAGCTGGGCTGACTGGGGCCGATTTGGTTGCCATCGGCATAACTAATCAACGTGAAACAACGCTCGCTTGGAGCGCAGTGACTGGTGCTCCACTTCACAATGCGATCGTGTGGCAAGACACACGAAGCCAATCGATCCTCGATAAATTTGATCGCCCTCAGCGGGAAAAAATATCTTACAAAACCGGACTACCTCTTGCTCCGTATTTCTCGGCGAGCAAGATGAGTTGGATGCTGGCGAATTGCGAGGCAGTAAAGCGCGCGGTGGAGCAACAAGACCTGCGGTTTGGAACCGTCGATTCGTGGCTAGTTTGGAATCTGAGCGAAGAGAACATTCATGTCACCGATGTTTCAAATGCCTCTAGAACTCTATTGATGAATCTTGAAACACTGGAGTGGGATGATGAACTCCTCCAAGCTTTTGGGGTCCCGAAGGAATCATTGGGAACGATCAAAAGCTCTTCTGAAATTTATGGTTACACCAAAGTCAATGGAGTTTTCGGAGCACGAATTCCGATTGCAGGGATAGTAGGCGATCAGCACGCAGCCCTATTGGGTCAACTCTGTTTTGAAAAAGGTGAGTCGAAAACGACTTACGGAACTGGCAACTTTGCCCTCATCAACACGGGGGTCGAAATTATTCGCTCTAAGAAGGGCCTGCTTACGACCCTGGCTTTCAAACTAGGCGATGAACCAGCAAAATACGCACTCGAAGGATCAGTCGCAGTGACGGGCTCTGCCGTCCAGTGGCTAAGGGATCAGCTCGGAATCATTCAAAAATCTTCTGACATCGAAGCACTCGCCGCTAGCGTACCGACCAACGGTGGCGTCTACTTTGTTCCCGCTTTCTCAGGGCTCTTTGCCCCGTACTGGCGCGGTGATGCGCGTGGTGTCCTCGTCGGGCTTACGCGAGCTTCAACGAAAGCCCACATCGCGCGTGCGACCCTTGAAGCAATCTGCTACCAAACGCATGATGTGATTCGAGCAATGGAAGAGGAAACCGGGGTTTCAATCAAGGTGTTACGCGTTGATGGCGGCATTACTCAAAATCAACTCTGTATGCAGATTCAGGCGAATATTTTACAGACCGAAGTATCGAGGCCGATCGTGTCTGAGACCACCGCGCTTGGTGCAGCCTACGCGGCGGGGCTTGCAGTGGGAGTATGGAAAAACAAAGAAGAGCTACTCTCACAATGGCAAGAAAGCAGTCGCTGGTTTCCGTTAGCAACGGCAGTCGAAGCCAGTGCCGGATTAAAGCAATGGAACAAGGCGATAGAACGGAGTCTCAACTGGATATAACGTGCGCGCCTTCACTTGGCAGCGAGGTGAAAAATCGTGGAGGTTTATACCCGGCGCTTGAAAAAGCACGCGAGATGGCCGTTTCACATCGTTTGACTTGATCGGTCTTTACAAGCGCAATCGCGCTTCCACCGAATCCCCCACCAACCATTCGTGCACCAAGTGCGCCTTGAGCCAATGCGGTATCAACTGCAAGATTTAGTTCCGGGCAAGAAACGGTGTAATCGTCGCGAAGAGATCGATGCGACTGATTCAGCAATTCTCCCAGTCGGATAAAATTATTATTCTTCAACGCATCAACAGCGTCTAGAACTCGCTTCATTTCCGTGACAGCATGAAAACCACGAATATAGGTAACGGGATCTAGTTCAGATTGTCGGGCTGCATAATCAGCTACCGATATGTCGCGCAGTGAAGTGATGCCCAATTGTGCCACTGCCTTTTCACACGAGGCGCGACGCTCTGCATAACCGCCGTCGACCAGTTTGTGGTGCGCTTGAGAATCAATGATCAAGAGTTCCAGCCCCTGTGGAGCGATAAGGAAGGGAATATCTTCGGAGGTGAGATCACGACAATCTAGCAATAAAGCAAATCCCGCTTTTGCCATTAACGAGACTGACTGGTCCATGATTCCACAAGGGACTCCGACATAATCATTTTCTGCTTTCTGAGCTGCGCGTGCTAATTCTGGAAGCGTTAGTTTCAAGTCAAAGAGATGAACCACAGCCGTCGCAATCGAACATTCCAACGCAGCACTTGATGAGAGCCCGGCACCGAGGGGTACGCGACCATCGATTAAGAGATCTATGCCCTCGTCAACTTTTAGCACCCAGAGGACTCCTAAGGCATACCTAGCCCAATTCTCACCGCTATGTGGCACTAACCCATCTAGAGATATCTCAAAAATGTCGGTGTTTTTCTGTAGAGAAGCGATCCGAATCTTCCGATCGCTTCGACGAGCAAGGGCAACAATTGTCTTATCTTTTATTGCAAATGGTAAAACAAAGCCATCGCTGTAATCGATATGTTCACCGATTAAATTGACCCGGCCCGGAGCGGCAGCGATTATTTCTGGTGCATGCCCAAATAATTCATTGAACCGCTGCGATATCTCTTGCACAATTCCGCTACTTATACGTCAGGGTGTAGGCCAAGGTGTATTTGCCTGGCTTTATCAAATACTGTGGAAGGGTGTCTGGACCACATGATGCGGTACCGATACCTCTGTGGATCGCGTCAATTGCCACTACGGTTACATTTGATCTTTTGAGTTCAACGTCATGCGTTGCAGTCGTCAAATCAAACGCTCGATAGGGAGTAACAGAAACCTGACTCGGCTTGTCTAACTCGATCCGAATAGTTTCATGATGGTTATTAAATATCTCAAGCCATCGAACATCGGCATGCCCACCATTTTCTTGAGGCTTTACATAGGGGACATACTGATCCGCTACTGGAGATTCATAAAGTCCAATTGGACTCATTCGGCGGTCAGGGTAGGTCTCGTTTGGCCCCGCACCAAAATATCGCATTTCTGAGAAAAGACTATCAAGTTCAAAAATGGTACCCACGCGCGCAACATCGTTGAGAACTGGGGGCAACATTGTCTCCTCAACTATGCGGAAACCGTCAACGACCTCAGTGATCATCTGCGTTTGCTTTATTTCGATCCCGACACTGGTTCGATATACCGAAGCGACCTTGTAGGAATTCCCGCTTTTAGTAATTTTGACCTTTGTTCTTTCGAGATTTTCGAGCCCCCATTCATGCCAACGCTTTGAGATATTTCCAATTCGATCATTATCTGTTGGAGCCCGATAGAGATTGAGGTGTGCATTAAATGAACCAAAGCCCATATAAACAGAGCCATCATCGTTGAGAGAGTTGGCTAGTCCCCTGGACGACATCGCCTTCGCTTTTGGACGGGACTTTGAAGGCAACTTAAATTGGCCCCAACCAACTTCCGTGTAAGCGGGTGCCCATGCGGTATCTGATTTACGAATGATCGAGAAGGTTATAAAGCGTTCCCCTAATTCTGGTGCGCTCTTGAGAAACTTGGAACTAACTTTTATCGCAGAGGTTGCTTGAGGAGCAGTAACCGGAAGCTTTACGCGACCATAATCAAGAATTTCTCCCTCAACAGCAATATTCCAAGTGATCTCAAAATCCTTCGAGTCTAAGAAGAAATTTCTATTCTTCACCTTAAAATTGCCAACCGACGCGCTAACTGCAGAAATCAAAAATGGAGACGCAATAGTTTTGAATTCCTGCATGGCAGGCTTTGGTGTTCGATCAGGAAAGACCATTCCATCGCAACAGAAGTTCCCATCATGGCGTTCTTCACCAAAATCTCCGCCATACGCCGAACGCTTACTTCCATCCACAAGCGTCTGTTCGATACCGTGGTCCCAGAACTCCCAAATAAAACCACCTTGTAAACCAGGCAAAGTGTGAATCGCGTGCCAATATTCGGCAAGCGTTCCATTTGAGTTACCCATTGCATGGGAGTACTCGCACATGATCAATGGACGTGTGCCTACATTTGACTTCGCGTAGGAAATTATCGCGGCGATCGACGGGTACATTGGACAGACAACATCTGTCAGAGAAGGATTAGCTGTCCAGTATGGACGAATTGCCCCCTCGTAGTGCAATGGCCGGGAAGGATCAAATTTCCGAACGTAAGCTGCAGCTGCTTCATGATTTAAACCCGCACCCGATTCATTGCCAAGTGACCACATAATCACGCTTGGGGGGTGGATATCACGTTGCACCATGCGTGCGATGCGATCAACCCAGGGAGTGAGGTAGCGCTGATCATTACATAGAGAATCTTGAAAGGCGTGGGACTCGATATTGGCCTCTCCAATGACATAGAGTCCCAACTCATCTGCGAGATCCAACAGTGCTGGATCATTTGGATAATGCGAGGTTCTTACAGCGTTGAAATTAAACTTCTTCATTTCAAGAAGATCGGCACGCATATCAGAGACTGTGACGACTCGACCGGTCTTGCGATTGAAATCATGGCGATTAACACCGTAAATAATTATTCGCTTGCCGTTAACCAAGAGATTTTTACCTTTGATCGTCACATCACGGAAGCCGATACGTTGGGTAAAACTCTCGATCACGCCGCCGTTTGGATCTTTAAGTTCAACATGTAAATCATACAAATTGGGAACTTCTGCAGACCAAGCCTTGATATTTGGAAACTCCGCCTTGAGATGCAGCATCCCCGGAGAAGGTGGCTCAATTTGATTAACTACTGCCATTACCGAATCTGGCACTCTCCCGTTCCAATACGAGCCGTGGAAGAAATCTTTACTAATAGCCTGGACATCAGCTGGCATTTCTGTCCACTCAATACGTTGATCGCCCTGCAGAGTTCCGCTCAAAGCTTTACTTCGCGCAACTCCTTCAATTTTTGCCGCGACAGAATAGCCGACAAACCCAGCATCTTGCGCTGCTGCAATAAAAACACGGATATCAAGCGTGCCGGTTTTTCCGTCCGGCTTCAGCCCTACCGTTGGATAAAAGCGAGCGACGTGAACGCTTGGTGTAATGAATAACTTAACGCTTCTAGTAATTCCACCATGCCACCATTGATCTTGATCTTCAATGTATGTCGCGTCAGACCACTTAACGACTTTGATTTGGATTCTATTTTTACCCGGATTTACAAAACTTGAAATTTCGAAATCTGCAGCCAACCGTGAGTCTTTTGCCATTCCCACCTCGGAGCCATTGATATATAGGATCGCAACAGACTCAAATCCACCAATCTGCAAAACGATTCGCTCACCCATCCAGTTATCAAGAACCGTGAAATCTCGCTCGTAAATTCCAGTTGGATTTAAAGATGGAACATAAGGCGGCAGTTCATCAAAGGGCATTTGTACATTGGTATATATCGGTCGATCCCAAAAGTAATGCGACCCCCCCTGTGCGGTCCAGAGACCTGGAACTGGGATCGTGGTCCAACTTCGTCCAGGTTGATCGTCTGGAGATCGGAGCAGTTGAAAATCCCATTGCCCATCAAGTGAGACAGCGTTCTCGTGAACAATATTTAGCATCGGTTCGCGGTTGATCGAGGTCGTTTCAGGGCTATTCCAATATTTCATTTATTTACTCCAAAAAACTTTGATAGTAGTATCTAGGAATTGGCGCTGCGGCACTGAACCACTCTAAATCCCATTACTAATCAAGTAAAGGATGCACTCGTAGTGCAGATCTGACCAGGAGGAACATTGGCTAGTTCAGAAATAATCACGCTTTCCTCTCCAAGTTCTTCAATAATCTTCGATACCTCTGATAACAATTTAGTTATTAAATTCTGGGGAGAGCGCATTGATGTCCAGGGTGGTGGAGTTAAAGCGGCAACAACAGATCCCGTGGCGCATAGCAGCTTTGACATTGCTATTCCAGCTGGCGTCATGCACGAACATTCACGTGGCTTCTTGGGCCATCCTTCAATAAGTGGGCACCGTGACGGTAAAGGCTGGTCGACCTATTTCTCTCTCACTAAAACGGATTACACTGAAGAATCTTTAACTGCGCATTTTGCGGATGCAAGTGCGCATCTCAAATTAGAACTTAAGTACCAGCTAAATGAATTTGGAATATTGAAAGCCAGTGCAAGATTAACCAATACGGGCTCCGACTCTTACAATTTGGAGGAATTTCTTTACTGGTTACCACTTCCCGATCGCGCTAATGAAGTTTTGGATTTCACCGGGCGATGGTCGCACGAACGACATCCGCAACGAAATTCCATCAGATATGGCCTGGTGTCGCGCGAGATTCGAGAAGGTCGAAGCGGGCACGATTACACAATTGCTCAACTCGCACTTGCTGGTAAGGCGGAATTTGGTCACGGTGAGGTTTGGGGACTCTCTGTGGCTTGGAGCGGTAATTCAATTCACCATATTGAACGACTGCCAAGTGGTGAGACCTCGATTGGGGCAGGTGAATTACTGGAACCCGGGGAAATCATGCTCGCGCCAGGAGAGATCTACGAAATACCACCCGTGATAGCAAACTATTCAGACCGAGGGTTAGATGGACTTAGCGACAACTACTACCGCTGGTTGCGCTCTAGACCTAACCACCCAACCAATATTCGTCCCCGCCCGATCACGCTCAATGTGTGGGAGGCGATTGAATTTGACCATGACGAGAAGAAAATCAAAGCCATCGTGGATGCGGCAGCAAAGGTCGGGATAGAACGCTTTGTTCTCGATGACGGCTGGTTCAACCTCCGTAGACACGATAAGGCTGGGCTCGGGGACTGGGTTGTGGATAAGAGCGTTTGGCCAGATGGATTGGCACCAATGATTGAATACATAAATGAGAAGGGGATGGAATTTGGCCTCTGGTTTGAGGGCGAGATGATCAATCCCGACTCAGATCTCTTTCGTGCCCATCCTGAATGGATCCTGCATGAATCAGGTCGCACTCCTCCACTGTGGCGCCATCAACAAGTCCTAGACATTACCCACCCCGGTGCATACCAACACGTCCTTGGACAAGTAGATGCGATTTTGAGTGAATACAACATCGCTTATATCAAATGGGATCACAATCGAGTCCTTGTCGAAGCTGGGCATCTCGGTCAAGCGGCTGTACATAATCAGACCGCGGCGATCTACCGACTATTTGCAGAGATAAAGAGTCGACACCCAAAACTGGAGATAGAAAGTTGTGCCTCGGGTGGCGCTCGTATAGACCTAGGAGTTATCGACTACGTAGATCGATTCTGGACAAGTGATAATAACGATGCGTTAGAGCGCCAAACGATTCAACGGTGGACAGGGATTGCCATTCCACCAGAGCTGCTCGGAACTCATATAGGGCCGCGCCCGGGGAATCAGAATCGTCGTACAACTGAGATTAACTTCCGAGCAATAACTGCCCTCTTTGGTCATGCCGGCATTGAATGGGATATCACCCGCGCTAGCGCCGAAGAGCTAACTGTTATTAAGAGCTGGATCGCACTTTATAAACGCAAACGAAACCTTTTGCATTCTGGCAAGGCGATTAGAGTAGATCATCCCGATGAGAACTCTTATGTCTACGGTGTGGTAGCCCAAGACCATTCAGAAGCACTTTTTGCAATCGCAGCACGAGATATGTCGGAATCGACTTTTCCAGCGATGGCTCGAATTCCCGGTCTAGATCCCGAAAAGATTTACCAGGTCACGGCGATACCGGATGCCGGAATTGCCCAAACCATGCAACGCGGAAATCCGGCCTGGATGGATACTCCAGGCGGTATTACTTTGAGTGGATCAGAACTGGCAAATATTGGATTACGCCCTCCGATATTGTCACCGGAAAACGCCATTCTGATTGAGATCAAAGCTAAATACCTGAACTAAATAGTGGAACGTAGTTCGCAGTTAACCCTTGGTTGCTCCGAGTGTTAATCCACCTACAAAATGCTTACGCAGACTAAAGAAGACTATGAGTGTTGGTATAAAAGCCAATACCGCGCCTGCTGCGAGAAGGTCATAGTCAGTATTGAACTCTCCTTGCAGATTTGAAAGCGCTGCCGTAATCGGTCGTTTATTACCTGTCTTGAGTAGCACGATTGACCAGAAGAAGTCGTTGTAGATCCAGGTAGTCATCAAAACGCCAAGGGATGCAAGTGCAGGACGAAGTAGCGGCAAGATAATGCGGAAGAAGTGATTCCACACATTTGCCCCATCAACTAACGCTGATTCAGAGATCTCTTTTGGAATCGTGCGTAAGAAATTGGTCAGTACAAAAGTTGCAAAGCCTACTTGAATTGCGATGTGTACCAAAATCAATCCGAGTTGGGTGTCATATAGAACACCATTGTTATTTAAGAATTTTGGCACTGGAATCTTTAAATATAGTCGGAAGAGTGGGATGAACAGTAATTGTGGCGGAAGTAGGTTTCCAGCCGTAAAGAGCATCAGTAGCGGAACGCTGAATTTAGATTCATAGCGACTTAGCACAAAGGCGATCATGGATGCCAAGAAAAGTGTTATCAGAACGGCTGGTACAGCGACTTCCACAGAATTGAAGAAGAAGCGCCACATTTTAGATTGAACCAGTGCATTGTAATAATTGCTAAAAGTCAGATGGTTCGGCCAGGAGACCGGCCCGTACTTTAATACATCCGCGTACGGTCTAAACGATTGGATA
>PLXJ01000037.1 GCA_003151395.1 Actinomycetota bacterium | reverse complement strand
CTCAGGTCAAGTTTCAAGCTCTGCCACCTAAACTTATTTTCGTCTTAATTATTGTTGCGCTAGGAATATTAGATTCGGCGGCTGGGGCGCTGGCTTGGGTTTCTATTGCTCTTCTGGCACTCCTAACCGGGCATATAACCAATTGGTCAGAACTGAGAACAATTCTTGGAATGTTTGTACTATTTTCATCAATTTCGCTCCTTGCACATGCCATTCGACCACTTCGTCGAGATCAGGAAGGAACGCTGCTACAGAAGTTTGACCGACTAGCTGATTATGCAATGCCTCCTATATTTCTGGCATTTGCAGCATCCTCCATGTTTAAAGCGTTAAATGGTTTGAGTGGATTTGAATTGGTTAACAAATCAGAATTTGGAAAACTTCGAGCAGTTGTAATTATTTTCTTCTTGATTAGATTGTTGATGGAAGATATAGCCTTGCACTGGTATCCACAAAGGTCTTTAGCATGCCAACCCGGAAAACTTTCTAGCCAGTCACAGACTTCTGTTTGGCTAACAATTCTCGGCAAAACAGCCGTCTTTATTCTTATCGCCTCCCCGTTCTTTGGTTTAGGAAAATATACCTTCATCGCAGCGGCGCTTACTGCGTCAATGATGATCTTAAAAATCTTCGAAGAAAAGTTACCAAATTCTTCTGAAATAAATAAATGGTTGCCGCGCGGAGTTGCTAATTTTCTATTAATGATGGTTATAGGAATTTATGTAAGTGGGTGGATTCTTGGCTCACACCCTTCAGATCAAAAAATCAAAAGTACTTATGCGCTAATAATGGTGCCAGGAATCATCGCTGGATGCATTGCGACCTTTGGGCATGAAGGCGGAAATTGGCCTGAAAATTGGCATAAACGACTATTGGGAGCATTGGTCTGGTTGACCGCGTTAGGTTTGGTTTTGGGATATATCACTCTTTAAGAATCTAGAACGGGGAAATTAATTGTGATCATGACCCGATTATTTACCTCCCGCTAAATGGAGTAATCTTCGCTGGCTGCTTCAAAAGATAGCCCTGGCGGGTTGCCCGAGCGGCCAATGGGAGGGGACTGTAAATCCCCCGGCTCTGCCTTCGAAGGTTCAAATCCTTCACCCGCCACCAGCCACATCTTCGACTTACCAACTTACTTACTACTAGCGAAATTTGCCGAATAAGATACTGAAATGGATCTTGGACAAGGTGAACCTCTGGTACATGTCCAGGACTTTCAGATGAGTTTTGGCTCCACCAAGGTTATCGAGAATCTTTCTTTCGATGTCTATCAAGGCGAAACTTTTGGCTTTTTGGGCTCAAATGGCTCGGGCAAGACGACCACAATCCGCTCCCTTTTAGGTATTTACCAAGCCACTTCTGGGACTCTGCACATCGGAGGGGCGCCGTTCTCGCCTGATCGAAATATTAACTTGGGTTACCTACCCGAGGAACGTGGTTTGTATAAAAAGGAAGTCACTCTTGATGTCATGGTTTATTTCGGAAGGTTGAAGGGACTTTCAAAAGTCAATGCGGTCAACTGGTCCATGAATTTTCTCGAGCGCGTCGGGATTGCTTCGAGAGCTAAAGTCAGGCTGGACAAACTTTCCAGTGGCGAGCAGCAGAAAGTTCAGTTAGGCATAACGATCATGAATGACCCGCTTCTGCTCATCCTTGACGAACCTACCAAAGGTTTTGATCCCGTTAATCGACGGTTGCTCATGGAAATTATCGACGAGCAGCGAATTGCCGGTACTACTGTTCTTATGGTTACACACCAAATGGAAGAGGTGGAAAGACTCTGCGATCGAGTTCTTCTTCTCAAGGATGGGAAGGCGCGAGCCTACGGAACGGTTTCGCAAGTTCAGGACGAATTCGGATCTACCTCAATCGATATTGAATTGTTGGGTGAAATTCCTCTCTCGGATAGTTATCGCGTACTTCGGTCTAATCCAGACATTACTCAGATTGTCGCGAGCGTTGGCAATACACCGGAATCAATTCTCAAGGAATTAGTTCTACTTGGCGTGCAAGTCAAAAGTTTTGCGGAAAAGAAAACTTCACTGGATGAAATTTTTATTCACATTTACGGCGATGAACCGATTAAGGAGATGACCTAATTTTGTCTAGGCACAATCTTGGCACCGTGGTCTCCTTTGAAGTCTCTAGAACTTTAAAAAAGAAGAAATTCTGGCTCGGTACGTTGACCGTGCCATTTGCAATAGCGCTGATTCTTGGATTGAATGTAATATCCAACACCACCACTGCTAATAAAGTGGACACACAGAAGAATGCCAAATTCTCATTCAACTATGTTGATTCTTCTGGTCTTATCAATTCTTCAATAGCTAGGGCTCTCGGTGGAAGTGAAATCACTGACTCAGCTGTAGGTGTTGCAAATGTTAAGAGTGCCAATAGCGAAGCCTTCTTTAACTATCCCAAAGACCCTACTGTTGAAATCATCAGTGTCTATGGAATTGATAAAGGGATTTTTGACAATGGAAAGTATTCGGCAGTTGCTACCCAGTTGCTGCAACTTAGTGTTCAAAACAGAATTGGAAATAGGGAGTTGGCCTCCTTAATTGCAGGAAAAGTAAAAGTTAAATCAACTTCATTTTTAAGAGGCAAAGAATCTGGAAGCATTGGTGATGCAATTCCACCAATGATTTTTCTCTTAATTTTCTATCTGGTTTTACTTTTATTGGGAAATCAGATGCTCACCAGCACTCAAGAGGAGAAGGAGAACCGAGTAACCGAAATAATCTTGACGACTCTTAATCCGAATACTCTGATTCTTGGAAAAATTGTCTCGCTCTTTGTCATTGGCGTGGTTCAAATAACGGTTTTTGCCTCACCTGTTATTCTCGGATATTCCTTTTTCCGAAAAGATCTTCGGCTACCTAATATTGATCTCTCCACTCTTAATTTTCATGCCGTACCTATGATCATCGGTTTCCTATTATTAGTTGGTGGATTTACCCTGTTCACTGGCACGTTGGTGGCAGTTGGTGCGATTATGCCGACAGCAAAGGAGGCCGGTAATGTGTTTGGAGTCGTTATGGCCTTGCTCTTTGCACCATTTTGGATAATTACTTTGGTTGCATCTGATCCAAATTCTCTCATTGTTCAGGTCTTTACTTATTTCCCATATTCAGCCACCGTAACCTCCATGATGAGAAATGGCTTGGGGTCCCTAGGGGCAGGAAGGGCTGCCATCGTCATTGCCGAACTATTCATTTTCGGTTTTATTGTCTTAAAACTTGCAATGAGGCTCTTTCGATACGGGTCCATTGAATATTCCAAGAGAGTCTCGCCTCTTCAAGTTTTTCGGAAAGCGAAGTCATAATCTAAGTCTGCTTCTTCAATTCCTTCAACGGCCTACAATCCCGCTCAAAATGTGAGCATAAGTACAGTTAACGTGGGGGGCACCCCTCATCCGATTTGAGGCGAAGGGGTTATAGTCATAAGAGTTTGATTCTTAAGTGACTCGGAGTTGAAAATGCCCAAGAAGTTCAAGACTGCAATGATCGTAGCTGTAGCTTGTTTGCTCCTCTTGACGATGGGTTCAGTTTTTTTGACTTCCGCTACCCCTAAGTCTGTGACTTCTTCTCTATCTTCTCCATCTTCTCCATCTTCTCAATGCGGATGGGATACAGCTTCCGGGTGGGTATTGCGAGAAAACCTTCATGCAGGTACGCCATCATGGGCCGTTGGCATCCCCTTGGAATATAGCGGCGATTACACAGTTGTAGAGCCGAAAGCTCCTCTGGTTATCACTCCGGCTCCGAATCCAAATGCTAAGGCTGTTGAAGGTTGGTTCGATCAATCGAGTGCACGCTGCGGGGACGTCGTTGGTCTACACGTGACTGGCAATGGCAGACCCGTTACAGTGAAAGTTTTCAGAATGGGTTATTACAAAGGTGCTGGTGCGCGGCTGATTCAAACAATTGTCACCAAACCAGTTCCAACAAATTCAAAGTTTCATGTCACGCCAGCACCACAATCTACCGTTACTACAAGTTGGCCGACTACTTGGAGCTTCAAAGTAACTAAAGCCACGCCGCCCGGACAATATTTATTTAGACTTGATGATGGTGGGAGTGACTCATCCCTAGTCCCATTAACGATTACCAATCCGCAGAGCAAAAGCGACATTACGATGGTTTCATCCGTTTTGACTTGGCAGTCCTACAATCAATGGGGAGGCTATTCTTTATATAGAGGGCCCAACCGAAATCGCCTCACGAGAGCAAATGTAGTTTCGTTCAATCGTCCATACGACGGTTCTGGAGACGGTCAATTTAGATATATGGAGTACCCAATATTGAAATTGGCAGAACAACTAGGTCTCAATTTAAATTATGTTACCGACCTTGAACTCAATCAGAACGCATCATCTCTTGCCAATACTAGTTCGATCGTTCTCGGCGGTCACGCCGAGTATTGGACGACGGTAATGCGTGCTTCTTTGCAATCAGCTGTAGATCGCGGAGTAAACCTAGTTTCGTTCGGTGGAAACGCGGTTTACAATCGCCCTCGCTACGATTCTAAAACTCGAGAGATGATTATGTGGAGGGGTTCAAAATCGGATCCTTCTAATCTAGATCCATTGTTAGCGACGTCAGTTTGGCGCTCACCTCCCATTCTCCAGCCAGAGTCGGTGCTCCTTGGATCTCAGTATGTTGGGCTTGGAGTCGATGGAAATTACCGGATTCAAAATCCTAACCGCTGGCCTTTTAATACAGAGCGGCATCCAAATATGCTAAACAGTATTGTGGGATTAGAAGTCGATTCTCCTCTTTACTCGCCAGGTCCAGCAGTTGAGTCTTTAGCTCGCGCGGATATCATATTTAGTGGAAAAAAGGTCACGACAATGGCTACCTATTACACAAATTCAAAAGGTGCTGGAGTCATGGATATCGGTACAAATGGCTGGACCTGCGCCATCGATAATATTTGCCCTTGGCATCCCAATATCTCAAAGGACACCCAGATCGATTCTCGACTTGTTACTATCCAAATTCTCAAGGGTTTGACCAAAGGACCATTGGGCAAATGGAGGCCAGCGATTCCAGATGTTCCTGCTCGGACTAAGACAATTCTCATTAGTTCGTTGCCTTAAAGTCCGAGAAGTGAGACGGCTTCTGTTAACTGTTTACATCTAAGGAAGCGTCCCTTAGAATTTCGGTATGCCGGGAGTTAGAAGAGCTCAGTCGAAGTCTGCGATGGGGATGTTGTAGTGGTATTTGCAGATGGCGAGCGCAAAACACTAGAGAGCATCCAGGCAAGAACTCTTTGGCTTTCTGTTCGAATGATTGATTATGCGAATCGGGAACGCGAAAATACCGATGGAATTAAGGTGGGAGGGCACCAAGCCTCCAGCGCATCCATGGTCTCAATAATGACCGCGCTCTATTTTAAATATTTAAGTCCTAATGATCGCGTCAGCATCAAGCCCCATGCATCTCCCGTTTTCCACTCTATTCAATATCTTTTGGGGAATTTAGATAGGAAATATTTAACTCAATTACGTTCGGCCGGCGGGCTCCAAAGCTATCCATCACGAACCAAAGATCCTGACAAAGTTGATTTTTCGACTGGTTCCGTTGGACTAGGCGCAGCCGCACCGCTTTTTGCCGCGGCAACCCGTCGCTTTGTCGATGCACATTTTGGAAGGCGGCCTGACTCTCGATTTGTTGCGCTTATTGGCGATGCCGAACTTGACGAAGGAAATGTCTGGGAGGCGGTCGCCGATCCGGCGACTGACGGTTTGGGCAAAGTAATGTGGGTAGTTGATTTAAATCGGCAGTCGTTGGACCGCGTTATTCCGGGGATACGAATTGCGCAATGGCGTGCGCAATTTGAAGGCGCTGGGTGGCACGTTTCTGAGATTAAATACGGCTCGAGGTTAAAAAAGGTATTTGCCGAAGAAGGTAGCGCGAGTTTCAAAAAGTGGTTTGATGATATTCCGAATGAACAGTATCAATCACTCTTTAGTCAAAAACCTGAGGAGGTGCGAAACCGGTTCTTGGATGGAGCACCCACTGGCGTTTTCGAATTTCTCGCAAAGTACTCGGATGAAGAACTATTTCAAATCGTAACTGATCTAGGTGGACACAACCTCGAAACGCTTTTAGAGGGATTTGCAGAATGTGATGCCGTCACTGATCGACCGAGCGTGGTTTTTGCTTACACGATCAAGGGTTATGGTCTTCCGATTGCTGGTGATCCAAGAAATCACTCGGCACAAATTTCGGAGAGCCAGATCGTTGCGCTTCGTGACCAAATTGGTTTAACGCCCGAGAATGAATGGGATAGTTTCCCTCCAGATTCGGTGGAAGGGAAGCATTGTCTGGCCCGGAGTAGAGAATTAGAGCGCCCTGAATCAAAGCCAGGCCTGGGGATTTCAGTTCCAATTGCGACAAATGTGAAGAGCACTGGAACAATTTCGACTCAGGAGGTGTTTGGACGCGTTCTTACTGAAATAAGTCGCAACGAGGAGATTCGCCCTTACTTAGTTACAACGGCACCGGATGTTGCGACATCTACCAATTTAGGCGGATTCATCAACAGGACGGGAGTCTTCCATCCAGAAGTTCGCCGCCGTTGGAATGAAGATCCGATATTGAAGTGGGCTGAAGGTCCGACAGGTCAACACATTGAGTTGGGTATCAGCGAAATGAACCTTTTTACGCTGCTTGGACAGTTAGGACTCTCCTGGGATCATTCGGGTCAAGCGTTAATTCCGATCGGAACCGTCTATGATCCATTTGTTCTGCGTGGACTTGATGCCTTTATTTATAGCGTTTACTCGGGATCCAAATTTATAGTTACTGGAACACCATCGGGCATTACTCTCGCGCCGGAGGGTGGTGCACATCAATCGACAATTACACCTTCCGTAGGTATCGAGTTACCGGGAGTGGTTCTGATAGAGCCAGCGTATGCACAAGCTCTTGATTGGCTCTTCTGTGATTCGGTTGCTCACGTTGCAGGTAGTAAGAGCAACACCACACCAGATCTGCGACCAGAGGAGATGGCCTTTTATTTTAGATTAACTACCCGACCTATAGATCAAACCCCCTTTAACGCGGCAAAGGAGCGACTGGGCGAGGCGCTCCTTCGCAGCCAAGTTCTCGCAGGCGCTTACCGCCTCATTGATGGGCGTGAAAATGTCCATGACGTGGGTGAGGAGAAGGCACCTGTCGTTCACCTAGTTGGAGTTGGTGCAGTACTTCCAGAAGTGATTCAAGCGGCTAAAGAATTAGCATCTGAAGGTGTAATCGCTCACGTGATTGATGTGACATCACCAGGACGGCTCTACGGGAGTTGGCAGCGAACATTAAAACAAGGAATTCGAACTGCAAGTACTCCCTCTTTCCCAGGCTCGCTTCGTCCAATTTTTAGCGAACGTGCACCAATTGTCTCGGTACATGATGGGGCTTCGCACGCCATGTCGTGGCTTGGTTCCGCCCTTGGTATGCCACAAGTTGCAATGGGTGTGGATTCATTCGGTCAATCCGCAACTATTGGAGATTTATATAAGATTCATGACCTTGATTATGGCTCAATCGTTAATGGTGCGCTCGCCGCATTAAGTCTTAATGTTTAAAAAAACCGAGGAAATTGTAGAAAAGAGAAGGTGATAAGGTGACGATGTGACTCACATAAGTGCAGGAACATTGTTGCGTAAAGCCCTTTCAGAAGAATCACCGCTGCAAATCGTCGGAACTATCAACGCAAATCATGCTTTACTTGCTAAGCGTGCAGGTTATAAGGCGATCTATCTTTCAGGTGGAGGCGTTGCTGCGGGATCACTGGGAGTGCCTGATCTAGGAATAACAACTCTTGAAGATGTCCTAGTAGACGTCCGTCGCATTACGGCTGTCTGCGACCTTCCACTACTTGTAGATGCAGATACAGGATTTGGAACATCAGCATTCAATATTTCACGTACTGTGAGGGACATTGCTAAAGCGGGAGCGGCAGGACTTCACATTGAAGACCAGGCTGGTGCAAAGCGATGTGGTCACCGACCGAATAAACAGATAGTTTCTAAGAACGAAATGGTGGATCGCATTAAAGCCGCGGTGGATGGTCGCGAAGATTCAGATTTTCTCATCATGGCGCGTACAGATGCAATCGCGAATGAAGGGGTGGAGGCGGCGATCGAACGCGCTGCTGCTTATGTCGCAGCCGGAGCGGATGCAGTTTTCCCTGAAGCAATAGTCGATCTTGAAACTTACAAGAAATTTACTGCGGCCATCAATGTGCCAGTCCTGGCCAATATCACTGAGTTTGGATTAACACCAATGTTTACGCTCCAGGAATTAGAGAGTGCAGGGGTGTCGATAGCGCTTTATCCGCTTTCGGCATTTCGCGCTATGAATAAGGCAGCCGAGAACGTTTTTGAAGTTATTCGCCGCGAGGGAACGCAGCAAAGTGTCTTGAAAACAATGCAAACTCGAGAAGAGTTATACGAACGTATTAATTATTACGAGTTTGAGAAGGCACTCGATAAATTTAGTGGATCGGAGGAGTGAAATGAGCACCGTCGATTTCAAACCTAAAAAATCTGTTGCACTCTCTGGGGTATCAGCCGGAAGTACAGCACTTTGCTCGGTAGGGAAATCAGGGAATGATTTACATTATCGCGGTTTTGATATTGCCGATCTAGCCGGAAATTGTGAATTTGAAGAGGTTGCCTATTTACTTGTACACGGTGAACTTCCAAACAAAGAGCAATTGGCGGGTTATAAATTAAAGCTAAAGACCCTACGCGGCTTGCCGCACTCCGTACGACAAGTCTTGCAAGCGCTGCCACCGACTGCTCATCCGATGGATGTCTTGCGGACGGGGGTATCTGCTCTCGGATGCGATAGCCCAGAGAGCTTGGAACATAGCGAAGCTGCTGCGCGAGAAATAGCAGATCGCTTACTAGCTTGCTTGGGGTCGATGTTGCTTTACTGGTATCACTTCGCCAACAGTGGCAGGGAAATCGAAGTGGAAACTGACGATGAATCGATCGCGGAACACTTCCTTCATTTACTGCATGGAGAAAAACCGAACGAGCTCTGGATCAAATCCATGGATGCATCTCTGATCCTTTATGCAGAACATGAATTTAACGCATCCACTTTTACAACTCGAGTTATTGCTGGGACTGGATCTGATATTTATTCGTGTATCACTGGTGGAATCGGTGCGCTACGTGGACCCAAGCATGGCGGAGCGAATGAGGTAGCCCTTGAAATTCAAGAGCGCTACTCGACTCCAGGGGAGGCCGAAAAGGATATTCGAGCTCGTGTAGAAAGGAAGGAAGTTGTCATCGGCTTCGGTCATCCGGTCTATACCGTTTCTGATCCCCGAAACCAGATTATTAAATCCATCGCTAAAGATTTGTCTACGGCCGAAAGTTCGATGGCGCTTTTTGACATTGCAGAACGGATAGAAAGTGTGATGTGGGAGGCCAAGAAGATGTTCCCAAATTTGGATTGGTTTTCGGCAGTTGCATATAGCAAGATGAAAATTCCAACTAGTTTCTTCACTCCAATTTTTGTGATGGCCCGAACTGCTGGTTGGTCGGCTCACATTATTGAGCAACGCAACGATAATAAGATTATCCGACCGAGTGCCACGTATATTGGCCCCGAAGATCGAAGCTTCGTCCCCCTCTCTGATCGCTAAATACACTTAAAAAAAAGGAAACCAACGTGTCATCAATCGCAAAAGCTCCGAACCAGGAATTTGATCAAGAGATAATTGACATTGTTGACTATGTTCGAGACTACGTTATTACCTCCGATCTTGCATACGAAATAGCCTGGAACTCTCTGCTCGACACCATGGGTTGCGGTCTTGAAGCTCTGGAATATGAGGCTTGTCGCAAATTACTTGGGCCGATAGTGCCGCAAACCGTGGTAAAGAATGGCGTACGTGTTCCGGGAACGAATTTCGAATTAGATCCCGTTCAAGGTGCATTCAATATTGGGGTCTTGATTCGATGGCTCGATTTCAATGACACCTGGCTTGCAGCGGAGTGGGGCCATCCTTCCGACAATTTAGGCGCAATTTTGGCGACCGCGGACTGGATTTCTCGCAACGTTTCTACGAATGGTTTAAAGCCACTCACAATGCGAGATGTGATGACCGCAATGATTAAAGCCCATGAAATTCAAGGTTGCATCGCATTGGAAAATTCTTTTAATAAGGTGGGATTGGATCATGTCGTACTCGTAAAAGTTGCATCCACCGCCGTTGTTTCACAAATGCTGGGGCTTTCACGCCAACAACAACTTAATGCGGTCTCATTAGCCTGGGTCGATGGTCAGTCTTTGCGAACTTACCGCCATTTTCCTAATGCGGGTTCGCGAAAATCGTGGGCTGCCGGTGATGCAACCTCCCGAGCGGTTCGACTTGCACTGATCGCGCAAGCTGGTGAAATGGGTTATCCAACTGTCCTCACCGCTAAGACGTGGGGGTTTTATGATGTTTCATTTAAAGGAAAACCTTTCACTTTTCAACGCCCTTACGGCTCCTATGTAATGGAGAATATTCTCTTTAAAGTTTCTTACCCAGCAGAATTTCATTCTCAAACTGCAGTTGAAGCAGCAATGACCCTGAACAAAAAACTTCAAAGTTTGGGCAAGAGTGCGAGTGATATCAAGAAAATCACAATAAGAACACATGAAGCTTGCATCAGAATTATTGATAAATCCGGCCCGCTCAATAATCCCGCTGATCGAGATCATTGCATTCAATATATGGTTGCCGTGCCCCTAATTTTTGGTCGCCTCACCGCTAGAGATTATGAGGATGATGTTGCAAGTGACTCACGGATAGATACCTTGCGAGCGAAAATAGTCTGTATCGAAGATAAACAATTTACGGTCGACTACCACGACCCCAGCAAGCGATCCATTGCAAATGCGCTAACCGTCGAATTGATCGATGGCACAGTAATCGATGAGGTTGTCGTGGAATATCCAATCGGTCACGCACGACGACGTAAGGAAGGAATTCCGTTGCTCGTGACGAAGTTCCGGACAAATTTGGCGCGCATCTTTTCGGAGGTTGAACAGGCTGCGATTGCCGATGTAAGCCTCAATCGAAAGGCTCTTGAGGCGATGCCCGTGGTTGATTATCTATCGCTGTTCATCAAGTCTTGACCCTGGACTGCACTCTCAGGATTGCACGGTAAGATTTGGGATTATTCATTAACTAATTCTCATAAATAATTAAGGTACCCATGAAGTCACTCGGTCGTTTCGCATTCCGTAAAAAATACTATGTCATCGGATTTTGGTTAATCGCCCTTTTCGGCATAACTGCAATCTCGCAATCGGTTGGATCTAACTTCAGCGACTCGTTCTCATTACCTGGGACTGATTCGACTAAAGCTTTAGCACTCCTTGGGAAGGCATTTCCTCGGCAAGCAGGGGACACCGAAACCATCGTCTTCCATGTTAAGTCGGGAACAGTGAATGATCCTGCCGTAAGAAGTGCGATGCAAGCCGTCTTCACCAAAGTAGCGGGAATTGCTTCCGTCGGAGTGGTTAAGTCACCTTATGATGCGTTAAACGCGCAACAAATCAGCCGGGACCAACAGACCGCCTACGCACCCGTAGTTTTCTCGGTCAATGCGCGATTGCTCAAGACTAAGGATGTAAAGGCTCTTGTGAGCATTGGTAAAGCCGCAACGACGCCAAACCTTGAAGTTGAATTTGGCGGTCAGGCCGTCGGACAGCTCAATGCGCCTAAAGGAAGTCCGGGAGAAATCATCGGTATTTTTGCCGCTGGAGTCATTCTCTTTATTTCATTTGGTTCGTTCTTTGCGATGCTTTTACCATTAGGGGTTGCGCTATTGGCGCTTGGAACCGCCTCTGGAATTGTTACGCTCCTGACACATTCAATCGGTATCGCGAGTTTTGCTCCGATATTGGGCTCGTTGATCGGACTTGGCGTTGGAGTCGACTATGCACTATTTATAGTGTCGCGATACCGACGCGAAATCTCACAAGGAGTAGACCCAGAGGACGCGGCTTCCAAATCCATTGATACTTCGGGCCGCGCAGTTCTCTTTGCGGGCGCAACAGTTTGCATTGCGCTTTTAGGTCTATTCGTCTTGCGACTCTCGTTCCTCAACGGAGTTGCAATCGCGGCATCGACAACGGTTCTGGTCACGATGGCCGCCTCTCTCACGTTGCTACCAGCGCTCTTTGGAGTAATGAAGCGAAGGGTTCACTCGCGCCGTTCACGTAGGAACATAGACGGTGGCACTTTGAAAGACCATGAACAAAGCCTTTGGGCTAAATGGTCTCGGACCGTAGCGAGCGCGCCACGATCACTCTCTCTGGGAGCGGTAGCAATTATCGTTCTTTTGTCGATTCCATTTTTCTCACTACATCTAGGTTCTTCTGATCAAGGTAATAATCCAAAAGGAACAACAACTCGATCTGCCTACGATTTGTTGGCAACGGGTTTTGGTCCAGGAACTAATGGTCCTTTGCAGGTTATTGCTCAAATCAAATCACCCGCAGATAAGCAGGCGCTAGAACTGGTTGCCAACGCACTGGCTAAAACTCCGGGAATCGTGCAAGTCAGTCCTCTTATTACCTCACCCGACGGGACGGTTGGGTTTCTACAAGCGATTCCAACGACTGGACCGCAGGATATTAAAACGAGCAACCTCATCAAATCGCTTCGTTCAACTGTGATTCCAGCGGCTCTTGCCGGAAGCACGACTTCGATTTACGTTGGTGGAACTACTGCGATATTCGACGACTTTGCCAGTGTCATTAGCGGAAAGTTGCCATTATTCATCGGCGTGATCATTCTTCTCGGCTGTCTACTTCTGTTATTAGCATTCCGAAGTTTCGTAATTCCACTCACCGCAGGAGTTATGAACCTCTTCGCCGCAGGAGCATCATTTGGAATCGTGGTTGCCATGTTCCAATGGGGTTGGGGCCAAAAACTTCTGAACGTTGGATCCGGGCCGATAGAAGCATTCTTACCAGTGATTATGCTCGCGATCCTCTTCGGTTTATCAATGGATTATCAAGTCTTCTTGGTGAGTCGGATGCACGAAGAGTGGGTACACACCAAGGAAAATGGCCGAGCCATCGTGGTTGGGCAGACCGAAACCGGTCGTATCATTACTTCGGCAGCGCTTATTATGATCACGGTATTTGCCTCCTTTGTCTTTGGTGGAGAAAAGGTCATCAAGGAGTTCGGGATAGGACTTGCCGCCGCGGTTTTTATCGATGCCTTTGTTTTGCGTACGATTTTGGTGCCAGCGCTCATGCATCTTTTTGGTAAATCAAATTGGTGGATTCCAGCGTGGCTAGATCGGCGTCTGCCTCATCTATCGGTAGACCCTGTTGATTCGGATTTATGATCGAATTCGAATTCCAGTCGGGTCGAAGAGTGGAGATTTACTAATCGTCCCGGTTTTCCATTCTCCAAAAAATTCGACCTCTACGATCGCACCTTCGACAGAATTGGCAAGTGGTAGATAGGCATACCCAATGGCTTTGCCGATTGAGTAACCCTGCCCGCCGCTCTTTACCCGTCCTATAATATTTCCAGCGACTCTGATCGGCTCATTACCTAGCGGAACATCGCGAATATCATCGAAGGTGATCACGACGAGTTTTCGCGAAATCATCGGCGCTGCATCGATTGCTTTTTTGCCAATAAATTCTAATTTCTTCTTTGAAACGGCGAAATCTAGCCCGGCTTCTGCCGGAGATGTCTCAGTGGAAATCTCCACTCCCCAAGCCAGATATCCCTTTTCCATGCGAAGGGATTCAATAGCCCGATAACCGCACGGTATCGCACCAAACTTTTTTCCTGCATCGACGAGAACTTCCCAAACTTTCATCGCACCTGCCACTGGAATATAAAGTTCCCACCCTAGTTCTCCTACATATGTAATTCGGGTTGCTCGCAATTGAACAGCGGCAATTTCAAGTTCTTTTGAAGTCATAAAGGGAAAATCTTCATTACTTAAACTTGTACTGGTTACGGTAGCTAGAATTTCACGAGCCTTTGGACCCCAGATTCCAAAGACAGCCAAATCAGAGGTTATATCTGTAACACTTACATCGGTAAAAAAGTGTTCGCGTTGTTGTTTTCTAAGCCATTCAATGTCATGGTTGCCAAAAGCGGTTCCCGTAACGATCAAAAATTCGTCGGAATTCAATTGGGTAACGGTGTAATCGGATTCAATTCCACCTTTGGTGGTAAGCGCCTGGGTATAGGTAGTTTTCCCCGGTCCTCGAACGACATTGTTGGCACATACGAGATTTAAGAATTCACCCGCTCTGCTACCTGATATTTTGAATTTTGCGAAACTAGATTCATCAAAGATCCCAGCGGTTTCGCGAGTAGTTTTATGTTCCACCTGAACAGAATCAGACCAATTTTTCCCAGCCCATCCAGTGGGTCTTAATTGTTCATCCCCCTGGTTGGTTTCATAGAAATTAACGCGCTCCCAGCTCGCCTTTTCACCGAATACCGCTCCGTTGGCCTTGTGCCATTCATATACTGGCGAAGTACGCTTTGGGCGGCAGGTCTGACGTTCTTCAAGGGGATAGTGAATGTCATAGTACTGCTCATAATTCTCTTGAATTCGATCCAGGGTAAATGCTGGAGATTTATAGGATTCGCCAAAACGGCGAATATCCATATGCCATAAATCCAATGGTGGCTCGTTACCGATAATCCATTCAGCAACTACTTTTCCAATTCCACCAGCTCCGGCGATTCCGTGCGCGCAGAATCCTGCTGCAACATAAAATCCGCCAACGCTAGTTTCTCCCAAACAAAATTCATTGTCAGGAGTAAAGCCTTCTGGCCCATTTACGAAATTCTTAATACCAAGTTCTGCCATCTTAGGTACTCGAATCTGGGAATTGACCGCAATTTCTTCAAATCGATCCCAATCATCTGGCAATAATTGGGAATTGAAGTTCTGTGGAATCTCTTCGAAGGCTTCCCGTGTGGCTAGCCATGGGCGGGAGTTTCTTTCATACCCACCCATCAATAGCCCGCCGACCTCTTGTCTAAAGTAGATCAGCAAATCCGGATCACGTAGTGAGGGAAGTGTTACTTCCCCTGAAGGCAAGAAATTCTCGGTGATTAGGTACTGGTGACTCATGGGAACGATCGGGATTCGAACATCAAGCATCCGCCCTATCTCGCCGGCATAGATGCCCCCGCAATTCACGACAACTTCGCATTCGATTTCGCCCTTGTCGGTTAGAACGCCGGTGACGCGCCCGGCTTTCTGCGTAATTGCTAACACTCGGGTATTTGTATATATAGCTACCCCATTTTTACGAGCGCCTTTTGCCATCGCTTGTGCCAACTGAGATGGATCGACTTGTCCATCTGATCCCATGTAGCAAGCGCCAACCACTCCGGTGAGATCTATTAATGGAAATTTCTCCTGCGCCTCCCGCGGTGAGATTTCATGAAGATCCAGGTTAAAAGTCTTGGCCCAACCGATCTGTCGTTTGATTTCTTGCATCCGCTCGGGAGTAGACGCCAATTTGATGCTGCCACACTCATTCCAAGAAGGTGGTGAATCGGTCTCTTGCAATTCTCGATATAACTCGACGGAATACATATTCATTTTAGTCAGCGTTGGGTCTGCGCGAAGTTGCCCCACCAAGCCAGCCGAATGAAAAGTCGAGCCGCTAGTTAGTTCGCTTCTTTCTAATAAAACGACATCTCGTTCGCCATTTTTTGCTAAGTGATAAGCGACCGAGGTTCCCCCTACACCGCCTCCGATAACCACGATTTTTGCACGGCTCGGCACCTGTGACATTGACACGGCATAAATGTATCCTTCTTAAGTGAGTTTGTCCGCAACAGAACTGAATCAATCCTTCGGTGAGTTAATGGATCGTGTTGAAATCTTGCGTGGTCGCACCGCTATTTCTGAACTTTCTGGTGGACTAACGAATCGAAATCTAAAAGTGTCCACTCCTGAGGGTACTTATGTTGTACGAATCTCAAGTAACCAATCGAGTTTGCTTGCAATCGATCGAGATTCTGAATTTGAGAACTCAAAGTTGGCTGCTGAAGTGGGAATAGGTGCACCCGTATATGACTATTTACCTGGTGGCGGCCTACTAGTCATTGGATTTCTACCAGGATCAGCGCTGGATAGTTCTGGAGTAGCAAATAATCTCTCACGAATCGCCGAAAGTTGTCGAACGCTTCATGGCGCGAAACCATTTTTACGTGATTTCAATATGTTCCAGGTCCAAGGGAATTACCTCAATATTGTGAATGAAAGAAAATTTCGCAAGCCTGATAATTATGATGATCTGCTCCACCATGTCCCAGTTCTAGCCAAAGCTTTTGCGCAACATGTACAGAAACTCGTACCATGCAATAATGACTTATTGCCTGCAAATTTTATTGACGATGGCTCTAAAATTTGGCTGATAGATTATGAGTATTCGGGAAATAACGATCCCTGCTTTGAGCTCGGAAACATATGGTCAGAGGCTCATCTAGAACTTGATGCGCTGCACGAATTGGTGACCGCATACTATGGCGAAGAAAGGCCAGATAAATTCGCTCGGGCTTGGCTTTACTCGGTTTTAGCCAATTATGGCTGGACGCTTTGGGGGGCGATTCAAAGTTCAATTTCTCAAATTGATTTTGATTTTTGGAGTTGGGCGATGATCAAGTATGAAACTGCGCAACGCGAACTGGGTTCGAAATTTTTTAACGAACAACTCAACAAATTATAAAATGACTAATTCTCTGCGAATCGCGATTCATTAACTTTGAAGAGTTAGCGCGATCGCCTTTGTGTGGGCGGGAGTCGAACCGCAGCAGGAGCCAATGATGTTTACTCCGAGCTCAAGCATTTCTCGAGCATACTTTGCCATTTCCTCCGGGGTTCCATCATAAATAAATTCATCACCATGTAGTTTAGGAAGGCCGGCATTGGATTGGGTAATTATGAAAACACCTTCTGGTCTAGCGTGTACCAACTCTTTGGCGATTTGAAGCATCTCATCAACACCTCGGCCGCAGTTTGCACCGATTATTCGCACTCCCAATGAAGACAGGTAGGTCACAGCCGCCGCTGGTTTGACGCCCATCATTGTGCGTAGGTTTGTATCAAAACTCATAGTGGCAATGATCGGTAACCCAGGGGCAAATTCATTTGCGGCGCTAACCGCTGCTTCGACTTCACTTAAATCCGACATGGTCTCGATGAGAATTGCATCAACACCGCCGGCAACTAGTCCGCGAATTTGTTCGCCGAATAGCGCCTTTCCACTTTCCAAAGTCAAAGTTCCCATTGGTTCCATCAAATCGCCAGAAGGACCAATATCGCCTAAGACAAAAGTGCCAGGGTGGCTATCTGCTACTTTGCGAGCGATTTGTGCCCCCGCCTTATTTACCTCTTCGACTCGATCTTCCAATCCATGCATGGCAAGTCGCCCACGAGTTCCACCAAAAGTATTTGTGGTGAGGAATTTTGCACCAGCCGTGGCATAGGCCTCAAGAATTTTTGCAACTTCTTCAGGTTTTTCTACGTTCCAAAGTTCAGGGGAGCTGCCATCACTTAGTCCTGCTTCCTGCAACATCGTTCCCATGGCGCCGTCGCAGGTAAGGGCTGATTTTTCTAGAGCTTCGTAAATGGATGACATCAACTGTTCTCCGCAGTTAGTGAATCCAGTAGATTTGCAAGCTTTTCCTCGCTCAAATCTCGCTCGATTTCTGCGGCCACTCTCGAAGCTAGGTTGCCCGGTTCTTCCTCTGAGCTCACCCAAGGGTCGCGAACCCAGCCGTTCGTGTAAGCATCCGCATCTAGTGCTCCGAGTCGCATGGCCGCCTCGTCAATGGCCTCTTGAAATCTGGCGGGGAGCATAACTTTTACCTGAGCTCCGTCGCCACGCGCGATCACCAAAGAGGGGATTTCGCGCCAACGCATAATCTGGTATTCGCTCACCGCCAGAGTCTATTCGCATGAGTAGGGCAGATTGACCGGGGTGCCGCTGCGGATACAACCCTGGCGCGTTACCCATCAGAATTTGCTTGGATTGAAATGAAGACGTCAGCGCATATTTGGATTTATGATCGGCAAATTGGAAACCTCTGAACACCCGTTAGCCAATAAAGGGAGATATCCGCAAATGACTAGTTGGAAAATTAAGAGAGGACTTCTGAAAGTGTTAAATGTGCTGGACACGTTTTTTGACGTTTTGGACTCTCCTAAACTTACAATTTTCGCCGTTTCGCTCCTATTGATTGGCGCAATCTTGGGAGTAATTCTCAAGTTCATGCATTAGATCACCTGGGGAGCTAGGGGAAAATTGGATAAGTTTTGAGTCATATTGACCCAAACCCATGCACTCTTAACAGTCCAGTTAAAAGTACTACGAAAGTAAGGGGGAGTAACACAAGCTATCTCAACTGCCAATGCCCTCGTTCTTAGCGCGGGATCAAGCCTTCTCGTTTTGATCGAATCTATTGGTACATTTGCAGCAGAATCTGGACTCTAATACGAAAGAGGACACTGGAGTGCGTCGAATCTTGAAGGCTCTTTGGGACTTTATAACTTGGCTCTCTGAGATCAAGTATTGATTGCGTGTCGATAACTAGAGACTATTTTTAAGACTTGCCAAGACCATTCCAAAAAATTGGCCTCGAATTGGGTTGCTTATTTATTTGAGGGGGACTTCTCCGCCTGCGACTGAGGACTCCCCTTTCACGCCTGGGGTCAACCCATCATCCCTCGAAGGAATGGCATCATCGGTGGGGGACCGGCGGGGTAGCAGTAGTCGCAGGATCCAGTGGACGGTAAACCTTGTGTATCTATTCGACACTAACTGATATACCATCCAACCGTGAACCAGGCCATTCATATTCTCTCCCGCGAGAGTTCCTCCTTATCGCAAGAGGCGTACAGCCAGATTCGTTCAATGATTATTCGACTCGAACTGAAGCCCGGGTCCTTAATTATTGAGAGCGAATTGATGCTTCAATTGAAATTTGGCCGCACCCCGGTTCGGGAAGCGCTGCGGGCGTTGGCGAATGAAAAATTGGTTGAGGTTTATCCACGACGGGGAATGTTCGTCGCTAGCGTTGACGTGAAAAATTTATCGGCGATTTCTGAAGTGAGAGCGGTCTTGGAAATTAAAGCTGCAGAGTTGGCTGCAGAACGCTCAACCCCCGCTGATCATGAAATAACCAGAAAGTTAATCGCAGAAATTAAGGCGATTAAAGGTCAGCCTGACATGGCGAAGCTCATTGGCTTGGATCAACGCATTCATCATCATATTTATGAGTGTACTCACAATGAATTCTTAGCTTCGACGCTTGAAAATTATTACGCCCATGCACTTCGTATCTGGTTTCTAGCACTAGATAGAGTTGTTGGTTTGGCTGATGCCATTATCGAGCATCGCGTATTGCTCGAAGCAATATCACAGAACGACTCCAAGGCGGCAGCTAAGGCGATGAAAGAGCATGTGGAAGGGTTTGAAACAAGTATTCGAAAGAGTTTATGAATTAACTACTAGTCAAAATACAGATAGGAAATTATTGTGAGCACACTTCCAGCAAAAGCAAAAGTGGTAGTAATTGGTGCCGGTATTGTCGGCAATAGCGTTGCCTATCATCTGGCGCGATTGGGTTGGCGTGACTTAGTTCAAATTGATAAAGGTCCGTTGCCAAACCCAGGAGGTTCTACTGGACATGCCTCGAACTTCATTTTTCCAACTGATCATTCCAAGGAAATGACCGCAATTACTGCTGATTCAATGCGGCAATATAAAGAACGAGAAACTTTTACGGAATGTGGCGGGATCGAAGTCGCGCGAACACCTGAACGCATGCAGGAATTGCAACGTCGAATGGCTTCTGCGCACTCGTGGGGAGTTGCGGGTACCAAAGTTCTGACTCCTGCTCAAGTGAAAGAGCTAGTTCCTTATATTGATGAATCCGTAATATTGGGTGGCTTCTACTCTCCAACAGTAGGCGTAGTCGACTCTGTACGAGCTGGTACCTTGATGCGCGAGGAAGCAGTCTCGATGGGCGCGCTACAAACTTTCGCCAATATCGAAGTTTTAGGTATGGATGTCGAAAATGGCCATATTAAGCGAGTTCGAACCGATCACGGTGATATCGAAGCTGAGTATGTAGTCATTGCCACCGGATGTTGGAGTCCAAAATTGGCAGCCATGGCGGGTGCATTTATTCCATTAACACCTGCAGTGCACCAGATGAAAGATATCGGGCCTGTTCCATTCTTTAAGGATACAAAGGGCGATATCGAATGGCCGATAGTCCGTGATATGGATACCAATATGTATGAGCGCCAACACGGGACTGGTCTCGAAGTTGGTTCATATGCGCATCGACCAATTTTGTATACCCCGCAGGACATTCCTTCTAACGCTGCCGCAGCCCTTTCGCCAACAGAATTTCCGTTCACGCAAGTAGATTTTGATTTGCAAGACGAACATTCGCTAGAGCTAATGCCATCAATTATTGGCGATGAAAATATTCGAGAAAAGTATGCAATCAATGGAATTCTTTCCTTGACTCCAGATGGAATGCCTATTGTTGGTGAGACACCTGAAGTGAAGGGACTTTGGACCGCGTCAGCAATTTGGGTTAAGGAAGGTCCGGGTACGGGCAAAGCGTTGGCGGAATGGATGGTGCTAGGGGAATCAGAAATTGATATGCATTCCTCGGATATATCCAGGTTTCACGAGCATCAAAAAACAGTTTTTCATATCAAGGCTCGTAGCGGTGAAGGATTCAACAAGACCTATGGAATTGTTCACCCAAATGAACAGTGGGCGAGCAATCGGAACGTTCGATTGTCCCCGTTTTTTGAGCAAGAGAAAGAACTTGGCGCTGTATTTTACGAAACCGCGGGTTGGGAGCGACCTTTTTGGTATGAATCGAATGCACAGTTGGTTGAAAAGTTTGGTGAAAAGGTCATGCCGAGGACGGCCGAGTGGGAAGCCCGCTGGTGGTCGCCAATTATTAATGCAGAACATTTACAAATGCGGGAGACCGCGGGGATTGTTGATTTAAGCGCATTTGTAATATTTGACCTAATAGGGCCGGGCGCTTTATCGGTCGTTCAAAAAGTTGCGTTACGCCAAATGGATGTAGCGATCGGCCGTGTTGTATATACCCCAGTTTTGGGAATTAACGGTGGTTTTAAATCTGACTTAACGATCATGCGATTGGGAGCCGACCATTTCAGAGTGGTAACCGGTGGCGCTCACGGTATGTCAGATAAAAAGTGGTTTAGGGATCAACTGCCAGTTGATGGAACCGCACAAATCGTTGATCTAACTTCGAACTACACCACTATTGGGGTGTGGGGCCCCAAGGCAAGAGAGATTCTCGCTGCAATTACTTCAGCAAACTTATCCAAAGAAACCTTTAAATTCAGCACCTGTCGCACCATTGAGATTGGGCCGTTGCAGGTTCTGGCTTCTCGGATCTCATACGTTGGAGATCTCGGGTGGGAGCTTTATATTCCGATGGAACAAGGCGCAAAATTGTGGGAGATGATCTGGGAATCCGGGAAAAAGTACGGACTCATCCCGGTTGGAATTGGCGTCTATGGCACAACCGGCCGCCTCGAAAAGAATTACCGCGCTTATGGCGCCGAACTTGAAACCGAATACAACGTCGTGGAAGCTGGAATGCAGACACCAAAGCTAAAAGAGCAAGAGTTCATTGGACGTGCGGCTCACGAAAAGCATCGTAGTTCTAATCCAGTCACCACTCTGGTTTCACTTTTTGTTGACGATCACACATCTTCAACGGGTGAGAAACGTTACATGCTGGGCAAGGAACCGATATTGATGCCTGACAAGAGTCCAATAGTGGACTCGCATGGGCGACGTTCCTATGTTACGAGTGCTGGTTCAGCACCCTCCTTAGGAAAACATATTTTGATGACATATTTACCAACTGAACTCGCGGTTGTAGGAAATAAGTTCCTGGTTGAGTATCTCGGCGAGTTCTACCCAGTGAGCGTTGCTGGCGTTGGGGCAACTCCATTGTTTGATCCAACAAATGAGAGGATTTTGTCGTAATGGATGTACTTGTTTGCTTAAAACGAGTTCCAATTGCAGGAGGAACCTTTCTATTAACGGCAGATAATCGCGATATAGAGACCAAACACCTGGGATTTGGCGTTAGTCCGCATGAAGAGAATGCGGTCGAGGCTGGGGTTCAACTCGTAGAACAGATGGGCGGCTCTCTTACTTTATTGACCCTCGGCCCAACGGATGCAGAAGAACAACTGCGAGCACAACTTGCGATCGGTGCATCTAGAGCCATCTTGCTTGAAACCGATGGTCAAGATTGGGATCCTCAGGCAACCGCAACTGCGCTAGTCGAGGCGATCAATGCCGAAGAGACAAAATTTGATTTAATATTTTTCGGTGCAGAATCTGCCGATAGCGCGGGATATCAAATTCATATTCGTGTGGCTCACGCGCTGAGCCGCCCAATTATCACCAACGTAAAGGCCATGACAGTTATTAATGGAGTGGTGAACTGTGAACGAATTGCAGGAAGTGAGCGTGAATTGTATGAGGCTCCCCTTCCCGCGATTGTCACGGTGCGCGATGGTTTGAATATTCCGCGGTATCCCTCCGTACCCGGCCGAATTCAAGCGCGAAAGAAGCCGATAGATATAAAAAAGGCGGTTCCCCGCGTGCCGAAACTAGAGAAATTGCAACTCGCTGTCGCACCATCGAATTCAAAAGGTGCACAAATTCTCGGAGAAGGCGAAGCAGCTGTCCCCGCTTTAATCGAAGTGCTAAAAAAGATTGGGATCCTCGCATGATTCTTGTATTGGTTGATCACGATCGAGGCGTACTTGACCCATTATCCCTTCGTGCCTTGACTGCGGCTCGCAAGTTGTCGGCTGATGTCCAAGCGGTGGTGATCGGACGCGACGGCGCCAAAGTTATAAAGGAAGTCGGCGAATATGGCGCGAGTACTTTTTTTGTTGCTACCAATGATGTATTTGCGGATTACACACCGATGGCTAGCGGAAAAGCACTCCTCGAACTAGTAGCAAAGGTGAATCCCGAAGCCGTTTTGGCAGCAGGAAGTCCGCGCGGAAATGAACAGCTCGCGCATCTAGCGGCGTTTATGGATCTACCGATGGCGGCTGAATGTAGTTCCATCAAAATTGGTAACCCACATCAAGTGACTCGCGCACGATGGGCTGCAAACATCTTTGAAGAAGCGCTCGTTCACTCCGAGTTACTCATCGCCACTATTTTGGCTTTTTCCGTTGAACCAGAAATGGTGGGTGGCACCGCCGAATTAAAGGAATTCGAGGTAAAGCTAGAACCTGCAGACACTTTGGTTCGAGTAATTGGCCGGGGCAGTGAAAGCAAAATTGGCGGGATATCTCTGACAGATGCCAAAGTGATTGTTTCTGGTGGTCGTGGAGTTGGCGGCCCAGAGGGTTTTGGAATCCTGGAAGAGCTAGCAGATCTCTTGGGCGGAACCGTTGGTTGCTCTCGTGTTGTTACGAGTTCCGGATGGAGGCCTCATGCGGAACAAGTCGGTCAGACGGGAACAAAAGTCGCCCCGGAACTTTATCTAGCTTGCGGCATAAGTGGAGCCATGCAACATATCGCAGGCTGCAAGAACAGCAAAACCATCGTAGTCATTAATACCGATCCAGAGGCACCAATTCTGAGTTATGCAGATTATGCAATCATCGGGGATTTACACAAAGTAATTCCAGCTTTAACCGCAGCAGTAAAAGCAGCAAGGGGTTAGCCATGTCGGATATCGAAATAGCGCAGAGCGCAGTGATGAAGCCAATCATTGAGATTGGGAAGTCACTTGGTATTTCAGAAGAGCACTTAGAAAATTATGGTCGCTACAAGGCCAAGGTCTCGCTGAAGTATCTGAAATCATTGCCCGATCGCGCTAATAGTAAATTGATCTTGGTTACTGCAATCAGTCCTACCCCAGCCGGTGAAGGTAAAACTACTACCACTGTTGGGCTAGGTGATGGACTTCGTCACATTGGTAAAAAAGCCATGCTCGCTCTGCGCGAGCCATCGCTTGGTCCGGTATTTGGAATGAAAGGTGGTGCTGCTGGTGGGGGATACGCACAGGTGGTGCCCATGGAGGATATCAATCTTCATTTTACGGGGGATTTTAGCGCCATTGCCCTGGCCGATAATTTACTAGCGGCACTCATAGATAATCATATTCATCACGGTAATGCGCTAGATATTGATGTTCGCCGCATCAGTTGGAAGCGGGTAGTTGATATGAATGATCGAGCCCTTCGCGAAATTGTTCAGTCACTAGGCGGAGTAGGTAATGGTTTTCCGCGTAGCGATGGATTTGACATAGTTGTTGCTTCTGAAATTATGGCTATCTTTTGCTTAGCAACTTCAATCGAGGATCTCAAGGAGAGAATAAGCAATATCGTAATCGGTTACTCAAGAAATAAGGCTCCAATTTATGCGAGAGATTTGAATGCACAAGGCGCAATGACTGTGATTCTGAAGGACGCGTTTGCGCCCAACTTGGTGCAGACTTTAGAAAACACTCCGGCATTTATTCATGGCGGACCTTTTGCAAATATTGCCCACGGTTGTAATTCGGTTATTGCCACGACTTCGGCTCTGAAGTTGGCGGACTATGTTGTCACAGAAGCCGGGTTTGGAGCAGATTTAGGGGCTGAAAAATTCATTGACATAAAATGCCGCAAGTCTGGCTTGAAACCTTCGGCTTGCGTACTCGTGGCCACCATTCGAGCTCTTAAATACCACGGTGGTGCAGATTTGAAAATTATTACCGCCGAAAATTTAGAAGCGCTGGAAGCCGGAATGGTGAATTTAGAGCGCCATATTCGAAATATTCGCGATGTGTATCAACTACCCGTGGTCGTCTCAATAAATAAATTCACCAGTGATACCGACGCTGAGATCGCTCTGCTAAAAACGAAAGTCGAAGCAATGGGAGTTAAAATCGTATTGGCTGATCACTGGGCGCGCGGCGGAGCCGGGGCAGAAGAATTAGCCCGAGTGGTTGTAGAACTTTGCGAAGAGCCAAACAAGATGTCATTTGTTTATCCAGATTCCGCATCTCTCTGGGAAAAAATCAACTCAGTTGCAACCAAGATTTATGGCGCGAGCGAGGTGAGCGCAGACGTCAAAATTCGAAATAAGTTGAAGGAACTTCAAGACTCTGGTTATGGCGAATTTCCCATTTGCATAGCCAAAACTCAGTATTCGTTCTCTACGGATGCGACGCTTCGAGGTGCACCTTCCAACCACGTATTAAATATTCGTGAGGTGAGACTCTCCGCTGGTGCGCAATTCATCGTAATTGTTTGTGGAGAAATTATGACCATGCCGGGTCTGCCTAAGGTACCCTCTAGTGAACGTATTGATTACATCGACGGCAAGGTGGTTGGACTCTTCTAATGAAGTATGCGACTTGGTCGAAAAGTGCCGGTTTGGCGGTGCTGGAGCCATTCCGCGATGAACCAGGTCCAGTTTTAATTTCCCTGCAGGCACTTCAACGCGAGTTCGGTTACATTCCCGCCGAGGCGGTTGCAATTGTTGCCAATTTCTTTAATGTTTCGCGTGCGGATGTACATGGCGTATTAACTTTTTATGAGGATCTAAGTTCCAGCCCTCCACTTCCGAATGAGATTCACGTTTGCATTGCCGAAGCCTGTCAGGCAGTCGGTTCGCGAAGTTTGGAAAAGGCGTTAAAGCTTGCTCATGGGGAGCAAGTCCGAGATGTATTTTGTTTTGGAAATTGTGCACTTGGTCCAGCAGCGATGGTTAATGGGGTTCTCATTGGGAGAGCAACTCCTGAAAAGATTGCCGCGGCAATGAAATGAATTTCGCAAAAGTATTTGTTCCAGGAGATAGCGCTGCGGTCTCAGTTGGGGCAGATGACGTGGTTGCAGAAATCACACGATTGGCGAAAGCCGCGGATATTCAAATTGAAATTGTGAGAAATGGCACTCGCGGGGTTTTCTGGTTGGAACCTTTGGTGGAAGTACAAGTTGGCGAAAAGAGAATTGGATACGGCCCGATTAAGGGAGATGATGTCGCTGGATTATTTGAAGCGCAATTTCTTAAAGGCGGATCCCATGAATTATGTATTGGCAATGTTGAGGACCTGCCTTGGTTGGCCAAGCAGGACCGTGTCACTTTTCGTCGGGTCGGATTAAACGACCCGCTTTCGATGAGTGACTATGAAGCTCATGGAGGCTTGATCGGCCTGCGACGAGCGCTGAAATTGAGCGGAGAGGAGATCGTTGCTGAGGTCTTAGAGTCTGGTTTACGCGGCAGAGGAGGTGCCGGTTTTCCGGCCGGGATTAAATGGAGAACTGTTCTAGATGCCCAGAGTGATCTCAAATATCTTTGTTGTAATGCAGATGAGGGTGACAGTGGCACCTTTGCAGATCGAATCTTAATTGAAGGAGATCCGTTTACATTAATTGAGGGAATGGCAATCGCCGCAATAGCTGTTGGAGCTACTCAGGGGATTGTTTACACGAGATCAGAATATCCAACGGCGATTGCGAAATTGAATGCGGCAATAGCAATCGCTTGCGAGCATGGTTTACTCGGAAAGAACATCCTCGGTTCTAACTTCGAATTTAACCTAAAAGTGCGCTCAGGTGCCGGTTCTTACGTATGCGGTGAAGAAACCGCAATGCTGGAGAGCATTGAGGGCAAGCGAGGAGTAGTTCGTTCAAAGCCTCCGCTTCCTGCAATTTCAGGACTATTTGGTAAACCTACAGTTATAAATAACGTGCTTACTTTTTCCAGCGTGCCGGCAATTATTTCAGAAGGTGCATCAGCTTATAAATCACGTGGAGTTGGTCGCTCTCTGGGCACTCAGGTCTTTCAACTGGGTGGAAATGTAAAGTGTGGCGGCATTGTTGAAACTGGGTTTGGCATCACGCTTGGAGAACTTGTTTCGGGTTATGGGGGAGGGACCCTCACAGGTAAACCCATCAAAGCAGTGCAAATCGGTGGTCCGCTAGGTGCCTATTTTTCGCCAAAGAACTTTGATCTCTCTATGGATTACGAATCTCTTTTGGCGGCTGGCGGAATGTTAGGACATGGGGGTGTCGTAATTTTCGATACCGAGGTAGATTTGGCAATTCAAGCCAAATTTGCAATGGAGTTTTGTGCGATTGAATCCTGCGGTAAATGCACGCCCTGTCGATTGGGTTCTACTCGCGGGGCGGAAACTATTCAAGAGATCATCGAAGGTCACAACGTGGCGGCCAATAAGAAATTGTTACTTGATTTATGTGAAGTCATGACGGATGGCTCATTGTGCGCTATGGGTGGTTTAACTCCTATGCCAGTAAAAAGTGCGATGATTAACTTCCCAGGAGACTTTGAAAATCGATCGGCGGTGACGAAATGACGCTTTTAATTGAACCAGATTTTGGTACGCCACCAAGTAAGGAGACTAGCCATGTCACTGTGGTGATAGATGGCATAAGCGTTGAAGTTCCTGCAGGCACCTCCATTATGCGAGCCGCGGCTATCGCTGGAATTACGGTTCCAAAACTTTGTGCGACTGATTCACTAAAGGCTTTTGGCTCCTGTCGGCTATGTGTTGTTCAAATAGATGGTCGCAATGGCACACCTTCCTCTTGTACTACTCCGGTAGCCGATGGAATGAAAATTGCCACGGAGTCCGAGAAATTAGCGCGTTTGCGCCAAGGCGTGATGGAGCTTTACATGTCCGATCATCCGGAGCAATGTGCAGTCGGAGATGCATGCAAAATGCACGCGATGGCAGAAACCGTTGGACTTAAAGAGATTAGGTATTCGGGCAGAACTCATTTAGAGCTACCGAAAGATGAGTCGAACCCTTACTTTACCTTCGACTCCACCGAATGCATTGTTTGCAATCGGTGCGTTCGGGCGTGCGATGAAGTTCAGGGAACTTTTGCGTTAACGATTGAAAATAGAGGCTTTGAAGCGCGCGTCTCCTCTTCTGGGACATCTTTTATTGATTCAGAGTGTGTTTCATGTGGTGCTTGTGTTCAGGCCTGCCCGACGGGAGCGCTCACCGAAAAGACACTTCTTACAATTGGAACCCCCACCCGTTCGGTCGTAACTACTTGCGCTTATTGCGGCGTCGGTTGTTCGTTTAAAGCTGAATTAAAGGGTGATGAGCTCGTGCGCATGGTGCCTCTTAAGAACGGTGGCGCAAACGAAGGCCATTCCTGCGTGAAGGGGCGTTTTGCTTGGGGATACGCAACCCACGAAGATCGAATTACAACGCCGATGATTAGAAAGAGTATTTCGGATGAATGGCAGAAAGTCTCCTGGGAAGAGGCAATTGATTTTGCCGCGAGTGGTTTAAAACGGATCCAGGCCGAACTAGGTTTAAATTCCATCGGAGGTATTTCTTCTTCAAGGTGTACAAATGAAGAAGTATTTGTGGTCACAAAAATGGTGCGGGCAGCCTTTGGTAATAATAATATTGACACGTGTGCTCGGGTCTGCCACTCACCAACCGGGTATGGTTTAAAGCAAACTTTTGGTACCTCTGCAGGTACTCAGGACTTTGAGTCCGTTGAACATGCCGATGTGATCATGCTGATTGGTGCCAATCCAACCGCTGCTCATCCGGTTTTTGCATCGAGAATGAAGAAGGCACTTCGAAAGGGTGCTTCGCTCATAGTTGTTGATCCAAGGTCAATTCCATTGGTCCGGACACCTCATGTTGCTGCAAGCCATCATTTACAATTAATGCCGGGGAGCAATGTTGCGGTAATAAATGCTCTAGCGCACGTTATTGCGACAGAGGGCTTAATGGATCGAGATTTTATAAATTCTAGATGCGATCTGGATTCTTTTACCGAATGGGAAACGTTTATTCGATTGCCCGAAAATAGTCCAGAAGCCCTTGAGGGGGTAAGTCGAATTCCAGCAGAAGATATTCGCAAGGCAGCACGGCTCTATGCGGGGGCAAAAAACGGCGCTATCTACTACGGTTTAGGCGTTACTGAACACTCACAGGGTTCAACAATGGTTATGGGAATCGCTAACCTTGCCATGGCGACCGGAAATATCGGCCGTAAAGGAGTGGGAGTAAATCCACTTCGCGGGCAGAACAACGTTCAGGGTTCATGCGATATGGGCTCCTTCCCTCATGAATTGTCAGGTTACCGTCACATATCAGACAGTGACGCCAGAGGAATTTTCGATAAAAAATGGGGTGTAACTCTCCAAACCGAACCCGGCCTTCGAATCCCGAATATGTTTGATGCGGCCCTCGCCGGTGAATTTAAAGGGCTATATATTCAGGGAGAAGATATTGCTCAATCCGATCCGAATACGGTCCACGTGCATGCTGCGCTGCGCGCTATGGAGATGGTCATTGTTCAAGATCTTTTCTTAAATGAAACCTCCAAATTCGCCCATGTTTTTCTGCCTGGCACTTCATTTTTAGAAAAAGACGGAACATTTACAAATGCCGAGCGTCGGATAAATCGAGTTCGACCTGTGATGCTAAGTAAAACCGGTAAAAGCGAATATGAGGTCACCTGCGATTTAGCAACGGCGATGGGCTACTCAATGAGTTATCAAAATGGTGCTGCAATCATGGATGAGATAGCGGCTGTAACCCCCACCTTTAGTGGCGTGACCTTTGCGAAGCTGGATGAAGTTGGCAGTATGCAGTGGCCGGTTAATGCAAGTGCGCCTGAGGGAACTCCCACGATGCACATGAACAGTTTTGTTCGCGGTGAAGGGAGATTTATGTTGACTCCTTATGTCGCGACCGAAGAAAAAGCCAATAGAAAGTATCCACTTTTGCTCACTACCGGGAGAGTTCTGAGTCAATATAACGTTGGCGCTCAAACACGACGTACGCCAAACCTCATTTGGCACCCAGAAGATACGCTCGACATTCACGAAGCGGATGCCGAATTGCGTGGAATCAGAGATGGAACCTGGGTAAAACTTGCTAGTCGAGTTGGCGACACAATCATGCGGGCGCGCATTACGGATGAAGTTCCGGCTGGGGTTGTTTACACAACCTTCCATTTCCCTGAAAGTGGCGCAAATGTAATTACCACTGAATATTCCGATTGGGCGACTAACTGTCCCGAGTACAAAGTTACTGCGGTTGAAGTGAGTCCCAGCGCCAAGGGACCTGGAGCAATTCACGAACACGATTTAGATAAAGATTTACAACTTTCCGGCATTATTCGAATGGCCAATCAGATAGCAGCGAATATTCCATCGAATGGAGCCCCTGAAATTGAAGTAGCGCACCACATTGTTCAATTCTGGACCCCCGTGATGCGTCGCCGACTGCGTGAAGATGTTGATAAAACTTTATTGTCTCCCGTGGTTCTAAAAGCCCTAGAACTTGAGTCAGCTGCTCACTAGCGTCAGTATCTGATCGGCGAGACCAGTTTTTCCAACTATTCGTACTTCCAAAGGTAACTGTAGTAAATCTGCGGCAGCCCCGGCAGCTATCTCTAGTTCGGGAGTTGGGCTTTGTGACAGCCAGATTACCTTTGAATAATTCTTGAAATAATCATCCCTTAAATCAGGCCGGCGGTCTAAGCCTAGTTCGACGATTACGCTTCTATAAAATGATTTAACCAAATAATCGGTCAGAAAGTAGGTGCCGGCGCTTTCAGCCATGAGTTTTTCGAGCGTTGCTTTTCCGGCAAAAACGTCATAACAATGGTTGCCCGTTAGCCTTGATACTTTATGTGTTTCCAAAACTAGATCCAACGCGCCATAAGTTCCGCAGTCGGCGTAGGCAACGGCACATTTGATGTGCTTTCCCTTAACTTCATAGAGTAGTCGGTCAACTTCGCCGGCAATTTTTTCGGGGTGATTGTGTAGGAGAGGCGGAAGTGGGTAAATAGTTAGGTCCAAATTGTTTTCTTTTGCTATAGCTTCGATTTCAAATGCAAGGGCGCCGCATGCAACAATTCCAATATTCATTTTAACTCGGGAATGCCAGTCGCTCTACGAACTTATCATTAAAGTCAGCACGATCGGAAAGTTCAACATAATCAATCTGTTCAAGCAGCGCATCAGCACCATTTCGTTCCTGTGCAGATAGGAGAACCATCTTTGCTCCCTCTCCCGCAACATTGCCGGCAGAGATGATGCGCAGCACAGATATTTTTGGAACTAAACCGATCTTAATTGCTGATGCTGGTGACAAGTAAGATCCAAACGAACCGGCTAGCAAAACCTGTTGAATATCCTCTTCTTTAATTCCAAACTCTTCGACTAGTAACGCCCAACCAGTAGCAATTGCCGCCTTCGCAAATTGCAATTCTCGAACATCACGCTGGCTGAGAAAGACGGAATCACTGGCATTTCCTATTTCTTTTCCCCAAGTAAGGACAAAGATCCGTTCACCATTTAACATCGTCAATCGATCCGATAGTTGTGGAGCGATAGTTTTTGCCAACTCTTCGGAAATAAATTTTCCTGATTTATCAAGTAAACCCAACTCGACTAGCACCGCGCAGGCATCCACCAATCCTGAACCGCAGATTCCGATTGCAGGCGTGTCCTCGATGGTCCCGATCACCAATTGCCCATCTTTGACTTTTACTGTCTCAATAGCGCCGGCGGCTGCTCGCACACCGCACTTGATCGAGGCCGCTTCAAAGGCCGGACCTGCAGGGGCGGCAGTTGCAAGAATTCGTTCACCATCGCCGAGAATGATTTCACAGTTTGTTCCAACGTCGATAAATAGTCGGAGCCGCTTGTCACGATCCATTCCAGAGGCGAGAGCCCCAGCGATAATGTCCCCTCCAACGTATGCCCCGAGTGAAGGCATGATCAAGGCTTTGGCTAGCGGGTGAATATTCAATCCAAGTTCAGTGGCGCGGACATTTGGATACACCGCACTTGCCATGATGAACGGAGCAACTCCAAGGGGTTCAGGATCAATTCCCAGGACGATTTGGGTCATGGTGGCATTGCCCGCAAGTGCAACCTCATAAATATTGTTTCTATCTATCCCAGATTCGAGGATAACTTCCTCGGTCAATTCAGAAAGCGTTTGCTGAGCGAGGCTTCTCAATTTATTTAGCCCCTCGGGATCAAGCATGGTCGTGCTGATGCGAGTGATCACATCGGCTCCAAAAGGTTGTTGCTTATTGAGCATGGAAGCTACTGCTACGGGCGCACCAGTATTTAGATCTAGTAGCGTCGCTACCACCGTGGTCGTCCCCAGATCGAAGGCAATGGCGTATCTAATTGAAGTGGTATCTCCCGGCTCAATATCGATGAGCTCTTGTTCAATGAATACCGCCGTAACTTTGTAATCTGCCTTGCGCAGGACTCTTGGTAGATGGCGCATCGCAGCGAGGGAAACGGTGGCTTCAAAATCGTCGATCTCGTCTAAAAGTCGAACTATGTCGGTCCGTTGATCATGCAATGTGGGCGGTTTAAGTTCAACATATCGCTTTTGAACTGCGGGACGTAATATTACTTGTCGCCCCACCCCAACAGTTGCAGCCTTTGGTCTTGTGGTGAGTGGTGGGACATCTATAGAAATATTCGCTGCTGGACGGACCATGCACGCCAACCGCCAGCCGGCTCTAATTTCATCCGCTGAAAAGGCACGGAAATCTAATTTTGTAGGTTCGGTCTCACCAGTCGTAATTTTAATTCGGCACTTTTTGCAGGTTCCATATCCGCCGCACGTTGAATCAATAGCGATTCCATTCCACGAAGCCGCATCAAATGCGCTAACCCCCGTAGGAACTGATATGACCTTTTCACCCGCGGATGTGCCATCTTTTTCAAGGGTCCGAAACGAGAGTTTTATGCGCCCCGTACCGTCATGGTGAGAAAGTGAAGGTTGTTTTTGCTCGTGATTACTGATGTTGTGCCTCCGCGGTTGCGGCAGCCTGGGCCAATTGGGCTGCACGGAACTTTGAAATCCAATTTCCGCCCCACGGATCCAAACCTAAAAGTAGATCGCCTGCCCGCACGGCATCCACTATTTGTGCAGTTCGGCCGTCCATCACAGCGGAAGTCAATCCTGCGCTCATCGCGGCCGGAAGAAAGGCAGCATTGAGGGCATGGCGATGGGGTAAACCGAAGGAAATATTTGAAGCTCCTAATGTCATATTCAAACCCCATCGTTGCCGGATTTGATAAATAGTTTCAAGAGTGATTTTTACAGCCTCGGGATCTGCGCCCACTGTCATTGCCAGAGGATCAATGACCAAATTATCCAGTGAAATCCCGTGTTTTTCGACGGTACGCATTATCTTTTCGGTAATTATTAATCGCTCATCAACCGTGGCTGGTATACCCGTTTCATCATTTGGCAGCGCAATGATTGCGGCGCCATGTCTCTTTATCAACGGGAGTACGATCTCCATTCTCTCATCTTCACCAGTGACGCTATTAACCAGCGCTTTGCCTTCGTATGCCTCCAAGCCGGCTTGTAACGCCTCAATGATGGAGGAATCAATACAGATTGGCAGATCTGTTAACGTTTGAATAAGTTTGATTGCCTTTGCAAGAAGGACGGGTTCATCTGTCAGGGGAACGCCCATATTCACATCGAGCATATTGCAACCACCAGCGACTTGATCTGCAACATCCTTATTAATGGCCGAAAGGTCTCCTGCGCGAAGTTGCTCTTGAAACTTCTTTCGACCTGTTGGGTTGATTCGCTCTCCAATAATGCAAAACGGCTGATCGTGGCCAATGGTTAAAGACCTGGTTGCTGACTTTACGATGGTATGCATTATTTTCTCCATTTGTATTTTCTCGTTGTTTAAAGTTTTGGGGTTCTGCCAAGTTCGCGCATTAGCCGTTCAAGGGAGTTGTCACGACGAAAATCGATGACGTGAAGTCCTCGGACTCCAGGAAGGGAAAGAGCGTGCTTCGATTGCTGGAGGACCAATTGGTACGCTGATTCACCCGGATCTGCGCTGTTTTTAACGCCCTCGATTGTGCTTTGAGGAATATCAATTCCAGGAACTTTGTCATTCATAAAGTTAAGGGATTTTTCATTCTTTACAAGAACAACACTTGGAATTATGTGGAGTTTTGGTGCGAGTTCTGCAACTCCCCGACAGAAATTTTCGAGGCGATCTGGGTGATAACAGATCTGTAATTGCAGAAAACGAGCGCCGGCGCGGTGCTTCTTTAAGGCTCGTTGAATCCGATAATCCACTGGAGGAGCTGCGGGATTTTCAACGGCTCCAATATAGAAATTCGGGGCTGGGTTAATTTTGCGACCAGATAAATATTGGCCAGTGGCAAGCACATTGGCTACCACTACCGCTTGCGGTCCATCTAAATCGAATACTCGTCGTGCTTCAGGTTCATCTCCAGCGCTTACATCATCCCCAGTTAACATAACGACATTTTCGATCCCATGAAGCGCCGCGCCCATTAAATCAGATTGAATCGCCAACCTATTCTTGTCGCGGCAAACTATCTGAAGAATCGGCTCTATGCCATAAATTTTTATCGCAATGGCGACTGCGGTGTTTGAAGCGTGAGCATGCGCCGCGGTGTTATCCGTAGAATTCGCGGCATCAAACCAAGGTCCGATGCGATCGACATGTTTCGCAATTCTCTCCATGCCTCCACTATCAATTTCCGGAAATTCCACAGTGAATAATCGCTCTTTTGAATTTTCAAGAATTTCGCTAACGCGTGACATCATTTACCGGATTTTTCTGCGAGGATTGGCCAACCTGCAGGTCTTTTTTGATCTCTTTTTGTTAAAAAATTTAACCATGAAGAGGTGCCTTTGAGTTGCATATCCACTGGAGGTCTTAGATCGTTGTAGTGGGCCCGCCAGGAATTAGGCAGGGGTAATTTGTCTTTACGCTCGAATGCTTTAACCCAAATACATTGCATCTCTGGTTTGACTTCACAGTTACCGTTTTCACGGACGCCACCACATGGACCATTGCGCAATGTTTTTGGGCAGGTCATTGGGCAGACCATGCCCGTTGAATGCAGAACGCACTGCCCACACATCTGACAACCCCAGATTGGTTTCTTAATGGCGTCTTCTATGAGTGGGAGTAACTTTGGCATTTTAGGATTTCAGAAGGTAACCAGCGCGCGACGCTTTTGAATTAAATCTTTAGCAACGCGTACCGCGGTTGAAGCATCGGCGGCAAAACCATCTGCGCCGACAACATCCGCGTATTCTTGAGTTACGGGCGCCCCACCGACCATAATAATTACTTGGTCGCGTAAGCCAGCTTTGGTAATTTCATGAATATTGACCTTGAACATCGGCATCGTCGTGGTGAGGAAGGCCGACATTCCTACGATATCCGGTTTGTGCTCTTGAATTGCCGCCACAAATTTTTCGGGAGCGACTTGAACACCGATATCAATGACTTCAAATCCCGCACCTTCCAGCATAATATTTACCAAGTTCTTGCCGATGTCGTGTACATCGCCTTTTACCGTTCCCATCAGGAAAGTCCCCACGGTTTGTGCACCAGTAAGTGCAAGTAAGGGACGAAGGAAATTGAGGGCTCCCGACATCGCTTTTCCAGAAATCAACATCTCTGGAACAAAGAAATCACCACGTTCAAATCGTGCTCCGACTTCTTCGAGCGAAGGAATAAGGGCGTCGAAGAGAATTGAACTCGGAGTCATTCCCTCCTCTATTCCAAGTTGAGTGAGGCGCAGAACTTCAGGTGCGTTACCAACTAAGGTTTCATCAAATAAGGCTTTTAGAATTTCATCGTGGGTCATGAGGTGGCTGCCTTTCCGTGCTTTACAAGTTGTGGATTATGGGACGATGTAGTTCCTTCGTGGATCTTTTCGACGATCAACATGCCGATGCGATTTAGTTCCTTATTTGAGAGTCTTGTTGTCGGACCAGAGATCGATATTGCTGCAAGTACACGACCATCACTCTCGCGTACTGGTGCTGAAACTGCGGCCAGTCCTTCTTCCAATTCATCAGTGATGATGGCATACCCGATTTTCCGAACAGATTCCAACTCGGTCAGAAGTCGGGAACGAGTGATAATGGATTTTGAGGTAAGTTTTTGAAGTGAGCCAGATGGGATTGGAATGGCACCATACGCGAGCAAAACTTTTCCGAGCGCCGAGCAATGGTAAGGAATATCTCTCCCAATCCAATTTGTTGTGCCGAGCATGAAGAGACTATCGACCTGATCAATTATTTTTAAATACCCATTTCCAGTAATTGCCAAGTTGGCAGTTTCACCAGTTTGGTGTGCAAGATCTTCTAGGATTGGACGCATTCTTGTTACAAGAACTGAATCCTGGTTCTGCTCTCGAGCAAATTGAGTTAAAACCTCTCCTGGAAGAAATGCTCCATTTCGATCCCGCTTCACAAAACCTTGTCGCTCTAAGGCGCTCATAATTCGAGAGGCGGTGCTTTTTGGGATATCAAACTCACGTGCCAGTGTCTGAAGATGTGGCGGGGTTGTAGTGGTGATTATGCGAGTTAATAAGGCTGTTGCCCGGTCCACAGCTTGCGTGCCTGAAAGCGCCGCTTGCGCCATAGGTGCCTCCTTATGGTCCTACTTAAAATCCTCAAAAAATAGTGTTCCACGATGTGGAACACTTGTTCCATTATCGAGCGTATTCTTTTCGACGTTCAAGTGCAATACCCTGCTTGGGGAAGTTCCCAAGAAGTTAATATCGGCTCATACAGAGCGAAGTTTTGTTGGTTCCAAAGGGGGAGCAAGCGTGTTTCAAAACCGAATGCCACGATATGAAATTTTGAGCCAGGAATCTATGGCAACCCTCACTACGGGATGGCGCCGGATTGTTTCGGAGATCGGGATCGAATTTGCTAGCCCATGGGCAGTGGATATGTTACGTGAAGCTGGTCAGAGCGTTGAAGGTGAAAACGTTAAATTTGATCCAGATTGGATATTAAAGCAAGTTGCAAAGGCGCCTAAGGATTTCAATCTTCGGGCTCGCAATCCAAAGCGCAATGTACATATTGGTGGCGATTCAATGGTATTCGGTGGCGTTTACGGCCCACCATTTGTTCTCGAAGGCTCAACGCGCCGCGATGCCACCTTTGCGGATTACGAAAATTTTTGTAAATTGGCACAGAGTTTTGATGCAATCGATAGCGTCGGCGGAGTCGTATGTGAACCGAATGATTTATCGCTAGACAGTAGACATTTGGATATGGCATTTGCCGCTGCGACGCTTACTGACAAATTCTTTATGGGAAATGTCGTAACCGCCCAAAACGCCCGCGATGTAATTGCGATGGCGGAGATAATTCATGGTGGAAGACAAGCCATTGAAGAAACACCTGCTCTTATATCGCTCGTGAACTGCAACTCACCACTCCGCTGGGATGATCGCATGTTAGATTCAATGCGCGAGTATGTGCTTGCTGGCCAACCAGTTGTAACCACCCCTTTCTTGTTAATGGGGGCTATGAGTCCTGTAACGATTCCCGCAACTTTGGCGCAACAAATCGCCGAAGCGCTTTCAGCGATTGCATTAGCGCAATTAATTCGGCCAGGATGTCCTATTGTTTTTGGTTCTTTTCTCTCTAACATCGATATGCAATCTGGCTCACCGCAGTTCGGTACCCCAGAATCCGGAATTGGTTTGTTGTGCACGGGTCAAATTGCACGGAGTTTTAACTTGCCTTTCCGCGGCGGCGGCGGATTAAATTCATCGCAATCCGTGGATGCTCAATCCGCTTATCAAACAATGATGACCATGATGCCTACATTCCTGGCAGGAACAAACTGGGTTATGCACACCGCAGGATGGCTCGAAGGCGGCCTGGTATCTTCTTACGACAAATTTATTGTTGACGTGGAGATATTGCAGAGTTTGATCGCTGAATTCACCCCGCTTGAATTCAATGAGTCCTCCCTCGCATTTGATGCTCACCTAGAAGTGGGCCATGGCGGTCACTTTTTGGGGGCAGCGCATACCATGGAGCGATTCCGCGATTGTTTTTATCGACCGTTCCTAACGAACAGTGATAACTATGAGCGGTGGACCCGCCTAGGAGCGCGAGATACTCGGATGCGTGCGGAAGAGATTTGGAAGAAAAAGCTAGCGGATTATGAACAACCTGAGATGGATGCTGCGATATTGACTGGTTTGAAAGATTTTGTCGCTAAGCGTAAAAGCGAACTTGACTAGCGGTAACGATGACAAGTTCGATATATATCGATGGAAAGTGGCGTCCGGCGATCGATGGAGCTACCCGGGAAATCCGTAGCCCAGCCGATGGAACTTTGGTCGCAACGGTTTCGGATGGGAAAATAGCGGATGCGCTAGCCGCAATTAGCTCCGCGCGCACCTCTTTCGATAGTGGCTTGTTTAGCTCGTGGAGTTGGAAAGAACGAAGTGTGTTGCTCACAAAAATTGCCCTCCTCTTGGAGCGGGATATAGAAATTATCGCCAATCTTGAGAGTGGCGACACTGGGAAGCGAATTATTGAATCTAAGTACGACGTCGCCGATGTTTCTGCCACTTTCCGCCATTTTGCAAAACTCGCCCTAGATCATCACGATCGAGTACTGGATAGTGGATTGCCAAATGTGACAAGCAAAGTCACTTACGAGCCTATCGGCGTCTGTTCCCTCATTGGACCGTGGAATTATCCCTTATTGCAAATTTCGTGGAAGGTAGCTCCTGCGTTGGCAGCGGGTTGTTCTTTTATCTTAAAGCCAAGTGAGTTAACCCCCTCGACCGCCATCCACTTAATTAAATTAATTGAAGAAGCTGGAGCTCCAGCAGGAGTAGCAAATTTAGTTACTGGCTCTGGAGCGGCATTTGGCGACACTCTAACTACCGATCCTAGAGTGGACTTTGTCTCTTTTACCGGCGGATTGCCCACAGGCAAGCGAATAATTATCAAGGCAGCGGAAACCGTTAAAAGAGTGGCCCTGGAACTCGGCGGAAAAAATCCGAATATTATTTTTGCCGATGCCGATTTGGATGTAGCGATTGATTTTGCGGTTACGGCAGCGTTCTTGCATTCCGGGCAAGTCTGTTCAGCAGGGACTAGGTTAATTGTGGAGCGACCTATCCACGATCAGGTAGTACAAGAGATTGTTCGACGGGCCAAACAAATTCGATTAGGTGGACCAGCCGATCTGACAGCAGAAACCGGCCCATTGATCAGTGAAAATCACTTAAAAAAAGTTGAAGAATACTTGGCAAAGGGGATTTCTGAAGGTGCAAAATTGTTAGTTGGGGGCACGCGTTGTACCACAGAGAAATTATCAACTGGTTGGTATTTCCCCCCAACAGTATTAGACGATTGCAATACGAGTATGTATTGCGTGCAAGAAGAGTCATTTGGGCCAATTCTCACCGTTGAGGTATTTGACACCATTGATGAAGCCATCAAGTTAGGTAACGACACAATTTATGGCCTTTCAGGCGCGGTGTGGAGCCGCGATCAGACTAAATGTGAGCGAGTTTCAAAAGAATTGCGACATGGCACCGTCTGGGTCAATGACTACGGTCCATATAAACCACAGGCAGAGTGGGGCGGTTTTAAAGCTTCTGGAAATGGTCGTGAGTTAGGCGAACATGGGTTACAGGAATACCTTGAAATTAAACACATTTGGGTCAACAATTCACCAACAAGATCAGGATGGTTTGCTGACAAAAATTAAAGGTGGCGAATTTGGACAACCAAGCTCCAATGATTTCAGTTCGGCATGTGTGGAAAGTATTCGGTTCCAATCCCGCACAAATAATTGGAAGCCCAGATGCCAATTTATCGCGATCAGAATTACGTAATAAGACCGGCAATACGATTGCAGTTCGAGATGTCTCTTTCGACGTAGCACCAGGTGAAGTCTTCGTTGTCATGGGATTGTCCGGATCTGGTAAATCAACTTTAGTTAGGTGTATGACTCGGCTCATCGAGCCAACTCAAGGCGAGATTTTTTTTCAAGGGGAAGATATTCTCAAAGTTGACGAGAAACGACTACGTGAATTACGAAAGACGCGATTCTCAATGGTTTTCCAACACTTCGGCTTGTTGCCACATCGCAAAGTCATTGACAACATCGCGTACAGCCTAGAGATCAATGGTGTCAGTAAAGAGGAACGACATCACCGCGCCAATGAAGTAATTGAATTGGTGGGGCTGCAAGGCTATGGCCAGGCGTATCCAGAGCAATTATCTGGCGGAATGCAACAACGCGTTGGGCTGGCTCGCGCACTCGCAGTGGACCCGCAAGTACTATTTTTGGATGAGCCATTTAGCGCTTTAGATCCCCTCATCCGGAGAGATATGCAAGCCGAGGTCATTAGGCTTCATCATCAACTTGGAAAGACCATGGTCTTTATCACGCATGATCTGGCCGAAGCGGTGAAACTTGGAGATCGAATTGCAATTATGCGTGACGGAGCAATTGTCCAAATCGGAACTCCAGAGGAACTGGTTGCAGCGCCTGCTGATGATTACGTGGCAAATTTCGTTCAGGATTTTCCTAAGTCTCAAGTACTAACTTTGCGTTGGATTGCACGGAAACCTGAATTAAATGAAGTTTTGACCGGACCTATTTTGCCACCGACGGTAACCGTCCATAATTCAATGCGACAGATTGTCGAATCTTCGGTCCCCATTCGAGTGATGGAAAATGGACATCTGTTGGGAGTGGTTACCGCTCAAGACATGCTCAGCGTTGTGTCAGGGAGTGAGTTTTAAATGTCCGTAGCGATGCTTTCAAAACCCGAGAAGGAGCTGAAAGCGAGCGTTGTAAAGAGATACAAAGTTGGAATTTACTTAGGTGCCCTTAGCGCAGGTTTCATATTTTTTGCGGTCTTGATGCGCGGAATTGCAACTCTCCCATTAGATACATCGAGTCTTACCTGGTTTCAATCTTGGTTAAATAATGTGAGTGATTGGATTGGAAACAATCAAAATTCGAATCCATTCTTCACCTTTTTTATAAACGTTATTCGCGATTCGATCAACGCCTTTGTAACAGGTATTCAGGACTTAATTAGCCAATCCATCGGAAATAACGCCTCACCTCTGATTGGCTGGTTAGGGATCGTCGTTCTATTAAGTTTTGTGGCGTACACCGTTGCCAATATTAGGGTAGCTATTTTAGTTTTTGTCGGATTGGTCTCATTGGGACTTCTGGGTTTTTGGCAAGAGTCCATGGATACCCTGGCATTGACTCTAGCTGCGGTGGTACTGGCTTTACTGATTGGCATTCCACTCGGCATTTGTGCGGGACTATTTCCACGATTTGAAAAGGTAATAACGCCATTTTTGGACTTTGCTCAAGTTATGCCAACCTTCGTTTACCTCACACCTGTAACTCTCTTCTTTTTGATCGGACCGGCATCCGCGACGATAGTAACTATGGTCTATGCGATTCCGCCGGCGCTTCGTATAACGGCAGTGGCTCTCCATGAAGTTCCGTGGTCTAGCGTGGAAGCGGCTGTTTCGATGGGATCAACAAGAATGCAAGCCTTGCGCAAAGTCCAGTTACCACAAGCCAAACGCACAATGGTGGTAGGAATCAATCAAACGATTATGGCTGCGCTATCGATGGTAACAATTGCGGCTCTTATTGATGCTCCAGGTTTGGGTAAAGTCGTAGTTACCGCCCTGGAGTCATTGGATATAGGAAAGTCGTTTCAAGCTGGACTCGGTATTGTCATTTTGGCGGTTCTATTGGATCGGACAACTACTGCAGCAGCTTCAAAAGTAGATGCAGAAAATTCTCATCTTGTTAGCCGTGTGCGGCATCGCCAAATTTTAGTGGCGGGTGGAATCGTTACCATCGCCGCACTTTTGATTTCAAGAATTTATAACTGGGCTGGAAACTTTCCAGGAACAGGAGTGATTGGAAGCGATATAGCCAGATACGCTGATGATATTGTTAATTGGATCCAAAATCACTTCGTTAACGTAACAAATTCCATTACAAATGGCGTCTCATATGGGCTGATAAATCCAATTCAGAACCTATTAACCAATAGTCCTTGGTTTATTACCGGTTTTGCTTTCGTATTATTAGCGATGATTTTAGGCGGAAGAAAATTAGCGCTCATTTCGACAGTCTGCGTACTTGGAATCGTTGGAACAGGCTTGTGGTCGGACACGATGACAACTTTGGCCTCGGTGCTTGTGGCTGCCATAGCCACAGTCGCGATCGGGATTATTTTCGGAGTATGGATCGGTAGGAGCAAACGGGCCGATCAAATAATGCGCCCAATGCTTGACGCCGGTCAAGTTTTGCCTGCTTTTGTTTACCTTGTTCCATTTCTTGGCCTCTTTGGAGCGACGAGATTTACCGCAATTATGGCTGCAATTGTTTATGCAGCGCCGGCTTCAATCAAGTTGATGGCAGATGGTATTGCCGGAGTACCAGCGTCTATTACAGAGGCTGGTATTGCTGCTGGTTCCAACAAATGGCAGATGATAGTTAAGGTACAGCTTCCAAGTGCAAGGCGGGCCCTGGCACTTTCAACGAATCAAGGAATAATCTATGTATTGGCGATGGTGGTCGTAGGCGGCCTAGTTGGAGCCGGTGGTTTGGGGTATTTGGTAGTTGCAGGATTTACTCAATTGAATCTAACAGGCAAAGGACTGGCGGCGGGATTAGCAATTGTACTATTGGGAATTTTATTGGACAGAATCACCCAGGCAGCCGCTGCCAGGAGTACGCTCGAACGCACTAAGTAAGTTCCGCTAATCAAGGGGTTGGCGGTTGAGACGACTTTGGTCGTGAGGCAGGGGGATTTTATATGTTAAAGACAAGTCGGTTCCGGCGTGGAACTGTGTTCCTGTTCGTAGCTACCGCAATTTCATTTGCATTCTCCGCTGGTGCTCCGGCGCAAGCGGCTGCTGCTAAGTGCGGAACTGTTAATTTGGCCGACAATGCTTGGGTTGGATATGAAGCAGATTTGGCCGTGGTTTCCTACATTATGAAGAACAATCTTGGTTGCAAGGTTGTAGTAAAGAATTTGAGCGAGCAAGTGTCTTGGCAAGGATTTCCTACAGGGCAGATTGACGCGATTCTTGAAAACTGGGGTCACGAAGATTTAGCGGCAAAGTACATCACAAAGCAGAAAGTTGCTGTTGATCTAGGGAGTACAGGCAACAAGGGCATCATCGGTTGGTACGTGGTTCCTTGGTTGGTTGCTAAATATCCAGATATCACTAACTGGAAGAACTTGAACAAATACGCAAGTTTGTTTAAGACTTCCGAATCCGGTAGTCAGGGTGCATTTCTCGATGGTGATCCTTCATATGTAACCAACGATGCTGCCATCGTCAAAAATTTGAAATTGAATTTCAAAATTATCTATACGGGAAGTGAAGCCGCACTCATCACCTCATTTAGAAACGCCCAAGCTCAGAAGAAGCCAATGATTGGTTACTTCTATGAGCCACAGTGGTTCTTGGCTCAAGTTCCGCTAGTTCACGTAACTCTTCCAAAGTGGACAACTGGTTGTGACACTAATCCAAAGACTGTAGCCTGCGATTATCCACCATATGCTCTGAATAAAGTGGCCAGCGCAAAGTTCATGAGTTCAGGATCCCCGGCTGCAACCTTGCTTAAGAACTTCTCTTGGACAAATGCTGATCAGAACTCAGTTGCAAAGTCGCTCGCCGTTGACAAGTTGAGTGACGATGCTGCGGCAAAAATCTGGATCACTGCTCACCCAGCAATTGTAAAACAATGGTTGGGTAAATAAATTAAAGGTTCATCACTGAACTGACAATTCATTAGGCACGTTAGTTAGATGAGGATTCATTTGACTAGCGTGCCTATCTATTACATCGGTAAGATAACTCAATGAGCACGACCTATGATTACTTGATAGTCGGTGGCGGCTCGGCTGGAAGTTCGTTAGCAAATCGATTGAGTGCTGACTCAAATAATAACGTTTTGGTTTTGGAAGCCGGTCGACCCGATTACAAATGGGATGTTTTTATTCACATGCCCGCAGCGCTGGCATTTCCAATAGGAAATAAACACTATGACTGGAAATATGAATCTGAACCAGAATCATTTATGAATAACCGACGAATTTACCACGCTCGCGGAAAAGTCTTAGGTGGGTCAGGAAGCATAAACGGAATGATCTGGCAGCGCGGGAATCCACTTGATTTCGAACGATGGAGTAAAGATCCGGGAATGCAAAATTGGGATTACGCACATTGCTTGCCATATTTCAAAAAAATGGAGAATTGCATAGCTGATCCAAATAGTCCTTTCCGTGGAGGAAGTGGACCCTTAGAGTTAGAACGCGGTCCAATTAATGGTCCGTTATTTGCCGCGTTTTTCAAAGCCACTGAAGAGGCGGGCTATCCGCGCACCCCGGATGTAAACGGCTACAGACAAGAGGGGTTTGCCGCGTTCGATCGCAACGTGCGTCGCGGTCGGAGGTTGAGCTCAGCCCGCGCCTATTTGCATCCAGCCATGAAGCGGAAGAATTTGACTGTAAAAACCCGTGCAATGGTTACTAAGGTGATCTTTGAAGGAAAGCGTGCAACGGGTGTTGAAGTAATTGTGAAAGGCAAGAAGCAAGTTATTTCAGCGCGAGAAATAATTCTCTGTGGTGGCGCAATAAATACTCCTCAAATTCTGCAGCTCTCGGGAATTGGCAACGCCAAAGAGTTATCCGCCTTAGGAATAAAAGTCATTGCGAATCTACCTGGCGTTGGAGAAAATCTCCAAGATCATCTCGAAGTTTATGTGCAATATGCCTGTAAAAAGCCGGTATCGATGCAGCCAATGCTCAAACTTTGGCGTAGACCCTTTATTGGTGCGCGCTGGTTATTTTTCCGCAGTGGGCCTGGAGCGACGAATCATTTTGAAGCCGGAGGATTTACTCGTAGCAACTCTGACGTCAAATACCCCAATTTAATGTTTCATTTCTTGCCGCTTGCTATTCGATACGATGGAACTGCGCCATCCGGGGGCCATGGATATCAGGTACACGTGGGTCCAATGTATTCAGATGCTCGCGGATCGGTGAAAATTAAAAGTACAGATCCTTTGGTGAAACCAGCCCTACGTTTCAATTATTTATCCACTGATCAAGATCGCCGCGAATGGGTTGAGGCAGTCAGGGTTGCTCGAAATATTTTGACACAAAAGGCGATGAATGAATACAACGCTGGGGAGACATCGCCTGGTCCGACTGTTGCGAGTGATGAAGAAATATTGGAATGGGTTCGTAGGGATGGAGAAACAGCCTTACACCCCTCTTGCACAGCAAAAATGGGAACTGATTCTATGTCCGTTGTTGATCCACAAACCATGAGAGTCTACGGCGTTGAAGGGCTACGAATTTGTGACGCATCCGTATTTCCATATGTAACAAATGGAAATATATACGCACCAGTCATGATGGTGGCCGAAAAAGCGGCGGATTTAATCTTAGGAAAGGCTCCACTACCACCAGATCACATTGATTTTTATCGCCATGCCGGATGATCCAAAAGCACCATCTGCCATTGCGAAGGTGAAGGTGCAAAAAACTGATACAGATTTCACAACATCAGATAACGTTGTAGTGGAGGAACCCCTTGAAATTCGGTTGCGGCGGGGGGATCTTGAAGAGCAACTCGGAATAACCATGCGGACTCCAGGGGCTGACTTGGAACTCGCTGCTGGGTTCCTGTGGGGAGAAGGTTTTCTTACCTCTTCCGATCAGTTATTAGGTGTGAAGGTTTGTGGCGATCGCACTCTTACTCCAAGGCAACGAGCAAATGTAGTGATTGCCGAGGTGTCTTTAGACGCACCCTTGTCACATAGAAATTTGGATCGGAGATTTACCATAACATCGGCGTGCGGCGTATGTGGGTCGACTAGCATCTCAGATTTGCGTCTTCGGGGAATTAATAAAGTGATGCCAACCAGTAAATCACCTGCCACATTAGCTGCCTTCCCAGAACTATTGAAAGGGCAGCAACAAATTTTTCTCAAAACTGGCGGCTTGCATGCTGCGCTCCTGGTCAATCCGCAAAACGAATTTAATCTGCTTCGTGAAGACGTTGGAAGACACAATGCGGTCGATAAGGTGATTGGGGCAGCACTCATGCAACACCTGCTTCCGCTTTCAGATTGGACTTTGGTGGTGTCTGGACGTGTTGGGTATGAAATTGTTCAGAAAGCGATATGTGCTGGAATTTCAGCGATTGTTGGGGTGAGTGCACCGACATCCCTGGCGGTTGATTTGGCAAATGAGTTTGGCTTGACACTATTGGCTTTTGCCCGAAATGGCATCGCTAAAAATTTTATTCAGGTTATTGTGGCCGAGTGAATATCCTTCTTGCGGTTATTTCTTACTCAATCACCGTCTTTGCCCTAGTCCTGCTTGTGGTTCGAGTACGCCAGTTAATCGCGATATATAGGAAACAGCAGCCTGATCCAACACGCAGCGCAAATCGATCAGCACGTTTAAAAAATATGTTTAAGGAAGTTTTATCTCACACAAAAATGCTTAACTTCACCGGTACTGGTATCGCTCACTGGTTCGTGATGGTCGGCTTTATAGTCTTATTTGGAACTTTACTCACCGCGTATGGACAAGTCATATCTCCCAATTTCTCTCTACCTCTGATCGGACACTTTGTTCTCTACGAATTCTTCGTCGAGTGTATTGCGGCTCTTACAGGAATTGGAATCGTCGCCCTCATTGGGATTCGCCAAATCACTAGATTGAGGTCGCGAAATCGCTTTTCTGGTTCAGGTATGGGCAAGGCCTATTATGTAGAAGCGACAATTCTCGCAGTTGTCTTCTGTGTAGTGGCACTACGTGGGCTTGAAGGTGCGCTTGCTGGCGTAACCAAATGGAACTTCCACTACCCAATATCTTGGCCAGCAGTTTCCACATTTAATTCGCTCTCTCAAAGCTCACTTAAAAATTTGATTGTCATAGTTGCAACACTCAAAATTGTTATCTCCATGAGTTGGTTTATAGTTATTGCGTCGAACCTGACTATGGGAGTTGCCTGGCATCGATTCTTGGCTTTCTTTAACATCTATTACAAGCGGAATATTGCTAATCCGGCGCTAGGTGCGCTCCCTGAATTGCTTTCAAGGGGCGTACCGATCAATTTTGAGGATCCCTCGGAAGACGATCTTTTCGGACTTGGAGCCCGGAGTGACATTTCCTGGAAGGGCCTCTTGGACATGACCAGTTGTACCGAATGCGGTCGCTGTCAATCTCAATGCCCCGCCTGGCATACAGATAAACCCTTGTCGCCAAAATTATTGATTATGGCCTTACGTGACCATGCGATGGCCAAAGTTGTTGAAACGGAAAATCTGGTAGGAGATAAGGCACCAATTTCACAAGATGTTTTATGGTCTTGTACATCGTGTGGTGCTTGCGTCAATGAATGTCCGGTTGATATCGAACACATTGATCACATTGTAAACATGCGTCGTTTTCAGGTGCTTGTAGAAGCTAAATTTCCAAGCGAACTCGGTGGCGCTTTTCGAAATTTGGAGCAGGCAGGAAATCCATGGGGCTCAAACAAGCAAGATCGAGAAAGTTGGATATCTGAGTGTGATTTCCCCGTCAAAGTTGTTACTGGAACCCTTCCCGATGACGTCGAATATTTGTTTTGGGTGGGATGCGCAGGAGCGTACGACGAACGTGCAAGGCGTACAACCAAGGCCGTCGCTGAGTTATTACATATTGCTGGCGTAAACTTTGCCGTTCTTGGAAAGCGTGAAACTTGTACGGGGGATCCTGCTCGTCGATCTGGAAATGAATTTCTCTATCAAATTCTTGCCAAGGAAAATATTGATACATTAAATGAGGTTTTTGCAGATCGTTCAAGAGGTAAGAAGAAGGTCGTTGTAACGTGCCCTCATTGTTTTACAACGATTGGCAAGGATTATGCTCAATCTGGATTTGAACTTGAAATGTTGCACCACACGCAACTTCTCAACACTCTGATAAAGGAAGGTCGCTTAAGACCGAGTCCTCATAAATCTGTTGCAAAGTTGACCTATCACGACCCTTGTTATCTGGGGCGCCATAATCAAATTTATGCACCACCGAGAGAATTACTCCAGGCGAGTGGATGCGATGTAACCGAGATGCCACGCAATCAAGAACGTTCATTTTGTTGCGGAGGTGGCGGGGGTCAAATGTGGATGGATGAAAAAATAGGCAAACGTATAAACCTCACTCGCGTTGACGAAGCAATCGCTACCGGCGCTGAAGAGATCGCTGTAGCTTGCCCATTTTGTCGAGTTATGGTGGGAGATGGAGTAACGGCGCGCGAATCGGATGTAGAAGTTCTAGATGTCGCTCAGATCCTGCTGAGAAGCGTAAAAAGCACTCATTAGCGATGAAGATCGCAGGGATTTTTGCCAGCGTCGCAATTGTGACGAGCGCTATTTTCCCCTCAAATACCACTTGGGCAGCTGGTGGTTCAAGCACGATTACCGTTTTTGCGGCTTCTAGTTTGACCAAAGCATTTAATGAGCTTGGAGCGAAATTCCAGGCTTCTCATCCCGGTGTAATCGTTAGATTTTCCTACGGCTCTTCCGCAACTTTAGCCACCCAAATAATCGCCGGTGCTCCGGCGAATTTATTTGCCTCGGCAGATGTTGCATCAATGAGTTCAGTAGTTTCGGAAGTGCCAAACCCGATTCGTTACGTGGTAAACCAAGTCGTACTTGCAGTACCAAAGGGATCGAAGCTTGCCAAGGTTTCTGATCTCAACGGCGGCACAAAGTGGTTGCAATGCAGCCATACGGTTCCTTGTGGAATTGCGGCAGATGCCGCCCTGAAGATTGAAGGGTCGGTTACCTCCTCGCCTGTTTCACTTGAGAGCTCTGATGCCAACGCAACGGCAAAGTTACTTGCTGGCTCAGTTGATGCGGCGATCATCTATAAAACGGATGTAATTGCCAACGCTTCAAAATTAAGGGCGATCGCTTTTTCCAATTCCGTAGCCTCCTCCACCCAGTATCAATTAGGAATATCAAATTTGACGTTTAATTCCAAGAACCATTGGGCAAAGACCTTTTTTCTATATCTCAATGGGCATGATGCGAAGAAATTCTTATCCGCTAGTGGCTTTACGATTTCGCAATGAAAAAGCGCTCTACTGATCCAATTACCCGCATATTTGCTTGGTTGGCCATTGCCACCATCGGTCTGCCCATTCTCGCGATCTTCATAAAGGTTCCTTGGTCTACCTTCTTTACAAGTATTCGTGGTGACGGTTCACTAACTGCTGTCAAACTTTCCATCTGGACTTCGCTTCTGGCCGCGTTAGTTTGCCTAATATTGGGAGTCCCACTCGCATGGTGGTTGACACGAAGTTCTGGCCGTGTGACCAATATTGTTCGCCCAATTGTTTTAGCGCCAATCGCCTTACCACCAACAGTTGCCGGTCTTGCGTTATTAGGTTTGCTCGATCGTCACGGGCTTCTTGGGGGTCCAATTTACAAAGTATTCAACTGGCAAATGCCATTTACGGTCTCGGCTGTGATTTTTGCTGGTGTTTTTGTGGGTTTGCCATTTTTAGTTTTAGTTTCAGAATCAACTTTCCGGCAACTTCCACAAGACGTTCAAGATGCAGCGGTTATTGACCGTGCGTCCGATGGTCAGGTCTTTCGAATGATTGCTGTACCGCAATCGCGCAGTGGAATTCTGACTGGTTTAGTTCTGGCATGGGCTCGAATTTTGGGGGAGTTTGGCGCGACTATGATGTTTGCTGGGTCGTTACCCGGAACCACACAAACTTGGACGTTGCAGATTTATCAAGAGTTGAGCATAAATCCCGATACAGCATACGCGCTTAGTCTAGCGATGGTTCTGATCGCTGTCTCAGTAATATTCTTATTGCGCAAGCCGCTGACACAAGCATTTACTAGATGATTGAACGCCTACATCAACCTTAGGAAGACAAAAGGGTTCGGACTGGATTGATTGAGGGCTGATAGTATTTCAATAATAATAAGGAGGGAAGCGATTTTTCTTCCACCAGTAGTTCAAATAGGTCCTGAACTTTCTGCTGCCGAAAGCAGAAGGTATGCCAGACATGTTGTCATTCCCGAAATTGGAAATATTGGACAGCGACGAATTTCTAACGCCAAGGTGCTCTGCATCGGCGCTGGTGGTTTGGGGTCTCCAGTTTTACTTTACTTAGCCGCGGCCGGAGTAGGCACTTTGGGTATCGTAGATTTTGATGTTGTTGACGAATCCAATCTCCAACGGCAAGTAATTCATGCTCATTCAGATATTGGAAAGAAGAAAGTCGAGAGCGCAAAAGCAAAGATCCAGAAGCTTAATCCCAGTGTCGAAGTTGAAATTCACCATCTCCGACTGGATGTCACGAATGTTCTCGATTTATTTTCGCGTTATGACGTAATTGTCGATGGAACAGATAATTTCGCTTCCCGGTACCTTATTAATGATGCCTGTGTCATGCTAAAGAAGCCGTGTGTGATGGGTTCAATTTATCGCTTCGATGGACAAGCAAGTGTGTTTTGGTCGGAACATGGTCCGTGTTATCGATGTGTTTACCCCGAACCACCAGCAAAGGAGTTGGTTCCCAATTGCGCGGAAGGTGGGGTATTGGGCGCACTTTGTGCAACTATCGGTTCTATTCAGGTGACCGAAACTCTCAAACTAATTACTGGCATTGGTTCACCGCTGGTTGGATCCCTCGTTTTTTACAATAGTCTGGAATCTAGCTTTGACAAGATCGAAATTAAGAAGGACCCTAATTGCGTGATTTGCGCGGATTCCTCACACGCCCAGTTATTAGAAGATTACGAGGATTTCTGTGGACTACCTAGTATCGGAAGTGAGATCACCGCTAGGCAGTTAGCAACTCTGTTGCGAGCCGGTGAAGCGATTCAATTGATAGATGTACGGGAAAAGTATGAGTGGGATGAAGCGCATATTGAAGGCGCAATTTTGATTCCCCAAGCAGAATTTTACGACGGAAGGGCACAGGCGAAACTTTCAAGTGATCGACCAATAGTTTTATATTGTCATCTTGGAATTCGCTCGGCACATGCTTTGAGTGCCTTAAAACAGTCAGGTTATGGGCCGGCAGCGCATTTAGTTGGTGGCATTGACTCTTGGGAAGAGTATGTGAAAAATGGGTAATGCATGGAGCGCAATAATTCTTACGGGGGGAACGAGCAAGAGATTCGGTTCAGATAAGTCTGAAGCAAAGATTGCAGGTCGCGCTCTAATTGATCATGTTATTTCGGAGATTCCTGCTGAGACTCCAATTATCGTTGTTGGGCCTGATCGCACCGCCTTCGAGCCCCGGGTTCAAGTAACGCAAGAAACCCCAGCCTATAGCGGACCAGTTGCGGCAATAGCAGCGGGTTTGAAACTGGTGAGAACTGAATTGGTGGCCGTGTTTGCGACCGATATGCCTTTAGGACCGTTATTAACTCCGCAATTACTGAATTCGATGAACGAAGATTGCGATGCCGTTTTACCTCTGGATACTTCTGGGTTTATACAGCCGTTGTGTGCCCTGTATCGAGTTGAGGCTCTTAGCCGAGCGCTTTCAACTCTTGAAACTGTAAACGGCGCGTCCATGCGTAAACTTGTAGCGAAGATGCGCGTGCTTCAAGTTGATATTGATAGGGAACAGGCTGGGTTATTGATGGATATTGACACCCGGGAAAATTTAACAGAGGTAGAAGCGTCGTATAGCGCTTTACATGCAATGACAAGTAAAGAGAAGAGTTGACAATGGATGGATGGATTGAAGCACTAAAAACGGAACTTAATCTAAATGTGGAGATCGATAAAGACTTGATTCTAAATGTCGCACGTGACGCTGCGCATGCGGTTGAAAGGCCAGCAGCTCCTATTACCACGTATTTATTGGGATTTGCGGCTGCACGAGGCGCTGATGTACCCGCCGCAGCAGAAGCAATCGAAAAGATGGCGAAGCAGTGGCCAAAGAACGAATAATTACGTTGAACGAACCGATATGGAGCGAGGCACGCAAAGCCGCCGCAAGTATCGGTTCAGTCTTACCCTCGGAGTTAATTCCGCTTGGGGATTGTATTGGTCGGACGTTAGCTGCTGATGTGATTTCTTTGGTAGACCTCCCTACCTATGAGACCTCTGCTATGGATGGATATACGGTCTCTGGCGCGGGACCATGGGAAATTGTCGGAGATATCAAGGCTGGTGCCCCCATGACTCGAGCGCTAGCTCCGGGGACGGCCGTACGGATTGCAACTGGGGCGGTGGTGCCTGAAGGTGCAATTGGAATTATCCGTTGGGAAAATGCAAAAGTGACGAACACGGTACTAGTGGGAGATGTCGCTCCTGGTGAAGATATCCGTCCAGCTGGGGTTGAATGCCGCAAGGGCGAGGTCATAGCTAGTGCCGGAACGGTGCTTACTCCTGCTTGGATTGGTTTTCTTGCTTCAGCTGGTTTTGATTCGTTGGAAGTAATCCGTAAGCCTCGCGTCGAAATACTTCTATTTGGTGATGAGATAAAGCTACAAGGAGTTCCCACTGATGGATTGGTGCGTGATTCACTAGGACCACAATTGCCAGCATGGCTTACCCGCATGGGCGCCGAAGTTGTTGCGATGAGTTACGTGACCGATGAAATTACCTTGGTTGTTGAAGCAATTGAGGGGGCGTGTCGCCGGGCCGATGTTGTGATTACAACTGGGGGAACTGCCGATGGTCCGCGCGATCATTTGCACGCCGCCCTTGAGACAGTGGGTGGCCTCCTGGTTGTCGATCGGGTAAAGGTGCGTCCCGGCCACCCTATGTTGGTGGCAAAGATTAAGACTGTGTCGCTCCTCGGACTCCCCGGGAATCCACAATCTGCAATTGTGGCGTTATTGACCTTGGGTCAACCGCTTTTTAATAAGTTATTAGGGCGCCCTACCAAAGAGTTGGATACCGTTCGCTCCAGCAGAGAGATCAGGACGCTTGAAGGTTTTACCAGATTGATTTTGGGCAATGTAGATGGTGGATATTTTGAAGAGAGCGATTTTTTGGGATCGGCGATGCTTCGCGGATTAGCACAGTCGTCCGGGTTCGCAGTGGTGGATAGTGGAACGCACGAAGTCGGAGCTGCCGTGTTATGGTTACCGCTCCCTTAAATGAGGATAGAAACGCTATGACAACGGAAAATTCTCTTACGCATCTCAATGATAAAGGTCAGGCTCATATGGTTAATGTGGCCGATCGAGAAATTACGGTTCGTATCGCTCTCGCTTCTGGCTGGGTGAAACTCACACCTGCGGTTGTAGCTCTCTTGCGGGAAGGCGGAATACCGAAGGGGGACGTGTTAGCAACCGCGCGAGTGGCGGCAATATTGGGTGCCAAACGAACTTCGGATTTGATCCCCTTGTGTCATCCAATTGCCATTCATGGCGTGGATGTCGAATTAGAAATTATTGATGCGGGAGTCGCAATGAGCGTTGAAGTCAGGACTGTTGATCGAACCGGTGTAGAAATGGAAGCTCTCACAGCCGTATCGATAGCTGGATTAACGGTGATCGATATGGTCAAGGCCTTGGATCCAGGCGCAACCCTCTGTGATATTCGAGTTGACCGGAAATCTGGCGGCAGAAACGGCAATTGGATACGAGATTGACGGGTTACACCGCACAAGTCATTACCGCTAGCAATCGTGCGGCAGCTGGGATATACGAAGATCTCAGTGGAAATATTCTTATCGATGGTTTGACTGCCCTCGGATATGCCGTTTCTGAACTAGTACTCGTTGCTGATGATTCAGTAGTAATTGCTCGAGAAATTTCACGCGCCTTAGATTCTCATATCAATCTGATTGTGACCACGGGGGGAACAGGAGTTTCTCCAACTGATATCACACCAGAGGCTACGGCCCCCTTTCTCGAAAAACTCATTCCGGGATTTGGCGAAGCGCTTCGTGCGTATTCGCGCGTTCACGTTCCAACGACGGATCTCAGTCGCGGCTTAACTGGAACTCACGGAACCTCGCTCATTATCAATCTACCTGGATCGACTGGTGGAGTGCGTGATGGATTGGTGATCATTGAGCGTTTAGCTGGTCACATTTTGGATCAATTGCACGGAGTTGATCACTAAATGATCACAGCTTTGGTAACTTCTGAGATCATAAGTGCGACGGACCTTGCCAAGAGTGTTGAGTCAGAGGACTACGGCGCCGTCGTTACTTTTTCTGGAAATGTTCGGAACAACGATAGTGACAAGGTTGTGACTTCTTTAATGTATGAGATACATCCGTCGGCGCAAGACGTATTGCTTGAAATAGTTACCGAAGTTGCAACTCAATACGAGATCGGAAATGTTGCCGCTGCACACCGCTACGGTTCCATTGAAATCGGTGAGAGTGCCTTCGTTCTTGCGGTATCCGCGGTTCACCGCGCTCCAGCACTGGCCGCTTGCTCGCAACTCGTCGACGAAATAAAATCTCGCCTTCCAATTTGGAAATACCAAGTCTTTTCTGATGGAAGCGCTGAGTGGGTGAATACTGCATGAGTTCACTTACAGATAGCTATGGCCGCAAACATCGGGACCTTCGCGTTTCGTTGACTGATCGCTGTTCACTTCGCTGTGCCTATTGCATGCCTCATGATTTTTCTGATTGGCTCAAGTCTGAGCACCTACTAAACACCGATGAGTTGATGACCGTTGTTAGCGTGGCGGTCGCGGTAGGTATAGAAGAGATTCGACTTACGGGAGGCGAACCACTCTTGCGCGCCGACATCGTTGAGATCGTCTCCAGGATTTCTGCGCTCGCAAATGCCCCGAGCGTCTCCTTAACTACCAATGGCTTGCGCCTTGTTCAACTAGCTAAACCCTTGGCAGAAGCCGGGCTTCAGAGAATTAATGTCAGTCTAGATACTTTGGACAGGAGTCGATTTATGGCTCTGACTCACCGCGATCGTATTGAAGATGTTTTCGCCGGACTTCACGCGGCTCGTGAAGCGGGACTTGCTCCAATAAAAATCAATAGTGTTTTACTTAAGGACATTAATGACGATGAAGCCCCCTCGTTGCTCAAGTGGGCGCTGGCAGAAGGGTATTCTCTTCGTTTTATTGAACAGATGCCGCTTGACGCTGGCGGTATTTGGGATCGGGCAACCATGGTGACCGCCGATGCGATACTTGCTTCCCTTTCCGAAGAATTTGAATTAGCGCCTGTTCCAGGACGTGGATCATCTCCTGCGCAAGAGTTTTACATTAACGGTACGCAAGCGACCGTCGGAATCATTGCCAGTGTTACTGAACCATTTTGTGGTGCATGTGACCGACTTCGATTGACCTCCGATGGTCAACTTCGATCCTGCTTGTTCTCATTGGAAGAAATGGATCTACGGAAAGTACTTCGAAGTTTAGATTATTCGCAGGATCAAATTACACAGGAATTATCGGATCGTTTTTATAAAGCTGTTGCTGGCAAACTTCCAGGCCACGGAATAAATGATCCCTCTTTTATTCAGCCACGTCGACCAATGTCGGCTATCGGAGGGTGAGTTAACCCCCTGCAAATTTAGGTAGAACGTGGATCTCACTCCCTGGGGCTATTGTTTTATCAAAGTCATGACAGATAACAGAATCCACAAGAAAGGAACATTGCGGAATTATCCGTCCGAGATCAGTGCTCGTGCTTGAAAAGTTCGCCAAGATTTCCCGCAATGTCCCAGAAGGTACTTCCAGTCGATCGGTGTGAGCAGCGGCGCGAGCAGCCGCAAAAAAGCGCACTTGAACAGATTCCATTTACAAATTATCCCTTTTTGGCGAACTAGAAGCGAACTTGAATTACGCTAGTTCCATGGCGCTTAAACGTGGAGAACCCGACGATAAGGGTTGGCGTAAATTGGTACGAGTTCCGGATCCACAGCATCTCGGTGAGGATTTCCCGATTCAAAGCGAGCCGTTACTAATTTTGCACCACTTGTCCGACTTACATGTCTGCGATGCCCAATCACCCTTGCGACCTGAATACTTGGATAGATGGGCCGATCCCGATAGCCCGATCCGCGAAATCGTCGGAACTATCGGTACGTATCGTCCACATTCAATGTTGGCCACTCAGGTGGTTGAAGCGATGGTTCAAGCGCTCAATAAGATATCTGTCGGACCGCTCTCTGGTCACTCAGTGACTGCTGCTATCGTCACGGGAGATACAACCGACAATGCACAAGTTAATGAAGTTGATTGGTACATATCAATACTAAATGGCGGGCATATTCATCCTGATTCTGGTTCATTAGAAAAATATGAAGGAGTGATGGACGAGAATCCGCAGCATTATGATGTTAAATACTGGCATCCGCATGGAACTCCCATTGGGTGCGAAGATGATGATGCACGCAGCAAGTACGGATTCCCGGTAGTTGCCGGATTGCTTGATAGTTGCCGCGCTCCTTTTAAAGCCAGTGGTTTGAGCGTTCCATGGTTTGCCGTTCATGGAAACCATGATGCGCTCTTGCAAGGTACAGTCACACCAAGTGAGGCAACCCAAGTTGCACAAATTGCTGGCCGTCGATTTGAAGGATTGCCCACTTCGCTTTCCTTAGAAGCCACGTTATCTGCCTTTAATGAAGTAGGACCAGCAGATTTTCCTGGAGTGAGTGACGCGCCCTATGTGCAAGTGACTCCGGATATTCTCAGGCGCGCGGTTGAACGCGGTGAATTTGCCAGCAAACATATTGCAGCAAATGGTCTCCCAAAAGGACATGGCTTTACCCATCAAAATGTTCAAGAGAAGACGATGTACTACGCAACTGATTTAGGCGCGGTTCGTTTGATAGTGATGGATTCTGTGAACCAATTTGGTGGGTGGCAAGGGTCTTTAGATGAACCGCAATTTGCCTGGCTTGAAACTGAAATCAAGAATTCGAAAAAGCCAGTGGTCCTGGCCTCGCATCATCCGTTGGTAACAATGTTTAACGACTATGCCCCCATTGGGCGGAGAATCTGTCGAGAAGAAATCACTGCAATGTTAGTTAAATATCCCCAAGTTATTTTATGGTTGGCGGGTCATGAGCATCGTCATCAAGTGGAGTGGATTGGCCAGCAGGAAGAGAATATTGGTTTGTGGCAGGTCGAAACCGCATCGCATATTGATTGGCCGCAGCAAAGCCGCATGATAGAAGTTGTCCGTGACAGCGCTGGAGATATTTATATTGCCTTGACCGTGGTTGACCATGCTGGTGATGTTGATTATTCCGAGGCCAAAACTCCTCTTGAACTTGCAGCGTTGTCCCGTTTACTCTGCGCAAATGTATGGCAAAAACGTGAAGAATTGGGTAGTTCTGGAGGTTTCTCTTTTGGGCCTGGGACTCCAGAGGTCAGGAATACCGTCCTTCGAATTCCAAATCGGATGTAATTTAGTTACGTTTGGTTCGAAAAGGAGCAATACAACTACATGCCTTGAGTAGAAAAACGCCTACTAGAGCCATTGCTAAACCCGAGATGAATAGTAGGGTCAAGAACCCGATGATTCCTGCCACAACGATAGCTCCTGACAATAGCCATGCCAGGCTTACAACCAGCGTGTCCCCCATTTTAGCCCCGTAACGCAAAAGAAAGCCTACGAGTAGTGCAAGGGCGATTAGTCCTAAGATCCATATGAGAGGCGCGTTTCCATCAAGAGCCACGTAGGTTATGACTTTGTTTGAATCGCGGGCCGTTACAAATGGCAGAGTAAGCGCAAGGATGAATAGGAGAAAGGCCCAAGAGAGGGCAAAGATGACGTATCTTGCAGATTTTGATGGATAACCCATAATTAAATACTTGAAATTTTGTAGTGGGCCTTAGCGAGCCAAGTTGGATTTACCTCTACACCCCAACCGGGCTCAGATGGGATAGTCACCTGACCATTTTCCACTTTAAATGGGTCGCCTAAAAATAACTTCTCCTGCCACGGATAGTAGTCAGGGCCTTCAATAGATAGTTCTAGATACTTTCCTGGATTAGTAATCGCTCCCAGTAAGTGCATCGTGCAAATGGTCACGAGCGAGAGATTTGCACTATGTGGAGTTACGGGTATTTCTGCCGCTGCAGCCATCTCAACAACTTTAAGGGTGCGCCAGATTCCACCCATATACATAACATCCGGTTGCACGATATCCACTACTCGTAAATCGATCATGCGTTGCCAAATTGCAAGATCCCAATCTTGTTCACCACCCGTCACATCAAGGGAGAGCGCATCCGTGACAGCTTTAGTTTCAAGCAGTTCCCAATATTTACATGGCTCTTCAAAATGCGAAATACCATTCTCCTCAAGGAGCTTGCCGACTTCTATGGCACGCTTGGGGGAGTACCCACTATTGGCATCAACCAACTTCGCCACTCCATCTCCAAGCGCATTAGAAACAGTGGGAACTATTTCTTCTGTTCGATTAGGCCACTCGTCAATATCGTTTCCACACTCGCTGGCCACGCGCCATTTAAACGCCGTAAATCCAAAATCATCGCGTAACTTAACAAAACGCGCAGCTTCTGAAGTTGGTGAAATATCACGCTTCATCGAAGAGGCATATGCCCGCAACGTCTTTGGGCTTCCACCGAGCAACTCGACGACTGGTTTGTCTTCCACCTTGCCTCGTAAATCCCATAGCGCCGTGTCTAGGCCCGCTATAGCGCGGGCTCGGTAACTACCCGGGTATTTATGCTCTTTAGCTTCCACCCTGGTCACGAGATCGCCGATATTGGTCGCATCTCTCCCAAGGGCCCACGGCGCAACTTGGCGGTGAAATACCTCGGTGGTGATATCAGCGTTATAGGTGGAGGTCTGGCCCCAACCAATATTTTCGCTATCTGTGGTTATTTTTACAAAGCAAACAAAATCATCATTGAAAGTTTCGATTGATTTTATGGAGCCAAGGGTCATTGCTCAGCTTTTACAAAGACAGGCGTTGACCTGAATGCGACTTTTACACTGGCGCCTGCTCCTAATGAAGCCGCATCAGAACTGGGGACTTGAGCCACAACTCGTCCGCCGGCTGATAGATCGATGGTTAATCGGCAGGAGGCCCCAAGGAAACTTGCAGAAAATACTTTTCCGTTTGCCTCCGTTGTCGCCTCAACTTTCAGAGATTCCGGACGCACTAAGGCGATTCCGGTTCCTGATGAAATCGAACCGGGCAGAGTGGGTACACGCAGACCCAGAATTTCGATAAATCCTGCAGATACATTTCCACGAATTGGATTTGTGAGTCCTACAAATTCCGCAACAAAAGCAGAGGCTGGCCTGTCATAAAGTTCGGCGGGTACAGCAATTTGCTCCAGAATTCCTCCTCGCATAACACCGACTCGATCGGCGATACCAAGTGCTTCCTCCTGGTCGTGGGTTACAAACAAGGTAGTGGTACCAACTTCAAGTTGAATTCTTCGAATTTCATCGCGAAGCTGAGTACGAACTTTGGCATCAAGTGCCGATAGCGGTTCGTCGAGAAGAAGAACTTGTGGAGAGATTGCTAGTGCTCGGGCAAGGGCAACACGTTGCTGCTGTCCGCCAGATAATTGATGCGGATAGTGCTTAGCATGCGTAGACAATCCAACAAGATCTAACAATTCTTTTCCACGGGCAGAGCGTTTATCAGAACTAGTTTTATGCGCCTTGAGGGTAAGTCCATATTCGACATTTGCGAGCGCGGACATGTGGGGGAAAAGGCTATATGCCTGAAATACCATCCCCATATTTCTGCGGTTTGGCGCCAAAAAGGTAACATCTTTCTCGTCTACAAAAATTTGACCGTGATCTAAATTCTGTAGGCCAGCCAACGCTCTGAGGGCAGTCGTTTTACCGCACCCAGAAGGGCCTAATAGCGCGACTAGTTCACCGGGACCAATTTCAATGGTTAAACCATCAAGTGCTTTTACTGAACCAAATGACTTTTCCAAGCCAATCAACTTAACGGCGGCAGACGAGCCTCGGACATTTGTGCTCACGGATTGATCCTCTCGATCATGAGTGCTCGGCCTCTAGAACTTCATTCCTATGATTAACGGTGGTTGGGATAACTACTAGTAGAAGAAAGACAAAGATGAGTGATGCGAGGGAAATGGCTACGGCGACAAACCCATCAGTCTGTCCTATTAAGTTAATTTCGACTTGCATTGTTGAAAAATTCAATATAGAAGAAATCGTGTATTCGCCCAATACCAACGCGATCGCAATCACGGCGCCTGACATTACGCCAGAGCGAATCGTCGGAAATACCACGCCAAAGAGCATGCGATAGGTAGAGGCGCCTAGTGTTCTTGAAGCTTCTGCAAGGGTATGAATATCAACGGAATTGAGCGCGGCTGAAAGTGATCGGTAGGTGTACGGAAGAACCAGCATCGAATAAACGGCAGCCAACATCAAAGGTGATTCTGTGACATGGATGCTAATCCATCGATAAATACTCGCTACTCCGACAACCAAAACAATCCCAGGTATCGCCAGTGGCAGTAAGCAGATTAATTCGATGGGGCGGCGCAATTTAGGTAATTTCAGATGCACCCAAACCACGGTTGGGACAACCAGAAAGAAAACAAGTGCTACGACAATTGCAGCGAGTTCTAGTGACACCCCTACTGCTGCAATTAAATCTGGTTGTTGAAAAATCGCTCTCCAGGAGGAGAGACCCCTTTTGCCTGAGAGTGATTTTGTCGAAAAGTCGAGCATTGCGGCGATTGGAAGTAATAAGTAAATCGCGACAAAGAGAATAATTGCTCGTCGCCAAGTCTTAATTCCTAAACTCTGATTTTGAACGCTCATTGCTCCCACTTACTCACTCGGCGCCGCAATAATGTATAAAGCGCCATGACGATCACGACGACAACGACCATTGCCAAGGAGAGACTTTTGGCGAGCGCTGGATTGTTGGCACCAGTTTCACTTGATAAAGCGGTGCTAATCTCGAGTGGAGTAATTATTGAACCCTGGCTGATAAGAGAGGCTGCAGTCGCATAAGCAGAAAAGGAGTTTGCAAATAAGAGGAGGAATGCCCCCAAGAAAGACGGGGTNNTAAGTACCGGAATACCGACGCGGCGCCAATATTCAAAAGTACCTCCACCAAGGCCGTCGGAAGCTTCTCGCCATTGTGGCTTCATGTTGTCTACGGTGGGCAGAAATACCAGAAACATTAATGGAATTTGAAAAAAACTATAAACAATACAAAGTCCTGTTATTCCATAAAGCCAGGTCGGGTGAGCAAAAAATGAGTGTGACCAATGTTTAATGAAAAAGGAGGTTACTAAGCCGTTAAAGCCGAAGGTTGCCAGATAGGCAAAGGTCAACATAACTCCACCAAATTGCGCTAGAACACCTGAGGCGGATAAACAGATTCGACGTAGTGCCCCGCCAGATTTCCCAGTTGCTACTGCCCAGGCAAAAAGCGCTCCTATTGAAGAACCAGCGATGGCTGTAATGGCAGAAATTTGAATGGAGTGTTCAAATGCGACAATGTGCTCTCGACTTTTTAGAACTGATGTGATGGTAGAAAGATCAAACTTTCCGGCGGAATTCTGAAAAGCGCCAGAAACCACACTGAACGTCGGCCACAATAAGAAAATTGAAACAAGAACTATAAACGGCAAGACCCCGACATATGCTGAGTACTTACGCCACGCACGAAGACCGGCCCCGCGAAGTGCGGAGCCGGCTTTCGTTTCTTGAACCAGGTTAGTCATTCACGACCGTTGATTCGAGCTAGCGTGTCCCTACCGCGGCAGCCCAGTTGGCTGCTAGGTAGTCACTTGCAGCTTTTGTCTGGTTAGGAGTTGCAATTACTGCGGCTCCTTTTACAGTTGGAAGAGCAGCAAGCGCTGTCTTATTGATAGTTCCAGTCTTGACCATGTAATCAGTCAAGATAGGACGAGAACCGCCAACTAGCCAGGCATTCTGACCTACAGGTGAGAATACATATTCCATCCATAGGCGAGCACAAGCTGGATGTGGTGCGTATAGATCCACTGCTTGGTTGTAATAAGCACCGACGAGGGCACCGGCTGGGAAGAATACGTTCCACTTCTTGCCTGCGGCTGCGAAGGCCTTCACTGTTGCAGCTTGGTTGTAATCCCAGTCAAAGACGACTGGAGTTTGACCTGATGCAATAGTTGCAGGATCTGGATCTACGTTGATGAAGTTGCCAGCGGCTGCCAAAGTTTTAAACCAGGCAACTCCCGGTGCGATGTCATTGAGTGAGCCACCGTTTGCTAGTGATGCCATGAGGACACCATTCTCGCCTGCAGAAGCTTTCGTTGGATCGCCATTGAGCGCAACTTTGCCAGCAAATTGTGATCCCAAGAGATCATTTAAGCTGGTGATTGTTCCAAGAGATGCATCGTAACCGACAGACATAATTCCGCCGTAATCTTTTGTGAACAGACCATTAGCTGCTTTGAATGAAGCTGGGATATTTGCCCATTCCGTGACCTTGTATGGTGCAAGGATATCGGTGTTTGCATAGAGAACTGCTTGACCCAAATCAAATACATCAGGTGCACGCTTTGTTCCCTTTAGTTGGTTGGCAGCATTGATTTCATCCTGGCTCGAACCATTGGGATTGGCTTCATTTATCTTGACGCCATACTTTTTCTTGAAGCCAGAAATAATGGCGCCATAGTTAGCCCAATCGTGTGGATCAGCGATGATATTTAGTGCGCCTTCCTTCTTACAAGCTGCAGTGAGGCCGGCTATGCCCCCAAAATCTGCTGCTGATGTTGCTGCCGATGCATTCACTGCAGCTTGTGCGGAAGTTACGGCAAATGCCGTTCCGGTAACTCCAAAAGCGAGTACAAGTGATGCAACCGAACTAGTCAGTTTATTTAACCTCACTACTTTGCCTCCTATAGTTGATGTGCATTCATTTTCTACTTCTTCTAATTGAGATTGAATTGCATCTGCGAGACGCTTCGAATCCAAATTAGAACACTAAGACGCTCCTTGCGCCCTCACCTCGTCGCAATTTGTCGAACGCCTCATTAAGGTGATTCAAATCTATGCGATCAGAGATCAGTTCGTCTAGCAAAAGTTGGCCAGAAAGATAACTTTTTATAACGAAGGGGACGTCGCGAGAAAGGTTGGCCGAGCCGAAGTAGCACCCTTTGATTGATTGCTCGTTTACGAATGGGCCCGCATCTAGGGTGATTGTGGCGCCATTTTTTAATAGTCCGACTAGGGTCAGCAAACCATCAACATCAACAGTCTTCCAGGCTTGGGCTACCGTCTCTTCGCGACCGAGTGCTTCAAAGGCGTAATCCACCCCGCCGACCAACTCCCTAATGGCGGTAACTGGATCCACGAGCGCAGCATTTACAAGATCAGTAGCACCGACTTTGGCGGCAAGTTCTAGTTTTTCTAAGCTGACATCAACGGCAATTATTCTTTTGGCACCGGCTAATCGAGCGCCTTGCAAGATATTTAGTCCGACACCGCCACAGCCAAATACCGCCACTCTGGACCCCGCTCTTACCTTTGCGGTGTTTAATGCCGCACCTACGCCAGTTATAACAGCACAACTAATTAAAGCAGCGCGATCAAGCGGCATTTCCTTTGGGATGACGACAATGCCCGACTCGGGAACTACAGCATATTCAGCAAAAGATGCCACGCATAAGAATTGGTTTAAACGCTCTCCAGCTTCAGAAAGGCGGCTTGTGCCGTCAAAGAGTCCACCGACTGACATCGCGCTTCCTGCGGTTGAACAATAATTTGGGCGTCCGCTGCGGCAATAGTCACAGTTCCCACAGCTGGGGACGATTGACATGATTACATGATCACCAATTTTTACGTTAATTACCCCTGGACCTACTTCAACCACTACACCAGAAGCTTCGTGGCCAATAACGGCAGGGAAGGGCACCAATTTTCGCTTGCCGTCGATGGCATTGAGGTCGCTGGCGCACAGGCCACTAGCAGCCACTTTTACCAAAACTTCGCCAGCTTTTGGAGAAGCAATTTCAACCTCACGGACTTCTAGTTTGGCACCAATGCCAGCCAAAACTGCCGCCTTCATTTTCATGGATCAGTGCCCCTTTAGTTAGCCGCCAGCCTAATCACGGTACTGATGAACTTAAAGGAACTTGATGTAAATATTTGGCAAATTTCAGATGTCCAATTTTCAGGATAAATCTATCCAGGTTGTTTTGAGTTGACTATAGGACGAAAGGGCATGCAGGGATTTGTCCCTCCCGGAACCAGATGACTTAAATCCACCAAATGGCGTAATGACATCAAGCGCGTCGAAAGTATTAATCCAAACTGTTCCCGCTCGAAGTTGTTTCGCGATTCGGTGGGCCTTGCCGACATTATTGGTCCAGACTGAAGCGGCTAAGCCATAATCGGTGCCATTTGCCAATTCGATTGCGTGCGCTTCATCTCGTGCGTCGATAGCTACGAGCACCGGACCAAAGATCTCTTCTTGCGCGAGCCTTGACTCATGTTTCACATTATCAATGAGAGTTGGCATCATAAATAGATCATCGCCCTCAGTCTTTTGACCTCCAAATATTATTTGTTCGCCATCAATTCCGATGAGATCAAGGTAACCGTTAACTCGCTCACGTTGCGCCTTTGAGACCAGTGGTCCCATTTGCGTCGCAGGGTCCAGCGGATTTCCCACCTTAAAAGTTTTGAGGAAATTTTCTATTTTAGAAAATAATTCTGACTTAATTTCTTTTTCGACGATCAGCCTTGAGCCAGCGTTACATGTTTGCCCTGAGTTGTAATAAATTCCCCAGGCGATGGACTCTGCCGCTACGTCAAGGTCAACACAATCCTTGAGGACAATCTGCGGACTTTTTCCGCCAAGTTCCAGAGAAACCTGCTTCAAATTGGATTCGGCTGCATACTGCATCATCTTTCGCCCGGTCGGTCCGCTGCCGGTGAAAGCTAATTTTGCTACGCCCATATGTCGTGCCAGCGCTTGACCAGCCTCTGCGCCGAGTCCGGGAACCACATTCAGGACGCCGGGGGGCAGTCCAGCCTCTATTCCCAGACGTGCGATTAACAAAAGCGAGAGCGATGAATTTTCAGCCGGTTTTACTACGATGCTATTTCCCATCGCCAGCGCTGGACCAATTTTCCATGAAGAGATGATCATCGGATAGTTCCACGGAACAATTGCTCCGATCACCCCAAGGGGTTCGCGAGTAATTAGAGCGATGGCATTCTTGGGAGTTGGAGCAATTTCATCATAGGTCTTATCTATTGTTTCGCCGTACCACTGGATTACTCGAGCAAGGCTAGTCGTATCTACCGCCATCGAATCACTAATTGGTTTGCCGACGTCGAGCGTCTCAAGGAGCGCTAGTTCTTCTTGATGACTCCTTATTAATTCAGCCCATTTTAACATTACGGTTTTCTTTGTCCGCGGTGGCGCGTCCCGCCATCTACCAGAATCAAATGCTCGAGTGGCTGATTCCACTGCGCGGTTCACATCGGTCGAATCACCCGCGGATATTTGCGCTATGACTCGATTTTCTGCTGGATAAATGCTCTCAAAAGTTTTCCCAGAAGCGGCTGGCACGAAATCACCATCAATAAAAATTTGAGAATTAGGACTAATCGAAAAGGCGCGCTCGGTCCACGTTGCGAGATCTGGCACTGTCACCCTTTCTCGGAAGTGGAGAAATGAAATCCTATCTTTTCCAAGGGCCAATGATTAATATGAAGAAATGATAGAACTCAACTCCATAAGCCTATGGCAACAGGCAACGGTGATCATTGATGCAGCAATCGCAGGAATATTGGGTTCCGCGATCGGATGGGAGCGCGATCGCGCTGGAAAGTCCATTGGACCTCGAACCATGGCTCTGGTAGGAACTTCGGCCGCAAGCATTGTCGCGATAGGAGCCGTTCTTGACCATAATGCCCACCTTGGTGACCCGGCTCGAACTATCCAAGCCATTATGACCGGTATTGGATTTCTTGGAGCGGGGTTAATTTTTCAAACCAAAAGATCTGGCACGCAGGGTGTAACAACGGCTGCGACAGTGTTTGCCACCGCCGCCATGGGTTGCAGCGTGGGTCTAGGGTTTCAGGCAGGGGGAGCCGGTCTAACCCTGATTATCTTAATTATTTTGCGATCCACCCAGTTCCTTGAAATAGCAGCGACTAAACACTCCGCCGAAATCGAGGAATAGTTCACACAATATCTTTGTTTAATACCGCACCAAGCGGCTAGTCACCTACTCGATTTGCTGCCTTTGCAATTACAACCCCGACGGGTTGATGGAGGTTTACATAATGAAGCACGAATTAATATCCGCGATTAAGCCGGATGGAACCATGTACCCATTTCAAGTAAATGAAGCGCAACTTCAAGGAGAATTAGATCCATTGTCTTATAAGGTCCTTCGCCAAGCAGGAACCGAGGGTGCTTTTAGCGGGGAGTACACCGACACGGAAACAGAAGGCGTTTATTCTTGCAAAGTATGTTCACAAGAACTCTTCCGGAGTGACACTAAATTTCACTCTGGTTGCGGCTGGCCCTCTTTTTATGCACCCAAAGACGGTGATGCCGTGACTCTGATTGAAGATCGTTCTTTTGGAATGACCCGCGTCGAGGCTAGATGCGCTAACTGCGGTTCCCACCTGGGACATGTATTTAAAGGAGAGGGATACGACGTGCCAACAGATGAGCGTTGGTGCATCAACTCGGTTTCACTCAAGTTAGAACCAACAAAGTAAATATTCGGGAAACCCAACAATTACGTAAGGGATCGGTGGATTAACTCATGAGCGATAAATTGAGAGTAATTGGCGCTTCATGGTGCCCTGATTGCAAACGTGCTAAAACTTTTCTCGGTCAACATCGAATTGAGTTCGAATGGATTGATATGGAGACAGATCCTTCTGCCCAAGCCGAAGTCGAGCGCATCAATGACGGCAAACGGATTATCCCAACGATTATTTTTCCAGATGGATCTATCCTGACTGAACCTTCTAATGATGAGTTAGCTGAGAAACTCAACATTGTTCGTGAAGCTTCTATGGGTTCCTATGATCTCCTGATTGCTGGCGGTGGACCAACAGCACTGACAACGGCTATTTATGCAGCGCGCGAAAACCTGAAGGTGTTGATCGTGGAAAAGTCCGCCGTTGGAGGGCAAGCCGGCGTTACAGAGCGATTCGATAATTATCCTGGCTTCCCCGACGGTATTGGTGGGGCAGAACTGGCTGGCCGTTTTGAATTGCAGGCCACGAAATATGGAGTTGAGATTTTGCAAGCTGTCGGGGTCGAATCCTTTAGAGAGATCGACAACGGGGAAGGTTATGCCGGGTTAGATGTAACGCTCTCAACGGGGGCAGTTGTTCAAACTCGCGTCATGCTGGTCGCAACTGGCTCAACCTACAGGCGCACTGGGGCCGATGGCGAAGATGATTTGATTGGCGCGGGTATCCATTTCTGTGCAACTTGTGATGGACCTTTCTATAAGGGCGCAAAAGAAGTCGTGGTGCTCGGAGGAGGAAACTCTGGATTGGAAGAGGGCTTATTTCTTACTCAATTTGCCGACCATGTAACTGTTATCGAGCGCGGCTCCGAGTTGCGGGGATCAAAACTACTTCAGGAAAAGGTTTACAACCATCCAAAAATGAGTGTAAAACTCAACGAGGCGGTGCAATCTTTTGTTGCCAACGATAAAGGTCAACTCGAATCTGTAGTACTAGAAAATCTGAGGACAAACGAACGGTCCACTCACACCGCCTCTGGAGCTTTTGTATTCATCGGTTTGGACCCCAATACTGATTGGTTGTCTGGCTCGGTTGATTTAGATGAGAGAAAATTTATCGAGACGAATCAAATGTTTAAAACATCTGCGCTTGGAGTATTTGCTGCGGGAGATGTACGCGGTGGATCCACTAAGCAATTGGCTTCGGCTGTTGGAGAAGGCGCCGCAGCGGCAATTCAGATTCGTTATTTCTTAGATAAGTTGGAAAAGTAAAAAATAAATCCCGGGATCCTGGTGTGGATGTTGGCCCCGGGATTTTAGCGCAGCGACTAAATGTCGAAGCGATCTAACTCCATCACCTTTGACCAAGCCGAGGCAAAGTCTTGAGCAAACTTCTCTTTGGCGTCATCGCTTGCATAGACTTCAGCGAGCGCTCGCAAAACCGAGTTCGACCCAAAGATTAAATCTGCTCGAGTTGCGGTCCATTTTACTTCGCCAGTCTTTGTGTCACGACCCTCGAAGAATTCTGCTCCATCTGATGTGGCGCTCCAACTGGTACCAATATCCAAAACATTCAAAAAGAAATCGTTGGTCAAGGTGCCCGGCATTTTGGTGAATACGCCATGGATTGAGTTACCGGTGTTAGTTCCAAGCACTCGTAAGCCTCCAACGAGGACCGTCATCTCGGGGGCCGTCAAATTCAAGAGAGTGGCTTTATCAACGAGGTGAAATTCTGCAGGTTGATGGTTGCCAGGCTTAATGAAGTTCCGGAAACCGTCAGCGATCGGTTCAAGGACGGCAAAAGCAGCAATATCAGTTTGGTCCTGGGTCGCATCAGTACGACCAGGCGTAAAGCGGACTTCGAGAGTCACTCCAGCTTTCTTAGCCGCTTCCTCAACGGCGACCGAACCAGCCAACACGATTAGATCAGCAAGTGAGACTTTCTTATTGCTCGACATTAAATTGAAATTTGATTGAATTGAAGTTAGAGCCTCCAGCACTAGATTTAATTCCGCTGGCTCGTTTGCAGCCCAACTTCGTTGCGGCTGAAGGCGAATTCGCGCACCGTTTGCGCCTCCTCGTTTATCCGTGCCGCGGAAAGTAGAAGCAGCGGCCCAAGCAGTTTTTATTAACTGGCTGGTGGTTAGGCCTGACTCAAGGATCGCTTTTTTCAGAATTTCGATCTCATTTGAATTGATTAGTTCGTCTGTGACGGCAGGGACTGGATCTTGCCAAATCAGTTGCTCTGATGGAACAAGCGCGCCCAAGTAACGAGCAATCGGCCCCATGTCGCGATGCGTAAGTTTGAACCAAGCGCGTGCGAATGCATCAGCCAGTTGTTCAGGATTTTTTGAGAAGCGCCGGGAAATTACCTCATAATTGGGATCAAAACGGAGCGCTAGATCACTAGTTAGCATGACCGGTGAATGGCGCTTGGCTGCATTGTGCGGATCTGGCACGGCGTCGCCAGCGGCACCATCCTTAGGAATCCACTGCGTAGCACCAGCGGGACTTTTCGTTTGCACCCACTCATGCTCAAAGAGCGTTTTGAAATATGTGTCATCCCAAGTGATCGGGGTTGGAGTCCATGCGCCTTCCAAACCGCTAGAGATCGTGTCCCCGGCGTTGCCAGTACCAAAAGAGTTTTTCCAACCAAATCCCATATTCTCGATTGGTGCACCTTCTGGTTCCGCTCCGACATATTTATTGGGATCTGCCGCACCGTGGGTCTTACCGAAGGTATGTCCTCCGGCAATTAGAGCGACGGTCTCTTCATCGTTCATCGCCATCCGCGTAAAAGTTTCGCGAATGTCGCGTGCCGAAAGAAGTGGATCTGGATTGCCATTTGGGCCCTCAGGGTTTACGTAAATCAAACCCATTTGAACTGCAGCTAAGGGTTTTTCGAGATCACGATCACCACTGTATCGATTGTCTTCGAGCCACTGCGCTTCTTTGCCCCAATAGGTTTCATCGGGCTCCCAAACATCTGCCCGGCCGCCACCAAATCCAAAAGTTTTAAACCCCATCGACTCCAGCGCAACATTTCCCGTCAAGATAATTAAGTCGGCCCAAGAAATAGATTTGCCGTATTTCTGCTTGATTGGCCATAAGAGCCTGCGAGCTTTATCGAGGTTGACGTTATCCGGCCAGCTATTGAGTGGGGCAAAGCGCTGCATTCCAGCTCCGCCACCGCCCCGGCCGTCAAATATCCGATAGGTGCCGGCGCTATGCCAAGCCATTCGAATGAAGAAAGGTCCATAGTGTCCGTAATCTGCAGGCCACCAATTTTGTGAGTCCGTCATCAGATTTTGGAGATCATTTTTCAGTTGTTGGAGATCCAGTTTTTTAAATTCAGTCGCGTAATCAAAACCATCACCCATCGGATCAGCCAACGGGGAGTTCTGTTGAAGTACTTTGAGGTTGAGTTGATTCGGCCACCAATGCTCATTGAAGGAGCCTTCGCCTGCCAATTTGTTTCCTGGGTATGGGCATTTGCTGTCGCTATCCATGGCTTCTCCTATTTGATTTTTCAAGGCTCGAAACTAGATATCAGAGTCGACCGATCGAATGACCTATGCCACTCAGAATAACGAAGTGAGGTGAAGAGCGCACGATGATGGGGGAAAACGAAACCGCCCACCTAGATAACTAGGTGGGCGGTTCGTTATTTACCCCCGACGGGTAAAAGTGATTATGGTCTGACTGGAGCCTTTGGCTTTGGAGCTACCGTTGGAGCCTTTGGCTTGACGGGCAGGGTTGGAAGGGCTGTTATAGCTGCCGCGTGAATATTCGTAGCTGCTGCGACTGCGGCAACTCGAGTATTGAGTGCGACCTGGCGAGCTGCTGCAGTGGGAGTTCCAAAGACTGCGGTCTCGTAGGCTGCTTTGGCGGCGGCCACTGAAGCATTAAAGGTGGCGTTTATCCGGAGGAGTGCTGTCCGGTTGGCAGCGACTGCTGCACGGCTTACCACAATTGCTGCCTTATAGGCGCTCTGGGCGGCATTTCGGGTATCTTGCCAAGCCTTCAAGGAAACTCGATAGGCAGCGAGCGCTACCTTATATGCAGCCAGATCCGCGGCCGTTGCCTTGGTTGTGGAGGCAGCTGAGGTAATTGTCGTTGTTGTGGAAGCGGCAAAAGCCGCGGTTGGAGCCAAGAGAAGTGCAGCGCCAATCGTTCCGGCAACAATCCGACGATGGAGGGTCTTTTTCATTTTCAGTTCCTTTACGTAGGAAAAAGCGGTGGGAGTTCTTTGGGAACAGATGTTCTTCGAGAACTTGGGAGCTTGCGATCCCATGGCTTAAGCATCAGCTCTGACATTGTGGGATTCGTGTGAAAACCTTGTCAGCCACTTGCGGGTCACATCCTTCAAGTTAGGCTTATCAAACATGAAAAAGGCACAAATCTTGGTGGTCGACGATGAATCTGGCGTGCGTGAACTCGTAGGAGATGTCTTAGAACTTGAAGGTTATGAAGTCACTATTGCGGTTGATGGTTTGGACGCTCTCTCGCGGATACGGAAGCAGAAATTCGATTTATATGTTCTCGACCTTAATATGCCAAAAATCGACGGATTAGTGCTTTTGGAGAAGGTCAGGAGCGGAGGAGACCAAACGCCTGCGCTTCTCTTGACGGCTAGGCGCGAGAAAGAAGACATTCATCAAGGCTTTAGAGTCGGCGCCGATGACTATGTGACTAAGCCTTTTAGCATTGAAGAATTAGCGCTCCGAGTAGGGGCCATTTTGAGACGAAGTAGTAGCGCGCAAGCGACAAATATATTGCGCTGTGGCCCGATATCGATAGATGAAGATCAGCATTTGGTCAGGCATCAAGATGAAATTATCGAACTTTCTCCCACGGAGTACAACCTTCTGCATTTTTTGATAGAAAGAAAGAATAAAGTAATTAGAAAGGACGTGTTGTTGAATGCAATTTGGGGAATTGATTTCGAAAACAATTCCACAGTTGTTGAAACCTATATCTCCTACCTCCGAAAGAAACTCCATCGAGATGGTTTCGAAGGGATTAAAACCGTGCGCGGAGTTGGATTCCAGATTGTCGAAAGAGGATGAGATTAGTTCTTCGTGTCACTGTTGCAATTTTTCTTTTTATCACTGCATCTTCAATAGCAATTGGGTACTTTGCAATCTCTAAGTACCATTCCAGTCAAATTAATCTCGTGGACGCATCACTCAATTCAAAAATAAAGGCGCTCAAGGCCACAAAAGAGGATCCGCTCACCGTGGCGCAATATTTGGCTCAAGTTTCATCAATACCGATGACTGTTGAATATTTGGCGCAGGGGGGCGTTGTTACTGAGCTGACGGAGATTGGACCCAACGTACCAAAAATTCCAAGGACGATTCTGTTATTGAAAGCCCGAACTGAAGAAATTAATTATGGGTCTAATCTACGTATCCGCACTTATGAACTCCCACGCAATGAAAGTCTATTATTTGTCATTTCACTCACCTCGATCAATTCGGATGTATCTGTCTTAACTCGAGATCTGGTTCTTTTTATTATTTTGGTCGATCTTTTGGCGGGCTTAGTCGCGTTCTTAGTATTTCGTCGCGACGGGAAGCTCAATCAAGTCAGCCACTTAATTGCGGCACAACAACGAGCCATGCAGAATTTTTTGGGGGATGCTTCGCACGAGCTAAGAACACCGCTAACGGTGATTAAAGGCTATGTAGAATTGGCTCGTACCACCTCCGAAGGGAAGAAACTAAACGTTTACCTTGAGCGGAGTTCGACTGAAATTATTCGAATGGAAACAATTATTAATGACTTGCTCTTTTTAGCAGAGGCTGGGGAAGCTCAAGAAGAGGTTATAGAAGATGTTGACCTAACGGCTCTCGTAAAAGAACATTTGGAAGTTCTTAGAGCACTGCAGTCAAAGCGGACTATTAATTCTAAAATAGATTTTGCGGTGCAAATTCGGGCGAATGAACAATTAGTCGATCGGTTAATTGGGAATCTCTTTTCAAACATTAGGCGTCACACACCAGACGATGCCCCTGTCGCCGCCCAGGTTTTCAAGGATGGCGAGGAAGTAGTTTTGGTGATTGAGGATGGCGGTCCAGGATTGGTTGAATATCCCGAACGATCGCGGTTACTCAAGCGATTTACCTCTCAACGTTCACGCGAAGGTGGTGGCTCGGGTCTTGGGTTAAGTATTGTGAGTAGCGTCGTGGAGCGATACAACGGCAAATTATCGTTATCAAAAAGTGAGCTCGGGGGCTTAAAAGTTGAGGTCAGGTTTCCAAAGCAAATATTCGATCGAATACCTTAAGGCGCTTCGTGAAATTGACAACTCTGGGATACTCAGATCATGTTTAAATCAAAACTTCCACATATGTTGTGCGCAAAGTGCCATTCGAAGGTAGCTCGGGATGCATACTATTGTAAAAACTGTGGTGAGGTTGTCGACACCATAGTGGCGCCGGGATTGAAAATTGAAGATCGCCGATTTTCAAGCAAATTTAGCTACGCCATTCATCGTCATTTGATTAGAAATATAGTTATTGGAATATTGTTTATTCTTTTTATTGCTGGTGGAATTAAATTTGGTCAAAATTACCTAAAAACTTTGAGTGATAATCGTTCGAGCAAGATATTTGTATTGACAGTTGTCCACCCGCCGCAGCCAATGACATGCCAGGGAACTGTCTGCCATATCCTCATTGATATCAAAAACAAGACGGCTGTTATTCAAAAGATTACTGCCATTCCTGATTTAGTCTCAAAATCCGGCCAAAAGTTTGGACCAGCGGACCCGTCCCTCATGGGAAACGGCCCAAACTATTGTGAGCCGAAGATATCGATCATTCTTCAGCCCCATCAAAAAATCCAATTTTTGGGTATCTGCTCTCAAGATATTCCGATCGGCACAAAGATGGACCTCGTGGAATTACGAGACGCTAGCGGGAAACTAATGGTTTCAGGCTCATTTAACGCCATAGTTTATTAGTCGTAATCCGGGTGCAATAGTAATTAAGCGTGCCTGCTGAGGCCATTTTTAGTTATCTCTTTGTTACCAAAATTCCCTTGTAAACCCCCCTCAGTGGGTTTAGGTTTCCTCTGTCTCCCCTGTGCAGGTGGGACGTTTTTCATCAACTTCTGCTGAAGAGAAAAGGAAAAACATGAACGAAATCATTTCGGAGAACGAGGTTTCACGTCGTTCAGTACTGAAGGGTGCCGCTGCCGGCGCCGCTGCAATAGCTGCGGGCGGTATTGGCGCTTCTACTCTAGGGGCTCCAGCTGCTAGCGCTGCTGATCCTTTGAATGTTAGCTTCGGTTCCAATAACTCGAATCCTCCTGGACCTGAGGAAGATGCTGCTTGGGTTGCTGCTGCTAAGGCCGAAGGAATCAACGTAGCCCTCAACGTTGTTGACCACAACACCTTCCAAAATCAGATCAACTCATACCTTCAAGGCACACCAGATAACGTATTCGACTGGTTTGCTGGTTATCGCATGCAATTCTTCGCCCAAAAGGGTCTCCTTACCCCAATTGATGATCTTTGGAAAAAAATTGGCTCCAATTACACAGCTGGATTTGCTGCTGCATCAACCGGCCTAGATGGCAAAAAGTATTTCGTTCCAACAGACTGGTATCCATGGGCTATCCACTACCGCAAGTCAGTATGGAAAAAAGCTGGAGTAAACCCAGCATCAATTAAAACCATGGCTGATTTGGTTAATGCTTGTAAGACCTTCAAGAGCAAGGGTCTCATTCCAATCGCACAGGCTGATAAGGGTGGCTGGGAAGCAATGGGTGTCTTCGACATCATCAACATGCGTACCAATGGCTACGCTTTCCACGCTGGTTTGACCGGAGGACGTTCATCATTCTTGGATCCTCGTGTTCAAAAGACCTTTGCAAACTGGAAGACTTTGCTTCCATACATAAACAAGGATCCGCTAACTCAATCAGACCAGACCGCTGGAACACTCGTGCTCCAGAAGAAAGCTGCCATGATCATCATTGGCTCTTTCACAAGTGGTCTATATACAAACAAGGCTGATTACAACGACCTTGCATTGATCCCATTCCCAATCATCAATCCTGCTTTCGGGACAGATTCAATTGATGCTCCGATTGATGGTGTTTTGGCTTCAAATTCTGCTGCAAACAATTTGCCTGCATCTGAAGCCCTTATGGCATTCATTGGATCGACCAAGTTCTCTGGCATCATCCAAGCAATCTCTCCTGGGCTGTTCTCTAACAAGAACTCGACAGTTCCAAGTGATCCATTCATTCAGTCACAGGTTAAGTTGGTTCAGGCAACCAAGCACGTCGCTCAGTTCTTCGATCGTGATTCACGTCCTGATTTCGCTTACCCAATCTTCTCTGATTCCATTCAGAAGTTCTTGACTGGTGGAGATCCAAAGGCAATTGCGAAGAACCTTGATGCCCAATGGAAGGCTTTGCCTCCAGTTTAAGCAATATCCATTCAGTGCTGAAATGGAATTCCGTTGGCGAATCAACCGCCAACGGAAGTTCCATTTTCCTAGCATGTGGTAATGAACCAGGAAAAGGAATCAGAATTTGAGTACCGTTCTTGAAGAATCACAAGTCCAATCAGTTCCAGCCAAGAGAAAACGCAAACGCGGCTCACACAATTTTAGTGGTAGCGATCGCACCACTCTTGGTGTCTTTGTCGGTCTTCCCACGCTGCTTCATATTTGCTTTGTTTGGTTGCCTGCTATCTGCACCATCTTGCTTTCATTTACATTTTGGGATGGCATCGGTGGTCTGAAAAACATTCACTGGGTAGGTTTTACCAATTATCGTCAGATTTTTACTCTGGATGATCAGTTCCCAATTGCGATTCGCAATAACATTTACTGGCTTGCCGTATTTGCATTTATTGCTACTCCCCTCGGAATTATTCTTGCTTACTACATAGATAAAAATCTCAAAGGCACCAAGTTATATCAGACCGCTTTTTATATGCCTTTGGTTATCTCCGCAGCGGTTACTGGAATTATCTGGGAAAATGTCTTCTTTACAGATGGAATTATTAACTCGATCTTGCACAACACGAATCCGCAAACAGCGATCGACTGGTTGGGTCAACCAAGTAAGAATATCTGGGTTCTTCTCCTCATCGCTTCGTGGAGACATATTGGGTACATCATGCTGATTTATTTAGCTGGTATGAAAGCGGTAGATCCCTCTCTTCGAGAAGCGTCCGCGATTGATGGTGCTGGGGAATGGTACACGTTCCGAAAAGTGGTAATGCCTTCATTGCGTCCGGTGAACGTCATTATTGTGGTAATTACGATTATTGAATCACTTCGTGCTTTCGACCTTGCCTTCATCATCAATGGTGGATCGAACGGGTTGCAGACCCTGGGAATCTTGGTCTATCAAAATATTGAGGGCTCTTCGATGCGCATTGGATGGGGAGCTGCTTACGCAACTCTTCTCTTCATTATCTGCCTGGGACCGATTATGGTCTATCTCTATCAAAACTTCAGTAAAGGTAACGACTAAATGGTAACTGGGGAAAAGAGCAAGAGTGGCGCTCGCATTGCAATTGGTATCCTCTCGGTATTTTCCGTGCTCTGGGTCATGCCAATTATCTTTACGATTATCCAATCGTTTAGACCGTACGCGGATGTATTAAAGTACGGGCCGGTCTCCTGGCCGAACCATCTGACTTTTAGCAATTATTACAATGCACTGGTTCAATCTAAAATGTGGCGCTTCTTCTTCA
>PLXJ01000018.1 GCA_003151395.1 Actinomycetota bacterium | reverse complement strand
GGGCGTGACTTTGCTTCAACAAATAATTTGTTGGTCCTTGTCCACGCTCAAATAGCGATGATCCTTGATATAAATCGCGACTGGCCCGCAGCTTTCTACTATTTGCAATATGCTCAATGACACCTGTATCGATTGGAAATGAATGATTTCAACCCGTTTTCGTCAGAATATAAGTCACGTATTGCAGAGTCTTGATGCAATTACGTCGCGGGTAAGCGCCACGGTATTCGTTGCTGTGATTCTACTGACTTTCAACATCGCACTTGCGATACGAGGCTTCCCAAATTCCTGGCAGGTTTACTTCGCCACTGCGTCAAACACGGTGGTTTTAATTTTTCTATTTTCATTTAAGCACACCGATCACCGTGGGCTAACTGCGCTCCAGTTGAAACTTGACGAAGTGATTCGTTCGATCCCAGCGGCAGACGATCATCTTGTGTCGATTGAACGAGCGGATGAGAGCGAAATCGTTGCCCTTGAGAAAGAGCAGATCTCCGTGCACGATTCGCTCAAAGGTGGCCAAGAGGCCGCGGAATAAATAAAATGATATATGGCTGAAAAGGCAGAAGTAGTGAGTTCTCACTTTTTTCGACGCGTGATGGTCGTTCTCACTTTTGCCCTTGCGATGGCTTACCTTGAATCTGCAGTGGTCGTATATCTCCAACGTGCACTCTCCATGACACCTGAAACGCTCTTTCCATTGCGGAGTAAATCGGTACTTGGAAATCTTGGAGCTATCGAAGTTGGTAGGGAATTTGCCACACTAGTAATGCTCGTTGCCGTGGGTTGGCTTGCTGGTCGGTGCGGGATCGAACGATTTGCCTGGGTGGCGGTTGCATTTGGAATTTGGGATATTGGTTATTACTTCTTTCTATGGATATTTATCGGCTGGCCGACAGGCCTTGGGACATACGATCTGCTCTTTTTAATACCTGTCCCGTGGGTAGCTCCGGTATGGGCGCCGATGCTCGTGAGTGTTGCGCTGATCTTCTTTGGGCTCGCCATTGCACGGAGGTCGCGTTCTAGCAGCTCATTACAACTTCGATTGAGAGACGGCGGGCTCATGGTGTGCGGGGGAGTTATCGTTATTTTCAGTTTTACCTGGCACTTTAGGGCTACCTTAAGCGGTGCGGTGCCCACCACCTTTGCTTGGCCAATTTTCACTATTGGGATGGCGTTGGCGGTTTTAGGGATCAGCCCGTTATATCGAACAGGTAGGAGAACAAAACTTTGAACCTTGATCCTTCAATTGTAAAGTCGCTCAACCACTTCGGTGAGCACAATTTAACGTTGGTAAAAATCTGCTCCAACGATTTTGTGTACGCAGTCATCCTCATTGCGGCGGCTTGGCTCGTGGCTCGAACAGTCAAGTTTTATACTCCGATCCAGAACTACCAACGTTTCGTCGTCGATCTGATAATCAAAGGGATCATGATTTTTGCAATTCCTGTCGGGGTCGCGACAGTCATTTCAGAACTGATTTCCAAAATATATGTTCGACAAAGACCCTTTATTAGCGAGCAAGGCGTGAAACTTCTTGTACCTCACAGTGCAGATGGAGGCATGCCTTCCCATCACTTGGTCTTCATGACTTCTCTAATAACCATGATTTATTTTTATAACAAGCGACTTTCTTGGGCGCTCGGGGCATTGGCGTTGTTTTCAGGAATCGCTCGCGTTGCTGCCGGAATTCATTATCCGTCTGACATAATCGTTGGATTCGTTCTCGGGTGGGCAGTTTCTTATGTGTACGTTCTCGTCAGTCGAAAGTTCCTGTCGGGATTGCCAAAAATTTAGCTAGTTGATGCATTAGCGTGACCCTTATTACCTTTGGAGTTACCTATGCAACGGTGTTTGTTCCTGCACGAATTTGTGATCCTGATACCGTCGAAGCGACAGTGAATGCGTCATTCTTTTTTGTAATTTTTATATGAATGGGGCGCCACTCTCCGACTGTCAAAGCTGGGCCGGTGCCGGTGAGTGGCATAGTGGTTGGTGTGGAAGAGTTTGAACAGAGAGTCGGCGAAGAAAAAGTGGTATTGACGGGGCAGTAATTGAGGGTGAATGTGCCGGTACCCACGCTATGTGTAACAGTCCAACTAAAAGCCGTATCGTTAACCGTTCCGGTATTGACATAGTAGGCGTAGAAATTTGCGTTATTTGCTGCTGCGGTCCAAGTTATTATCCCTGTGGCGGTTCCACCTGTGGTTGCTTCCGGCGCCACTTTGAAAGTCACCGAGGTGATCGACTGGGCGGTGGAGTTTGACGCCTTGGCTGTAACACTTGCGTAGACAGTTGTAGGTGTAAAGATAGACATAAGGGCGATGAGAACTACTCCTGGAAAGTATTTTCCAAGTGTTCTCTTCATTTGTGATCGCCCACCTTCCTTGAGACTAATAGACCTTCGTTAAATCCATCAATTAAGTTGAAGAAGAGAGCCCCACCGCATGGGCTGGGGCTCTCTCATATATCAGCAATACCAATCGACTAAGCGACGGTATTGGTACCTGCGCGTTGTGTCTCAGTAATGGTCCAAGTGAGAAGTGAAGTCAGACCTTGGATAGTTAAAGGAGGCAATGTTCCGTTGGTGGTCACTTCGAGGCTTGCGGGGAGAGCGATGATGAACTTGGTGTGAGTTAATGCACCAGGAAGCAAATCTGCAGCTACAACAGTGAGGGCTTGTGGCGACAAAAGTGCATTTGCTGTTGTGGTAAGCATCGGTGTCTCTGTTCCAGAACAAAGACCTGTTCCCGTTGTGTATGCAACTGAACATTCTTTAACAACTACGGATAGGCCATTGACAGCGTCGGTTGTTAATTTGGTTACGGCGGAATCAGCAAGCCCAAGAGTCCATGAGGCACCTGCGAGGGTTCCACCATTTGTTAGATCGATGAAGCGATTGATGGTATCTCCAGGAGCCATTGCGGTCACTGCGGTTGTGAAACCAGCAGTTAGTCCTCCAACTCCAGAAGCTGCCTCAGTCAACTTCAAGGTACCTGATGTAACTGAATGTGCAGAGGTATTGCTAGCAGTAGCTGTCAAAGATGCAAAGACGGATGAACCGACGAGTGCGGTTCCACCAACTGTTGCAGCAGCAACGATGGCAAGTTTTGCCCCGATGCTTCCGATTGATGCTAAGTTTTTCATTTCGTTCTCCTATTTTTTAGTGGACTTGGTTTGAATAAAAGGACTTCATATTGTTGAGTTCTTCGGCCATCTCAGCTTCTCTTTTTGTCGGATCAATTTGTGACTCTGCAAAAAGTTCCTTGAAAAGGTTGAGTTCTCTCTCACTCTTTTCTCTGGCTGCGCGTGCTTCGGCGTAGAGATCTTTATAGACTTCTCCCGAGAGGGGATTCACTACAGGCGTTTTCTTCCTAAACAGGAACAAAACAAGTGCGATGAGATTCGCGATCACGATTAAGGCCAAAGCAGCTTGCCTACCTTGGACAGATGAGACATAAACCAGCGGTCTGCCGATCCACTTCACTCGTGCGAAACTTCTTGGGATTAGTTCGTTGGAACCCACTAAAAAGGGAGTCGCCTCTGGGGCGGCATTTGCATCACCTTTGGTAATGATTCGAAGCGAACCATTTGCCGGTGTGATGCTCACAATTCGGTGGGAGTAAAAAACACCAGTTGATTGAGAAGTAACCAAGATGATGTCGCCAACTTTTAGATTCGACGCCTTCGTTGTTTTGGAGACAAAGAGATCTCCCGGGTAGGCGTATGGCCGCATACTTCCGGTCAAAATCGGAGAGAAGCCGATTCCGAACTGACTATGTGCTACCGACGGTGCCGCAATGAAAAGAGCAGCAATCAAGCCACTTAGAACCTTTAAAAAGGCTCGTCGTGACGAGGCTGAACTCTTCCTCTTGGATACCGTCGCAGTTGCCATGGATGCAAAGTAGGAGTGCTTTCTCACGTGAAAGTCACAAAATGGAGTCAATTTGGTAATACTTAAGTATTAATACTTAGGTACTAGGTTATTTCTCAGGAAAGCAATTACTATTCCGTAGAGCGCAATCGGGCTAATGAGAAGACAATGATCGTTAGGCTTACGGATCAAGATTGGCGAAGTTGGAGAAAGAAGAGGGAAAAGGGGGTGAGTCCGACGGTTCAAGAGAAAAAACAGCATATTTTGGCCATTGACGACAATGCCGACATTAGGGACTTGATCGCATTTATCCTTCGGCGGGAAGGTTATGAGGTAGCTACTGCTACTAATGGGATCGAAGGACTCGAGGCGATTAAGGCGACCAAACCAGATCTCATTATTTTGGATGTAGTTATGCCCGAATTCTCTGGACATGACGTCCTCGACGCTGTTCGCTCTGATAAGAGTTCAAAAGTTCGAGATATCCCGGTGCTCATGATTACCTCCAGATCAACCACCGAAGACATTGATCAAGCACTAGAACTTGGAGCGTCCTCTTACATAATCAAGCCGTTTAGGCCCTCCAAGTTGGTCGAAAAAGTTAAATCATTACTCGGTGAAGAATAGTAATTAATGAAAGAAAAACGAGATTCAAATTTTTCCCTCAATCCCATTCAGTTTCTCCTCTCAGCTATTCTTGTCGTTGCACTAATTGTGCTTGCCGTGCTCTCGCTCACCACTGCAAATAAATCTATTGAGTTTTCCGTTGAATCCCAGTCGGCCACTTCTCAGTTGGAGGCAGCAACCGAAGTTCGTCAAGAAATATTTGATTACGATGTCAGTTTTGGACTTTGGACAACTAGTCATATCCCTCTCAGTCAATTATTGGTCGCAAGAACCCCGCTCCTGCAGAGTCTCGGGGTTAACGGCTCGCCGGGTGTTTCATTCGCCAAAGTCGGGAACGCGCAACTTGCACAGTTACTGCAATCTTCCGATCAATTAATTGCAAAAATTGGTCCGGGATACTTTCCAATAAAATTGCAGGATAAATATTTAGTTACCTCGCTCTCAATAATAAATGGACTCACCTCTGTGGCTCGTACTTTTGCCAGCCCTTATGCCGCGGCCGTGGATAACCAGATCAACAATTATGCGAAGTCACAGCGAACAGCAGCGGGTTGGATCCTCCTTCGGGTACTCGTATGGTTGGTTTTGGCCGCGATGCTGATTGCCTGGATTGCCATCTCATTTAGAATTAAAAACAACAGGGCGCGTAAAGAGATGGTGAAAAGCCAGCAAAGTTTAGAGCAAGCCCGGCTGGAGTTGAACCTCGCCCACGACACGGTTATCGCCTTACAGAAAATCAATGAAACGAAGACAGATTTTGTAACCACGCTCAACCACGAACTCCGAACTCCACTTACATCAATAATTGGTTATCTTGATATATTGAAAGACTTTACTGCGGTTGGAAATGACAACGAGTTCCAAAAGTACTTGTCTGTCATGGATCGAAATGCGCTGATTCTAAACGAACTCATCGAGAGCATTCTCTTCCTCTCTTCCCTGGACAATCAAGAATTAATTCCTGACCCAACGGTGGTTGACCTTGTGGATCTTTGCGAAGCTACCATTTTTGACCAAGCCCTCTCTATTAAAGAGGCAAATGTAAAAGTGCGCACAGATTTCGTTGAAGGTCAATTTTATTCAGTCCTCGGAAGCAAGACCCTTTTGGCTCAAGTATTTTCTAATTTGATTTCAAACGCCATCAAATTTAGTCCGGCGGGCGCAAGTATTGATATTTCTTTCACTCGGTATGAAAGTGAAGCCGGAAAGCAGTCAGTCAGCGTTGAAGTGAAGGATCAAGGATTTGGTATTCCCGCAGTGGAGCTTCCTCATTTGTTTACCAAGTTCTACCGGGCAAGCAATGCGGTCAACCATGAGATTCCGGGAAGCGGTTTAGGTTTAACAATCGTCAAGCGAATAGTTGATTTACATCAAGGAGAGGTTTCCGCAGTTTCCGTCGAGGGGGAGGGCACCACCATGATTGTTGTGCTGCCGTTTGCAATATCACCTGTCGAAGAGTTGGTCATTGGGAAGAGGCAGGATGTTTTAGAAAGAGCAATAAAGGAGATAACGGAAGGACCAGTTGAAGAACTTATGAGCATCACCCACGATGTTGGCGGTGCAATTGGATTTTATACCTATGTGAAGGAATCAGAGGAACTCATCTCCCTATCGCGTTGGTTAAAGCGCAATCCAAGCGCTGATAGAAAATTGATAGTAGCGAAAAGGTCGGCGGCCCTAGATATGCTTAACCACTCGCTCATTGAGGTTAAAAAAGGTAATGAGTCTTAAATGAGCAATGAGTTAATTTTAATTGTTGATGACAATGAAGATATTCGTAGTTTCGTTCGACTTGTCCTTGAACCCGAAGGATACCGAGTGATCGAGGCGGCCGACGGTAACGTAGCTTTGGAAAAAAACCTGAGCGCAGAGCCAGACTTAATCATTCTTGATTTGTCTATTGGACAACCAGATGGAATGGATGTCTGTCGTTCAATACGAAAGACTTCGATGGTTCCCATTATTATTCTTACGAGCCATAATGGTGAAGTCGATGAAGCCATGTGTCTCGCCCTCGGAGCCGACGATTTCATCGTCAAGCCAGTCGGGCCACGAATCTTAATCTTGCGGGTTGCAACCCAGATGAGACACAAACGGGCGCTTCAAGGAGCGACGGGAAAGTTTTTGAAAGCGGACGGCTTGACTCTCGACCTCGGAGCGCGTGAACTGAGTGTTTCGGGTACTCGACTGCCTTTAACCAGGATTGAATTTGATTTCATGGAATTGCTCATGCGTGAACCAAAGCGGGTTTTCACACGTGAGCAAATTATTGAAGCAATTGGAGGCTCAGTCGATTTTTCTAGCGACAAACTGATTGATACACATGCTTCTCGGATTAGAATCAAAATTCGAGATGCCGGCGGTCCAAGCGTGCTGATTGCGGTTCGTGGCGTCGGATTCCGGCTGATGTCACCGGATTCTTTAAAAGCATAATTATACTTCGACGAACCTATAGCCCATCCCAGGTTCGGTAAGTAGGTAAATGGGGCTTTTAGGGTTGGGTTCTAGTTTCTGGCGCAATTGCAAAATAAAAAGGCGTAGGGATCCGTTTTCTTCAGCATAGTTTTCACCCCACCCGGCATCGAGTATTTTGCGCTTAGTTACCAATGAACCTCGATTATGCGCAAGTACTTCAAGAACTTTCCATTCCGTTGCCGTTAAGTGCGGAGCCACGGAATCGCCAGTGACCCTAGTTATCCCATGACGCGTGAAATCAATCTCTAGCTCTCCCATAATTATCGATCGAAGTTCTATTTTCTCTTCGCGTCTCCTCGAGACTGCTTTAATTCTCGCAAAGAGTTCCTCGACATCGAATGGCTTAGTGATGTAATCATCGGCGCCACTCTCAAGAGCGATAATTTTGAACTTGGAATCGGTGCGGCCAGACAAAACCAAAATAGGCACATTGCTCCAGGTACGAATTTCTTTGATAACGGTCAAACCATCACGGTCAGGCAGCCCCAAGTCAACAATAATTACGTCGGGGTGCCTATCAATCGCTAACGCGTTTCCTATCGCAGCGTTAGGAGCAGCAATCATTTCGTAACCGCGCGCTTTCATATTAACGGTAAGGGCCCGAATGATCTGCGGTTCGTCATCAATGACTAGTACCTTATGCATCTGTAGATTTCTCTACGAGTGATCCGACTGTCGGGATGGCCACAATTGCAGTTAAGCCTCCTCCGGGGGTTTCCTCCAAGGTGAGTTCGGCTCCAATTGCTTCTGACAAACCATGACTTAAAGCAAGGCCTAGTCCGACTCCGCGGTCATTATCAACATCTCCCAATCGTTTAAATGGCTCGAAGGCACTTTGGATCATCGATGGTGGAACTCCCTTGCCGTAATCAATGAAGCGTACCTGCACAGCTTGGTCGTGTTCAGAAATACTAATCTGGGGCTTCTTGTCGGACTTACCGTGAGAGATTGCGTTATCGATGAGGTTGGCAAAGATTCTTTCAAGCAAACCTGAGTCTGTGCGAATATCAGATACCTCGCCACTTTCTATCATTTCTATGGCATCTGGCACTACTGCAATGGATTTTAAGGCAGACGGTATGACATCGTAGACGGAAACGTCCTGCAAATGAACGGCAAGAGCTCCGGCTTGCAGTCGACTCATATCAAGTAAATTTTCGATCAGCGCTTTTAACCGTTCAAGTGACGAGGATGCGGTACCAAGGAGTTCGCGACGATCCGAGTCAGACCAAGAGACTTCTTCGTTACGAAGGCTAGCCACGGAGGCAAGAGCAGAGGCAAGCGGCCCACGCAAATCATGACTGACAGCATTTAGTAGTGCAGTGCGCATGCGATCGGACTCAGAAATTTCGGTGGCCGCATTCGCTTTTGCTGCCAAGATTTCACTTTCCCAAATCAGATCGAGTTGCGAAGCGAGCGCTTCCAGAATTCTGGAATCACTGGCATTAAGCAGGCGTCCGCCTCCTACAATTTTGAGCGTCTCATTGATCCGCCAGGTGAAAGTTGTAGTTGCCAGATCTTGGGATACGCCAATATCTCCAATCGCTTGGCGTTTGCCATTATTGGAATCGTATTCCAAGCGTAAGTAACTGAATCCAAGGGATTTCTGGGTTTGATCTAAGAGCCCGGCCATTCCTGCATCGCCACGAATAATCTGGCTTGCCAGCATCGATAGCAGTGATGATTCTTTGCTAGCACGAAGGGCCTCGCGTTGCCTTCGTCCCGCTCGTTCTACCAACGAAGCGATGAGGAATGCGACGAAGAGAAAGATGAGCAAAGCGATGACGTTGTTGTGTTCAGAGATCGTAAAGGTGTGAATTGGCGGGATGAAGTAATAGTTGAGAAGTGCAACAGAAATCAGGGTGGAGAGGATGGCGGGGACAAATCCACCGATGAGGCTTATGAGAGAGTTAATAAGTAAGAAGGTAAGCCCATCACTAAATGGATTCAGGCTTCCGCGGGTGAGGGAGAGGAGCCAGGTGGTCAGTGGCAGTAGCAGAACCAGCGCCACCAGTGCCTGAGCAAGTCTGGTTCGACCTAGGGTTGATCGCTCTAACTTCCACGTAAATTGCGGTTTCTTGGCCCCTTCGTGCGTCACCAAGTGAACGTCAATCTCCTCGGAGAGTCTTGTCACCTTGGAAGCGATTGATTCGCCCTGCAACAATCTGGTCCAACGCCCTTTGCTTGTGACTCCGAGGACTACTTGAGTCGCGTTAACACTTCGTGCGAAATCCAAGAGGCTCGTGGGTATGTCTTCTGCCGATATTTCGTGGAATGAACCCCCAAGTGATACCACCAATTTTTCGATCCTAGCTAATGCGCTTAGATCACTTACTGCGATTCCATCGTTCTTCAATATATGAACCGCAAAGAGTTTGGCACCGGGGGAGCGGGCCGCAATCCTGGCAGCGCGTTTAATTATTGTTTCGGCCTCTGGGGCGTCGTTGACAGCAATAACGATCTTTTCTTGTGACTCCCAGATATCAGAGATACCTTCATCTTTGCGATATTTCTGCAAGCCTTCTTCGACTTTGTCCGCGACCCAGAGCAAGGCTAATTCGCGAAGCGCGGAAAGATTGCCGATCCTGAAATAATTAGTGAGAGCCGCATCGATTTTGTCGGCTTGATAGATGTTGCCGTGAATCATTCTGCGATGGAGAGCTTCGGGGGTGATGTCGACTATCTCTACCTGATCGGCTTGGCGCAAAAATAAATCTGGAATTGTTTCAGCTTGCGAGATCCCGGTGATTTTTTCGACAACGTCGTGGATGGATTCCAAGTGTTGGATGTTGACCGTTGAAATTACATCAATGCCAGCTTCGAGAATTTCTTCGACATCCTGCCAACGTTTCTCGTTCTTTGACCCAGTGATATTTGTATGAGCCAGTTCATCCACAAGCACGATCTGGGGATGGCGCAGCAAGATTGCGTCCAGATCCATTTCCGTAAAGGTACGGCCCGCGTAAATCATCTCTTTGCGTGGCAGGATGGTCACATCTTTTAACTTTTCTTGGGTATGAATCCGACCGTGCGTTTCTACAACTCCAACAACGACATCTGCTCCGCGTTCCCGCCGGCGTTTACCTTCATCCAGCATGGCAAAGGTTTTACCGACCCCGGGCGCCATACCTAGGTAGACGCGGAGGTTGCCACGCGATCCCATGCTAGAAGGTTATCCTTTAAGTGAAAGGTTGAGCTTCAAGACGTTGACGGTCGCTTCTCCAAGAAAGCCAAGGAGGCGATGGTGGGTAGCAGCCTTGATCTTTGTCATCACTTGATCAATCGTGAGGTTGTTCGCGGCGGCAACTCGCTTTGCTTGAAGGTCGGCGTATGCAACTGAGATATCTGGATCAAGACCGGAGCCACTTGCGGTTATCGCGTCAGCAGGAACTGCTGATAGCGGAACTCCCTCCTCCTTTGCAATCGCGAGCTTTCTGGCGGTGAGGGTAGAAGTGAGGTTTGGATCATTTGGCCCCGCATTAGTCGCAGCGGAACTCAGGGGGTCATACCCCTTACCTGCATTGCTCGGTCTAGAGTGAAACCACTTTTCAGCGGTGAAGTTCTGGCCAATGATGGTCGAACCCACAGTCTGACCGTTGACTACAACGAGTGACCCGTGAATTTGATTTTTCGCATAGAGCTCACCTACACCATATGAAACCAATGGATATCCGAGACCGAGGATCACTGTGATCACCAATAGGAATCGTATTGCGGTGCCGAGTTGCTTCAGAGAGTTCATAATTATCCCAGCCTTGGAATGAGTTGGACGAGCAGATCGATGAGTTTTATACCAATAAATGGCGAGATGAGCCCACCGACGCCATAAATCAAGATGTTGCGCTTAAGGAGAGCGCCAGCGCTGGAAGGCTTATATTTCACACCACGAAGGGCCAGTGGTACTAAGGCGATAATAATCAGCGCGTTAAAGATAACGGCAGACAAGATCGCAGAGTGCGGACTGTGAAGATGCATGATGTTCAGCTTCTTCAGCCCGGGAAATTGCACGGCGAACATAGCGGGCAAGATTGCAAAGTATTTTGCAATGTCATTCGCGATGGAAAATGTTGTGAGAGCTCCACGCGTGATCAACAATTGTTTTCCAATTGCAACGATCTCTATCAACTTGGTTGGATCTGAATCCAGGTCCACCATATTGCCAGCCTCTTTTGCGGCCGAAGTTCCGGAGTTCATGGCAACCCCAACATCGGCTTGTGCTAAGGCGGGAGCATCATTTGTGCCATCACCACACATGGCGACTAACCGCCCACCTTGTTGCTCGGCCTTTATCAGATCCATCTTGTCTTGTGGTTTTGCCTCAGCGAGAAAGTCGTCGACTCCAGCTTCGTGTGCAATCGCTGCGGCGGTGAGTTTGTTATCGCCTGTGATCATCACGGTGCGGATTCCCATTTTGCGCAATTCGTCAAAACGCTCTTTCATTCCGGGCTTCACAACATCCTTGAGGTGAATGACACCAAGAACTTGTTTCTTTCCCTTTATGGAATAAGCGACCACCAAAGGAGTTCCGCCCGTGATGGCAATTGCGTCAACTTTTTGCTGAAGTTCAACCCCTTTGCTTGAGTCTTCACCGACCCACGCGAGGACCGATGAGCCGGCTCCTTTGCGGTATTCGGCAACTGAACCATCTGAACTGGTGATGTCGGCACCACTCATACGAGTTTCGGCGGTGAATGGCACGAAAGTTGCGCCTACCAACTCTCTCTCCCAATCGGAGGATACGTTGCCATTTGCTTGTGAGAGCGTGATGATCGACTTTCCCTCTGGGGTTTCATCGGAACTACTTGATAGATATGCGCTGTGAACCAGTTCAACCATGCTGACGCCACTCAGTGAAACGAATTCAACAGCCTGGCGGTTGCCGTAGGTAATCGTTCCGGTCTTGTCTAAGAGCAAAGTGTTAACGTCACCGGCTGCCTCAACTGCGCGGCCAGACATCGCCAATATATTTCGTTGCACCAACCGGTCCATACCTGCGATACCGATGGCAGATAAGAGCGCTCCGATCGTCGTTGGGATCAGACAGACTAGGAGTGAGACCAGAACGATGATCGTTTGTTGGGCGTGACTATAAATAGCCAAGGGCTGCAAGGTGACCACGGCTAACATGAAGATAATCGTCAAACTTGCGAGCAGAATGTTGAGCGCAATCTCGTTAGGAGTCTTCTGGCGCGAGGCGCCTTCAACGAGCGCAATCATTCGATCGATAAATGTCTCACCAGGACGGGCGGTAATACGTACCACAATTCGATCGGAAAGCACGCGAGTGCCACCTGTCACGGAGGAACGATCTCCTCCAGCTTCGCGAATCACGGGAGCCGATTCACCAGTTATCGCTGACTCATCGACGCTGGCAATACCTTCGATGATTTCACCATCACTTGGTATCAGGTCGCCTGCTTCGCAGACGACGATGGATCCGAGTGTGAGTTCACTGGAAGCGACGACGCTCTCACTACCATCCGGCGATAGGAGGCGGGCCATAGAACTCGTACGGGATTTGCGCAAACTGTCTGCTTGCGCTTTGCCACGACCTTCGGCGATAGCTTCGGCTAAATTGGCGAAGAGCACCGTGCCCCAAAGCCAGGCGACGATCCACCAAGCGAAGACAGTGCTATGTTGAATTGCGATTGCAGTGGAAAAGACGGCGCCAATTTCGACAACAAACATGACGGGGTTCTTGGCCATGATGCGAGGATCCATCTTGCGCACCGCAGCAGGCATTTCGGTGTAAAGCGTGCGTGGATCAAGAATTGTCATCGTAGTCCTTCTGCTAGTGGTCCGAGTGCGAGTGCTGGGATGTAGGTGAGTGCAACTACAACGACAGCAACCGTGATCAGTAGTGCGACAAAAAGTGCGTTACGGGTACTTAATGTTCCCTTGCTTTCTGGAACATGTCCTTGCTTTGCGATCGACCCCGCAAGCCCCAAAACAAAGAGCATTGGTATAAATCGACCCAGCGCCATCGCCAGTCCGAGCGCGACATTGAGGAAGGGAGTATTGCCAGATAATCCAGCGAATGCGCTGCCATTGTTATTGCCGGCAGAAGTAAATGCATAGAGCAATTCACTTAAGCCGTGCGAACCTGAAGCCGAAATAGATTTTCGAACCCCGGAATTGCTAAAGGCGATGCCAGCCCCAACCAGAACCATAAAAGGCGTAGTCAGGATGTAAAGAGAGGCGAACTTAATCTCTTTCGCCTGGATTTTTTTACCTAGGAACTCTGGCGTTCGACCAACCATAAGCCCGCATAAGAAGACCGTGACCATTGCCAGAACTAACATTCCGTAGAGTCCTGATCCCGTACCCCCAGGTGAAATTTCTCCAAACATCATGTTGAGCATCAGCACCCCACCCGCTAGCGGAGTAAATGATTCATGAGCCGCATCAATTGCGCCGGTAGAGGTGCTTGTGGTCGCCGTGGCAAATAGCGCGGAGGCACCGACACCAAATCTCGTTTCCTTCCCCTCCATTGACGAACCAGCAACAGTGAGTGCCGTGCCGGAGTGGTGGAGTTCAAGCGCGGTAGTGGCGGCAGTGGATGCTAGGAATATGCCAACCATCGCGCCGAGAATTGCGAGTCCTTGCTTCTTGTTGTTGATTAATTTGCCCATTGTCCATGGGAGAGCAAAACCAATCACTAGTAGCAAGTAAATCTCCAACAAGTTTGTGAATCCGCTTGGGTTCTCAAAGGGGTGAGAAGAGTTCGCGTTGAAGAATCCGCCACCGTTGGTTCCNNGAGTGGATGAAGTACTTTGACAGCACTGAAATTTTGGATTGCGCCATTGAGCATCAATATCAACGTTGCAATAAAACTAAATGGAAGCAAGATTTTGAAAATCGTGCGATACATATCAACCCAGAAATTACCGAGCGATTCCCCATTTCTGGCGTTGAACGCTCTGACGAGTGAAATCGCAACAACTATTCCCACGGCAGCTGAAGCAAAGTTTTGGACGGCTAATCCCGCCATTTGAGCGAAAAATCCCAAAGTGGATTCGCCGGAATAATTTTGCCAATTGGTGTTAGTAACAAAGGAGATTGCAGTATTCCACGCCAATGCTGGGGACATGCCTTTAAAACCTTCAGCCCAGGGTAGGTATTGTTGCAACCGCAAAATTCCGTAGAGAAAGAGAATCGATATCCCTGAAAAACTAAGAAGGGAAGCGGCGTAGCCTTTCCAGGATTGCGAAGATCGGGCATCAATACCGATAGTTGAGTAGAAACGCTTTTCAAATCGGCCAACTTTTTCACTCTGGAAAACCTTGGCCATGTAATTTCCAAGCGGAACAATGGATGCGCCGATCAAGACAACTAAAGCTAGATCGGTGAATAATGTGGAGGAGAGTTCACTCATTAGAAACGCTCCGGAAAGAGCAGCGCAATCACCAGATATCCGGTGAGCAGCACTGCTAGTGCTAGACCAAATGCTTGTGCCATTAGATGCGCCCTAGACCCTTTAAAATCAAACCAAAGATCGTAAAAATGGCGGCAAATCCGGCGATAGCTAGTACATCAGCCATCCTCATTCCTTCCCATCAGTAGACCGCGTGTCAGGTCTATGAGATGAGATTACGCCCGCATATCTGGGTCTTCGGCGATTTCTCTGATTTCCTAACAACCCCCTAACACGGGAGAGGGTGAGGATAGCTTCTGGCGATCATGGGAACCTTGTGGTATTTTTTTACAAGTGAACCGAGGCGTTAACCCCGACTCACCTGCTTACGGTTAGTAAGTGTTAATCCGAATGGGGCTCGTCGTTATTGCGGCGAGCCTTTCGGATTTCTGCCCACTGGGTCAGTAACCCGAACAGAGCAATTAAATTTGCAATCCATCCGATCATGAACATTTACAGACCTCCCTTCTTTTCTACTGACTGGAATTACTCCAGTGCAGGGGAAATGATTCGAAAAGAAGGGTTGTAAGACCACCTAACTTAAATAATAAGGCTGCCTTAGGTCGTACTACCGCTCACGGAATGTGGATAATGAATCGATGTGAGTGCTCACCGATAGGGTTGGCGAATGACCAGCGCAAAGAACCAACAGATGAAATTAGTTGGTGAAGCTTTAAATGCGGCGATTGAAGCGATTGGCGGTGAGCCACGTGAGGGTCAAGTTCAAATGGCAGAGGCGGTAGCCAACGCTCTAACCGATCGCCATCACCTCTTGGTGCAGGCGGGAACCGGCACCGGAAAATCACTCGCATATTTAGTGCCAGCACTCGTCCACGGCAAAAAAGTGTTGGTCGCTACTGCAACGCTGGCGCTGCAGCGGCAGCTTGTTGAACGCGATCTGCCCAAGATTCAACCGGCGCTGGAGCGAGTTCTAAAGCGCGATCTCACCTTTGCCGTCTATAAAGGTGTTGGCAACTATCTGTGTTTGCAGAAGATGAACGGCACCGCACAAGATCCAGATGGGGAATTCCTCATGGAAATTGGCGCGCTGGAAAAGGATCAAAAGCGTCTTAAGGCATGGGCACAGACTCCGGGGGTCTCTGGGGATCGCGATGATGCACCAGAAGTTGACCGTCGGGTCTGGTTTGCCAACTCCGTCTCAGGGCGAGAATGTATTGGTAAAGATGATTGTGCATTCGGGTCTCAATGTTTTGCAGTTGCTGCAAAAGCGAAGGCACAGACCGCCGATGTCGTAGTTACAAATCACACGCTGCTTGCAATAGAAATCGTTGACTCCCATCCGATTTTGCCGGAACGCGATGCGGTCATATTAGATGAAGCCCACGAATTCATGGATCGCACAACACAGGCTGTGACCGAAGAGTTAACCGCCGCTCGCGTCGAGCGGGCAGCAAAGATGGCCGCCAAATATATGCCGAGCAAAGTCGCTAGCGCTTTCTCTAAGGCTGCCGATGAATTTGCAGAAGCGATTGCGGACTTTGCCGCCGATGTTCGAACTGATTCGAGGAAAGCGGGTCGATTACCTGAACTGCCGAGTCAACTTGAGGCACCCATTCGCAAAGTGAAGGAGACCTCAACTGCTGTTGTTGCGCTGATCAATGCAGATTCGGAGGTAATTGATACAGATTCGATGGCGCAGCGCGCACGGGTAAAAGGTGCAACATTTGAGATCCAGACCATCGCTGCCAAGATGTTAAGACCAGGTGCGCATCAGGTGATGTGGTTTGAGCCGACCTTTTCCACGCTTTTTCTCGCTCCACTTGAGGTATCAGATGTTTTGCGTCGCAATTTGCTGACTGAAACTCCAGTCATTGCAACTTCGGCAACACTTACGATTGGGAAATCTTTTGATGCGATTGCTAAGTCGATTGGCTTCGTTGTTGGTCCCGACATTGATGAGGAAACTAACGAAGGCAAAGGCGCGATAGATCCAGCAAATGTACAGATGCTCGATGTGGGTTCACCTTTTGATTTTGCTTCACAAGGAATGCTCTACCTCCCTCGCCATTTAGCAGAGCCGGGGCGTGATGGCCCCGCTAAGGATGTATTGACAGAACTAGGAGAATTGATCGAAGCAGCCGGAGGGCGAACGCTTGCACTCTTTTCCTCGTGGCGCGGTGTGGAAATGGCGGATGAACATCTCCGTAAAGTCTTAGCCGAACTCAAGATCCCGATCATCACACAACGTCGCGGGGATTCGGTTGGCCCGCTCGTAGAAAAATTCGCCAAAGATCCGCGCTCAATTTTGCTCGGCACAATTTCTTTGTGGCAGGGTATTGATGTCCCTGGCCCATCTTGCACTCTTGTTGCTATTGATCGCATCCCGTTCCCTCGCCCGGATGAACCCGTGATGAGCGCGCGCTCAGCAGAGGCAGATGAGGCTGGCGGGAGTGGGTTTATGCAGGTTTCACTTCCACGCGCAGCGCTCTTGCTGGCGCAGGGGACAGGACGATTGATTCGTTCCATTGATGATAGAGGAGTTGTTGCGATTCTAGATTCACGAATTGTTACTAAGCGTTATGGTTCTATCCTGCTTAACTCCATGCCACCTTTCTATCGAACGAGTGATGGGGTAGTCGTTAAAGAATCGCTCAAGCGGTTAGATAAGCAATTCACCGAGCAAGGCGTGTAACTCTGGCCAATGTCGGGCAAATGATGGATGCAGGTGCATCTGCGCAACTTCGTCAAAGGCAATCCATTTGATTTCTTGCGANNTCAAGTAAATCGGTATCGATCCCCAACTCCTCACGGGCCTCGCGTTTGGCACCTTCGAGGACTGATTCGTGACTATCTCGTGCGCCTCCTGGGATTCCCCAAGTGTCGCCGTTGTGAACCCATGGTGCGCGATGTTGTAACAAGATTGTTCCACCTCGAACCAAGAGCAATCCAGCAGCGCCGTGCAGCCCCCAATGTTTGTTGCCGCAGCTGCACTGGATCCAGCCATCACCATCGGTATGTGCCACATACCTAGAGTGGCACGACTTTGGAAATATTGTGTTAATACACAGGGTGAGCGCACACACAGCCGGGAGCGCCAGAAAAATGTAATTCTGCGCATATGCCTAGCCTCGCGGCATGATATTTATGGCAGGTTTATTGATGGCAGCGAATTGCGCCGCTGGTCCGTGCGTGCAGGTCTATACCGATCCAATAACGCATCAATTGGTTATCACCGCGAATCAGAATCGGCCGGGTTCGACCTTATTTCCGCATCCGAGGCCTGTTCACACTTATAAACCTCGCCCCAAACCCATTGTGAAACCCGTACCAAAGGCTAGGCCAATTCCGCAGACCTGGATTCCATATAAGGCAGTACCAATAATCCATCGAACCTATAAAGCTCCGGTGAAGAAGCGGCGCTCGACAGTGGCAAAGGTGATCACCACCGCGCTCTCTCTTTCGGATCAAATAACGCGATTACTACCTGGAAGCAAGATTATGTATCAACCGGGCAAAGATGTTGTAACAGGCATCCCGGTCTATTTTTGGAGCGATACCAATGCCATCTACCAAGTGGCGACTGCAATCTTGGGAGTCGGTGTCACGGTCATTATGAGCCCCTCATTTGTTTGGAACTTTGGTGACGGCTCGACCTTTACAACTACAAACACGGGTGGCCCATATCCAAACGCAGCAATCACTCATACATATAAAACTTCAGGAACCTTCACCGTAGACTTAACAATTTCATGGGCTGGATCTTGGGCCGCGCAGGGAGCCGTGTTACCGGTTCTCGGCGGAGCGATTGTGACAAGCACCAGCGCCACGGTTCAAGTGAGCCCTGGTCCAACAGAATTCACACGGTGAGTTATGCACATTTCATTGATGGCGATCGTAATCGTGTCGTTGCTTCGCGCAATCTTTAAGCCATGACAACACATACCGCTACCGAACTCACTTCTCCTCATGATCTGTTGGCCGCCGTGCCCTTTATGGTTGGCTACCACCCTAAGAACTCACTCGTTGCAATGGCGCTGGTTGAAAATAAAGTTGCAATGGCGATGCGCGTGGACTTCCCTGACAGTCAGTCATTGTCGGCAATCAGTCACACCATCGCTCTTCATCTCGAACGGGAGCGCGCGACCGAGGCGATCATCGTTGGCTATTTACCTACTGATTTAATCGGATCCGATCCGCTCGCCATTGTGCGCGAGACCATTGACCTCCATCGCATCGTTGTAAAAGAGTGCATCGAAGTTCGTGGCGATCGTTTTCGATCTAACCTCTGCACCGATCTAGATTGTTGTCCTCCTGAAGGAACTGCTGTTCCGCTGATAACAGATAGCCGCGTGACAGCGGAGCAAGTTGCGGCCGGCAATCCGTTACCATTCTTGGATTTGGATGAACTTAAAAAATCCATCGCTGCGGCGGGTACGGATAAGGAACTTAACAAGGCGATCAAGGTTATCGATGAAATTGATTATGACACTTTTGACTTCACACCAGGGCAACGGGAGGGTGCAAGCGCTATTAATCAATTGGTTTTGGAATTTAGTCGCGATGGAATCGTGGTGGATAAAGCTCTGATAGCACTGGTCTTGGTGCGGTTGCTGGATTTGCAAGTCCGTGATTATGCAATGGGAATGGCAACCGAAGAATCCAGCGAGCAGATTTGGGATATGTGGCGCTGGATGTTGCGTATCGCTCCGAAGGGATATGTAGCGCCGGTTGCCGTCATCTTTGCATCGATCTCATACGAACGCGGGGATGGAGCTTTAGCCCAACGAGCACTCGATCGGGCGCTCCTGGATGACTCCAAATATCAGATGGCGAAACTTTTGCGCCGCACCTTTGCGGCAGGTTGGCCGCCCTCCGCCTTTACGCAAATGAGAGCTGAGTTACACCCAAAGATCTGCGCGGCCATTTTCGGATAGGGCGTCAATCGCGGGGGAGTACCATCAATCCCATGATTATTGGCGTGCCCAAAGAGATCAAAAATAACGAATCCCGCGTAGCCCTTACCCCATCTGGAGCTCATGCTCTCAGCGCTCACCACACCGTCTTGGTCGAAAGTGGCGCTGGAATCGGATCCGCAATCAGCGATGCTGACTATGTAGCGGCAGGTGCGCAGATTGTTTCAACTGCCGATGAAGTTTGGCAGCGAGCAGAAATGATTATGAAGGTCAAGGAGCCGATCGCCGTTGAGTACCCCAAAATGCGCCACGGTCAGATTCTCTTTACCTATCTCCACCTAGCCGCGGATAAGGATTTAACTCTGGCTCTGATGGAACAAGGTGTAACCGCAATCGCCTACGAAACCGTAGAGATAAATCGTCACCTACCTTTATTAGCTCCAATGTCAGAGGTAGCGGGTCGGATGTCAATACAAGTTGGGGCGACTGCGCTGCAACGGCCAGAAGGCGGCCGTGGAGTCTTACTTCCAGGTGTTCCGGGAGTACGTCCTGGCAAAGTCGTGATTCTCGGCGGAGGTGTAGTAGGAGTCGCAGCAGCAACGATTGCGCATGGGATGCATGCGGATGTCACAATCCTGGATTTGAACCTAGCTCGACTCGCGGAGATAGATCAAATCTTTGCTGGACAGGTAAAAACTCTCGCCTCCTCAAAGTACGAAATTGAACAACAATGCATGGCAGCTGATTTGGTGATTGGAGCCGTCTTAGTTCCAGGTGCGAAAGCTCCGAAGCTTGTCACAAAAGAATTAGTTGCAAAGATGAAACCAGGTTCGGTTTTGGTGGATGTGGCAATTGATCAAGGTGGCTGCTTTGAGGGCTCAAAGGCGACGACTCATGCCGAACCAACTTTCAAAGTCCACGACTCGTTGTATTACTGCGTTGCAAATATGCCCGGCGCAGTGCCTGCTACATCAACCTATGCGCTCGCTAACGCAACGATTAAATTCGCCGTTGCAATCGCCGATTTGGGTTGGGAACAGGCGGTCTCAACCGCTCCTGGGCTTGGCTCAGGGCTCAATGTGCACGCCGGTCAGATCAAGTATGCCGCTGTTGCTGCAGCGCACGGGCTCTAGTAACCTACCTTTATGAATTTGCGCAGCCTCCTCCTTCGCTGCCGCAGCGGGGCCGCTTAACCGGTCACCTCGCTAGCGGGGTTTTTGTCTTGCCGGTTAATAAGACAATCCCTAGCGAATTAATAAGGAGCAAGTAAATGAAATTTCCAGACCAAGAACCTTCCACCATGCCAGTGCATCGATATGCACCCTTCATCCCTGTCGACTTAGTTGATCGAACCTGGCCTTCCAAGCAGATCACAAAAGCGCCACAGTGGTGCTCGGTGGATTTACGAGATGGCAACCAAGCGCTCATTGATCCGATGGATCCGCATCGCAAACTGACGATGTTCAATCTGCTAGTCAAAATGGGTTACAAGGAGATTGAAGTCGGCTTTCCAAGCGCATCGCAGTTAGATTTCGATTTTGTCCGCAAGATCATTGAAGAGAACCTGATCCCGGATGATGTCGTCATCCAAGTTCTCACCCAAGCCCGCAAGCCCTTGATCGAGCGAACTTTTGAATCCATTAAAGGCGCGAAGCAGGTGGTCATCCATCTTTACAACGCGACATCAACGCTTCAGCGTCGAGTGGTCTTTGGCCAAGATAAGGATGGCATCAAAAAGATCGCCACAGATGGTGCTCAAATTTGTATGGACTTGGTCGCATCCGTTCCAGGAACCACCGTCTTTTTTGAATATAGCCCCGAGTCTTACACGGGCACCGAACTGGAGTACGCAAAAGAGGTCTGCGACGCAGTCAATGACATCTGGAAGCCAACCCCAGAGCACAAGACCATTATCAATCTACCTGCAACGGTCGAGATGGCATCCCCAAATGTCTATGCTGATTCCATCGAATGGATGCATCGCAACTTGAAGTATCGCGATTCCATCGTTCTCTCATTGCATCCACACAACGATCGCGGCACTGGAGTCGCTGCGGCGGAGTTGGCTTACCTAGCCGGTGCAGATCGTATTGAAGGCACTTTGTTCGGTAATGGCGAGCGCACTGGAAATGTTTGCCTAGTAACACTTGGACTAAATCTCTTTAGCCACGGCATTGATCCGCATATTGATTTCTCTGATATCGACGAGATTCGTAGAATCGTTGAGTATTGCAATCAATTGCGCGTTCCAGAACGTCACCCGTACGGCGGGGATCTAGTCTTCACCGCATTTTCTGGCTCACATCAGGATGCAATCAAAAAGGGTCTGGAACATATGCAGCGCGATGCCGATGCGGCAGGTCGTCACATTGACCAACACACCTGGGCAGTTCCCTACCTTCCCATCGATCCAAAAGATATCGGTCGCTCTTACGAAGCAGTCATCCGGGTTAATTCGCAATCGGGTAAAGGCGGCGTCGCTTATCTGATGAAAAATGAACATCAACTGGATCTGCCTCGGCGACTTCAAATTGAATTTTCACAGGTGGTTCAATCCACGACTGATTCAGAAGGTGGAGAAGTTACCCCAGATCAACTCTGGCAGATTTTTGAAGACGAGTACTTGCCAGCCGCAAATAACCAATGGGGACGCTTTAAGTTGGTTGGACTTTCCCAGAGTAGCCACTTAGATGAAGATGTAAATCTCTCGGTTGACTTATCGGATCATGGTTCGATTCATTCACTGAGTGGCACAGGTAACGGACCGATCGCCGCTTTCGTTCACATCATGAACGCTCATGTGGGTGGGGCTGGAGTCCGCGTTCTGGATTACTACGAGCATGCACTTTCTGCCGGCGGTGACGCCAAGGCAGCTGCCTACCTGGAGTGCGAAGTCGGCGGAAAAGTTTTCTGGGGTGTCGGGATTGATCCAAGTACGACCACCGCGGCCCTGAAAGCGGTTGTCTCAGCGGTAAATCGCGGTTTGCGCCCTTAACGGGGAATAGGGTGGGTCTATGTCGGTCTACCGCGATCAAGCGATCGTTCTTCGTACCCAAAAACTTGGGGAAGCAGATCGGATCATCACGCTCTTTACTCGTGAACATGGCCGGATCAGAGCAGTTGCTAAGGGAGTGCGCCGCACCAAATCACGGTGGGGCGCTCGCCTAGAGCCGGCATCCCACGTCGATTTGCAACTCTATACGGGGCGTAGCTTTGAAACCGTCACGCAAGCCGTCAGCATCGAAAATTATGGCGATACCCTCTCACTCGATTATCAGCGATGGACCGTAGCATCTGCGATTTTGGAGGCGGCAGAGCGTTTCGTATCCCACGAACACGAACCTGCGCTACAACAATATTTGCTATTGGTTGGCGCGCTAAAAGCACTTGCCTACCAAACATACGATGCCTCACTCATTCTTGACGCTTTCTTGCTGCGCTCACTGGCTGTAGCCGGATACGCGCCATCGCTCACTAACTGTTCGCGCTGTGATGCACCCGGGCCGCACAAATATTTCTCGCTCGTTGGAGGCGGAAGTGTCTGTGAAAATTGCAAACCTAGCGCTGCCCCAACCCCCCAAGTTGCGACGCTTGAGTTGATGCAACAGTTGCTGAGCGGGGATTGGAATTTGGCCACGGATAGCGAACAGCGGTATCGCCGTGAGGCTTCTGGCTTGATCGCTGCTTACTTGCAGTGGCACCTGGAGCGTGGTCTACGGAGCCTGCCATTAGTTGAGAGAATTTGATCATGAGCACTCCAAAGCCAGCCAAACCATTGAGGCCACCCAGGGTTGCCAACGTTCCCCATCACGTCGCGATCGTTATGGATGGCAATGGCCGTTGGGCAAATGCACGTGGGCTCCCGCGAACCGCTGGACATGAAGCTGGAGAAGCAGCGCTCCTCGACGTTGTTCATGGGGCCATAGCAATCGGAGTGAAAGAAATTAGCGCGTATGCCTTCTCCACCGAAAACTGGCGTCGCAGTCCAGATGAGGTCAAATTCCTCATGGGATTTAATCGCGATGTAATCCGTCGGCGTCGTGATGAGATGCACGCTATGGGGGTTCGCGTAAGGTGGGTTGGAAAACCCGGTCGACTCTGGAAATCAGTCATAACAGAGTTGCAAGAAGCAGAAGAGTTAACAAAACGAAACAAAACCTTAACGCTCAATATGTGTGTCAACTACGGGGGTCGTACAGAAATAATTGATGCAATCAAATTGATTGCGCATGACGTCAAGGCAAAGAAGATCTATCCGGATTCAATAACGGAGAAAACGCTCGAAAGGTTTATGTACAACCCGCAGATGAGCGATGTCGATATGTTCTTGCGTACATCGGGGGAGGAGAGAACCTCTAACTTTCTCCCTTGGCAGTCGGTCTACGCGGAAATGGTTTTTATGGATGTTTTATGGCCAGATGTGGATCGCACAACTCTGTGGGAAGCTATTGAAATTTATAGTCAACGCGACCGAAGATTTGGAAAAGCTTAGCGCCACGTGCATTTGAAAAAGAAGCCGGAATTCCTTACCCGATAGCTCTCGAATCTTCCGGATATGACTCCTCAAACTCAACTCACACCCAAGCCTTTACCTTCACCTTCGGGTAACGGCGAGGAGGTGAAGTAAGATCACCCCATGCACAAAGCGCTACTACTCGCAGCCGTAACGTCGGTGGCGACTGCGCTTGGCGGATTTCTTGCGGTAAGGGTCAGGGATCGAACTCATATCATTTTGGGACTGGCCGCCGGGTTGATGCTCGGGCTGGTCTTTTTCGACCTGATTCCGAGCGTCTTTGAAGATAACCCAACGAAATTTGGGGGAGTTCGCTCTGTTGGATTGGCGATTGTTCTTGGCTTTCTGATCCTGCATTTTTCAGAGCGTTGGTTTGCAACGCATGAACCGTTTGATTCGCATCACGACGATGATCACCAACATCATGCTGGCCGACTGGCGGCTTTTGCGATGGCGGGTCATGTATTTGCCGACGGCCTTGGAGTCGGAGCGGCATTTAGGGTATCTAGCTCACTGGGGTTAGCTGTTTTTGCAGCAATTATGGTCCACGCTTTTAGCGATGGACTCAACACCGTCACCTTCTTAATTAGAGAGAAGATGTGGACCCAAAAGGCTCGAGGACTACTCATCGTTGATGCGGTTGGCCGCATCGGGGGAGCCGCCGTGGGTTCGTATGTGGCCTTTGGGGCAAACTGGATCGCGCTGTACCTCGCGCTCTTTGCTGGATTCGTTATCTATATTGCAACCTCGCATATCTTGCCGGGGGCGCATTCGAAACACCCTTCGCGGTGGACTTTGGTGGCGACAATTGCTGGGGTATTAATTATGTGGGCGGTCGTCGCTGGCGGGGCATAATTCCCCTATGCCACTTTTAAACGATCTTATTTACGACACAAACGTCGGCAAAACAGGAAGTTCATTAGATCGAGTTCGCAGAACCTTCCATGGTTCAATGCGACATTTGAACTCGGAAGGATCCTCCTTTGAATTTGGCAGCGAGGAAAACTTCCATTGGTTTACCTCTGGATATGATCTTCCTTTTTTCAACCAGGTAACGCTCTACGACTCGGATCCAGTTCTCTTTGAAAAAGCGTTAAAAAGGTTTTATGACCTGAACACCGTTCACACAGTTTTTCTGGGCGGTGCTGGGTTAGCTCACGCCGAAACCCTCAAGGCACGCGGTTATATTATGCGGAGCGTAACGCCACTTATGGCTTATGCCTTAGATCCAATAATTGATATGCACACTCTTCGCCCAGGCTTAGAGGTAAAGCGAGTTGAAAACCTAGATGATCTGAAACACGCTCAAAATCTTTTGACGTCAGGTTTCAATTTGCCCGAGGAGCTCGTACAAAATTACACCAAAGCGCTCTTTGGAAATCCAGATTCATACCGTTATAACTTATTGGACAACGGAGTTCCAGTAAGCACTACTCATTTCATTCGAACCGAGAAATTTTTAGGTTGTTTTGACGTCACCACTCCCGTTGAACATCAGCGCAAAGGTTACGGGGATGAACTCATGAAGTGGGCCTTAGCTGCTCACGCGGCGATGGGGGATGAATTGGTTGTGTTGCAAGCATCAACCGCCGGTCAGCCCCTTTATCGCCAGCGTGGATTTCAATTTTTGGAGTTTGTACAAGGTTGGTACATGGAAGAAACCAATCGGATGCGCCGGTTCACCCACCACAATTTGCAATTTGATCCATATGCATTGCGTCCTCTTAGGGAGATCGATAGCGAATGGATAATTCCCTACTTAAATGATCCGGCGATCACGCAGTGGATGGGGTTGCCTTCCCCATTTGCGTCGAAGGATTTTGAGGTTTTATTAAAGAGATGGCGCGATGCCCAGCAGAACGGATTGGGAATTAACTGGGTCATTGAAGAAGATGAGTCGCCGGTTGCCATGATCGCTTGCCACCATACAGATTGGAAATTTAAAAGGACTGAGATTGGCTATATGGCTTTTCCTCCGAGCAGGGGCAAGGGAATTGTCCCAACTGTCACAAGGCAATTGGCGGAGTTTGTGTTCAATCAATACGGGATGGAACGCATCGAAATCAGAGCAGTGGCAGATAATGAACCGTCCAAGCGTGCTGCCGAGAAGGCCGGTTTTACCTTTGAGGGCCGATTGCGGCGTGACTTCCTCAATTTGGGTGAAGTCGTGGATGACTTGATCTACTCAATGATCAGGAGTGATCTGACAGGGTAAACTTGAATCAACTAGGACCAACTAGGACCAACTTGCGACCAGCAAGCCAGCCGACAGCCAGCCGGATAAAAGGAGCACTACATGGCCGCAGATCGTTTAGAAACCATAGTTAGCCTCGCCAAGCGTCGCGGCTTTGTCTACCCTTCCTCAGAAATCTACGGCGGATTGCGCGCAGCGTGGGATTACGGGCCGTTGGGCGTGGAGCTCAAGAATAATGTGAAGCGCCAATGGTGGAAATCAATGGTTCAGGGCCGGGAAGATGTCGTTGGGTTGGATTCATCGGTCATCTTGGCCCCTGAGGTATGGCAGGCATCTGGTCATATCGAAACTTTCTCGGATCCTCTCACCGAATGCACCGCTTGCCACAAGCGCTATCGTGCCGACCATTTAGAAGAAGCATTTGAAGCGAAACACAACCGCAAACCCACTTCTATGGAAGAAATCGGTTGCCCTAATTGCGGCAACAAAGGAAAATTCACCCAGCCTCGGCAATTTTCTGGTCTACTCAAAACCTTTCTGGGGGCTGTTGAAGATGAGTCCGGTCTTGCCTATCTGCGCCCAGAAACCGCGCAAGGCATCTTTATTAACTTTGAAAATGTTGCGACAACCTCACGCAAAAAACCTCCATTTGGTATCGGCCAGATCGGCAAGTCTTTTCGGAACGAGATTACTCCGGGTAATTTTATTTTCCGGACTCGCGAATTCGAGCAGATGGAAATGGAGTATTTCGTCGTCCCAGGAACCGACGAAGTCTGGCACCAATATTGGATTGATACTCGCCTTGCCTGGTACACCGATCTTGGTATCAACCCAGATCGACTGCGGCTCTTTGAACATCCAAAAGAGAAATTATCGCATTATTCAAAGCGTACAGTCGATATCGAATACAAATTTGATTTCAACGGCACCGAATGGGGCGAACTTGAAGGTATTGCCTCGCGCACGGATTTTGACCTTAAAGCACATAGCGCCGCATCCGGTAAAGATCTCTCGTGGTTTGATCAAGAGAAGAACGAGCGGTGGACGCCGTTTGTCATCGAACCTGCTGCAGGTGTTGATCGTTGCACGCTGACCTTCATGATGGATGCATTTACGGAGGATGAAGCCCCCAACGCTAAGGGAGAAATGGAGAAGCGCGCGGTGATGAAGATTGATCATCGTTTGGCGCCGATCAAGGTTGCAGTATTGCCGCTCTCTCGAAACGCTGACTTATCACCAAAGGCGCGCGACCTAGCTGCAGAACTTCGCAAGAACTGGTCGGTTGATTTTGATGATGCTGGTGCAATTGGTCGTCGTTATCGTCGTCAGGATGAAATCGGTACGCCGTACTGCATCACGATTGATTTCGACTCGCTCGAAGATAACGCAGTTACCATCCGCGATCGCGACACCATGGCGCAAGAGCGAATCGGCATCGACCACGTGCAAGCATGGTTAGCTCCACGACTCATCGGCGCCTAATACCTGTGATTACGAAGGTCGCTCCGCTGCGTTTACCAATTGCCAATGGGCAATTTGCGGGCAACGAAGTGATTTTAGAAACCCCTGTCGTTCTTGCACCTATGGCAGGGATCACCAATTCGGCATTTAGAACGCTCTGTCGCGACCAAGGCGCAGGTCTTTTTGTCTCGGAAATGGTGACGGCTAGGGCGCTGATCGAACGCCACCCAGAAACTTTGCGGTTGATTACTCCGGGCAAGGGTGAAACCCCAAGATCTGTTCAGTTATATGCCGTCGATCCAAAAGTAGTGGGTCAAGCGATTGATATTTTAGGCGCAGAAGATTTAGCCGATCACATCGATCTTAATTTTGGTTGTCCCGTTCCTAAGGTAACTCGTCGTGGTGGTGGAGCAGCTCTTCCATTTAAACGCAATCTCTTTAGTGCAATAGTTGGAACCTCTGTAAAAACGGCGGCAAAGTATGGAATTCCAGTAACAGTAAAGATGCGTGTGGGAATCGATAGCGATCATCACACTTACCTTGAAGCAGCGAAATCAGCGGCTGACTTGGGTGTCACCTGGGTCGCATTACATGCCCGTACGGCGGAGCAGATGTATGAAGGTCAAGCCAATTGGTCTCGGATTGCACAGTTAGTTGATCACTTAGCTCCCACCGGAGTTCCGGTATTAGGTAATGGGGATATCTGGAGCGGGGCTGATGGATTGCGAATGATGCAAGAAACTGGTTGCGCGGGTGTTGTCGTCGGTCGTGGTTGTCTTGGTCGCCCCTGGTTGTTTGCAGATTTAGTGGCGGCATTTAGCGGTGCCCCGTCTCCAGAACTTCCATCACTCTTTGAGGTTCGTAAGGTGATGTATCGCCACGGAGAGTTGCTAGTTGACTTCTTTGAGAGTGAAGGTCGTGCGATGCGCGACCTACGTAAACATATGGCCTGGTATCTCAAGGGATTTTCGGTACCGCGCGAGTTACGCGCGGGATTTGGAATGGTTGCATCCCTCGGAGAGTTGGAACATTTGCTTTCGCAACTTGAAGAGCAGCCGTATCCGACTTTGATTGCCGAAACGCCTCGGGGTCGCCGCAGTCACGGTCGCGCGGTTCACCTTCCAGATGGTTGGCTTAACGATCCTGATGAATTTGCGTCCATCACGATTGACGATGCTGTCTCTGGTGGTTGATTGTGTTTCTCTTTAAAATTCTGCGCAGAATAATTACCGCCATTTTTCTTCTGATTATTATCGTCCCGCTCTACGTAGCAACACAGATTTGGTGGACGGCGCACCATCCATCCATAAAGAAAAGTGATGCAATTGTGGTCTTAGGAGCGGCCCAAGATAATGGAACGCCCACTCCCATTTTGGCTGCGCGCATTACGGAGGCGCGAATAGCTTACGAATCCGGCTTGGCACCGCTGATCATCACTGTGGGGGGAAGTCAGAAGGGCGACCTATCAACTGAGGCTGCTGCTAGCGCTCACTCATTGACTGACCAGGGGATTAAAGAATCTCGAATTATTGCGCTACCTATTGGCAAAGATACGTTGACCAGCACCGTTGCTTACGTCAGTTATATGAAATTGCATCATCTGGCCAGCGTGATTATTTCCACCGATCCCTATCATTGTTATCGCGCTATGACTGAGGCAAAAGACCTTGGGATTCGGGCGACGTGTGCAGCCGCGCAAACCGGGCCGGGCTCGCTCAAATCGACTGGGCTGCGCTACTTATTCCGTGAAACCGGTGCCTATCTAGCGTATGAAACCGTAGGCCGCTTTGGAATTCACCTCAGTGATCAAATTAAGAAATAGGCTTACCTTCTTATGGTTCTTCGACAGGCTTTAGAGTCACCCGGGTATACCGAGAGCGATCGTGACCGATTCTTGAATGAACCCGCTAAAAGACTTGGCCGTACCGAGTTTGCTCGCGATCGAGCCCGAATTATTCATTCCTTTGCGTTGCGACGGTTAGCTGCGAAAACCCAAGTCGCTGTTCCGTGGCTTGCCGATTTTCCGCGCACCAGGTTGTCGCACTCACTGGAGTGCGCGCAGGTCGGCCGCGAACTCGGTTGGGCGCTGGGTGCCGATCCCGATTTAATGGAAGGCGCCTGCCTGGCGCACGACATCGGACATCCTCCTTTTGGCCATAATGGTGAGGACGCGCTCAACGCGGTTTCGGAGGAGTGCGGGGGATTTGAGGGTAATGCCCAATCATTTCGACTCCTCGTACGTTTAGAGGCTAAGACCGTTGATGATGAAGGTCGGTCTGTCGGGTTAAATCTGACTCGAGCATCACTCGACGCGGCAACAAAGTACCCATGGCCGCGTGAAGTTAATAATCGAAAATTTGGTGTTTACGACGATGATCAAGAAATCTTTAACTGGGTTCGATTAGGCGCACCGCGCCGAGTTCAATCCATGGAAGCGCAAGTCATGGATTGGTCTGATGATGTCGCTTATAGCGTTCATGATTTAGAAGATGCACTTGTCACGGGACATGTGAAACTAGAAACGCTGCACGATGATGTTGCAGATTTGTATGCGGTCGCCCAGGAGTTGTACATGAGCGATATGACCGAGGGTGAAGCGCAGGATGCGCTCGCGGTATTGCAAGCGCTTTCGTGTTGGCCAAAAAATTATGATGGTTCACATCGCCACTTAGCCCGTCTCAAAGATTTAGCTTCGCAACTCGTTGGTCGCTTTGCGCTCGCTGCCGAAAGTGCAACGCGAGATCAATATGGAGATGGGCCATTGACCCGATACAACGCCAACCTTGTTGTGCCGCGGGCACAGCGCATTGAGGTGGCTATTCTCAAATCAATCGCGACATTTTATGTCATCAATGCCGCCGCCTCCCAAGAGCGCTACGCCGATCAACAGATCGTTATCAAGGAACTCGTCGAAATGGTGCTGGCGAAGGCGCCAGATTCGCTGGACTCTTTCTTCTTGGATGATTGGAAACTCGCCACAAATTCCGCGGAAAAGTTGCGAGTGGTGGTGGATCAAGTCGCATCCCTGACGGATCCTGGGGCATACGCGCTGCACACCAAACTGAAAAGCCTAAGATAACCCTTATGGCCGGCCGTATCAGAGAAGAAGATGTCACCTATGTCCGCGACCACAGCCCAATTGATGATGTCATCAGCGATTTTGTACAACTCAAAGGCGCTGGCGGGGGACAGAAAAAAGGTCTCTGCCCGTTTCATGATGAGAAGAGTCCCTCCTTCCACGTGACGCCTTCTAAAGGCTACTTCCACTGCTTCGGATGTGGGGTTGGCGGGGATGTCATTAACTTCCTGATGAAACTAGAACACCTCTCTTTCACTGAGACGGTCGAACGGCTTGCCGAACGCATCGGGTATCAACTTCATTACGACTCCTCGGGTCCGAGTCAGGGAAGTGGTATCAATCGTTCGCGCTTAGTCGCTGCCAATACAGCGGCGGCTAGTTTCTATCGCGAACAATTAGGGGTTCCAGGTCCGGCGCAGGTGGGACGTGAATTTTTAACTGGTCGCGGTTTTGATAAGTCAGCGGCAGATTTATTTGGAGTTGGTTATGCACCCGATGAGTGGGACGCGCTTTATAAGCACCTGCGAACACTCGGTTACAAAGATGAAGAACTTAACCTCGCTGGTCTTACAAAAGAGGGAACGCGCGGGGGATTAATCGATCGATTCCGCAACCGTTTAATCTGGCCCATCAAGGACATTTCGGGCGATATCGTCGGCTTTGGAGCTCGTAAATTAGCGAGCGATGAGAAAGATCAAGGTCCAAAATATTTAAACACCTCCGAAACTCCTATCTACAAGAAATCGCAGATTTTGTATGGCCTAGATATGGCAAAGAAGGAGATTGCAAAGAAGCGTCAGGTAGTCATTGTTGAGGGATATACCGATGTGATGGCAGCGCACCTGGCCGGAATCACGACGGCAGTTGCGACTTGTGGCACCGCTTTTGGCGATGATCACATACGCATTATCCGTCGCCTCTTGATGGATGATGATGCCTTTAGAGGCGAAGTAATCTTTACCTTTGATGGTGATGCGGCAGGCCAGAATGCTGCGCTCCGTGCCTTTGGCGATGATCAGAAATTTGTTGCACAAACTTTTGTGGCAGTAGAGCCCTCCGGAATGGACCCATGTGAACTCAGGCAATCGGGCGGCGATATTGCCGTTCGTGATTTGATAGCGCGTCGCGTTCCACTATTTGAGTTTGCAATGCGAACTGTGATCAAAGGTTACGACGTTGCAGCTGCAGAAGGGCGAGTGAGTGCGCTCAATCAAGTTGCACCTCTCGTTGGAAAAATTCGCGACGCTTCCCTTCGCCCGGAGTACATTCGCTTGGTTGCGGGGTGGCTTGGAATGGAAGTTGACACAGTTTCGGCCGCAGTTAAGCGCGTGGCAGGTAAGAGTAATGCCCCGCTTCCAGAGAGACCCGCGATGGCCATTAACTTAAGCGATCCGCTCTTGATGCTGGAGCGTGAAGTCTTGAAATCCAAATTACAAGCGAACGAATTAGCGGATGCTTGGGCTGAAATTGAACCTGCCGCTTTTACATATCCTCCTTACGCAGCACTTCGCGCTCAGATTGACTCGCTCCCAGAGATGAATATCAATTCACTTTTAGAACGTACGGAAGATGAAACTTTGCGTGCTCTAATAACAGAATTGACGGTAGAACCCATTAGAACCGATGGCGAAGTTTCCGAACGCTATGTTGCCAGCATTATCGCGAGGTTGCGCGAGGTTGCATTGAGCCGCGAAATCGCTGAAATTAAATCCACCTTGCAGCGGATAAATCCGGTCGACGAGGCAGATAGATACAACGAGATATTTGGTGCCTTAGTCGCGAAAGAGGCTCACAAACGCGCCCAGAAGGACCTTGCAATAGGGGAGTTGTAGCTCTCCAAAGAACTAGCCTGATTTAGCGGTATAGCCAGATCTTGCTAAGATTCCCACTCGTAGTCCCTGATAGCTCAATTGGCAGAGCAGCCGACTGTTAATCGGCAGGTTNNTGGTTCGAGTCCAAGTCAGGGAGCGTTTCACGCTCAGCGGAAATTTTAAGGTTGGCTCAGTATGCTCAGCCCCGACCGAAGGGACACAATGGCTCGTTTTTCCGTTCTCGATTCTTGGCGTACACATTCAGTTGGCACTCGAGTACTTCGCCTCATGCTTGGCGGAACTTGGCTCTACGGGGGCCTGCAAAAGGCATCTGACGCTCAATTCTTCAATCGGGCTTCGAGCGGGTATATCGGCGCTCAGCTCACTGGATTTGCAAAGAATTCCCCCATCTCCTTCATTTTGCGCCACATGATCTCGCACGCCACCCTGGCGGGTTGGATGATTTTGTTAGGTGAATTGGCGATTGGAATTGCCGTAATTACTGGCGTCGCGCTCCAGGCTGCGATCATCGCTGGAGCGAGCGTTTCGACTGTCTTGTGGCTCTCGGTGACTTGGCATGTTCATCCCTATTTCCTGGGATCTGACACGGCTTACTTAGCTATGTGGATCGCGCTCTTCTTCTNNGTCAAGAGGCTGGGGCCAGAGCCCGTAAAAATCCAATCCCCAACCTAAGGGATCGTCGTGAAGTCATGCAGATAATCGGCGTTGGAGTTACTGCCGTTATCGCAGCGCTCGCCGCGGGAGGGCTGAAGAAGTCAATTCCTCTCCCCAAAGCAGGGAACAAGATCGTTGCACTTTCGGCCTTTCCAGTCGGTTCGGTGATGCAATACACCGCTCCAGATGGGAACCCGGCATTCTTATTTAGAACCAACGTTGGAGTTTTCGCCTACTCAGCGGTCTGTACCCACCAAGGGTGCACTCTCGGCTACAACCCCGCAGGCAAAACGCTCGATTGTCCATGCCACGGTAGTACATTTGACCCTGCCAAAGGCGGCGCGGTGCTTGGTGGCCCAGCCCCCTCACCACTTCCCAAATACAGCGTTGCCATTAGTGGCGATGCGATTGTGACGGCTTAAAACATGGCTATATTCAAAATGCAGATTGCTCTTCCCGATCGCCCAGGTTCACTTGGCGCGGTCGCATCCGCTATCGGCTTTGCGGGTGGAGATATTCGTTCTTTAGTAACCATCAAGAGTGAAGACGGAAAAGGTATCGACGACATAACTGTTGCGATCCCAGGTACCGATCCAACTGATTTACTTGATGTCTTAAATGCAATAGGTGGGGTTGAAGTTCGCTCTATTGAACTTGCGATTTAACTGCATCGCTAATCATCGTCACAAGATCTCGGGTGGGTGTCCATCCGAGAAGTGACTTTGCCTTCTTGATTGAAGCTACAAGCGTCGCGGGATCTCCGGCTCGACGAGGACTTTCTACAGTCGGCACGGTACGGCCCAAGACTTGCTCGGAAGCGGCAATAACTTCGCGAACCGAGTATCCGCCTCCACTGCCTAAATTAACAATTTCGTGAACTGTGGGTTTTAGCGCACCGAGCGCCAAAATGTGCGCTTCAATTAAATCGACAACATGCACGTAATCGCGAATGCAGGTCCCGTCTTTGGTATCCCAATCGGTTCCAAATATTTTCAGTGGATTGGCAGCTGTGGCGCGTAAAACCAGAGGAATTAAATGAGTCTCCGGATTGTGTCGCTCTGGCAACCACCCATTCGTTGACTCATAGGCTCCAGCGACATTGAAATATCGAAGCGAAATAGCACTTATACCCGCGGCGGTGATCATCTTGTCAATTGCTAACTTTGAGGCACCATATGGGTTGGTTGGAGAAGCGATAGATTCTTCGGTGATGGGATCATCTACCGGCTGACCGTAAGTTGCGGCTGAAGAGGAGAAAACAATCTTGTCGATCCCGGCAGTCGCCATCGCGTCAAGCAGATTTTGGGTTCCATCAACGTTTACGTGGTGGTAGAGCTCTGGCTTTTCGACAGATTCACCAACGAGTGATTTACCTGCAAAATGGATCACCGCTTCGCACCCAACCAGAGCGCTTGCGAGCGCCTCTGGGTCGAGCAATGAAGCCTGAATAAGCGTGGCACGTGAATCTACCGAGTCGGCGTGACCAGTGGATAAATCATCAAAGACGACCACCTCATATCCACGATCAGCCAAAATGGCTGTCGCGGTAGAACCGATATAGCCTGCACCGCCAGTAACTAAAATTCGACTCATGGTAGGTAGTCTACTTTAATTGCGGATTTGCCCCGCACAAGAATCTACTGGAGTTGGTTTTGGTTTAGGAGAAGGTGCGGGAGTAGCAGATGGTGTTGATGGTTTTGTTGGAGTTGCGATCGGGCTTGGAGTCGGTGCAGGTGAGACCGTAAAGACGACCGCCACCTGTGCGGGAGCTTCGGTAGTAGTTGGATCAGTGAAGTTGATAGTTCCAACATAATTTCCGACGGGCAAATTAGTAATACTTACTAGCCAGGATCCGGATGAATTGCGGGTGATGCTTTGCTTTCCAACGCTCATCATCGATGAGGCAGGAACAAAAGCCACAGTACCTGTGACCACCGGTGTTAAATTAGGTCGAACAACGCTGACGTAAAAGAGCACGGGGTCTTTTACCGTTCGGGCGGACTGCGCCGTGATCGATATCGCCGTTGGTTCATTAATTGGAAGCATTTGGGATTGGTCTGGTTGCCACAAGCCGCGGACCAACTGCATAAAAGCGCTGTTATTTCCGTTGAATACATTGAGATCAACGCGGGTGCCAGGTACACCATATTTACCTGCGATTCCGCACGAGGTGTATTGCCAGATCTGCCATTGTGCCGAGCAATCGTTATTGGTCCAAGAATCTGCGTAGCATCCAACACTCTTGGCATTCGGCTGGTTAGCGGTGAGGGCGGGATCAATCGAATAATGGGCTAGCCAGAGAGGATATTGGCGCAGACCCGCTGATCGTGCCATAGCGTTTTCGAGGAACTGCGGGTAGCTATACATAAATGGTTTTCGCCCCGTGGCCGCTGCAACCGTGTCTAGCCAGGTTTGCGCCCAGAGCGTGACATTTGCCGTTGAGGCATAATGTGCGCAGCCACTCGCATTGAATTGGACACAGTTATTTTCAAGATCAAGGGCAACTGGAAGATCACGTCGTCCGTATCCACCAAGGGAGGCGATCCGCCAAATAACTTTTTGAGCTTGCGCCTTCGCATCACTCACGATGGTCTTCTGAACCGTTGAATTTGGGAGATAGGCGTAGTAATAAAATGAGGTGTACATGCTCGCCGCCTGCGCCGCTAAGCGATCTGGGAGCATATATTTAACCGCTTGCGCATCATAAGCATCAACCGTGTCGCCGCCCTTGATAATTACGAAGCGGATGCCCGCGGCATACATCTTTTTGAAATTAATCGGCGCATTTCCCGGGTGCTGGTAATAACTAATATCCATTCCATGAATTCGCGTACCCGGACCGAGGGCATCAATTTTGGCTGGCGAAGTTGCTGCGGAGGCTAAATTGGCGATCATTGCGAGCACCACCCCGAGGATTACTCCGATACGTTTCATACTTCTTGCACCATCAGTGGAACGCGCAGAACTTTCAGAATCATCTCTTGCAAGAGGGCAATGTGATGTGGATTGCGCGCGATAGAAAAATCATGNNCGATCGCGCTCTAGAACGGCGTCGAGCACCTCATTCCACTGTGCAGTGGCGCTCTCTAAAGTTAACGCGTTCATTCCTCAACAATAGAACAGGTAGTTACTCACTCTTGACATGAACCCCATGAAGGTAGCGTGCGCCGCGTAGCGCGCTGAAAACAGCGCCAATCAGCGCCATCGCAAGCGCCATTGTAAATACGATAACTAATCCGTGATGGAACGGCTGTGAAATCAAATTAGGGAAGAAATGCTTTCCTGTGAGCGTGCTCCACTGTGCACTTGTGACGTGGGTTGCACTTTGTGTTCCCAGCAAACTCGCAAGTGGGTTGTATCCCAAGAATGATGCAAAGAGGCTCCCAACAACAGGCAGGCCGGCGATCTGATGTGCTTGCGCCGCCGAGACGCCATTTGCTGTTAATCCGTTATATAGCGAGCTAGGCAGTGCATGACTGAGACCAACGATCATTA